>CAZNYW010000053.1:21250-30054 GCA_964577375.1 uncultured Spirochaetales bacterium | reverse complement strand
CCAGATCCCGCCGAACGAGCTGTAACCGGTCGTCCCGACCGCAGGATTCATCGCTGACACCCCAGTCTGGTCACCAGTGTAGATGTTGGAGGCGGTCACAAACCAGTTTGTCGTTGCTCCATCGTTGGTGGCGTCGATGACCGGCGCCGAGAACGAAGGCGGAGTCGTAAGCGGGCTGAAACTGCTCCCCGCGCCGCTGTAGTAGAGGGTGTATGTGTTGGTGCCGCTCTGCACCGAAGCGTATACACCGCTCGTCGTATCCGAGAAGAGCTGCCCGATGCTCAATACAGTCGATCCGTTAGTGAATAGATCCGACTTCTGCCACGGCGAGCTGAGATCGTCGGGCCGGTAGTAGACTGCGCCGTCGATGCTGCTCGTCGAGCTCGTATAGTAGGAAGCCACCAGGTTCCCGCCGATAATCGCAACGCCGTTCACATAGTGCATACCGGCAGGCGGTGCAACCACCGTCCAGGATACGCCGTTCGCCGGATCCCGGGGCCGCTCGTAGAGGACGCCTGCTGCAAGAAAGTAGTTGTCCGTGGGTCCGGCGCCGGTCACGACCATCTGCACCGGTGTGAGCCCGTTGTCGAGGCCGCGGTCGAGGATCTTTGTTTCACGCTGGAGGCTTGCGAAGATGCCGAACGTTCCCTGCGTGCAGGAGATGCCGGTGAGCCCGGCGAGGACAAGAGCTGCAAGTGCGGCCGCGTTGCGAAGCTTCATGAATCGCTCCTAAAAGTGGTAGAGGGCAGACAGAGTGATATCGAGAAAATTGCCGTACCGCGTCTCGGAAGAGCTCACCACTGCGCCGGTATAGATCTGCGGGATCCACCAGTACACGGCGTTCAATCCGAATGCCCAGTTGTTGTTGAAGTTCCAGAGAAACGATGCCCCCGGTTTTATTATGGGATCGGTCTTGAAGTTCTCCTGAAGCCGGGCGAAATCGACCCCTGCTTCGAGAAATACCGGGAAATCGAAGGGATAGCTGTGAAAAACATAGGAGATGCGCGGCGTAATCGAAACCAGGAAGAGCGCCCGCGCGTTCGGGCTGAAGGCGAACGCCCCGCCGACATCGAATCCGAGGGCCCAGTTGTTGTCGAGGAATGAGCTCCACATGATCGAGCCGGTGCCGCCGAGCGACAGATTGGTTCCGGTTACGCCGCTGGGGCCGCCGTAGAAGAACATCGGCACAAAGAGCCCCAGATTGATCGCGAGCATCTGATCACCGAGATTGTAGGATGCAACCGGTTTGGTCGGCTTGCTCGGCGTCTGAGGCGGCTGGGACGGGGTCTGATCCTGCGCGAAGGCGGAAACACCGAGTACGAACATACCAATGATGAAGACCGCGAGCGGCCGCAAACGACGTTTGATCAACTATTTCCCCTTATTGTTGCGCTCTGTGATGCGAAAATAGTAACACTTCGCACCTCCTTTATCAATAATGCCATTTATGATACATGTGTTGGGCATGAGAGGTGCAGGCCGATGAGCGCCAGAGTCATTGAAGGCAAGCCGATTGCGGCATCTTTGCGGGAGAAGCTGCGGGTGCGCATCGACGCTCTGAAGGCGAAAGGCGTGGTTCCCGGCCTTGCGGTGGTGCTCGTGGGTGAGGATCCTGCAAGCATCTCCTACGTTACCGGAAAGGGGCGTGCGAGCGAGGAGCTCGGCATGCACTCCGAAGAGCACCGGCTCCCGGATTTGATCACCCAGTCCGAGCTGCTCGCACTTGTGGAAAAGCTCAACGGCGATCCGCGAATTCACGGAATTCTCGTGCAGCTGCCGCTGCCACCGCAGATCAATCCCGAACGGGTGATCGTCGCTATATCGCCTGAAAAGGATGCCGACGGCATCCATCCGATGAGCCTCGGGAACATCATGCTCGGCAGGCCCACCTTTCTACCCTGCACGCCGAACGGCATTCTGAAGATGCTGACCGAAAGCGGCGTCGAGATACCCGGTTCCCACGTAGTAATCGTCGGGCGCAGCACCATCGTCGGAAAACCGCTCGCAAACATGCTCATCCAGCGGGGCGCGGAGGCCAACGCCACCGTGACCGTCTGCCACACGTCCACCAGGGATCTCGCCGCCCACACCCGGACGGCCGACATTCTCGTCGCAGCCGCCGGCAGGCCGGAGCTGATCCGCGGCGACATGGTCAAGCCCGGCGCGACGGTAATAGACGTAGGCGTCAACCGCGTCGCTGACTCCTCCAGAAAAAGGGGGTACCGGCTCGTCGGCGACGTTGCTTTCGACGAGGTTTCAGAAGTGGCAGGCGTGATCACTCCGGTGCCCGGCGGGGTGGGCCCGATGACGATCACCATGCTCATGTACAACACTGTTGCAGCTGCGGAGCGCTCAGCGGCGGCCGCCGGGGCCGCGTCGTGATCGACGTTCAGGGGCAGCCCGACGAGCGGAACATCCCGCTGCAGAAGGTCGGCGTCAAGAATCTCCGCTATCCTATTACCGTCCTTGACAAGAAGAACAAAACACAGCGGACCACGGCGACGGTGCAGCTCTATGCCGACCTGCCGCACCATTTCAAGGGCACCCACATGAGCCGCTTCATCGAGGTGTTCCAGCAGTACTACGAAAATCTCGGCATGCCGCGCTTCCTGTCGATGCTCGACACCATCCGTGAATCGCTGGAAGCGGAGGACGCCTACGCTGAAGTATCCTTTCCCTACTTCATGGAAAAAAGGGCGCCGGTATCGGGCGAAAAGAGCCTCATGGAGTACACCTGCCAGTACCTCGGACAGGTCACCCGGACCCGCCGCGATTTCTACGTCGGCATACAGGTCCCGGTGCTGACGCTCTGTCCCTGCTCGCGCGACATCTCGGACCGCGGAGCGCACAATCAGCGCGGTATCGTTCGGGTGCGGCTCAAGCTCGGACCCTTCTTCTGGATCGAGGACGTGATCGACATAATCGAGCACTCCGCCTCCGGAGGGCTTTTCACCCTGCTCAAGCGTGAGGATGAAAAGGAGATTACCGAGTACGCCTACGACCATCCGGTGTTCGTGGAGGATCTGGTGCGCGAGGTCTGCGTCGGAATCGAACGATTTGCCGAATTTCCCTGGTTCAGTGTCGAGGCGGAAAACGCGGAGAGCATACACAATCACGATGCCTACGCCTATCTCGAGCGGGGAGACCGCTCGCTCGGCCTCATCGATTGAGAACGACAGTCGGAGGTGACGATGAAACTCAACAGGGTCAGCAGGGTAGACGACCGGGTTGCGATCAGAAACGTCATAATAAGCGTTGCCGATAAGCGGAACCTGGAAGTCTTCGTGCCCGGACTGCTGCGGCTTCATCCGCAGGTGCGCATCTACTCGACCGGCGGCACCTTCGAAACGCTCTCCCGCCTGCTGGAACAGCCGCAGTATGCGGCGGAAAAGCTGCGAAGCAGGCTGGTTGCCGTCTCCGACTACACCGGACAGCCGGAGATGCAGGGCGGTCTTGTGAAAACGCTCGACTTCCGGATCTACCTCGGACTCCTGAGCGAAACCTACAACGACGCGCACCAGAGCGACCTGAAGCGCACCGAGAGCATCACCTTCGACCTGGTGGTGGTGAATCTCTACCCGTTCCAGAGCGTGACCGCGAAGGAGGGCACCACGGTCGAAGAGGCTCGAGCAAACATCGACATCGGCGGCCCGACGATGCTGCGCGCCGCCGCCAAGAACTTCCTGCGGGTGGTGAGCTGCTGTTCGCCGGACGACTACGGCCGCCTGCTCGCCGAGCTTGCAGAAAACGATGCCCGGGTGAGCCTCGAGACCCGTTTTGCGTACGCGGCGAAGACCTTCCGTCACACCGCCGAGTATGACCGCGCGATCGCCGACTATCTCGCCGGCGCAAAGCTGGAATCAGCCGCGTACGTTCTGCAGAACTGAGGAGCTAAACCGATGGCCGAAAAACGCCTCTCTTCCATCTACCGCGACATCAACGAAGATCTCTTTCCGGAACGGATGGAAATATCGTTCGTCGATTCCGGGAACAGCCGCCAGACGCTGAGCTACGAGAAGGTCGAGTGGAAGATCGGCGGAGAGAAGCGCGGTCTGCGCTACGGTGAAAATCCCGATCAGGAGGCCGCCCTCTACCGCCCCGCAAACGGCAATCTTGTTCTCGGTGAAGTGAGCTCGATTGTCCCCGGGAAACATCTTGCCTCGGACATCGAGCTTCTGCAGTCCGGAAAGCATCCTGGAAAGATCAACATCACCGACGCAGACAGCGCGCTCAACATCCTTCGTTACTTCTCGGCGGATCCCTGCGCGGTGATCATCAAGCACAACAACCCCTGTGGCGCAGCAATCGGCCTGACGCTCGCCGAGGCATACGAACGCGCCTACCTTGCAGACAGAATCGCCGCCTTCGGTGGAGCGGTCGCCCTCAACCGGTCGGTCGACCTGGAGACCGCCGAGCGCATTGCGGAGACCTACTCCGAGGTGGTGGTTGCTCCGGACTACGAAGAGGGCGTTCTCGATGTCCTGAGGCAGAAAAAGAATCTTCGCATCATGCGGATCGGCAACATGGACCGGCTGGAAGCCTACGTCGGCGCGCGCGTAGTCGACTTCAAGAGCCTGATCGACGGCGGCATCATCGTGCAGTGGTCCTACGCCCCGCGGGTGTTCGCGCCGGAGGAGCTCCAGCCGGCGCAGACAGAGTACAGGGGAAAGCAGTACCGCGTCGAGCGCGAGCCCAACGAGCAGGAGCGAAGGGATATGATCTTCGGCTGGCTCGTGGAGTCGGGCGTGACAAGCAACTCGGTGATCTACGTTCGCGACGGCATCACCGTTGGTATCGGCACCGGCGAGCAGGACCGCGTCGGCGTCGCAGAGATTGCGCGCGACAAGGCCTACCGCAAGATGGCGGACCGGATTTCGTGGCTTCGCTACTCGGTGCCCTACAATCAGCTCGCCGAAGAGGATCGCAGGCTCGAGATCGACGCCGAGGTCGCGGAGAACCGGGGAGGGGTTGCCGGAAGCGTCATGGTCTCCGACGGGTTCTTCCCCTTCCGCGACGGGATAGACGTGGGACTCTCCGAAGGGGTCACTGCAGTGATACAGCCGGGCGGATCTGTCCGCGATTTCGAGTCGATCGAGGCGTGCAATGAGCACGGTGCCGCAATGGTCTTCACCGGTCAGCGCAGCTTCCGTCACTGACTCGGGACGTTCTTTACGATCGGACCTTAAACCGTTATTATTTGCTTGAGGTAGCAGAGCGATGAACGAAATAGTGCCGCGGGAAGTACTTGTGAAACAGGGGATGAAGGCTGTCGGCGGAATTGGCGGCGGCGTGGGCCTCCTTATTCTCGGCGCTTTTACCGGCGCAACCATTCCGGCGATAATCATCGGCGGTGTGCTGACCGCAATCGGTCTGGCCATCACCTCACGTTCGAAGGACGACAAGCTCGCGGGCGGCATCACTGCCGGTGCCGGTATCCTCACCATTCTCAAGGGTCTGCTTGGTGCCGGATGGTTGATCACCCTTCCCGGAATCGGGCTTCTCGTGGCCGGTGGGGTCAGCCTCTACAAGTTCATCAAAGGTCTGCGGTCCCGGGGATAATCATTCCACAGCGACGAAAACTGCCGAAAGGAGATACGCCAATGCCGTGGCGCCTGGTCCTGTTTCTTTTCTTTCTCGCGATATTTGTGCTCTTCGCGGGATTCAACATCGGGAACGATAGTGACATCTCCTTCGTTTTCTACACCGTTCACAAGGTACCCATCTTCGTGAGCCTCTTTGTGGCTTTTCTGCTCGGCGCGCTCATAGTCCTTCCGTTTTCGATCGGAAGATCGAAGCGGGGCCGCTCAAAGAAAGCGCTCAGCGAACCGAAAAGTAAGAAGACGGACAACGCGGGTTCCGCCTCCGACCGGTACAGCGTCGGTGCCGACGTCTTAAACGAATCGTCTACGGGCGATGCAACGCAAAGAGCAGCTGTTGATGCAGAATCTTCTTCCAGTCCCGAAACTTCCAGACGACGCAAAAGAGCCGAAAAGAAAAGCAAGAAATAGCATCGGCATCATGCGCGCGGCAGTTGCGGCAGCCGCGATTGCCGCGCTGTCCGCTCTCGCCGTTCCGTTCTCCGCAGCAGCCCAGTCCGGGCCGGCCCCCTCCGCGCTCGATCAGGCGCGCAGCCTGGAGAAGGCGGGAAAGGCCTCCGCCGCGTTCGACGCCTACGAATCCTGGCTGACTGCAAACAAGGACTCTGCCGCGTACCTGGAAACCCTGCTCCACGCCGCCCAGATCGCCCCCACCATCGGACAGGGAATCGAGCTGCTCAAGACCGGCGTGCAAGCTCTGCACAATGCGGCCGACCGGAGCGCGGTCTATGTTGCGATTGGCACAGCTGCGGAGCTTGCCGGGGACCTCGACAGCGCGCAGCAGTACTACGAAATGTCCTATCTCGAAAGCTCCGGAGCGAAGGATTACCACAGCCTTCTCCGCTCCGCGCAGCTTCTCTTCGAGCTCGGAAAGCCGAAGGAGGCCGCGGGCCGCGCGCAGATAATCGTGAACGCGCTCGGAAGCGCGAAGAGCGCGCCCGCGCGCAGCCTGGTGATTGCAGCTCAACTGCTGAACGCACGCGTCGATGCCGAAGAGAACGGCCCCGAATCGGGATACCGGAGGGCAGCACCGCTTCTCGACGACCCCGCCTCGGGGCCGGAGGTGCTACTCTTCATAGCTGAGTCGGCGAATGCCGCAGGAGATTTCGAGGCCGCTGGCAAAGCGCGCGACGCCCTGAAATCGCGCTATCCGAACAGCCCTGAATACGCGCTTTGCACCGAGCTGCTCGGCGATGCCGCTGGTGCCTCGCTCCCGCCGGTCACCTACCTTCCGAGCCCTTCACGCATGCTCGCTCCGCTGGAGGCGGACCCCGGCGCGGTGAGCGGTCCTCAGACTGCCGTCACGCAGGCGCCATCCCCGCCGGGCGAGCAGAACGGGGCCTCTCCACCTCCGGCGGCGGATACCGCCTCCGTAACGGCCCCGGCGAGCGTGCCAACGGCGTCCTCGACGACGGCGGGCTCGGATTCCGCAGAGACTGCAGCATCGCTCTCACACGCAATACAGGCCGGCTCCTTTCGCGAGCAGGCCAACGCCGAGTCGCTCGTGCAGGAGCTCTCGGCAAAAGGCTACAGGCCGGAGATCCACAGCGCCACCGTGGGAAACGATCACTACTACCAGGTACTCCTTCCGGTGAAGGTCTCAGGCGCAGAGACGCTGCAGGAGGCGGAGCAGAAGCTCCTGCTGCAGCTGCGCGGAGATGGTTACGAGGGGTTCATAGTTTCGAACTAGCTTTGTCCCTTTGGCTTCTGCGATCCCGGCTGCTCGCGACGCTCGATCTGCTCGAACCGGTTCACCTGATTGTTCAGAGGCTCGAAACCGTGGACGCTCACTACCGCCGGCGTCATGTTGAGTATCCGTACGATCTGGCTCTTGGAGCTCTCTTCCTTGTATTCCACAATATAGAGTCTCCGCTGCTCGACCTGTCCCGTTTCCGAGAGGATGCGCAGCTCGAGCACTCGCTGCTTGCCGTCGGCGTAGACAAGGAACTCACCGTTTCGCTCGCTGCCGTTTTCCCGGATGGTGAACCGCGGCGAGGAGAAGAAGATCTCAGTGCCGTTGTCGTCCTTGTAGAGGCCCGAGAGGTCGAGCTTCGCGATGCTGACGCCCGCCTGTCCGTTGGAAAGAAGCGCCTGATGGAGCCCGCCGCTCAGCCTCTTATAGGTCCCGTTCCAGCTGTCGTCACCCTGAACCGCCACGATGATGGTGTCGAGAGCCGGAACGCTGATTGCGGCGAACTCACGCATCGTCGGAATCGCGTCGTTCCGTATCTTGAGCTGGATGCCGCGCTGGAATGCGGTCTTGTAGGACTCCTCGATGGTGAAGGACTGCTCGACCTCTCCGTGGGCGAAGGTGATTTCGCGGCCGTGCCGGTTGTAGAACATGATGTCCACCGACTGCGCTGTCGGCTGGCCCGAATTGGAGGCAGTTCCTGAACCGTTCGCCTTGTACCAGGGCCCGTTCAGGAAATCCTCGAAAGTGTCGGCTGTCCCGTTGTAGAGATCGCTGAGCTGAGCCTGCTCGATCCGGCTGCCGGAAACATGCTCGGTCACGCCCTTCACGTACTTGCCCTCCTGGGCGCGATACAAGTAGGTGGTACGGATCATATCGAGAGGGTTTGAAGAATCTTTGTCGCGGGTCAGGGTGATGATCGGATAGCTCTTTCCGAGCGCCTGTGCGGAATGGTATGCATCGGACCGGTCGACCTGCTGGATATCGGTGCTCCCGTCGGAGGCGAGCGACAGGATGTTCTGGTACTTCAATCCCAGTCCGGAGGGGGAATTGACTCTCTTGAATACGTCGATCGTCTGCTCGCCCCTGGCGTTCAGACCCTGACATACGATTTCCAGATTGTGGTCACCGAGAAGGTCCATCACCTGCACCTTGAACGTTCGGATGTTCGTGGCGAGCGTGGGAGCCTCCCACGAAACCACATAGGTGTTGCGGACCGTGTCGAAGTCGACGACCATTATCCAGATGTTGTCGTTTGCAGTCCGCGCCTCGAGATCCTGAACGGTCTCGCCTGCATTCACCGCCGTGCCTGAGACGCCGATCGGCGTGCCCTCCGCGTCGGCGGGGCCGTTGGTCGCAGGCAGCTGGGAACCACCGTTCTGCCCGGCCGCCGAGGTGGTGCCGCCTCCCGGGCCGCTCCCTGCTGCGGTACCCTGCGGGGCTGCAGCTGCCGGAGCCGCAGGCTGCGCTGCTGCGCCTCGCGGGTCAGCAGTCTGCGGATTCGCGGGCTGCGTGCC
>CAZNYW010000053.1:5601-21150 GCA_964577375.1 uncultured Spirochaetales bacterium | reverse complement strand
GCGTGCCCGCAGACTGTCCGGCGGTGTGATTTGCCGGATGCGCACCCTCGCGGCGCTTGAAGACGACTATCTGCTCGTCCATGTCGTCGAGATCGAGATTCTGGTCGATGACCTGCTGCACGAGGTAGTCGGGCCCCAGCGGGACCTTGACCGGCGGAATCTCTTCCGGCGGCCGCGACCTGTTTTCTGCACTGGAAATGCTCGAGCCGAAGCTCATGCCTTCGGCAGGCTTCGGGACAATGATCTGACCGCTCGAGCCGGACCGGCTGGTCCGGCTGCCGCAGGAAACGGCGAGAAGGGCGACGAGAAGCAGGCCTGAAGTAAAGAGCAGCAGCGTCGACCGGCGAAGTTTCATGCGCCGATTATTGCGCATTTGCCGTCGAAGTTCCAGAGCCCCTTTGACAAAGAGGAGGCTGTCTGGCAAAATGGGATATGGAGACCCGGAACGTTTTCCGAAACCTCTCACCACTCGACCATCGTTACTACCAGGCAAATGAAAAGCTGTTCGATCGGCTTGCCGACCATCTTTCCGAAGAGGCGGTGGCAGGCAGCTGTATCCGCGTGGAGGCTGCGCTGCTCGAAGCTCACCTCGCGGCTCAAAAACTGCTCACCCCGCAGCTTTCGAGAATCATCCGTTCGCTTCCCGACGAGGTGACTCCCTCCGAGGTGTACGCCGAGGAGGCGAAGACGCAGCACAACGTTCGTGCGATGGTGAACGTAATCAAACGCAAAGTGCCGGCTGAAGTCCGGCACTTTGTGCATCTGGGGGCAACCTCGGTCGATATCCTGGACACTGCGGCAGCACTCCGCGTGGGGGGCGCGATGCGGGAGGTCATCATCCCGCTTCTGGCCGACCTCGAGCTCGAGCTGTGCAGGCTTGCCGAAGAGCACGCATCCACAGTCCAGGTGGGCCGGACGCACGGTCAGTTCGCGGTACCCATCACCTTCGGTTTCGCCGTTGCCGAGTACGTCGCGCGGCTCGGCAAATCGATCGAAGAGCTTGCGCAGCGCAGCGCGCATCTCCGAGGCAAGCTCGCCGGTGCGGTGGGCGCCTACAATGCGATGAGCATGGTTTCAGACGATCCGGCCGGCTTCGAGCGCCGCTTCCTGGAGCTGCTCGGTCTCACCCCTTCGGAGCACTCCACGCAGCTGGTGGAGCCGGAGTACCTGCTGCGGCTGCTGCTCGAGGTCAACGTCGCCTTCGGCATCATCGCAAACCTCGCCGACGACCTCCGAAACCTCCAGCGCTCCGAGATCGACGAGGTGCGCGAACACTTCGCGGCAGGGCAGGTGGGCTCCTCGACGATGCCGCAGAAGCGTAATCCCTGGAACTGCGAGCACGTGAAAAGCCTGTGGAAGGCCTTTTCGCCCCGGGTGCTCACGTTCTACATGGACCAGATTTCGGAGCATCAGCGGGACCTCACCAACTCTGCCTCATCCCGTTTCGTCGCCGACTACCTGGCCGGGTTCAGCGCGGCGGCAAATCGCATGCTCGCCGTGCTCGAGGGGCTCCGCGTGAACGGCGGCCGGCTCGAGGAGAATCTGGCTCGCGCAGGAGACATGGTGCTCGCAGAGCCCGCTTACATCCTGCTTTCGCTTGCGGGAATGCCTGAGGCGCACGAGGACGTGCGTCGTCTTACCCTCGATTGCGAGGAGAGCGGGAGACCGCTTATCGACGCCCTTCGCGAAAACAGCGCTGTCTGGGAAGCGCTTTGCAGCGGGCTGAAGCGGGTTGGCTACGAAGACCCCGACAGCTTCTTTTCAAAGCCTGCACTCTACACCGGCAGGGCAGCCGAAAAGGCCAGAGAGCTCGGCAGCCGCTACCGGGAGAAAATGACGAAGCTCAGGGAGGGGAGCGCCATATGATTGTGGAGGAGACACTCAGCTACGACGACGTGCTGCTTTTGCCGTCGTACTCGGATTTCATGCCCGGACAGACGGAGGTCGGCACGCGCCTGGTGGGCGACGTGCGGCTGAATGTGCCGATTCTCTCGGCTGCAATGGACACGGTAACGGAATACGAGCTTGCAATCGCGATTGCGCTCGAGGGCGGAGCCGGGGTCATACATCGCAACATGACGCCGCAGGAACAGGCGGAGCAGGTTTCGCGGGTCAAACGCTTCCTGAACTGGGTCATCGAGGCGCCGGTTACGGTAGATGAGGACCACCCGGTGTCCGAGGTCCGCGCGCTGATGAACGATCACCACATCTCCGGGCTACCGGTGCTCAAGGCAGGAAAGCTCTGCGGTATAATCACCAGCCGGGATATGCGTTTCTGCAGCGATGACCGGCTCCTCGTCCGCGAGGTGATGACCGCGAGTCCGGTTGTGGTTTCAGGAATGCCTACTATCGAAAGCGCTCAGGAGAAGTTCAACAGCCACAAGATAGAGAAACTGCCGGTTGTGGACGGCGACGGCCGGCTTACCGGCCTCATAACGGTCAAGGACATCGAGAAGCATCAACGTTTTCCGCACGCTGCAACCGACGCTGCGGGCCGCCTCCTTGTCGGGGCAGCGATAGGCCCCTTCGATATCGACCGCAGGGTTCCGCTGCTCCTCAAGAACCGCGTGGACTTCATCGTCCTGGACGCCGCACACGGTGACTCACAGAACATCGAGCGCGCGATTACCGACATCAAATCCCGGTTCGACGTGCCGGTGATCGGCGGCAACGTCGCCACGCGGGAGGGCGCGAAACGTCTCATCGGAGCCGGCGCCGATGCCATCAAGGTGGGAGTCGGGCCTGGATCGATATGCACCACCCGGATCGTTGCCGGAATCGGTGTGCCGCAGCTTTCGGCGCTGATGTGGGCGGTGGAAGAGGCCGACAGGAAGGACATACCGGTGATCGCCGACGGCGGTATCAAGTATTCGGGCGACATCACCAAGGCAATTGCCGGCGGCGCGAGCGCGGTGATGATCGGGAACCTCTTCGCCGGATTGCGCGAGGCGCCCGGCAGGGAGATCATATTCGAGGGCAGGATATTCAAAACCTATCGCGGCATGGGCTCGCTCGCTGCGATTCGCCGCGGATCGGGTGACCGCTACCAGATAGCAGAGGGCGAGGACCCGGTACCGGAGGGGGTCGAGGGTCGCGTACCCTACAAGGGCGAGCTCAAGCCCTTCCTCCACCAGCTGGTTGTAGGGCTTCAGAAGGGTATGGGCTATACCGGGTGCAAAAATCTCGACCAATTGCGGCATTACCGCAAATTCGTTAAGATATCCCCCGCCGGGCTGCGCGAAAGCCATGTGCACGATGTGTCCATCACGCAGGAGCCGCCCAACTATTCCAGGTAGAGGTGAATTACCGGATGAATGTTGTTGTGATCGGCGCCCAGTGGGGCGATGAGGGAAAGGGAAAGATTGTCGATTTCCTCGCCTCGCAGGCTGAGGTCATCGTCCGGTTCTCCGGCGGCGCGAACGCCGGACATACGATCGTTCACGAAGACAAGACCTACAAGCTGCATCTGATCCCGTCAGGCATTCTGTACCCCGGAAAGAGGGTGATTCTCGGCATCGGCATGGTCATAGACCCAGAGGCGCTTTTCCGGGAGCTCGCCGAGCTGGAGTCTCAGGGGGTGGAATGGAAGGGCAGGGTGCTGGTTTCCGACCGCGCCCACCTGGTAATCCCGAGCTACCGCCGGCGCGACGTCGAGCTGGACAAGAGCCGCAAACGTCCCATCGGGACGACCGGCCGGGGCATCGGAATCACCTATGCGGCCAAGGCGAACCGCGACGGCATCAGGGTAATCGACATCATCGACAGGGATCCAATGGCGAACATCGAGCCCGATGACCGCTCGTTTCTCGAAGAGTACGCGCCGCGGCTCGCTCCGCTCGCGGTCAACGTCACCGAGTTTCTCACCCAGCACAGTCCTCACCGCATTCTGCTCGAGGGCGCCCAGGGAGCGCTGCTTGATCTCGACCTCGGCACCTATCCCTTCGTCTCCTCCGGCACCTCGGGCGCCGCGGGCGCCGCTCTCGGAGGCGGAATCGGACCGCGCGATATCGACCGGGTGCTCGGCGTTTTCAAGGCCTATTCCACCCGCGTAGGAAACGGCCCCTTTCCAACCGAGTTCTCCCAGGAGACCGAAAAGGAGCTCGACGCGCTCGTCAGGGAGACCGGACGGGAATACGGGGTCACCACGGGCCGGCCGCGGCGGTGCGGCTATCTGGACCTTGTGGCGCTCCGATACGCCTGCATCATCAACTCCATCGACAGCCTCGTTCTGACCCACCTCGATGTCTACGACACCGTGGGTGAGATAAAGGTCTGCACCGCCTACCGGATCGACGGAAAGGAGACGCAGATCTTTCCCAGCTCGGCACGCGCACTGGAACGCGCCGAGCCGGTCTTCGACACCGTGCAGGGATGGAAACAGCCGCTCGGCCAGGCTCGAAGCTACGATGAGCTGCCGCAGGCAGCGCGAAACTACGTGGCGTACATCGAAAAGTACACCGGGGTACCGGTCGGGATGGTCTCGATCGGTTACGCGCGGGAGCAGACCATCGTTCGCGAGAATCCATGGACAGAATCCTGATCCTCGATTACGGCGGGCAGACCACACAGCTGATCGCCCGGAGGATCCGTGAGCTCGGCGTCTATACCGATATTCTGCCGGGGGATGCGCCGCTCACCGACACCAATCTTTCGGGGGTGCGGGGCATCGTCATGTCCGGATCGCCCTTCTCGGTGACCGACCTCGACGCACCGCGGCCTGATTCCCGCGTTTACAGCGGCCGGCTCCCGGTGCTCGGCATCTGCTACGGGCTGCAGCGGCTCATGCAGGACAACGGAGGCTCGGTCGAAGCCGGTGAGGCGCGCGAATACGGCCGCGCACGGCTTCAGTTTTCCGAACCTCATCCGCTTTTCCGCGGGGTGCCGGAAGGCTTCACCAGCTGGATGAGCCACGGCGACAGCATCCGCAGGCTCGCCCCCGGATACCGTCTGGTTGCCGAGTCCGACAACGGGCTTCCCGCCTGCATAACGGCCGAAAAAGGCAGCTTCGTCGGCATCCAGTTTCACCCCGAGGTGAGTCACTGCGAGTATGGAACGCAGATTCTCGAGAACTTCGCGGTCGGCATCTGCGGCGCCGCCAGGGACTGGTCGGTCGACCGGTATCTCGACGAGATCACCGACGAGGTACGCTCCCGAGCGGGCGAAGCGTCCGTGCTCCTGCTGATATCCGGCGGTGTGGACTCCACCGTGGTCGCGGCGCTTCTTCTGCACGCGCTCGACCATGAAAAGGTCCATCTGATGTACATCGACACCGGGCTGATGCGCAAAGGCGAGACCGCAGAGGTTTCGGCGAGCCTCGAAAAGCTGGGCGCGCGCCACCTGCACATCGTGGATGCGTCCGACGAGTTCCTTTCGTCGCTGGCCGGCGTACGCGATCCGGAGGAAAAGCGGCGCATCATCGGAGACCTCTTCATGACGGTGCAGGAGAGGGAGATCGCCCGTTCGGCAAGAGAGGACGGATTTTCGATCGAAAACGCCTTTCTCGCCCAGGGGACGCTCTACACCGACCTCATCGAGTCCGGGCACGGGGTCGGGAAAAAGGGAGCGGTCATAAAGAGCCACCACAACGTTCGCTCTCCGCTCGTCGCGCGAAAGCGTGAGGAGGGGAGGCTCATCGAGCCGCTCCGTACCCTCTACAAGGACGAGGTGCGAGCCCTCGGCAGGCGCCTCGGAGTGGACGCCGCCATCGTGGGCCGCCATCCATTTCCCGGGCCCGGCCTCGGGGTGCGCATCCTCGGTGAGGTGACGCGCGAGAAGTGCGATATCCTGCGGGATGCGGATGCAATCTACATTGCCGAGCTGCGGCGGCGCGGGCTCTACGACAGGATCTGGCAGGCGTTCAGTGTGCTTCTTCCGGTGCAGTCGGTTGGCGTAACCGGCGATGCGCGCCACTACGGCTACGTGCTCGCGCTTCGGGCGGTCGTCTCCGCCGACGGCATGACCGCCGACGTCTATCCCTTTCCCATGCAGGACCTGCTCGAGATATCCTCTCTCATCACCAACAGGGTCCGTCTCGTCGGACGAGTCGTCTATGACGTGTCGAGCAAGCCGCCCGCCACCATCGAGTGGGAATAGAGACCCCTATCGTCTGAAAAGAAGCCACAGGAGCGTAAGAAGGCCTACCGCGCCAAATGCGGCGGCGGTCCAGACGTCTCCTGCAAGGTAGAACTGCGTTCCGGAAAAGAGGAACGCTGCAAAGATGAGCGCCGCCGGCAATTTCCGGATTCCCCGGTCTATTCGCGCGAGGCTCGACCGGAGCTCGGGGGTTCGAACTTCCACCTTGCCCTGATCGATCCGTGTCAGCAACGCATCGAACCGGGAGGGAAGCGTGGCGAGCGTGGTGGCAACCCGGTTGAACTCGCTGAAGGCCTGCCCATCGCCGTCGGAAGCCTCGGCCTCCATTAACTTTCGCGCGTAGGGCACAATGCTGTGCCAGACGTTGAAATCCGGGTCCAGACCCGTTGCCATTCCCGAAAGGATGCTAACGCATCTACCGAGCAGGATGAGGTTCTCCGGAACCTGAAAGGGCATCTGGTAGAGCAGGTCGCCGAAATCCTCGGTGAAAGCCCGTACCTCCTCGATGCTCATGTTGGCCACTTCGCGCGTCGACTTGCCCCACACATCATCGAAGACCCGCCGGCTTGCCCGTTCGATCTCCTGCACATCCGCCTCCGGCAGAAGCACATCGAGCGTCTCGAAGCCGCCGACGAGACGTGACGAGTCCCGCGTCGCAACTGCAATGAGCACGTCCTTGAGCGCGCGGAAGGTGCGTGCTGGAAGGGTACCGGTCATGCCGAAGTCGACGAATGCAATACCGAACTCCGACGTGTCTCCGCCTGCAGCTTCTCCGGACGGAACAACGAAGAGGTTTCCCGGGTGCGGGTCGGCGTGGAAGAACCCGTCGGCAAAGACCTGCTGCAGGTAGGTGTCGACGAGCCTGGTGGCAACTTTGCGGCGGTCGATTCCGGCCGCCTCGATTGCAGCGTAGTCGGCAATCTTTATCGCTCCTACGTCTTCGAGCGTAAGGACCCGGAGCGTTGTGTGCGACCAGAATATCCTCGGCACCAGAATGCTTCGGGCACGGCGGAAGTTGTTGGCAAAGCGCTCGGCGTTCTTTCCCTCATTCAGGTAGTCGATCTCTTCATACAGAGTGCGGCTGAACTCCTCGATGAGCTGGGGAACGTTTACGTGCCGGTTGATCGTACGGTATCGGCTGAGCCACCCGCCGACAACGCGGATTGCGGCCAGGTCCGCCTCCACAATTTCACGGATTCGCGGCCGTTGCACCTTCACCACGACGGGCGGGCAGGGTCTGCCCTCGTCATCGGTCCGGCAGATCCGTGCGCGGTGTACCTGCCCGATGGAGGCCGATGCGACCGGCTCCGGCTCGAAGTCGATGAACTTCTCGGAAAGTGAGACTCCGAACTCGGCCTCGACTACCGCACGGATGTCCTCGAACTTTTCCGGTTTCACCTCGTCCTGGAGACCGGAGAGTTCGCTCGTGATTTCGCGCGGAAGAACGTCTACGCGGGAGGAGAGGAACTGGCCGACCTTGATGAGAACCCCGCCCATTTCGACCGCCAGCTCCCGGAAACTTGCGGCCTTCCGCCGAAGACGCGCCAAGCGGGTTCGGTTCGAGATTCGACGGAGGCCGATCCTGGGAAGAACTATGTCCCACCACGCCTCGCTGACAATCACGCGCCAGAAAAACCAGAGGATCTGGCGATATCGGGACTTGAACATCGAACAGAATATAGCCACAGCCACCGAAACAATCCAATCACAGCGACGCCCGGCGGCGGTTCGGTGTTTTCTCTGCGCATTCCATTCGCAGCGCGGTTATGGTACCTTCTAGGTGAAGACCCATGAGCGATAGAATAATCCTGTTCACAGGCAAGGGCGGAGCCGGAAAGACGGTATGCGCCGCGGCAACTGCGGTGATGGCTGCAGAACGCGGCTACCGAACGCTTGTGCTCTCCTCCGACGCGGCGCACAGTCTGGCGGATGTGCTCGATGCCGATGTGGGACCCGAACCGGGAAAAATAGCCGACAACCTCTATGCGCAGGAGGTCGACCTCTACTATTCGATGAAGAAACAGTGGGCCGATCTTCGAGAGGTCATGCTGATGGTGTTCAAGTTCCAGGGGGTCAACAGAGTTGCCGCCGAAGAGCTTGCGGCAATTCCGGGAATGGGCGAAGCTGCGGCCCTTCTGTGGCTCGATCAGCACTACCAGCGGAGAGATTACGACCTCATTGTCGTCGACAGTGCGCCGACCGGAGAGACCCTCACATTCCTGACGCTGCCTCAAGTGACTCAGTGGTGGATGACCCGCGCGCTGCCGTTTCAAAAGTTCGCCTTCAAGACAATCGGCGCCACTGTGCGAAATACCACCGGCGTGCCGGTCGACAAGGCGTATGAGGAGCTCGACGACATGTTCGGGAGACTGGGCCGTATTCATGACGTGCTGACCGACACGGAAAAGAGCTCCGCGAGAATCGTCATGAATCCGGAGCGGATGGTAATACAGGAGGCCAAACGCGCCTACACCTATCTCCAGATGTACGGCTATGCGGTGGACGCGGCAATAATGAACCGTGTGCTTCCGGACGGCAATTCGGAGGAGGGCGGCCCCTGGCAAAGGTACGTCGAGGCACAGAAAAGGTACCTGGAAGACGTCGAGTCGAGCTTCGATCCGCTGCCGATTACCCGGATACCGCACATGCACGAGGAGGTCCTCGGTCAGGAGCTGCTGCGACGAGTTGCCGAGTCGCTCTACGGCGACAGGGACCCGACCGAGATTTTCTTTTCGCAGCAGAACTACAGGGTCCGGCCCGATGGAAAGGACTATGTTCTTGAGATCCATCTTCCTTTTCTCGAGAACGGCGAGCTGCGTGCAGACCAGTACGGCGATCAGCTGGTGATCCAGTACAAGAACCAGCGCAGAAACTATTCGTTACCCAACTTCCTCCGGTTCTACCGGAAGACCAAAGCTTCGGTTGAAAACCGCTGGCTGAGAATTCGCTTCCAGCCCGTCGACCGGAAATAGGAGCCGCCCGTAAAATGACTCTTCACACTGTTATCTGGTCGGGAGTACTCGCCCTGCTTCCGGTTTCGGAGCTTCGCGGTGCAATACCGTTCGCGCTGGCGAACGGATTCCCGATCGTCGGCGCCTTTCTCTACTGTACGGCCCTCAACATCCTCGTCGCGCCGGTGGTCTACCTGTTTCTCTCGACGCTGCATCTGCTCTTCTATCGTTTCGAGCCCTACCGGCGGCTTTTCGACCGGGTAATCGACCGCGCGAGGAACAAGGTGAAGGAGAAGGTCGACCGATACGGCTATATCGGGGTGATGCTGTTTGTCGCGGTGCCGCTCCCGGTAACCGGCGCCTACACCGGCACGCTCGGAGCGTGGATTCTCGGACTCGACCGCAGGAAGACCTTCGTCGCGGTGGCCGCCGGCGTCTGCATAGCCGGGGTGGTCGTCTCGATCGTATCGGTTCTCGGCATCCAGGCTCTTTCGATCTTCATAAAGCGGTAAGCGGAGCGGATCAGGAACCGGCGCCGAACGCCTGGTCGAGCATTCGCCTGTAGCTTCCGGGGCCCGAACCGATGCCCTTCAGATAGGCGATGACCTGCGGCCAGTCGGCCGCGTAGTCGAAGGCGTTCCTTCCGCCGACAGTTTCGGCTGCCGGGTCCGCGCCGGCCTCCACGAGATACCGCACCACCGACGGATCACCCTGGGTGGCGGCAACCATCAGCGGAGTGACCCCGAAGGCGCCTTTCGCATTGAGATCGGCCCCGGCGCCGGAAAGCACCTTCAGGCAGGGGAGATTGCCGCTCAGCGCAGCGATGTGAACCAGTCCGAATCCTTTTGTTTTCCACAGTACCTGCGTGAACTTCGCGCCCGCATCGATCAGCTCCTTCAGCACATCGGCGCGGCGCTTCAGGTAGGCAGGATTCTGCTGCTCCGGATCGGCAGGATCGATGTAGACTGCGAAGTAAACGGCGGGAAACCCGTCCATGCTCAGGGCGTTGAGATCGACTCCGTGCGAAATGAGAACCGCCGCGCACTTCGGGGATCCTGCCCTTGCGGCCTCCATGAGCGGTGTGAGCCCGAACAGGTTCTTTTCCTCGAGATTTCCGCCATGCGCGGCGATCTGAGCGAGAGCAGCTGCATCATCCGACTCCACGGCATTCCCGATGGCCAGACGATTTGTGTAAATTTCGGTCTGCGACCAGGCGACATTCACAGAGGCAAGGAACAGCACCGTCAACAAAATCGGCAGCACACCACCCGCGAAGGGGAAGCATCGGTGCATTCCCGACATCCCAGGCCGCCCGCGCGGGCAGCTACCGGCAAATTCTCCAGCCCTTGCATTTCCGTTGGTCACTCTCCCTCGACCCCACCATTTATTTGACAGATTTAGTTAGATAAACAATACTTTCTTGCAGAGGCGTTTTGTCCTCGCGCATGTACCTGCATCAGGCCTCTCTCTTTCGTGATTATCGGCAGAATATCGAAAGAGCAACGGAGTGTCGCCGGTGATACAGGGACCGTGGCCGTCGAGTCAATTGTAGTTCCCGGAACAGTTTCACATCTGCCCGCACGGCGCGAGCTCGCGTCGAGGAGACAAGCCATGGCTGAAGGAGCATTGTTCCTGGGCTGGGGAGAGACAAGGGCGGGTCACCGTCTCAAGGCCCTCGAAGTTTTTGACGGGGCGATGAAATTCTGGGCTGAAAAGCAGAAGAAGGGCGACATAGACAGCTTCGAGCCCGTACTTCTCGACTACCATGGCGGAGACCTTGCCGGCTTTGTCCTGATAAAGGGTGACCGCGAAAAACTCTCGAGAATCAAATCAAGCCCTGAGGCCGAGAGACTCAATATTCGCGCAACGCTGGTGGTCCACAACTACGGCGTCATCGACGCATTCACCGGAGAAGAGGTGAAGCGTCGACTCGGCGAATCCAGGGAACTGTCCACGGAGCTCGACTGATTCCCGACGCCCCGGCCGGCTGAATCGGAAGATGGCCGGGGCAGGCCGGGCTCTTCGCAAAGTCAGAACTCAACGAGTAACTGCAGATCCAGGATCAGAGCGTTGTCACCCGAATACCACGTGAACGCTTTGCCGGATCCACCTCCGTTGAAACCGAGCGAAGCGGTGAAAGGGAGAAATCCTGGTATGGAAAAATCTGCCTGCAGCTTCGTCTGGTAGGAGAGGTCGGAACCGTCGATCAATCCGGAAAGCGTCATCCTGAGAAACGAGGCAAGAAACTGATCTTTGCTCAGCGCCGCATAGCCATAGATCTGGCCGATATAGAGCGGCGAGAATGAGCCGGTGGAGACGATCGCCGGATAGGTCGCCGTGTTTCCGGTACCGGCCGAGTTGTAGAAAAACTCGCCCCGTATCGTCCATCGCTTGAGATCGCCGAGCGCGCGGGAAAGACCCAGAGAATAGGCATACTCGAACTCATAACCTCCGTAGGCGAAACCCGCTCCGATCTCTCCATAGATATTCGTAGAGAGGGCCCTTCCGGAAAAATCGAAGCCGTAGCGGTTCTGCACCGACTGCCCCAGGTAGCTCGAGAGGCCGAACTCGAATCCGCCGAGCGTTGCTGCACCGCGAAGCGCCAGATTTGCCGTCTTTGCGAGATCACCGGGTTTGCCGGAGGTGATGCTGTTTGAAAGGTCGGCGAAGAGCGTGATATCTGCCGAACGAAAGGGCAGGAACAGCTTGACTCCCGGCTTTCCGACTCGCACGTCGATCGGCTGAAGCGAGCTCGAGGGTTGCAGGTTGACAAAATCCACCGGAGTCCAGACGTTCGACGGCCCCCACGCAAGGAGCTGATTACCCAGTCTCACAAAGAGGGTTTTTGCAACGTCGAAGTCAAAGAAAAACTCCGAAAGCGCGTAGCTTATTGTGAACAGATCATTCGGGAGCCGGCCCGCGGCCGAAGCCAGCTCCGCTCCCGAGAGGATCCCTGCGTTTCCCGCAAAGAGGGTGTGTTCCAGATTGTAGGCAAGATAGATCTGGCCGAAGCGTGGAACGGATACCTTCCCGAAGAGTTTCCCGGCGAAATACCCGGCCGAAGAATAGCCATCGAAAGTCGATGGCGCGGTCACCGAACTGTCAAAGAGCAGGCTTCCTCCGACGAGGTAGGAAAGAGAGTCCTTCTTCTCCTGCGCGGTCGCCTGTTTCACTGTCTGGTCGAAGCTCGAGGTGTCGAAAATGGCGGAGTCTCCGGAGCTGTCAGCGCCTCCGGCAGACTGCGCAAAGAGGCCTGCCGCAGCGGCCAGCATCAGCACGGCAACAAACGCCGCGCGCACCTGGTATCTCATGCTGTCCTCCTATCGAGAGACCTGCTCGAGGTAGGCCTTGGAAAAGACGTAGTCGGGAATCGGATCGGTCGAGATATTTTCATTGGTGATGAACGTTTTCTGGCCCGCGGAGAGCGCATCGACTCCGAGAAGCTTCGTGAAGAGGTACTTCCCGGGCCGGACCTCCTTGTACTCGATGTAGTAGATGGTCCGCAGGAGGGTTCCCGAGGCGCTGAAGTTCTCGACCTTCACCGGCAGGCCGTCGCTCTTCCTCACGTACCACTTCTGGATAGGAAAGGAGACGTCGAGCCCGCGCGCGTCGAGCTTTATCACGTCGCAGTTCCACTGCGCGACTTTCGCTTCGCCGCCGCCTGTGATCCAGAACTGCTTCTCGAGCTCGAGAGCGCCGAAGGTATCGGTCCGCACGTCGGTTGAACCAACGTCATCCTTCCGGTTGCGGAAGACGAACTCGCGGGTGGTCGGCAGGTAGAGGTAAAGGCTGTCGCCGTTGCGGTAGTAGCCCTTGCCCTTTTCGCTCGGCGGATACTGGAACACCAGCGTGAACTCGTTGGCAGCGTCGCGGCGAAAAACCTTGATCTGCAGCACGCGGTCCGCCTCCCCCGGTTTCTTCTGCACCAGGTTGAAGGTGTTGGTGATGTCGATTCCGTTGAGGTTGAGCCTGTCTTCGAACGTCTTCACGATCCGCAGCGCCGCAGGATCGTTCGACTGCTGCGCGAAAAGCGGTGCGGCGAGCGCGAGGAGAAGGGCTGCTGCGGCCGCTTTCGCCGCAGTCCGAAGTTTCAGTTCACTCATGCGAGACTCCTTTGCAGCCAGGTCAGAACACCCGGTTGAACGCGTCGACCGGCGAAATCCGGCCGCCGCGGCGCGCCGGAAAGTAGGAAAAGAGGGCGGTGAAGAAGGTGATCACCGCGAGCACACCGAGCACAGCGCCGGCCGTGAGTACCAGAACCAGGTGGCCGCCCGAAAGGAAAAGCCCGAGGTTTCCCGAGTCGGGCAGAACGATCAGGTAGCGGAAGAGGGCTGCCACGCCGCCCGCGAGCACGGCGCCGGCCGCAGAAAACATCAGGGCAAGGAGGACGTTTTCGGTCACAAAGAGCCCCGTCACGCCGAGCTGCCTCACGCCTATGGCGCGCATGGTACCGATCTCCCGAAGGCGTTCGTTGATCGTCATCCGGAGATTGATCAGGATCGATACCGCGATGATGAAGAGCATAATCGTCGCAATCACGCCGCCCACCGCCTTCACGGCGTTCAGAACGCTGCGCACGATGCCGAGCACCTCGTCGATTGTCGCCACCCGCAGCATAACACGGTCACGGTTCTGCTTGTCGATCTCGTACTTCGTGCTCGCTGAAGTGACGATCTCGAGCGCATCGGTGTCGGTTTTGGGCGTCGAGACGTCGAAGCCTGCCTTGCGGAAGGCGGAGACGAGCAGATCGCGCTTGTAGCTGAGTCTGCTCCTGTCCTTCAGGTAGAGAAAGAGCTGAGAAGCGGAATCCGAGCCGCTGAGATCGAGCTTCTGGAGAAAGCCGAAATGTGTCAGCACGTAGCCTCGGGCAAAGTAGTTGTTGCTCGTGTAGATCCCGTCGACCTTGAGAATGCCGGTATTGAAGGCGCCGAATCGCGACCGGGTGGAAAGCACGGTCTCGTCGCCGAGCGAAAGACCGAAGTAGTCGGCCGCCTCCTTCGGCACCAGGGCGCCGTTCGGATCGTCGAGAAAGGTTTTCCAGCTCCCCGCTTCGAAGTGAAGCTGGTCCTGGTAGCCGGAGTCGTGCGCGGTATCGATCCCGACGAAGGTGAGCCGCTTCGACTGGCCCTTGTAGTAGAGCATCGACATCAAAACGTAACGTGGATTCACCTCCACGTTTCCGAGCGTGCCGCGCGCCACGTCGATCACCTTCTGCGTGTCCGGGATGCCCGGGTAGATCCGCCCGTCCTTCGCGTACTGGCCGCTTATGGTGATGTGGCCTGCCGAGGAGCGGATGAGGTTGCTCTCGATGTTCTCGGTCGCTCCGGCCGAGAAAGCGAACAGGAGCACGAGGATCAGCGTCACCACCGCATAGTTCACGCCGAGCGTGGCGCTCCGCCTCGGGTTGCGGAATATGTTCTTGAATGCAAGCGACAGAAAATGCTTCATTGCCGGTTCTCCCTGGTCTTCACAGCGGCTACCGTTCGTTCATTGCTTCAAGCGGCGTGATGGCGGTGGCCACGCGCACCGGATAGAGGGTCGCGACCACCGAAACCAGAAGCGTGATTACCGCGGCCTGGATGAACGGCCCGACCGCGAGGTTCATCGGAAGGTTTCCGCCGCCAATCAGGAACTGGCTGATGGTGTCGGGGAGCGGTACGCCCCGGTTTCCGATCAGAAGAATCACCGCGAGCGCGATCACCATCGCGACGAGACTGGCGACGCTGTTGAGAAACAGCGTTTCGGCAAGGAACATCCGTCTGACGAATCCCTTTTCAGCACCGATCGCCCGCATCGTTCCGATCTCCGCGGTGCGCTCGGTGACGTTGATGATGAGCGTGTTCATGAAGATGAACGCTACGATGAGAAAGACCAGGCCGGTGGCAAAGTAGATGAAGGTCTCGAGCCCTGCGGCGATCTGCGCAAAGTAGGTAGAGGCCTCCCGCCACCCTGCCACCTTGATATTCAGCTCCTTTTGAGCTGCCACCATCTTCATCACGCTGTCGACCTTCGAGTGGTCCTTGAGCCGGACGGCGATCATCGTATAGCCGGAAAGCTGCTGCTCGGGAAGCGTGTTGAGATCGATGCTGGAAAACGAGTTGTCGTTGGCCAGCCCGAAAATGCTCGCCTCGTCCTGCCCGGCTTTGGAGAGACTCTCGTCGAGAGAGCCGGGAAGCGCGGAGACCCCGGTGAAGTTGTACACATTCGAGTAGGTCGTGAAGTCGAGGTAGTTCACGTAGTTGAACACGTTCGTGTAGTGGATCGGCTCAAAGATGCCGACAAGCTTCGTCGCCGCCGCGCTCACGCCTCCGTCGGTAATGCCGAGAAGCGTCACCGGCTCTCCCACCTTCAGGGTGACGCCGTAGTTCTTCTCGTACTGGCTGTTCTGGTACTCGCTGATCACGATCCCGTGCGCGTCTCCGGCTGCGGGTGCGGGGGCTGATGGGCCCGCCGCGCCGGCGGCCGGATCGAGCCCGAAGAAGCTTCCCTGCTTCATCTCGGCGTT
>CAZNYW010000053.1:0-5501 GCA_964577375.1 uncultured Spirochaetales bacterium | reverse complement strand
CCGCGCCGGCGGCCGGATCGAGCCCGAAGAAGCTTCCCTGCTTCATCTCGGCGTTACGGAAGACGCTGGTGTAGCCTTTCGGATTGATCGCGTAGAAGATGAAGGGGAGGTCGAGCTTCTTCCCGTCGCGCTCGACCTGGATTGCGGCGTAGTTCTGCGCATATGATGCGAAGGACTCCACCTCCGGCAAGCTCCCGAGGTATTTTTCGATTTCGGCAACGTTCTGCAGATTGGGAAGCGGCGTGAGGAAGGCGAAGGGCGAAGGCTGCTCCTTCGATTTCGCGGAGTAGATAATGAAGTCGCCCGTGAAGTTTTCGATGATGGACCGCTTCGAGACCTCGCTCGCCGAGTGGGTGAAGGTGATGCCGAAGATCATGAGAAAGGTTCCGAAGGCCACCAGGAGCCCGATGAGGATCATCCTGCTTTTGCGGCGGAGCAGGGTGCGGAGCGCGAGCTTGAGCGATACCACTTGCTACGCCTCCGGGCGGGCGCTGTCCGCTGTAGCGGTGGCGACCCGATCGTCCACGATCCTTCCGTCGAGGATGTGTACGACCCGCCGCGCGTGATGGACGATCCGCTCATCGTGCGTCGAGAAGATGAACGTGGTGTTCTCCCGCTCATTGATCTCCCGCATGAGGTCGATGATCCGGGCCCCGGTTTCTGAATCGAGGTTCGCCGTCGGCTCGTCCGCGAGAACGATGAGCGGCCGGCTGACGAGCGCGCGCGCGATGGCGACGCGCTGGCGCTGCCCGCCCGAAAGCTCGTTCGCCCGGTTCTTCACGCGGTCGGCAAGCCCTACCTCCTCGATGAAGTGCATCACCCGGTCCCTCCGCTCCGTCTTGCCGAGCGACCGCTGAAGGAGCAGGGGGAACTCGATGTTCTCGTACACGTTGAGAACTGGTATCAGGTTGAACGACTGGAAGATGAAGCCTATCTTCGTCCGCCGGAAACCGGTAAGCTCGCGGTCGTCCATGTGATCCGTGCGCTTCCCGTCGACCGTGACCGTCCCCTCGGTCGGCACGTCGATGCAGCCGAACATGTTGAGCATGGTGCTCTTTCCCGAACCGGAGGGCCCGGCGATGGCGAGGAAGTCCCCTTTTTCTATTCTGAGAGTGACTCCGCGAAGCGCCTCTACGCGCGTCTCGCCGAGCAGATAGTGTTTCTTGACATCCTGAAGTTCAACGGCACTCACGCTCCCCTCCATCCGGTGCAACGGGTTATAACACGTTTCGTGTACCAATATCGCAAATATCGGGCAAAAGGGCAAGTGTTCCGGTTCAGCTACTCGTTCTGCGTACTGCGTTCAGGAGGTGACGGCACCTTTCGAAGCGCTCGCGCACAGGCGCGCGAACTTCGCGATCGCGCCGCGCTTGTATCCGGTGTCGCGCGGCTCGAACCCGGCAAGCCTTGCCTCTATCTCATCGGCCGACAGCTCGGAGGGTATCAGCAAGCGTGTTGATGAATGGCTCTATGTCGTTTTAGGAAATATCCTTAGCTGAAATGGATCGCCAGAGACCGTCTAACTGCAGACGCCGCGCATAATTGGCCGCGCGGCATCAACAAGCTTCTTTATACCTTCGACAGCTCGACCGTAAGTTCTTTCTTGGAGAGCGAAATCGAGATTACATCGCCGTCGCGCACCGCGGCAATGGGCCCGCCGACCTGCGCCTCCGGCGTGATGTGGCCGACGATCATCCCGTGGCTTCCCCCGGAGAAACGCCCGTCGGTAATGAGCGCGACCTCCTTCGCGAGACCTGCACCCGCGATAGCACTGGTCGGCGACAGCATCTCCCTCATTCCCGGCCCCCCCTTCGGGCCTTCGTAGCGGATCACGACGACATCGCCTTTTCCGACCGTTCCATCCATGATCGCCTTGAACGCCGCAGGCTCGCTGTCGAATACCCGCGCCGGGCCCCGGTGCTCGACGACCGAGAGGCCGCAGGTCCTGAGAACTGCACCTTCGGGCGCGAGGTTTCCCTCGAGCACACAGAAGGGACCTGTCTCCTTCTCCGGAGCGTCGAAGGAGAGGATTACTTCCTGGCCGGAGAGCTTCACCTCGATGGTGGCGAGGTTCTCGGCGACGCTCTTCCCGGTGACCGTGATGCAGTCGCCGTGGAGAAGCCCGCGGTCCAGGAGCATCTTCATTATAACAGGAACCCCACCGGAGCGGTGCAGGTCCTCCATCACAGACCGGCCGGTGGGCTTCATGTCGGTGAGAGTAGGCGTAGTATCGTGAAAGTGGTTGAAGTCTTCGATCGTCAGCGGTACGCCCGCTTCGTGCGCGATGGCAAGGAGGTGCAGCTCGTCTTCGTCGATCTTGCCGCGAGAGTGACTTCCCACCGCCTCGAACACGGAAACGATGTCGAGCTTCCGTCCGTTCCAGCTGCCCGCGCGGATCGTTCCTCCGTAACAGAAGATGGAGGGCACGTTCATCCGAATCATCCCCATGATCGTGCCCGGAATCGTTTTGTCGCAGCCCCCGAGACCAAGAAGCCCGTCCATCTGGTGGCCGTGCGCGACGAGCTCTATCACATCGGCGATAACCTCGCGGCTCCCAGGGACGCCTTCATTCCCTCGTGGCCCATCGCCTGTCCGTCGGTGACGATGAAGGTATTGAACTTCACAGGCTTTCCGCCCCCCTCGGCGATGGCGTCGAAGTGGTAGTTGCACGGCGAAACTTCCGCCCCTGCGGAGGCAATGCCGATGAGCGGTTTCTCGAAATCATCGTCCCCGAAGCCGACGGCACGCATCATCGCGCGGTTGGGCGCCCGCTCGACGCCTTCGGTCATGTTCCGGCTGCGCCGGTTGAGCCTGTCCATGGAAAACCTCCGGTGGGCAATACGTTCCGGCGGTGCGATGAATCGAATATGCGACGTTCGACCGATGTCGAAAACCGCCGTAGGCGCGCGGGTGCAGGCGTGTTGCCACGGGAGGAAATCTATTTCGCGATGATGGAGATGAACACCGTGGTCTGCTGACCGGATGCGCTGTCCGGGCCGGACGGAGCGTCTGCATGAAGCGTATGCAATCGGACCTGGGTCACACCGCGCGGCGAGATGCTCCGGCAGAGCAGCGCTCGTCCTGCGGAAAAGCGTGCGAACCGCCCATCCACCTCGACACGCCAGGCGCCAGATGCTCCATCGACGCGAACCGCGGAATCATTCACCGGGGCGGACATTGCGGCGGGCACTTCCATCACTACCGAGTAGCGGGCACCCGGCGCCGACGAGTCCGAAAGCATACCTTCGAAGGAAGCAACGGCCGGCCCATCAGCCGCTGAAGGAATGAAGGACAGGCTGCTCCGCGCCGCGACAACGCCCCCGAGCTCGAGCGTGGTGCTGACCTGTGCATATGCGCACGCGGCGGCTCCGAAGAGGAGGAGGACGAGGAGGAGGACGAGGACGAGGAAGCCGCTCGTGGTTGTCCGAATGGGGGACAGCCGTTTCGGTCGAAGAGCCATCATTCCTTCCCATCTTCCAGATAAAGGTATTCCCGATAAGAGATGAATAGACTCTAACACAGTTTTTGGAGAAAAGCAAGAGACTTTGCGACGAATATTCCGCGATCAGACGAGAGCAAGCGCTGTTGCGTCGACGGCGCGGGGAAGTCCGGTGTCCCAATCGGCCGCGCCGGGACTACCGCGGCGGGGTGCGGGCTATCGCGGGATCGTTCGGGTCGATCCTGAGTTCGGCGAGCAGGCCGGCAATGTCGACGATCCGGTGCTCGTGAGCCGAGATTTCCGCAGCCGCGCCTACGACGACGGACCAGAAGCCGTCGACCACGTTCGCGGTTACCGTGTCGAGAGGATTTCCGAGCAGGTTCTCGATCAGGTTCACGTGCTCGAAGAAAGTCGCGCCGTGGTGGCCGCTCTGCTCGATCACCTCCGGGTAGTGGGGTTCGCACGAGTAGGATGGCCTGCTGCCGCCTCGGTGCAGTTCGAGCCCGGTTATCGGGGTTCCGCCCGTAATGAAATCCTCTTTCTCCCACGCCCGCAGCCGACCCGCGTCACCGCACATAGTGATCTCTTCGTAGAAGAGCGGAGCAAACATGCAGAGATTGAACATGGCTTTCACGCCGTTTTCGTACCGGACGGTCACGAACGCGTTGTCGAGGATGTCCGCCTTTTCGCCGCTGTACTCGAAATCGGTGAAGTTCACGTCCATGTCTCCGACTGCGTACACCTCTTTCGGCAGTGAACGGGAGAAATAGTTGAACATGTCGAAATAGTGACAGCACTTCTCCACGAGCGTTCCGCCCGAATAGCGCGAGAACTTGTTCCACTGTTTCGCCTTGTCGAGGAACGGCGGCCGGTGCTCGAGAATGGACATGGACTTGACGCTGCCTACCGCCTGCTCGTGCAGTACTCTCGAGATGGTCTCCTGGTAGATCGCCTTGTACCGGTACTGGAGACCCACCTGGATGAAAGTCGGATAGTCGCGGCTGATCCGGGCGATTTCGAAGGCATCGGGAATCGTCGTAGCCATAGGCTTTTCGAGCAGGATCGGCTTGCCGGACCGACGTGCCGTCTCGAGCACCTCGCGGTGGCTGTAGTTCGGGGTGCAGATGATGATCGCGTCCGCGGCCGGATCGCTGCAGGCCTCTTCGAGCGAACGGTAGACGACAAGATCCTCTTCCGGCCGCAGGCGCTTGAACTCCGAAAGCCCCGCATCCGCGGCGCGTGCTCGTTCATCGTAGATTCCGTGTATAGTGGCGCGTCCTTCGAGCAGCGTCACGCGAATGTGTTCCATACCGATGATGCCGGTTCCGATGATGTTGAAGCGAAAGAGCGGCTGGTTCTTCGGAACGAGATACCGGTCGGCGGCATCGAGGTAGGTGAACCGGTCTCCCATGATCGAGTCGCGGTAATTTACGCCTGGATTCATGATATGCGCCCCTTTTTATTTCTTTCAGAAAGTAACAACCAAATATCCCACGTCCGCAGGGACCCGTCAAGCTGCCGCCGCTCTTCTTGACCGGCGCTCGGGGCCGCTATATATTGAGCGTAAGCAGTACAGGGGGTGTAACGGTCTCGACTGAGGATTGTTGTGGCATGAGTTGCAGGTGGAGCGCCAATCTCCTAAAAGTGGCAAAACTTATAGCTGCCGATAATAACGCAGACTATACCCTGGCAGCTGCGTAAGCAGTAGCCACGGGCGCCCGGCATGCCGCCTTGAGTGCCGGGGTCGTCCGCCAGAACTCAGGGCTTGCTGCGCAGCCGGGTCGGCGGCTTCGTGGGACACTTTTCCGATCTAGGGCCGGGAAGGCTGGTCTTTCCGCCTCGTCCGGCCTGAATACCACAAGGAAGGACTAAACTTGTAGATACTTGTGTCAGGCACCGCAGGACGCGGGTTCAACTCCCGCCACCTCCAATGGACGCCCCGGAAACGGGGCGTTTCTTATTGCTCCTTGCTCCACATCAGAACGACAGGGCAACACGTCGAGCGAAGTATCACGAAGCCTGTTGATACCAGGGATCCAGATCAGCAAGCGCATACGCAGGG
>CAZNYW010000052.1:0-31262 GCA_964577375.1 uncultured Spirochaetales bacterium | reverse complement strand
GAAGGGCTGAGAGAGACAGAAAGGGCGGGCCGGATGGCCGGTTGGCCCGTGTCTAGTCGGCGACAGGAATCCACACCTCGAAAAGCGCACCGACGTCGGAATTGTTGCCGCCCCGGATGGTCCCGCCCATACCGGTAACGATCGACCGCGCAATGGCCAGACCGAGTCCGGAGTGGGTCTTCGTTGTCTCCGTATTCGCGGGCCGGTAGGTGAAAAATCGGGCAAAAATGCGCTCGAGGTGCTCGGCGGGAATACCGGGACCGCTGTCGCGAACGCGAAAAAGTGCGCTCTTTCCGTCCTTGCGCAGTTCAACGAGCACCGGTTTCCCCGGCGGGGAAAAGCTCACCGCATTGGCAACCAGGTTGTCGATCGCACGAAACAGCCGTTCGGGATCGACCGTTACAGTCGTCGGCCCCTCCTCGTCGCCCGCAACCACGGAGACGCGGTCGCTTCCGTACCTGCTCTGCCACTGGTCCGCGGCGGCGCGAAACCATTTCTGCAGCTCGTAGGGACTGCCGGTTCGCCGGGGTTTGGACTGCTCGGAATCGAAAAGTGCCACATCCCTCACATTCCCGAGAAGATGCTCGAGCCTCGAAGTCTCCTCGAGTATCATCCGTGCGAACGGCGAACTGCCGTCATCCGACGAAGAATCGGCCAGAACCTCGGCCGCAGAGCGGATCGACTGAAGCGGATTGCGGAACTCGTGGGAGACATCGGCAGCAAAGGACTTCGAAATCTCGATCTGGTGCAGCAGCCGTTCCGTGAGCAGCTGAAAGGCCCGCGCGAGATCCCCGATCTGGTCGCTCCGCTTGAGCTGACTGAATCGAAGCGCGGGAGCAGGGTCCTCCGAACGGGCCGAGAGCATGGCATCAGCCTCATCACGCAGCCGGACTATCGGCCGGGCTATGGTGAAGCTCAGAAAGAGGCTGATGAGACCGGCAGCGGCTATGGAAATGAGAAAAACGCGGAAGATGTCGAGCCGTATCTGATAGAGGTCCTGCAGAATTCGATAGGTCGACTGGCTGACGAGCACGGCGCCGACCACCTCGCCCGAGGAGAGCCGGACGGGAATAGCGCTGTAGAGGGTGACCGATCGCTGGCCGTCGGAGATCCGCGTGGCCGCACCGTAACGGTCGGCGAGCGCAGCACGGATCTCCGGGCCGTTGAGATAGTTTCCGCTGTCGTAGTAGTCGCTTGCGACGCTGACGGGCGACGGCGGCGAGAGCAGAGCACGCACCACTCGGACAGGTACACTCGCGATGCGGTATAGCACGGTCTGGTAGGCCGGAATCGCCTCCTGCCCGCTGTCCGCTTCGGTCTTGCGGGACGAAGTGAATTTGACCGGTGCGACCTCCTGCCGAGCAGAATCCCCCAGGAGCCGACCTTCACGGCCGACCACCCGGATACGCGCCTCCTGCCGCTGCTGCAGAGCCTCGAGAATACCGGTAACCCGCGCCCGGTCGATTGGTCCGTCGTCGGCAGAGAGCGCCGATGCGAAGATCCTTCCCTGCTGAACCAGACCGCGCTCGAGCGCGCCGAGGAGCTGCCTCTCATACGTCGTGAGAAACAGCATGGCGGCAGCAGGAAGAAAGGCGAGCATGGCAGTAAGGACGAAGAGCCGGAGCGGGATTCCCCGCAGGGCCGACCGCCTAGTCGGCGACATACCGGTATCCGACACCGTAGACCGTGTCGATGAGGTTTCGCCCGTCGCCCGCGATCGAGAGCTTCTGCCGCAGGCGTTTTATGTGGCTGTCGACCGCCCGCTCGGCGACATAGACGTCCTCCGGATAGGCGGCGGTCAGAAGCTGTTCGCGGGAGAAGACCTGACCCGGCCGGCCCGCCATGGCGAGGAGCATCCGAAACTCACTTACCGTAAGCGCAAGAGGCTCGCCGTGCAGCGTCGCGGTGTAGGCGCCCGCATCCAGCTCGAGTCCCCCGGCGACGACTGCAGTTCCGGGCGCATCGGCCGGTTCCGTCGAACCGGCTGCGTTCCTAGCGACGATCATTCTCGCCCGGCGCAGGAGCACGCGTACGCGCGCCATCAGCTCCCGCATTGAAAACGGCTTGCACAGGTAGTCGTCGGCGCCGATCTCCAGCCCGAGCACCCGATCGAACTCGTCGTCCCTGGAGGTCAGAAACATCACCGGAACCGTCTCCGACAGACGACGCACCTTCCGGCAGAGCTCAAGGCCGTCCATTCGGGGAACAATTATATCGAGCAGCACCAGATCCGGCAGCCTGCGCTCCAGCTCGGTCCAGGCGGAGAGTCCGTCGCCAAAGGCCGATACACGATAGCCTTCGCGTTCGAGCGCATATTGAACGGTCTGCCTGAGGTTTCTCTCGTCCTCGACTATGACGATCTGCTCCGGCCGGACTGACATGATAGAGAGGAATGTACCATCGCTTCGGTGCCCTTTCAATGCGCGCTGAGTCCGAAACGGCACTTCGCCACAAAACTGCCACGATTGAGCACGGAACTGCCATGTTCCGTCCTCCGGAACGCCACACCACCAGCTGACAATCTCGCTGCAAACTTCAATTCACCATGCAGGAGGATTCAATGAGTGAACTACGGATGCCGCGGCTGGCCGGCCGGGGCAACAGCGCTACAGTCAAGATTCTTTCAATCGGGATCATGGTTCTTGCCTTTCTGGTGCCGCTGTCGATGATCTCTTCGCTGGTGGGCGAACGGGAGCAGCGTCGTGACCAGGCGGTTGCGGCGGTCGCGAGCACAGCCGGCGGAAGTCCCGTCGTCGCCGGGCCGATCCTGAACGTTCCCTATCTGGCACAATCGACGGGAGCCGACGGCAAGGCGATCTCCGTGCGACGGGTCGCACATTTCCTACCCGGGAGCGTAACGATATCCGGACGCATGAATCCACAGAGACGCGCGCGCGGTATTTATGAAGCGATACTCTTTACGGTGGATCTGTCGTTGAGCGCCCGCTTCGGATCACCGGATTTTTCGGCCCTCCACGCGGACGCCGAACGGATACTCTGGAATGAGAGCTATGTCAGCGTCGAGCTCTCCGACATGCGCGTGCTTCGGGACGAGCCGAACACCACCTGGAACGGTCGTCGCTACTACGCGACCGGTGCCACCGCCTCGGTCGGAATATTCAACAGTGAGACGCGCGTCTATCTGGGAGCTGCCGGCAACCAGCTCTCACGGTCACCGGACACGCCGGGCCCGTCAGCCGGACCGTTGCCGGATGGCGCAGGTTCACAGCTGGAGATGCAGATCGGTCTCGGCGGGGCCCAGGGCATCAGCTTTCTTCCCCTCGGCGGAACCACCACCGTCGAGCTCTCATCCTCCTGGTCGACCCCAGGCTTCGACGGCTTTGCGCTCCCGGTCACCCGCTCCATCGACGCAAACGGATTTACGGCTCGCTGGCACCTCCTCGCGCTGAACCGCAACTTTCCCCAGTCATTTCTCGACGCTGAAATCGATCCCCGGCTCATTCGCGCAACCGACTTTGGTGTCTCCCTCATAAAACCGGTGGATACCTATCAGCGCGTAACGCGTGCGGTGAAGTACGGCGTCCTGTTCGTGCTGCTGCCATTTGTCGCGCTCTTCCTGTTCGAGGTGCACGCGAAGCTGCGCATTCACCCGATGCAGTATCTGCTGATAGGTTTTGCGGTTTCAGTGTTCTATCTGCTGCTCCTGTCGCTGTCCGAGCAGCTGCCTTTCGCGGCAGCCTTCTGGATATCCGCAGGAGCTACCACTCTGCTGGTCACTACCTATGCATTTTTCGTACTCGCGACGTGGAAGCGCGGCTTTGCGCTTCTGCCTGTCCTAGGCACGCTCTACCTGTTCCTGTACGTAGTGATACAATCCGAAGACTACGCGCTCGTTATCGGCTCGATCGGTCTGTTTCTGATCGTCGCGACAATCATGACGCTCACGCGAGGCGTGGACTGGTACGGTCTGCGGCCGCGCGGCGAGGGTGCTGGAACGCCGACGGCTGTGCACTCCGAATCACCCGCGAATTGAACCAGGACAAAAAAAGGGACGGACCGCACGGTCAGTCCCCCTCTGCATCGTAGAGAGCGGCTCAGGAAACCGTCTTCCACTCTCCGATATTCGCCTTGTCGAACTTGAACGGAGATCCGAGCAGGATTTCCGTCCCGCCGTCGGGCGCCTTGGTCACGTTGTAGTCGCCGAGCCGGCCTGCGCTGAACTTGTCGCCGACCGCACCGGTGAACTTTCCGCTTACAAGGGCGGTTGCGGTATACTCGCCGAGATAACCGACGTCGATGGGGTTCCAGAGAAACATGTAGGGGCAGACGCCGTTTTCGATGTAGGTCGCCATCTCCGACGGGAGTCCGAGGCCGGTGAGGACGCTGACAGCCAGAATCACGGAATCTATTTTGACCCCGGAATAGCGGCAGGCGGTCAGATTGTTTCCCATGCCGTAGATCCTCCGGCCGAAGCTTGTCCGGTGAAGGAGCAGGCCGAAGACCACCGCGGACAGCGCAACCGTCGATCCGACGGAAATGTCGATGTTCCCCAGGATGATCACCATGGTCATGGGAAGCACGAGGAATGCCTTGTCGAGAAAGCTCGCAGGTGTGCTCAGGAACGTACTGAGATTGAGGTAATAGGGCGACAGGGAGCTGTTTACGATGTTGACGACGATGATGACGAGCAGCCACTCCCATTGCAGGAAGAAGTTCCGCGAGCTCCAGCGCCTGTCCAGTTGAATGATGCGTTCCGCACGAACTATCCGTTCACTCATACCGGCACTCCTAGACAGCCCGCCGTCGCAGCGCGTAGCGGTCGTTGTTGCGTTTGACGAGCACGTTTGTCAGCACCGCGGCCAGTATGAGAACGCCCTGAATCGCTTGCTGCCAGAAGGGCGAAACGTCTATGAGCGGCAGCGCGTTGTTGAGGATGCCGAGAAGGATCGTGCCCAGGATAAGCCCGGACACCTTGCCTCGTCCGCCCGAGATGCTTACACCGCCGAGAACCGTCGCAGCAATTACGCTCAGCTCGTAGCCGACCGCCGTATCGCTTTGAGCAGATGCGAACTTCGCGACCTAGAGTACCCCGGCAAGACCGGCAAGCAGGCCCATGATGATGTAGACGAGCTGCACGATTCTCTTGCGCGGGATGCCGGAGATGTCGGCAGCGTCCGGATTGGAACCCACCGCATAGACCTGGCGGCCCGTCCGCGTGTGATTTATGAAATAGTAGTAGAGAACGTAGATCACCACCGCAATTACGATGAGATTGCTCACCCCCAGTATTGTTCCCGTCGCCAGGTTCTTGAAACCATCCGACATCTGGTATGAACTGACCCACGCGCCGTTCGAAATGATGTAGGTGAGCCCGCGGATGACATTCATGAACCCGAGGGTCGCGATGATGGCAGGACATTGAACTGCGCGATAAGCACACCGATTATCGTTCCCACGGCAGCACCGACCGCCATGCCCTCGAGCAGAGAGACAATCGGGGGAATTCCGGGTGCGGCGCTCACCGTGAGCGCGCTCACCATCCCGGCGAGTGCGATGGTTGCGCCGATCGAGAGATCGATTCCCCGCGTGAGGAGCACCATCATCATACCCACGGCCATTCCTGTACCGGCGTTGCCATAGCGGCACGCAGAATCTGTTCCTGATTGGTCCGGTCGGTTTCCAGAATTGCGGTAACTCGGCCCTCCTTCATTACAACTATCCGGTCGCTCATGCCGAGCACCTCCGGCATTTCCCCATCCAGGTGGAGCGCCTTCGTATTCCGCTGAGGCCACTGTCCCTCTCCTCTCTATTCAGCTAAAATCCAGACTCATAACCACACGCGGCGAAGGAGTTACGCATGACCCGACTCGCATTCAAGATGAAGCTGAAGCCCGGATTCGAGCAGGAATACAAGAAACGCCACGACGAGATCTGGCCCGAACTCCTGAAGGAGCTCGAGGACGCCGGCGTCAGCGACTACTCGATCTACCTGGACCCGGAGACGCTCATCCTCTTCGGTTTCCAGAGGGTCAAGGATCACAACACTTCGGCGGAGCTGCCCGAAAAGCGGATCGTGAAGAAGTGGTGGAAGTACATGGCGGACCTGATGGACACCAACCCCGACAATTCTCCGGTGCAGCGTGATCTGATTGAAGTCTTCCATATGGACTGAGTGCGAGGTGCCGGGGGCTAATCCTCTTCCTGCAGCGCCGATTCGATGTTGTCGGCAACGTCGCTGACATTCTGCTCCATACGGCGGGCCTTTTCGCGGTACATGCTGGAGTCGACCTGGTCGAGGAGCGCGTCGACGTGCTCACCGTCAGCCTCCCGGATACCGATGCTCACCGCGATCTTCACGAGCGCCTCCCTGTTGTAGCGCTCGATATGCTGCCGGATCCGTCGTCTGGCGTGCTCGGCGGTCGATTCGGTAGCTCCAGGCATGAGGACCATGAACTCGTCCCCGCCGTAGCGGCTCACGATGTCCGCGCTTCGGACGCTGTTCTTGAGCATCCTTCCCGTCGACTTGAGGATTTCGTCGCCGACCCGGTGGCCATGCGTGTCGTTGATCTTCTTGAAACCATCGAGGTCCAGCATCATGATGGCGAACGGCTGGTGCGAGCGTTTGAAACGCTCTATCTCCTTCTCGAGAAATCCGAGAAAGGCACGGCGATTGTAGAGCCCTGTAAGCTCGTCGCTGCTCGCAAGCATCCGCAGAGCCTTCAGATAGTAGGCCTTGCCGGCAGCGATGGCGCCAAACTCGGCGATCGTCATGAGAAGCTTGAGCTCGAACGGTGTGAACGATGTTCCGTCCAGTTTATTGATGAGCTCGATGACGCCGAACACGCGGTCACGGTGTTTGAGCGGCACCGCGATTATGGAGCGGGTCTTGAAGCCGGTCAGATGGTCCATCCTGTCGGTAAAACGCGTGTCGCGGGCCACATCTTCGACGATCAGCGGCTCACCCTTTTCGGCGACCCATCCGGCGACTCCTGTTCCGCGGGGAAGCACCATACCCCGAAGACGCTCGACCCCGCTTCCGACAACCACCGAAAACCGGAGCTCTCCGGTTTTCGCGTTTCGCAGAAGCAGCGACCAGTGCGTCGGCGCGAATATCTCGCCGATCCTGGCCATTATCGCCCGGAGCGTTTCGTTGAGAGTGGTCGCCTCCGCAATGCTCTTCCCGATATTGCTGAAAAAAGAGAGCCGTACAAGGTCGTCGAACTCGTCGCTGCGTGCTTTGTCGTCTGATTCTACCGCGGCCATACTCATTCATCGGACGATAGAGGGCAGCAACTGTAGCACCTCAGTACTTGCTGCTGCTCTCGCCGCCGGTTACAAGCGCAACCCCTGCACCGGCGCCTATGCGTGTTGCGCCGGCGCCGATCATCTCGAGCGCCGCCTTCTGCGTCCGGATTCCGCCGGACGCCTTCACGCCCATATCCTTTCCGACGACGCGTCGCATGAGCGCGATGTCTTCGACGGTGGCGCCGCCTCCGAGAAATCCGGTTGACGTCTTCACGAAATCGGCGCCCGCCTTCTTCGCAAGCTCACATGCCATCACCTTTTCGTCCTGACTCAGAAAGACCGTCTCGATGATCACCTTGAGAATGGTGTTGGCGCGTGTCGCGCGACGGACCGCCCGGATATCCTCTTCGACTGTGTGATAGTCCTTCGATTTGAGCTTGCCGATGTTGATCACCATGTCGATTTCCGCGGCTCCGTCGGAGATGGCCTCACGTGTCTCGAACGCTTTGGACCTAGAGGTCATCGAGCCAAGCGGAAAGCCAACCACCGAGCAGACCTTTACGCCGGTCCCCTGAAGTCGCCTCGCGACGTAGGGTACGCGCGAAGAGTTGACGCATACGCTGAAGAACCGGTATTGCGCAGCCTCGTCGCAGAGCTGGTCGAACGCAGCGTCCGGAGCTTCCGGCTTGAGCAGCGTGTGGTCTATGTATTTCGCAAGCTCCTGCGGGGTCACCGAGCGGAGCGTTCCGGCGCTCGAAACGCCCGGCTGCAGAGCGCCGCCTCCACCCGGGTTTCCGGCCGTGCCGTCGGCACGGTCGCCGTCGGCACGGTCGCCGTCGGCACGGTCGCCGTCGGCACGGTCGCCGAGCCTCGCCACCACTTCTGCGACGATTCTATCTATCAATACGTTTCTGTCCATGAGGATCAATCCCCCCCTCGCTCGAGCTTCATAATCTTGTTTATGCGCACAATGTGCCGACCGCCGCCGAACCTCGTCTCGAGCCAGGTCTTCGCCATCTCACACAGCTCGTCGATTCCGTGAAGCGGCCCTCCGAGCGAGAGCACATTGGCATTGTTGTGCTCGCGGCTGTTTACGACGGTTCGCAGGTCGTAGCAGAGCGCCGCGCGGATACCCTTGATCTTGTTTGCGGCCATGCAGGAGCCGATCCCGGCGCCGTCGAGAACGATGCCCCGGTCGGACTCGCCGCTCACTACCTTCCGGCACACCGCGACCGCAATATCCGGATAGTCGACCTTATCGGAACCGAAGGTCCCTACGTCCGACACTGCATACCCGAGAGCCTCGAGATAGGACTTGATGGTTGCCTTTCGGTCGACGCTCGAATGGTCGGACCCGATCGCTACTCTTCTGACGTTGTCGGTGTCGTTCACTTCATGCTCCCGTCGGCACGGTCGCCGTCGGCACGGTCGCCGTCGGCAAGGTCGACGCTGTCGACTATTCCACATATCGCCGTGCGGATCGTCATCGCTTCCGACGCGCCCACCGCCTGTCGGGCCGAGCCGCCCTCGTCGACAACTATCACCCGGTCTCCCGGGCCGGCCTGAACGCCGTCGACCGCAAGAAGGGGCTTCCCTTTCGGTCGTCCGGCAGCGTCGATGGGCTGGACGATCAGGATCTTCTGCCCCTCGTAGTGCGGATGTTTTTCGGTGGAAACGACGTTTCCGGTGACAACGGCAAGCGTCATGGTGCGGCCTCCCGGTTCAGCTGGTCGACCACGCCGAGGATCGCCGCGTCGAGCGGATTGAACCAGCCGTTGGGATTTGCCTGCGCGGCCTCCTTGCCGCTCTCGTACCAGACAAGGTCACCCTCGCCGGCGCGCGCGACGTCGAATGCAGCGATTGCGCCTCCCGCCTTTTCCAGCCGGTCGTCGAGCGGCTGCACGAGCAGCAGCTTGAGCCCTTCCATGCTCTCGATCTTCTGCTCGCACACTACCCGGCCGATAACCTTTCCAAGCTTCATCTGCGTCTCCCGCTCCGCCTCAGATGATCCGGAACGAATCCACCAGCGTGCACCGCCGCTCCCGCGTGAAGGTGCGGGCTCGGGTCAGTCCCTCGCCGGTCGGGCTTGCGATGGTAAAGGAGGTGTAGCCCGCGCCGCCCTCGCCAAGGCCGGCATAACAGGGGCCGTTCTTCACGAAAAGCGAGCAGTTCATCGCCTTTGCCATCTTCGACAGCTTCGTCACATCGTGCGAGTGCATGATCGCGGTGTGGCGGAAACCATGCTCCACCTCGACCGCGAAATCTATCGCCTCATCGACGTTCTTCATCCGGACAAGCGGTATCACCGGCATCAGCTGCTCGGTCCACACAAGCGGGTGCTCGCGTCCCACCTCGCAGAGAAGCAGTTTTGTGGAGGCGGGAACGTCGAGGCCGATCGCCTTCGCGATCTCTCTCGGGCTCTTGCCGACGAACGCCTTGTTGGCGGCGCCCTCTTTGCCCGGGCCACCCGCCTCGGCGATGATCTTCGGGACAAGCTGTGCGGTCTGCTCGGCCGAGAGCTCGTAGGCGCCGTTCCGGCGCATCTCCTCTTTTAGCCTCTCGGCGATGGTTTCGACCGCGAGGATCTCTTTCTCGCAGATGCAGACCACGTTGTGGTCGAAGCCGCCTCCGTTGACGATGTCGCGCCCGGCCTTCGCAATGTCCGCGGTCTCATCCACCACCACCGGCGGATTCCCGGGTCCTGCGCAGATCGCCTTCTTGCCGCTCTTTATCGCAGCCCGGACCACGCCGGGCCCGCCGGTGACCACGAGAAGCGCCACGCCCCGGTGCACCATCAGCTCGTTCGCCGATTCGATGGTCGGGTTTTCGACCGCGCAGACCACGTTCGCAGGCCCCCCCGCGCCGGTAATCGCCTCGTTGATCAGCGTGACCAGGTGACAGGAAACCCTCTTCGCCGCAGGATGGACGTTGAAAACCACGGCGTTCCCCGCCGCGACCATTCCGATGCCGTTCGAGGTGATCGTCGATGTAGGATTGGTGGTCGGGGTGATCGCTCCGATCACGCCGAAGGGCGCGCGCTCGGTGAGGGTGAGTCCGTGCTCATCGGTAACCGCGGCAGGCTCCACATCCTCGACACCCGGGGTCTTCTGGGCCGCCACGCGATTCTTGACGATCTTGTCCGGCACGTTTCCAAGGCCTGTCTCCTCCACCGCCTCCCGGGCGAGCATCTCGTTGTTTTCCATTACCGTTGCGCGGATCGCGCCTATCATCGCGCGGCGGGTATCGAGCGGAAGCTGCACGAGCTCGCGCTGCGCTGTTGCAGCGGCAGCGACGGCAGCGTCAATGGTAGCGAAGATACCGGGCGCCAACGGCTTGGTCGGTGTTGTCTGCGACGCAGGCCTCGCCCCCTCGGCAAGTGCCGACAGATCGTACTGCTTGAGCACCTCCGAGACGATCGTCCGGATATCTTCGGTCAGATTGCTCATACGCTACTCCCCGAGCCGGGATCCGAGTAGACGACGTTTCCCGCCTCGTCGACAGTGTGGACAATGGCGACAATCAGCGTGTCGATGGGCCGATCGTCGGTACGGTAGGTCCAGCGGCAGGAACTCCCCTGGGTGAGGAGGACTATCTGCCCGCGATTCGCCCCTGCTAGGTCGAGGGCGACGAGGTACTCGTCGCTCAACGCGCCGCTTTCATCGCACAGCTCGACAAGCAGGAACCGGGCATTTTCGACCCGGTCCGAACGGGTGTTCGCCACAACTGTTCCAACCACGCGGGCGAAGGTCACGATCCCTCCCCGGGATTCTTCTGGTAGAGGTACTTCCCCTCCTTCTCGACCACATCGACGATCGCGATGATGGTCGCGTCGGAGGGTTTCCCTTTGGTGGTTTCGGTCATGCGTGCGGAGCTCCCGGTGACGTAGAAGACGATTTCGCCGGCGTTTGCGCCCACGCTGTCGATCGCGACTGCGTAGTCACCCTTCCCCTTGAGGGTGACCGGATCGATCTTTTCGAGCAGCAGCAGCTTCAGACCCTGAAGCTGCTCGGTCTTCTGAGTCGAGACAACGGTGCCGGTGACCCGCGCGAGTACCATGACCCCTGCCTACTTCCGGGCCGTTTCCGGTTTTCTTCCGAGCGGAAGCGCATCGTCCACCGACGCATGCGGACGAGGAATGACGTGCGTGGAGACCACCTCGCCGACCTTTTCGGCAGCGCGGGTTCCGGCGTCGACCGCCGCACGGCAGGCCGCCACATCGCCACGGACAACCGCGGTCACGTAGCCGCCACCGATCTTCTCGTACCCTACGAGGTCCACCTTCGCCGCCTTTACCATGGCGTCGGCCGCCTCTACCATCGCGCTGAATCCGCGCGTCTCGATCATTCCCAGAGCATCGTTTGACTGTTCAGCCATCTCGCACCTCTCCTATTTGAGCGTCGTATCAAGCGTCGTCACGGGAAGCCTTGATCGCTTTCCCGGGCAGGTTTTCAAGCCGTGACTCTACCACCTTGCTGGCCTCGAGCACCTCGGCCTCATCTCCCGAAATGTAGACGCGTCCGAACCGGCCGAAACCCTGAACGTCGATGATCTTGATCTTCGCCGTCTTCTCGGCCTCGTTCGCCGCGTAGTATGCATAGCCGGCGGGCTCCATCTCCAGGACGTAGAGCGTCTCGCCGCGGAGCACCATGTTGCCGTACCGGGTCTTGTTGATCAGCTGGCAATGGTGATCCGACATGTTCTTGATGAGCTGGCTGGTGAGCATCCGGGGCTTCAGGCTCTCCTCGACTCCCTTCGATATCGCCCGGAGAACCGCTTCGCCGGCGGTGCGGGTATCGCCCTGACTGTCCGAGTGCACCTCCATCATCCCGTAGGAGCGCTCCACTATCTGGAGTCCCGGCGTCACGCTTGTCGCCTTGAGGGCGATATCCATGAGCCTGTTGATTTCGATACCCGGGGCGATTTCGATGACACAGCACGCCTGAAAGGCAACAGGAAAATAGCCACGCGAAACGGTGGACAGGTAGGAAGCCATCTGCGGCTGGAGCGAATCGACGATCGAGTAGGTTCGGAGGTCAATAGCCATCATCATTCTCCTTGCGTCTGCGCAGGGTCGCACATCCGCCCCCGCCGGCATCAGACTATGTATAAATCACACAGTTATTTGTTATTTTACCCGAAGTGTGGGAATAAGTCAACAAATTATTCGAGCTTTGACCGATTCTACCGTAACTCTCGCGCAATGAGGCCGCATTATGTTCTATTCGTTTCATTTCTTCTGTACAATTGTTTCAAGCTGTGTCATAATTCACTGAATATGAGCAGTCGAGAAAGCCGGTTGAACGGGCTGCTGGAAGTGCTGCGGTTCGAAAACGGGGCGACAATCAGTGATCTCGCGACCCGGCTCGGCGTCTCCGCGATGACCGTCCGGCGCGATCTGACCGTGCTCGAGCAGCAGAATCTGGTGCGCCTGCTCCACGGCAGCGTCATCTTCAACCCCGGCGGCGGCTACGACGGTAAACCCGAATACTCCCTTTCGGCCGCGGAATCACGCTACGCCGAAGAGAAACGACGCATCGGACGCGCCGCCGCCGCCCTGATAGGGCCGGAGGACGTCGTCCTCATCGACACCGGGACCACCACCCGCCAGATCGCGAGCTTTCTGCCGATCGGAATGCACTACACGGTCATCTGCTACAATCTGAACATCCTGCTCGAAGCGACACAGCTCAAGGGCGTGGAGATACTATTTGCAGGCGGCTACTACCACGAGAACACAACGATGTTCGCAAGCGCCGAAGGAATCGGCCTGATTCGCAACAACCGCGCCGGAATCGCCTTCATCTCTGCAGCCGGCGTGAGCCTCAAACTGGGCCTTACCTGTTCCAACGCCTACGAAACCGAGACCAAACGCGCGGCAATCGGGTCCTCACTCCGGCGCGTCCTGCTCGTCGATTCTTCCAAGTTCGACCGCGTCCAGCCCTTCCATTTTGCGGACCTTTCCGAGTTCGATACCATCATCACCGACACCGGCATCCACGACCGGCACCGCAAGGAGATCAGAAAACTGGGGATCGAGGTGATAGAGGCGTAGAGGGCTGCACGGTGGCGGAACGTTCCCGCGGCTGTCAGAATTCCAGAAATGCGCCCCGGTCGGCTGATGAGGCGAGCGCAGCGAAGAGTGCAAGGTACCCCGATGCGGGTTTCGGCGGCGGCTTCTTCCACTCGGACTGCCGCCGCTGCAACTCCCGATCGTCGACGCCCAAAGTGATCGAGCGCGCCGGAATGTCTATCGTGATGAGATCTCCGTTCCTGACAAGCGCGATCGGGCCTGCCTCGGATGCCTCGGGCGACAGGTGTCCCACGAAACAACCGTTGTTGGTTCCCGAGAACCGGCCGTCGGTGACCACTGCGACGGTGCGGTGGAGATTCCGGCCGTGCACCATCTTCATGAATCGCGCCATCTCCCTCATACCGGATCACTACCACGTTGCCGGCCTCGATTCCCCCGGTGAGGAGCGCCTCAGTCGCAGCTTCCTCCGAGTCGAAGCAGACTGCGGGTCCCGCGAAGGTGTGGAGCGCCGCGTCGATCGCGATCGGTTTGGTGACCCCTCCCCGCGGTGCGAGATTTCCGGTCAGGACCGCGAGGCTGCCCTCCCGGCTCCAGGGATCGGTTCTGCTGCGAATAATGTTGTTCGTTACCGCAGGAACCCGTGCGAGGCTCTCCCGCAGAGTTTGACCGCTCGAAAGCCGTGCATCGAGCTCGAGAAGCGGCTCAAGCTGCTTCATGACGGCCTGCACGCCGCCGGCAGAGTGGAAATCCGGAACATTGCGGGGGCCGGCCGGATAGACGTTCGCAATATGCGGCGTTTCGCTGCTCAGCGAGTCGATGTCGGCGAGGGAAAGCTCCACGCCTGCCTCCCGCGCAATCGCCGGCAAGTGAAGCGCCATGTTGGTGGACCCGCCGATCGCCATGCCAACACGCACTGCGTTTCGGATTCCGGCGCCGCTCATGATCCTGCGCGCGGTGATTCCCCGTTCGAGAAGCTTCATGACGGCGTGGCCGGAATCCTGCGCGGCTCGAAGCCGGCCTGCCATTACGGCAGGGATGGTCGAGGTGCCGGGCAGACACATGCCCATCGCCTCGGCCACCGCGCCCATGGTATTGGCCGTACCCAGAAAGGAGCAGGAGCCGACGCAGGGGGTGGCATCCTCTTCCAGCCTGTCGAACTCTGAAGCGGAGATGGTTCCGTCCGCGAGCATTCCCACCGCTTCTGCGAGCGTGGAGTTGTCCGAAGACCGGCCGTCGAACTGGACCCCGCCGAGCATCGGCCCTCCGACCACCAGAATCGCGGGAACGTCGAGACGGGCCGCGGCCATGAGCATGCCAGGCACAATCTTGTCGCAGGAGCCGAGCAGAACCACGGCATCGAACCGGTGCGCCTCGATCATGATTTCGATGTCATTGGTAATGAGCTCGCGCGCCGGCAGGATGTATCGCATCCCCCCGTGGCCATTCGCGATTCCATCACAGGGGGCGATTACGCCGAACTCGACCGGCGTGCCGCCTGCCTGAAGAATCCCCTGTTTGACGTGTTCGCAGACGCTGTCGAGATTCGCATGGCCCGGCGTTACGCGGTTGAAGGAATTCGCTATGCCGATAAGCGGCCGCTCGAGGTCACGGTCGCTGTATCCCATGGACTTGTAGAGTGATCGGACCGTCGACCAGTATGGCTTTGTAAGGATTTCGCTGCTTCGTGTCTTCATCGTCTTTTCGCCTTTGCGCGCTACGGACCGAATGGACTCGCGAGGTTCCCCTCGGAATCGTACGGGAACGCGCTGGGCTTCCCCGTCTTTTCGAGAAACGCTTCGATATCGGGTTCTTCGAGCACCGCTTCGGTAACGTAGAAGCGATCAAGCGTCAGGGTGTCGCGGATCCACGCCGCATGGAGCTCACGCTCAGACCCGACTGGCAGGGAGCCTGTTACGGCTTCTATGGTGCGCCGATCGCTTCCGAGATGGACGGGAAGCGCAGCGCCGCGCGGAGTTCCCGACGTGAGGCAGTTGAGGTAGGTGACCTCGGTGTCGATGTCGCGAACGACCGCAGCGCCGCAGAAGTCTGCGAGACCGATGCCGACGGCGTTTCCGTGACTCTCCGCCGAGAGTGAGCGCACGTAGATGTACTCGATGCGCGGACGGTCTGCCGCCACGGGACCGGCTGGATCGCGCTTGCGCGAGATCACGTTCGTATCCATTCCGCTGCCACTTATGTTCTTGCCGATCTGCTCGACCAGAAGCAGGTCGAGACGATCCATAGGGAGGCGCGCCATCCGGTTCTTCGACAGCCGAAGCAGTGACTGTTCGCGGTCCAGAATTCCGGGACCCACAATCGCTTCGATCTTTATCGCACGATGAACCTCGTTCTCGACGATGGCTATGCCGATCACTGCTGGAAGCCGGTTCAGGATCAGGTCGACACCTGCACGGAGTGCCGGATAGAACCCGCGTTTCCGGAAGCTGCGATGGGCCGCCTGCGCCCCCACCGGCTTGCCGAGACCGACCATGAGCATTTTGGCAACGCCGCTCTCCACCGGCGCTTCGAAATCGGTGTGCGCCTTGATCCGGTTTATGACGAAGAGGACGTCGGCGTGGGCGGCCTCCGCATCGAAGAGCACCTCGTCACCATGTTCGTCGCGGCCGAAGGAAACCGTTTCCACGGAGCTCCGGATCTGTGCCGGATACCCGGGCGCGCCGATCCCCTGCTCGAGAAGGATCGCCGACTGGCTGTCGGCAGTTCCGCCTGCGTGGCTTCCCATTGCCGGAACAATGAAGGGGGTGCCGCCGGCGCGCGCGGCGTAATCCGCGGTTGCGCCAACTATCTCGGTGTACCGGTCGATTCCGCGGCTTCCCACGGCAATCGCCACCTTCGCCCCGGGTCTGATTATGCCGGCCGCGCCTATCCGGTCAAGCTCGCTTCGCACTTTGGCGACGCAGTCGGAAATCGCGTCATCGGGGAAGTTCTGCCGCACCTCGACAAATAGTGGGAGCTCCATCAGGCGGCCATCCTTCCCGTCTTCATCTCTTCAGGAACGCGAGCGCATCCACGACCTTCCGGACTGCAGCGGTCTCGGCGTCCGTGCAGGTGAGTCGACGATGACGCAGCCACGGCTCGCACCTTCCGAGGTAGGCCACTGCGGACTTGATTCCGGCAATCACCCGTCCATTCGCCGCACCGATTACGCCTGCCATGGCGTTGATCCTCTTCTGGACGTCGATCATTCCCGCCCTGTCATTGGCTTCCGCCCTTCGAAACAGCTCGAGATAGGGTTCAGGCGTAATGTTCGAAAGACCGGTGACGACGCCCTTCGCCCCGACCTCGACCGAATATGCGTCGAGAAAATCGTCGCCCTGTATCCAGATGAAATCGGTTTTGGGACTCTCGTAGATGGAGCGACTGAAGTTCACGAAGTTGCCGGTGCTGTCCTTGAAACCAACGCCGAGCCCGCGCCGGATGAGCTCGAACCGGGTCTCGATCGCAATCGGGTTTCCGGTATGCTGCGGGATATCGTAGAATATCAGCGGAAGATCGGTACTCTTTGAAATCTTTTCGTAATGGTCGATTATCGCCGCCTGGTTTACTGGAAAGTAAAACGGCGTGACACAGACTATGTAGTCAGGCTCGACGCTCTCGAGGTCCCGTACCTCCTCGATTGCCTGATCAGCAGAAGGCGCAATGCAGGCCGCGCAGATCGCCTGCCGACCGCCGCTCGCCTCCTTGACGACACGAACCGCCTCTTTCTTCTCCGTCCGGGTAAGGATCGGGCCTTCGGCCGTCGTGCCGTTCACGAAGAAACCGTGCACGCCCGCGTCTGAGAGGAACTGAGCCTGCTGAGAAAGCAAATCGAAATCGACCTTGCCGTTTTCATTCATCGGGGTAATGAGCGCCGGAATGACGCCGCCCAGTTCTTTCTTGCTCACGATTTTCCTTCTCCTTGTACGAGTATTTCTCTATTTACTACGTTGAGTGGCCTTCCGCCGATTGCAACGCGGACGACCTCTTCTGCCGCCTTCCGCCTCACCTCCTGTGCGCTCATCGCCGAACACCACCCCACATGCGGAGTGATCGAGACGCGCGGGTCCCGGAGGAAGCTTTCCGTAGCTGGATCCCCGAAATCAGGCGGCTCCTGCCAGTAGACATCGGCCCCGAAGAAAGAGAGCCAGCCCTTTTCGAGTCCTTCGCGAACGGCGTCCTCTGCAACTACGCCGCCGCGGCCTGTATTGATGAGCACAACGCCCCGTCCATTTGAGACCGCCGCACGATCCACGAGCCCGGTGGTCTGCGGAGTCAGCGGCGTGTGCACGGAAACAACCGAGGACTCGGCGAAGAGCTCCCCGAGCGTCGCCACCTTCCGCACGCCCTGTACCCGGATCTGAGAAGCGTCGAGGAAAGGATCAAAGAAGAGCGTCTCGCTGAAGACAGGTTTCGCCAGCTCGTGCAGCTTGCGCGCAATCCGGCCGAACCCGACCAGGCCGAGACGCTCCATCGATGGACGGGAGACTATGGTTCCCTCCGGATCCGCCGCCCAGGTGCCGTTTCTTACCATCAGCGAGAACTTCGGCACCATGCGCAGCCCGCCGAGCGCCAATGCGAGCGCGTGAAGGGCGACCTCTTCGGTGCAGTAGTCCGGAATGTTTGCGACGTACTTCCCGAGGTCGGTCGCGGCCGCAAGGTCGATCGTGTCGACCCCGATTCCGTATTTCACGATCACTTTCAGGTCCGGCAGCGCCTCCATGACCCGCCGGGTGACCTTCGCGTAGGACACAAGAAAACCGACGGCCCCACGGCCGTGCTCTATCAGCTCGTCCTCGTTGTTGCTGAATGTCGTGTCGAGCTCGATGCCCGCGGCATCGAACACCTTCTTTTCCTCGCTGGCCGAAGCGTGCCGCATGTCTGTAATGAGAGCCTTCATCCGATTACCTCTGTTTATCCTTTTACCGAACCGAGCGTGAGTCCGCCGACGATGTATTTCGATGCAACCATATAGATCAGCATGATCGGAACGGCGGCAATCACGGCTCCCGCCATGAGCGGCCCCCACGGGATGATGTCGGCCACGAGCATGTTGGAGAGCGCGAGGGTGATCGTTCGCTGAGTCTTGTTGCTGATAACCACGAGGGCGTAGATGTATTCCGACCAGCAGATAGTGAACGAGAATATGAGTGTCGAGACGATCGACGGAAGGCTCGGGGGAACAATCACGCGGATGATCGTCTGCAGCCTTGTCGCACCATCGACGAACGCCGCCTCCTCGAGCTCAACCGGAAAGTTCTGGAAGTGCGTGATCAGAACCCACGTCGCATAGGGGATCGTCATGGTGGGATAGATGAGGATGAGCCCGCCGAGGACGTTCGTAAGGTGAATGTTCGAGAGAAAGATATATATCGGAATGAACAGTATCGTCTGCGGAATCAGGTAGGACATGAGAAAGACCTGTGGCATCGCCTTTCGCCCGGGGAACCGCATTCGGACTACCGAGTAGGCGGAGAACAGAGCCACAGTCACCGATAGCAACGCCACCACCGACGAGACTTCCAGGCTGTTGATGAGCGAAGGTCCGTAGTCGTACTTGGTAAATATCTGCGCGTAGTTGTCCCATTCGAGTTTCTTCGGCCAGAAGGTCGGAATCATGCTGTAGACCTCCTTGAAGGACTTCAACGATGTCACAACCATCCAGTAGATCGGGAAGAGCGTGATCACCACGAAGACGAACAGCAGGATGTACCAGCCGACTGAAACCTTTCGTATTCGCATCATACGGCACTGCTCCGGCGGAAAATGTATCTCATAGTTACGAACATCAGCAGCACCGAAACCGGCACGATAGAAAGCGCGATCGCAATACCGCGTGACAGCTGCAGGTTCTGGAACGCCACAATGTAGCTGTAGGTTGAAAAAACGTGTGTCGCTCCGCCTGGACCTCCACGGGTCATCAGCCAGATGATCGCGAAATCTCCGAGGGTCCATATCGTCGAAATCAGGGTCACCAGCAGCACCACGTTGAAAATGCTTGGAACGGTAACATGGACAAAGCGCTCCCAGGCATTCGCCCCGTCGATTTTTGCCACCTCGTAAAGCTCGGGGGAAATAGACTGCAGCGCCGCGAGAATGCTGATGCCGAAAAACGGTGTACCACGCCAGACATTGACCAGCACGACCGAGATCCGCGCGTAGGTCGGATCGCCCAGCCATCCCACCGGTGCCTTGATGAGGTGAAGCTGCATGAGCATGTAGTTCACCACACCGCCAACATCGCCGAGCATCCAGCGCCAGGTGAGAACCGAGGTCAGCGTCGGCAGCGCCCACGGAAGAAAGAGCACTGCGCGGAAGAATCCACGGCCCACGATCGGCTGATTGAGCATCGCCGCCATGAGATAGCCGAGAACGAGCTTGAGGATGATCGCGGCAAAGACGTAGATGAAGGTGAAGTACATCGACGACCAGAAAAGCTTGTCGGAAAAGAGTTTGACGAAATTCTCGAAACCGACGAACTTTCCTGCCCCGCCGATATACTGGTTCTTGAGTGCGACCGAAGCCGCCCAGATAAAGGGATAGCCCTGCACGAGGAGCAGATATCCAAGGGCGAAGAGAAGGATGGCGATCGGTAGCCGTCTGTCATTCGTGCGTTCGCGCATGGAACCTGCCCTGGAATTGGACGCGCCCCGGAGGCCGGAAACCGGAAGCCCACACGGGGCACGTCGCTTGGTATCGAAGAGATTGACTTCCTACTGGTTCACAGCCTGATTGGCCGCATCAACGAACTGCTTGATTGCCTCGTCGCGGGACATCCCCTTCGAGAGGATATTTTCGAACAGTGTGTTGATCAGGCGGAGGTTGTAGATCTTCCCGGCGGCCGGAGTATAGGGGCCCTTGTATCCGAGAAACTTGAAGGTCGCCATGCTGTCCATGAATCCTTTGTTGTGCGCCTGCTGCCAGGTCGGATCACTCTTGGCGAGGTCCTGGTAGACGGGAAGCGCGAGAGGCGCGCTCACATCAATCCATTTCTGGTACCAGGCAGATTCGAGCACGTAGGAGAGGAAGTCGCGTGCAGCTTTCGGATTCTTCGCATCCTTGAAGATTCCGAGGTTGTTTGAAATACCCGCGGTGAACTGTCCGGCCGGACCCGCGGGAAGCAGCACTACACCGGTTTTCGCGAGCAGTTCGGGGTTGTTCTTCTTGAGCGCGGCGATAATGCTGCCGGTGTTGACGACCATTGCCGCCTGGCCGCTGATATACGCGGTATTGTTTCCGCCGTCGTTCCATCCGAGCGCTCCCGGAGGAGTCACTTTGTCCTTCTGGAAGAGGCCGACAATCCAGTCTATGGCCGCCCTTGTCTGAGACGAGTCGAATGCGATGGTCTTTCCATCGGGTGCGAAGATGCTCCCGCCGTAGGACCAGATCATGGCCCGCGAAAGCCACTCGCAGTCCGAGTTTCCATCGCCATACCCGACGCCGGCCCCGTAGATGCCCTTGCCTGCATCCGTGAGCTTGATTGCATCGGCCTCGAACTCCTGCCAGGTCTTCGGGGGAGCACTGATGCCGGCCTGCTGGAAGAGATCGGTCCGATAGTAGAGAGCGGTTCCCTCACCCCAGAACGGGATCGCGTAGGTCTTCCCGCCAAAGGTAACTGCATCGATCGAGGAGGGGAAGATCTTGCCATTCTTCGCCTGAATCTGTGAAAGCAGGTCGCTCACGTCCGCGAGAACGCCCTGCCCGGAGAATTGACCGACCTCCTGGTAGCCGAAGAAGCTGACATCCGGAACGTTCTTCGACTCGATGGCGGCGGTCCACTTGGGGAAGATATCCTCGTAGGCGAGAAGCTCGACGTTGACCTGCATGTTGTTCGCCTGCGCAAACGCCTGGGCCCGTGCTTCGAACTCGGTGTTCTGTTCTTCGACAAAGCCCTTTTTCATCCAGACCGTGAGTGGGGCGTTCGACGCGGTCGAGGACGATTCGCTCGATCCGGCCGCCCAGACTGTTACGCCGGTCAGGGCGAAAAAGAGAGTGATCAGCGCAATGGCTACCGTCTTTCTCATCATATACCTCCTTGGGAGTAAACTCAGTATCGTTCGATCATACCCCGACTATTGTCATATGTCAATTGACATATGACATGAGTTGTACTAAAATTCTGAGTGTGGCTGACGGACGCGGTTCCGCTACGATGGCGGTTGCCCCCTGGGGTGCAATGTCGTATGATTTCTGCGCACCGTTGCCAGACTTCCTGGAGGAGACCGCATGGCAGACCCTACGAGAACGGATACGATCCTCCCATTGAAACGTGAAAAGATCTCCGACAAGGTGGTCCAGGTTATCCAGAACTACATCATCCGCAACGATCTGAAACGCGGAGCCCGGCTTCCCTCGGAACGCGAGCTGTCCGAGACCCTCAACGTCGGCACGCGGTCGATCCGCGAAGCGCTGCGAAACCTCGAAGCACGCGGTGTTGTGAGAATCGAACAGGGGAAAGGCGCTTTTGTGGAGGAAAAGTACCGGGACGACTTCGTTCGCTTTCTCGCCGAGTCTCTTGAGCTTACGCTCACGCGGGACCAGGACCTTCTCGTGGAGCTCGTCTATGTGAGAAAGCTGATCGAGACCAGCGTCATCGCCGAAATAGCCGCTCTCCACGATGCCGAAGTGATCGAAAGGCTCGAAGGGATGCTTCGGACGCTTCTTGCGGCGAAGAATGCCGGCAACCAGGACGAGTACAACCGGCTCGACGTGATGCTCCACAAGACCATGATTGACGCCACCGGGAACCGCATTCTCATAGCAATTTACGATAGAATGACCAACCTTCTCCTCGAAAGCTTCACCAAAACCGGGTACGCGCACGGAAGCCCCGAGCGCAGCTACCGCGAGCATAGCGAAATGGTGGACAGCGTCCGCGCCGGCGACAGCGACCGCGCCCGCGCAATCATGGACGAGCACCTCGCCCATACCATGAGGACGCTCAGCTCCTACCTTTCGGGCCCCGGCCGGTAGACGTCCGGCCGATCCGGGGTTACGATTAGACACTCTCGTATGCAGAATGGAGGCATCTCATGGCGCATGTCGTCGTTCTCGGCGCAGGACTCGGCGGACTTCCGGCCGCGTATGAGCTTCGCAGGGAGCTCGGCCGCGACGCCAGGATTACTGTAGTCAACGCGGCAGACACCTTTCAGTTCGTCCCTTCCAACCCCTGGATCCCGGTAGGCTGGAGGGAACCGGAACAGATATCGCTTCCTCTCGAGCCGGCGCTGAAGCGCAGGCACATCGACCTGCTCGTAGAGACGGCCGAGCGCATCGATCCTGCCGCGAACACTGTTCATTTTCGCGGCGGCCGCAGCATCAGCTACGATTATCTGATCATCGCCACCGGAGCGAGCCTCGCGTTCGACGAAATCCCCGGAGCGGGTCCCGGGAATTTCACCGAGTCGGTCTGCACGCTCGACCATGCAGTCGCCGCACGGCGGAAGTTCGACGAGCTCATCCGGGATCCGGGGCCGATCGTCGCCGGTGCCGCTCAGGGCGCCAGCTGCTTCGGGCCCGCGTACGAGACGGCCCTGATCCTCGACGCCGAGCTGCGCCGACGGCGGATTCGCGACCGTGTCCCCATGACCTTCGTCACAAGTGAGCCCTATGTCGGCCACCTCGGGCTTGGTGGTGTAAGCGATTCACGGGGCATGCTGGAAGCGACGCTCCGCAAACACGACATCAGGTTCATACCGAACGCCAGAGTGACCGAGGCCCGCGAAGATGGCGTGGTGATCCAGGAACACACGCCCGACGGAACGCCGTGGAAGGACCCCTATCTCATCCCGAGCCGGCTCAACATGATCATTCCGGCATTCAAAGGCGTAGACGCCGTGGCTTCCGCACCTGAGATCTGCAACGCGCGGGGATTCGTACAGGTCGACCGATTCCAGAGAAACAGCATCTATCCAAATATCTACGGAGTCGGCGTCTGCATTGCGATTGCTCCCTCTGATCCTACGCCGGTACCGACAGGCGTCCCGAAGACCGGCTATATGATCGAATCGATGGTCAGTACGGCGGTAGCCAACATCAAGGCGGCGATCGGCGGCGGCACGGGCACGGCGACCGGTACCTGGAACGCGATCTGCCTTGCGGATATGGGAAGAACGGGAATGGCCTTTGTCGCCCTGCCGCAGATGCCGCCGCGAAACGTCATCTGGGCCGGAGAGGGCAGGTGGGTGCACATGGCAAAGATCGGGTTCGAAAAGTATTTCCTGCGCAAGATGCGCAAGGGCGACTCGGAGCCGCTGTACGAGCGGTGGGTTCTCAAACGGCTGGGAATCACCCGACTGCGCGAAGAAAATCAGGTGGTCTGAACGGAGGTCCTCATGCTATATGGAATCCCTGAAATCATATCTCCGGAGCTTCTGAAGATCCTGCACGAGATGGGTCACGCCGACGAGCTCGTTATCGGAGATGCCAACTACCCGGCAGCGAGCACGGCTCAGCGGCTGGTCAGATGCGACGGTCACAGCCTTACGGATGTCCTGGAGGCGGTCCTGAAGCTTTTTCCGCTCGACACCTTTGTGGACCATCCCGTCGGCCTGATGGTTCCCACCAGCCCGAAGGACCCGACGCCAGGGATTCACGCCGAAGTACGCCGAATCGTCGCGAAGCATGACGACCGCGGCGAACGGATCGTCGAGAGCGTGGAGCGCTTTGCCTTCTACGAGCGCGCAAAGAGGGCCTATGCGGTCGTTGCAACCACCGAGAAGAAGCCCTACGGCTGTGTCGTTCTGAAAAAGGGCGTCATAGCATAGACTCCGGATATCCGTCGGCAGCTCTTCCTTGCTATATTGGTCAGCGATAACACCCACGCTTCGCTGATCACGAGCAGGGAGGAGGAGCACATGCGGATTGGAATTCTCGGTTCGGGCCGGGTTGCTCAGACGATAGGAAACAAGTTGGTCGAGCTCGGCCACGAGGTTATGCTCGGCACCAGGGACACGAAGAAGCTGTCGGAGTGGACGCGGAGTCATGGCGACGGCGGCACCGGCAGGGCGACGGCCGGAAGCTTTTCGGAAACCGCTGCACACGGTGAAATCGTCTTCAATTGCACCGCAGGCGCGGCCTCGGTCGCGGCAGTGACGGCTGCGGGAAGGTCCAACCTTTCCGGTAAAATCCTGATAGACGTCGCCAACCCGCTCGATTTCTCCAACGGCACGCCCCCGACGCTGAGCATCGCCAACAGCGATTCGCTCGCGGAACAGTTACAGCGCACCTTCCCCGAAACACACGTCGTGAAGGCGCTGAATACCATGAATGCGGCGCTCATGACCAATCCGGAAAGCGTCGCGGGCGGCGATCACACCGCATTCATCTGCGGAAACGACGTGGATGCGAAAGCCCGAGTGACCGGGATCCTTACCGGATGGTTCGGCTGGAAGGAGGTCATCGACGTGGGCGATATCACCGCCGCCCGTGGCCTTGAGATGCTGTTGATGCTCTGGGTCAGACTCATGGGGCAGTTCGGTTCGCCCATGTTCAACTTCAAGATCGCCCGCTGAGACTGACACCGTGTTTACTCTTCCGTGACATTGTTGTGATCGGCCCCTCGTATATTCTTTGTGACCGATTGATCGGTCGGCGGAGGAAATAGATGAATACAAGGAATCTATCGAGAGCCGTGGCGCGATTCGCTGGTGACGATGAGGAGAGCCTTTACCCGGGGCACGCTCTGGTGGCGTGGATTCGCGGTGCGGAAGAAGATCAGCTCCATCGCATAAACGTTTTCGAGCTCGCCGACGAGCTCGAGGTCGATCGAAAACGGCTCCTTGTCACCTTCATCCGGCTCGTTGGAGCGGGGGTAATGAACCTCAACTGGGACTTCCATTGCACCACGTGCAACGCGGTGGCAGGGTCTCATCGCCATCTCGCGCAGGCAACGTCCGCCGACCACTGCCCGCTGTGCAACGTGGATTTTCGCAACACCCTCGACCGGAACGTCGAGGTCACCTTCACTCCTGCGGAGAACCTCTATCAGGTTGGGAGCAGATACCTTTCAGATTTGCGGAAGAGAACGGTGGCGCTCCATGCAGCGAAACAGATTCGACTACCGGAGCCCTTTGTTTCAGGCATGGACTGCCTCCACGTACCGCTTTTCCGGGAGATGTTCGAAGAGGAGACGCTCTCCCTGCGCGAAACCCTGCAGATCAAGCAGGTCTGTATCATGTTCACCGACATAAAAGGCTCCACCGAGCTCTACGACCGCTTTGGTGACACTGTCGCCTACGGTTTGATCCGCGACCACTTCGATATCCTGTTCGACCGGGTGGAACAGCATGAGGGGGTGGTGGTCAAGACGATCGGAGACGCGGTAATGGCGTCGTTCCGGCGGCCCGCCGACGGGATTGCCGCGGCCCTCGCCATCCACCGGGCGTTCGACGAGTACAACCGGCGGGAAGACATTCGAGATCAGATCCTGATCAAGCTCGGACTGCATGCCGGAAGCACAATTATGGTCAATCTGAACAATCGCGTGGACTATTTCGGCCAGACGGTAAATATGGCGGCACGGATACAGAGCACGGCCGGAGGCGGCGAGATCGTTATATCACGCGCGATCCGGGCAGACGAAGAATCGATCAGCCTGCTGCGGGGTGGAATTTCGAGCCTCACCAAACGGGTAGTCGCACTCAAGGGCATAACAGAGCCTCAGACGGTTTATCGCCTGAACTTCCGCGAGAGCGAGCCTGCGCACAGCCGCCGGCGGAGAGCCGCTTTGACCGTATGATGATTTTGATGCGGGAATTGTCAACAGCCACTTGCTTCTGGATTGGGCAGTGAGTAGCTTGTAGTGGGCCTCCTCATCCCGCGTGTGTTCCGCGGCGCCGGGACCGGCTTTAGCAGGCAGCAGATTGCACTTTCCGGTCGGCGTCGCGGCTCCACGGGACGACTTGCACGCCTATTTCGGGGAAAAGATCTTGCAATTCAACTCGTAGTACCCTAAAATTTGCACTATCTGACAGGAACGGCTGATCGGTGGAACAGAGGTCATGCAGCGCACGGAAACTCCGTGGCCGGTCGTGCGGGACGTCTACTGCGTACTTCCTGAAGAACCGACCGGGAAATCCTCTCAAAGGACCCATCTCTCAGAGCCCGCGGATACCAGTCCGACAAAAGGCCCTCGCAGCTATCGAAAAAACCCGATATTGCCGCAACATCTCACGATGCGTAACGCTTCGGTAACGCCCCCGGCATAGACTGTCGGGAGCAGGCACCGGGATTCCTGCCGAAAGGAGGTAAAAATCGTGCGTGAAATCTTCGACTCGATGAGGAAGCGGTCGATCGAAGCGACATCTCGTGAGGTTCTCCTGTTGCTTCGTCGCACGGCAACCGCCGCCGATCTTGCGTCGATGATCGGGCTGGTATGCAGCAGCGTGGACAGCGTCGTCGCCGCAAGCTGCGGTGTCGTCCTTATCAAGCTCGAGCATTGCATGCCTGAGTCGGTTGTCTGGCCCCGGTTGATCACCGGGTGCGATGCAGAGTTCGTCCTCTATTTTCAGAGCGTCTCCCCGGTGCTCCCCTTTGATTGCGACCGGTGCCCGAGACCGGTCACCTGGACTCGGCCGCAGACCATCTCTCCGCGCGAAACCGTTCCGGCCTGGTCGGCTTCCGGTTCGAGCGCGGCTATAGGGCTCACCGACCGGTCCAATGGCACCTGCTACCTTCTGGCCCTGCACCGGGACGGCCGGTCGGCACCGTTTTCCGTGCGAGACGGGACGCTTCTGCAGGTGATCTCGGTTTTCGTCTCCCGGATGCTGACCCTCCGGTCTCTCGCCGACCAACGCGAACAGGAACGTCTGCACTATAAGGAGACGGAGCAGGCCGGCACGGTTCCAGGAGAGCTTTTGTATCGGCGCGGGGCCAGCAGAGAGCGGCTCACCCACGAACTTGCCGGTGAGCCGCGGTGATGTAAGACATATTCAGCCGGCCGGGACTCGACGAGGATCCTCCCTGCGTCGAGTGCCGGACAGCTACCGCCGTGGCGATCGGAGCGGGTGCGCTCGACACCGGTCGCCGGCTGCCCGGATCAGCAACCGGCCGGCTTTCTATTTTTCCCGGTCTCAGAAGGACTTTCACGCCGGCGGCGGCACGCCTCTTTCCACGTACGCCACCGTCTCCTCGTAGCTCATCGAATATCCGGAATCCCAGTTGTCCGGATACGAACCGCGGGACAATGAGACTGCCTCATCTATCTGCGCCCCGAGAGGAGCAAAATCCGGCGGTCTCGGAATTTCTGACCGGAGCGTTTGGAATGCACCGAAGACACGGGCTGCCTGCGACCGTTCTTCTCCGAGATAAAGCCCGATTCCAAGCCAGCCCAGCATGAATACCGCGTTTACCCGGTCTCCGAGTTCGTCAAACAGCCGGAGAGCTTCTGTTGCGGCTTCGCGGGCACCGGCGAAGTCGCCGTCAAGAAGGGCCACGCGAGCAAGGCCTTCCAGATTCCAGGCCGACAGCCACCGATCCTTGAGGTTACGGAAGCTTCGCAGTGCCCGCTCGTAGCTCTTGCGGGCGTCGTCATAGTGCCGAAGCTCCGTATAGAGGTCACCCAAACCGTTGTGGATGTGGGCTTCCGCCCACAGATCGCCGAGTCGACGGGAAAGCTCTTTCGCCTCTTCGAGCTCGTCTATGGGCGGCGGACCGTCGAATTTGCCGCCGGTAGTCGAATAGGCCCAGATGAGCGCGAGAACAATGAGCAGAGGGTCACGGAGGTCGCGCGCGATTTCTATTGCCGCCTCGCAGTTCCGCCGGCCTTCGGCGACCTCACCAAGCCAGCGCTGCACCGTGCCGAGTCCCGAAAACGCGCGCGACTGGTTGCGGCGATCCCCGTTTTCCCGCGACATCCTGAGAGCCTCGACATAGCGATCACGGGCGGCGGCCCAGTCTCCCTGAACGAGCAGAGTCCACCCCAGCGCACGAAACACGTGACCACGGGAAGCGCCGGAGGCGAACCCGGCGTCAGCCGCGGGTTGGGCTGTTGCCTCCGGTTCGGCTTCGCCATTCAGGACCCCCTCCAGCCATCGCCGCGCATCAGCGAGATGCCCGTATCGGTACCAGAACCACTCCAAAGAGATGCACATCCGCGCGGCGTGATCGGCCCGGCCCGAGCCCATGAACCAGCGCAGCGCAAGCTGAAGATTCTCGTAATCGGCTTCGAGCGCATCGAGCCATTCCATCTGGTCCGGGCCGTGGAGCTGCCGGGCGGCCCGTTCCGCAAACAGCAGGAAGTATTCCGCATGAGAATTGCGAACCTGCTCCGCCGCGGTGTCCCGCTCGAGCCTCAATCGCGCGTATTCCCGGATGGTCTCGAGCATGGAATAACGGCTTTCGCGCGACCGGCTGATCGTTCGTACCAGATTCTTGTCGACAAGTGATGCAATCCCCTCGAGTACGTCCATCGGGGTCTCGGGTTCAACTGCCGAACAGACCGCCTCGGCAGCTTCGAGACTCCACCCTCCGGTAAAGACGGACAGCCACGCGAAGAGCCGGCGTTCTGAATCGTCGAGCAGCCCGTAGCTCCAGTCGATCGCCTGGAGCAGCGTCTGCTGTCGCCGGGGCCGTTCCCGCGTCGCAGATCTGAGAAGACTCAATTTCTGGGGAAGCATTTTTGCGAGGTGTGCGGGTGTCAGGACTGTCAGCCGTGCAGCGGCGAGCTCGATGGCGAGTGGCAGACCGTCCAGGCCGATGCAGATTTCGGCAACGGAACGGAGTGTGTCATGGTCGTTGGCGAGGCAGCCGCCGGAACGCATTGCCCGGGCTATGAAGAGCCTTACCGACTCATTCCGGCCGAGCTCGTCGATGTCGGCATTTACCGCCGGCAGCGAAAGCGGAGGAACTGCGTATTCGCGTTCGAGCGCTACTCCGAGCTTCTGGCGGCTGGTCGCGAGTACCCTCACGGCAGGCGCACCGCCTATCAGACCGGCGAGCGGCACCGCCGCGGGAATAAGATGCTCAAAATTGTCAAGCACGAGCAGAATCGATCGCTGGCGCAGATATCCGGCGAGAAGCTCCGATGGACAGACCGACGAGCCGGGAGTCTCGCGCACCTCCATCGTGCCGAGGATAGCCCGTTCGACCTCTCCTGGATCTGCAACAGCCGAAAGGTCTACGAAGAAGGCGCCATGCTCGAACGTCGCGACCGCGCGCGCAGCGGCATGCAGGGCGAGACGCGTCTTTCCTGTGCCGGCCGGTCCGGTCAGCGTCAGAATTCTCGCTTCGGAACGGGCAAGCATCGAAACGACCTCATCGAGCTCCCGCTCACGGCCGATGAAGGGTTCGGGCAGGCTCGGGAGATTGTTCCTGAACCGGTCAAGCGTTCGAAGCTCGGGAGCCGTTCGAATGTGGCGCGGATTGAGCAGCTGATAGAGCATCTCAGCAGGACGCAGATCACTGAGACGGTGGTAGTCGAGCGGCCGGAGCGACACTCCCGAAGGGAATGCAACGGGCAGCCCGCCCACAGCGCCCGAGAGAATCACCTCGCCCTGAGGAACCACGGTCAGCAGGGCGTCCACGTGCCCGGTGCCTGACCCGGACGCCGATGCTGACGCGGACGCATCCGCATTCTCGCACGCGTCTATGGCAATTCCAAGTCGCTGGGCAGTGGCAAGCTGCGCTTCCAGCGCCGCCGAGACCGCGGAGGCGGCATTCGAGAAAATCGCATAGACAACTGCCGATTCCCCGTTTCCGATATCGACGATTTCTCCCGCCGCACTCTCCACCGCCTGCGAGAGGGCGGCCACATCGGCAGTGCCGGCGACCGATGCGGCAAGGATGGTGGCGAACCGGTAGCGGTCGGCGCCGGGCAGTTCGGAGACTTCGCCGCGGGCAGACTCGCCGGATCGAGACCCGGCCGGCAGAAGGCCGGCGCGAATCGAAGAGACAAGCTCTTCGGTCTCCTCTTCGGGCTCCTCTCCAAGCTCATCCGCGAGAATCCGCCTGCAGCTTTCGTACTGCCGGTACGCCGAGGCGCGACGGCCGGCAAGAGCGTAGAGCCTGATGATGTTGCGGTGGGAGGCCTCTTCGAGCCGGTCCAGCGAGAGGAGCCGCTCCGCGTGGATGAGCGCCTGGGCCCAGTTGCCGCGCAGCTCGTAGGCACCGAGCAGCCTCTGCAGGAGATCGGCGAGCTCGAGGCGAAGCTGCTCGCTCTGCGTGAGCTGCCATTCATCGAAGTAATTGCAGTCGGGAAGGGAAAATCCAAAGAGAAAATCGCTCTTGTAGAGCTCGGTCGCCTCCTTCATCAGGGAGAGACAATCCTCGCAGGCCTGGCCGGGATTGTGCTTCCCGCATCCGGAGGCGAGTTCGTGAAAGCGCTCGATATCGGTCGAAAGAAGCTCACTGTCGACCCGCAGTGTGTCCTGATCGCTGGTAAGCAGATTCCTGCCGGCCGATTCGTTGAGCGAAAAGAGACAGCGGCGCAGATTCGCGCGCGCACGTGTCTGACCATGCTCGGGCCACAGAAGGGCGGCCAGTGCGTCCCGGCTGCGAGGCTGTCCGTCGACTGCGAGATAGGCAACCAGCGCTATCGCCTTTCGGCGGAGCTGCTGAACAGAGAGTCCGCTCCGCTCGAGAAGCGGCGGTCCAAGCAGTTGAAGGACAAATTCTGTCATTGCCGGCTGCCCTGTAGGTTCTCTCTACAAAGTATAGGCGACTCGGGCCGTTATTGCGCAAGAAAATAGGCGAAAACCGCCACCAACGGGGCGGAATGCAACGCTTCGGTAACGCAGACTGAGGCATTATGGCATTGCAGTACGCAAACGGGGGCGGCAATGACCACCATCGAATCGGTGACGGCATGTGTCCGACATCTCTTCGAGCGTTACGCAAGGGCGATCGTCTCGGGAGACGAAACGCTCTGGTCCTCGCTCTGGGACGAGAGGGCGGTACAGCTGCTGCCGGGCGAGGCCGTGATCTTCGGGAGACGGGCAATCGCACAGCGGTTCCGCGAGCGTTGTTCTGATTCCGTCACGGAGTTCACCGTGAGCACCGAAGAGGTCCACGTCGCGGGCGATCTCGCCTT
>CAZNYW010000051.1:0-31684 GCA_964577375.1 uncultured Spirochaetales bacterium | reverse complement strand
CACGCACCGTCCAGCGAACTATTTCTCCGTTCTTGGTTGCGGTGCTCTCGCTGTCGATCTTGTCGATAAACGCAGAATCAACATCTTCCTCTGGAAACATATATTAGACTTTGAACGGCGAACTGCGAAAAAGCTTCGTCCGGCTGCTGTCTGCGACAGTCTGTCCGCCGAGCTCCGTACGTATTCTGGTTGCGACAGGTCCGGTTATTGATGGTGTTGCTATTTTCATCAGTACTCCTCCTGTAATTTCGTCTGTTTCTACTTCCTAAGGTAGGAAGCATCAGGAAAGAGTCGTAGGGGGCCGGTGCAGATTATCCGTTCTCTGTTTCCTTGACTTCCCGGATTGCTGTTCTTAACGTGAATACAAGGAGACATACATGGCAAAAACCACCACATCACGGATCGAGCAGCGTTCCGGGAGCGCCCCGTCGGGCAATCGCGGAAGGCCGCTCGGCGACAACGAGCTCAGGCTCATCGACGCCTACTGGCGAGCCGCCAACTATCTGTCGGTCGGCCAGATCTACCTCTACGACAATCCGCTGCTTGCGAAACCTCTTACGAAAGAGCACATAAAACGGAGACTGCTCGGACACTGGGGGACAACACCGGGACTCAATTTGATATATGCGCATCTGAATCGCGCCATCAAGGACCGGGACCTCAACATGATCTTCATTACCGGACCCGGGCATGGCGGCCCTGCGGTGGTGGCGAACACCTACCTCGAGGGAACCTACTCCGAGATCTACCCGGGCGTGTCGGAAGATACCGAAGGGATGAGAAGGCTTTTCAAACAATTCTCATTTCCAGGAGGCATTCCGAGCCATGCGGCCCCCGAGACCCCGGGTTCCATCAACGAGGGCGGAGAGCTCGGCTACTCCATATCTCACGCCTTTGGCGCGGCCTTCGACAATCCGGATCTCATAGTATCCTGCGTCGTCGGCGACGGCGAGGCCGAGACGGGCCCGCTCGCCACCGCATGGCATTCGAACAAATTCCTCAACCCCGCATCCGACGGCGCGGTGCTGCCGATCCTGCATCTCAACGGATACAAGATTGCCAACCCGACGGTCCTCGGCCGCATGGAGGATGATGAGCTCGACGATCTTTTCAGCGGTTACGGCTACAATCCGCTCTTCGTGGAGGGATCCGATCCGATGGCGGTGCACCGCACTCTTGCCGGGGTGCTCGACGACGCGCTCGATCAGATCACTTCGATCCAGCAGAAGGCGCGGACGGGAGGCTCGAAATCACGGAAGAGCGTGGAGAGGCCGCGGTGGCCGCTGATCATCCTGCGGACACCGAAAGGGTGGACGGGTCCCAAAGAGGTGGACGGCAAGAAGATCGAAGGAACATTCCGCGCGCACCAGGTGCCACTTGCGGAGCTCGACTCCAACCCCGCTCACGTCAAAGCCCTCGAATCCTGGATGAAGAGCTACAAGCCTCGGGAGCTGTTCGACGCAAAGGGCAGGCTCAAGGAGGAGCTCCGGGCTCTGGCTCCGACCGGCAACCGCCGAATGGGATCGAATCCGCACGCGAACGGCGGGCTGCTGCTGAAGGAGCTCCGCATGCCGGACTTCCGGGACTACGCGGTGAAGTTCGGCAAGCCGGGCACCACTTTTGCCGAGGCCACGCGCGTGATGGGCACCTTCCTCAGGGACGTCATGAAGGACAACGCCGAAACCAGGAACTTCCGCGTGGTCGGACCCGATGAAACCGTTTCCAATAGACTGAGCGCCGTCCTCGAGGCGACCAACAGGACTTGGGTGGCCAGGACTGTTCCCGACGACGATCACCTTGCTCCCGACGGCAGAGTGATGGAAATACTCAGCGAGCACACCTGTCAGGGCTGGCTCGAGGGATACCTTCTGACGGGACGGCACGGTCTCTTCTCCTGCTACGAGGCGTTCATCCACATAGTGGATTCAATGGTAAACCAGCACGCGAAGTGGCTGAAGGTAACGCGTCATCTGGGATGGCGGCGACCAATCGCATCGCTGAACTATCTCCTCACCTCCCACGTGTGGAGGCAGGACCACAACGGGTTCAGCCACCAGGACCCCGGCTTCATTGACCACGTGATCAACAAGAAGGCCGATATCATCCGCGTCTACCTTCCGCCGGACGCCAACACACTCCTTTCAGTGACCGATCACTGTCTGCGAAGCCGCGACTACATCAACGTGATAGTCGCCGGGAAGCAGCCGCAGCTCCAGTTTCTGGACATGGACGCCGCGATCAAGCACTGCACGGCGGGAATAGGCATCTGGGAATGGGCAAGTACGGACAGGGGTGGGGAACCCGACGTGGTAATGGCATGCGCGGGCGACGTCCCGACAATTGAGACGCTCGCAGCAGTCGATATCCTTCGGCATCTGTTCCCCGATCTGAAGATCCGCGTCATTAACGTGGTCGACCTGATGAAGCTGCAACCGGACACCGAGCACCCGCACGGACTCTCAGACAAGGAGTTTGATGTCCTTTTCACAGCCGACAAGCCGATTGTGTTTGCCTACCACGGGTATCCGTGGCTCATACACCGGCTCGCCTACCGTCGCACCAATCATCACAACCTCCACGTTAGGGGATACAAAGAGGAGGGAACGACGACCACCCCCTTCGACATGGTTGTTCTCAACGAGCTCGACCGGTTTCACCTGGTGTCCGACGTGATCAACCGTGTGCCTCGTCTCGGATCGAGGGCCGCGTACGCACTTCAAATGATCCGCGACAAGCTCATCGACCACAAGAATTATATTTCGAGATATGGAGAAGACATGCCGGAGATCCGCAACTGGAAGTGGACTCATCAGCAGTAGTGGCAGCCCGGCCGCTCAGACGGCTTCAGGAACCTGCGTGAGGCTCTCGCTCAGCGCCCGGAGCTGCGCCCACGCGGATTCGTCGTAGGAGACTTCACTCGATTTGGTTTCCTTTTCGTCCGCGAAATACTTTCCGCTGACGCCGTCGAGTTCTTCGGAGGTCGCAAGGTAGATCGAAGTCCGGGCGCCCTTCTCCGGGCTCAATCCCAGCGGCCGCCCGAGGAAGAGAACGACGCGGGCGAGGACGCCGAGCGTGCCTTTCTGATCTTTTCCAAAACCGCTGTTTACAAAGCCGGGATGAACTGCGTTGACCGTGACCGGCGAACCGCGCTCCGAAAGGCGGCGTGCGAGGTCATAGGTGAACATGATGAGCGCAAGCTTCGCCTGACCGTACGCGCGATAGCCTCCGTAGCCTTTTCCCATTTCGATGTCGTCAAATCGGATTTTTGCGCCTCGATGAGCATCGGAGGCCACGTTAACGACGCGTGCCGGGTGTTCGGAGGTCCCGCTCTTCTCCAGCAGCTCGAGAAGCAAATGGGTGAGCAGATAGGGGGCAAGGTAGTTCAGCGCCAGCGTGTATTCTCTGCCTTCGGCCGTGATGCGCCGGTCAATGGCGATGGCGCCAGCGTTGTGTATCAGAACATTCAGTCTGTCGTAGCGTTTCTTGACCCCCGACGCGAGATGTCGAACGTCGTCCATGGAGGAAAGATCGGCGATGATGTATTCAATTGCTTCCCCGTTGGTGAGCCGGCGAATATCGTCGCAGACGCGTTTCGTCTTTTCGATGTTTCTTCCCACAATCACAACACGCGCGCCCAGAGAACAGAGCTCGCGTGCAGTCACAAGACCGATGCCGTTTGTGGCGCCGGTGATCAGAATGGTTTGTCCGTGCAGATCCTGCATAGGTAAACAATACGCATCGGCTGTCAGAAATGAAACAGGAACGGTACCTGGGATTCGGAAATGGCGTGTATCGAGTTGTTCGCGAGTGCGTCGATCCAGGATTTGAAGGGAATGGTGCGGCGATCGTCCGCCGTAATGCGACGGCGTACAGAGTCGAATGTAAACTGTTCCACTTCCACGCTATTCTCGCCGTCCAGCCGCAGCAGCTTGTAGTATCTTACAGTTGGACGGTGGCCGAAGTCCTTGTACCACTCATCCATGAGTAGAGGATAAACCCGTCGGACTATTCTGGCCAGTCCGGTTTTTGCAGGAGCGCTGAATGAAAAGTACAGGCAGAGGATTTGGATGGCTTCTTTCGGCGAAAGGAGGGAAACGCAAAGGCGCCATAGAGGGATTGCCCGTTTACGATGACGTCGAGCTCCTGCAGGATGAACTCGGCATTCCACACATCTTCGCAGACAACGAGCATGATCTCGCGGTGGCTCAGGGATATGTACACGCGCGTGACCGGCTCTGGCAGATGGAGTCCGGAAGGCGCGTCGCCAAGGGCCGCCTTTCGGAGGCTGCCGGAACCGCCACGGTGGAGCTCGATCACTTCGCGCTGCTTGCAGGTTTCGAGCGTATCCGCCGGCGTGCAGTAGAGCGGGCTACAGCGGAAAACAGGGGTCTGCTGGAAGCCTACGCTGCCGGCATCAACGCCTATATCGACCTTGCGGGCCGGAGGAAACCGCTGGAATTCCGGATACTCGGCCTCAAACCCTCCCGCTGGACGGCTGATGACCTCTGCGCCGTGCTTCCGCTGAACGCATGGTTTCTCCAGACCAACTATCATGAGGAGCTGGTTGCAATGCTCGCGCGCGGCCGTCTCGACAGCGCAGCCTTCTCCGAGCTCTATCCCTCCTCGCCCGGAGCGCGTCTGCCGTACGAGCCCTTCTTCGAGCGCTACGGCAGCGCCAGAGTGGGACCTCTGATCCCAGCCGCGCTCGCCTTCTATCCTGAGTTTGCGGCCACGAGCGGCGGAAGCAACAGCTGGGTGATCAGAAACGGCGAGGGTGGCCTGCCGCTTCTTGCAAACGATCCGCACCTCGGGATGATTGTTCCACAGATCTGGCATATCTGCCACATGAGCTGTCCAACCATGAACATCGCCGGCGTATCAATGCCGGGCGTTCCCGGCATAGTCCTCGGGCGAAACGAGAAGACCGTCTGGGGAGTCACCAACGTGATGACCGACATCGTCGATCTCTACATGGTGCAGCTCGATCCTTCGCGGCCTACCCGCTACCGTGTCGCGGACAGCTGGCTCGAGATGGACGTGGAAGAGGTGGAAATTCCGGTCTGGAAAAGGGCTCCAGTCAAGAGGAGAATCCATCGGACCATCTTCGGGCCTCTCCTGACGGAGATCGGAGAAGGCACCGATGCGGCAGCAGCGCTGCTCTGGTACGGGACCCTGCCGGAAGAGGCCACTGCTACCTCCCCGGGCGAGCGGAACGCGGCGGACCGTGCAGGCGGCCGAAGCGTTCCGGAACAACGGGACGTGGAGCCTGCCGCCTGCTCATCCTCTGCGCTGCGGACTGCTGCCGCCGAAGCGGAGCAGGTTGCGTCCCCGCTTCCGGCCGGCATGGTCACCGCGGAGAGCCTTGAGGACACCACCGTCAACGGATTCATGGCGATGTTTCGGGCGGAGAGCGTGGAAGAGCTTCTCGAGGCAGGCTCGCTGGTAAGGACCGTCGGACAGAATCTGACCTGCGGAGACGCCGACGGCAACATTGCGTGGCACGCGACGGGTCTCGCGCCGGTGCGCCACGGCTATTCGGGCCGCTGTCCGGCGGACGGTTCTTCGGACGACAACTACTGGGAAGGATTTCTGCCCTACGGTGAGCTTCCCCACGCGTACAATCCCGGTGCGGGGTACATCGTTACGGCAAACAACCGCCCCGGCGACGGGGATGACGCCGACCGCATGAGCTACTCCTGGTGCGCGCCATACCGGCGGGAACAGATAGCACAATCAATCGAAACGGCGGGCGAAAGGCCCACGGCCGAAGACTTCCAGCGGATTCAGCGGGATGTCCATGTGCTGCAGGCAGATTATCTGCTGCCCAGGCTGCTCTCGTTTTCCTACACCAATCCGCAGAGCGTGCGCGCGGCGGACATCCTCCGCGGATGGGACCGCGAAGCCTCCCGCGACAGCGCCGGCGCGCTCGTCTTCAGTGCGTTTCTGGTGGAGTTCAACCGCATCGCGGCCGGACCGCTTCTTGGTGACGCGCTGCCGATCTACCTTTCAACCGTAACTCCGTTCTTCAGCGCCGTCGACGGTGCGCTCATTTCCGGCGATGCGCCTGCCCTTCTCGCCGGGAATCCGCACAACGATCTCGGTGCGGTCTGCGAGGCAGCACTCGCCAGAGCCGTCGAAATTGCCGCTGAGGTCTGCGGCCCCGATCCGGCAGAGTGGAAATGGGGAAAGCTGCACACCTACCTCTTTGCGCACGTAGGAGGAGTCAATCGAATCGCCGCCTGGCTGCTGAACCGCGGTCCCTATCCCGCACCGGGCACATCGACCACGGTCAACGTCGGCGCGATTAATCCTGCCAACGCTCGCGCCGGGACCGATACCGTGCTCACCGGAGCCGGCCTGGTCCACGGGCGAAGGGGGCATCGACAGGCGGAATACCGCGCCGGCGGCATTCCCTCCATGCGATTCACCGCTTCGCTCGCGCATCCGGACCGCAATTTCATCATGGGGCCGATGGGACAATCGGGCAGACCGGGAAACCGGCATTACGACGACATGATAGGGCGATGGATCGAGGGAGAGGTGGTTCGCCTGCCGCTCTCGCATGAGGGAGCGCTCGAGGCCGCAAAAGACCGGCTCATTCTTCGCGCCTGATTCCGGCACGCCGCGTGATCGGACCTATGGAGAGCCCCTGCACGACGATCGAAAAGACCACGACGACGTAGGTGACCACGACCAGGATATTCCGTATTGAGCCTTCCGGAAGCGACAGCGCCATTGCGACCGAGATACCGCCCTTCAGTCCGCCCCAGACCAGAATCGTGGTGCTCCTGTTCGGCATTCTTCCACGGCGGACTGCGATGCGCATGGGAACCGCAACGGTGAGAAATCTCGCAGCTAGCACGATTGGTACAACCATGAGTCCCTGGAGGATGACGTTGACCGACAGGGTTACGGCCAGCGCCTCCAGCCCGATCAGCGCGAACAGAATCGCGGTGAGAAACTCGTCGACCAGCTCCCAGAAATCCTCCAGATGTTCGACCGTATCATCAGACATCCCGGCACCCTTTCCGCGGTTGCCGATGTAGAGACCGGCAACCACCATTGCGAGCGGACCTGATATCGAAAGCGCGTGCGCGAGCGCGAACCCGCCGAACACCAGTGCAAGCGTGAGAAACACCTCGACGCGGTAGTTGTCGACGCTGCGCAGAAGCAGGAAGACCAGGTGGCCGACCAGAAACCCGAACGCAATGCCTCCCCCTGCCTCCCGGAGAAACAGCAGCGCGCCGTGGCCGACGACGGCGCCCGGCCGGGTGCTCCCGCCGGTCGCGACCTCGAGCAGCACGGTAAACAGAACGACGCCTACGCCGTCATTGAACAGCGATTCGCCCGCGACCGTCATTTCGAGACCCCAGGGGACCCGCAGCCTCTTGAGGGTCCGGAGAACCGATATCGGATCGGTCGGCGCAATAAGGGCACCGAATACCAGGCAATAGATAAGCGGCACCTGGCTGCCAGAGAGCTGAAAGAGCAGCCATGCGAGCAGACCCACAATTGCCGTCGAGACAATCACCCCGATCGTTGCAAGTATTCCAACGGTCCACTTGAGCTCCGCGAGCCGCGCCAGATCGATCTGCAGCGCTCCCGCGAACAGCAGGAACCCGAGCATGCCGTCCAGAAGCACGGTGCTGAACTGGACCCGGTGCACGAGGGTCTCCAGATAGGAGCGGATGTCGCTGCCGACGGAGCCCAGCGTACCGATCAGAATCACCGCCGCCGAGATCACAAGAGTCATGAGCATGAGGCCTATGCTCGGCGGCCAGTCGAGAAACCGGAAATTGAGATAGGCGAGAAGAGCAGTAAGACTTATCAGAATGGCAAGGATATCCAACAGACCCATGGCTCTTGCCTAAAGTACTCAGAACACGGCGAATCGGGTATTATGGACGGAGGGAGCTGAACTATGGGTATTGTCTCTTATGCGCTTCTGTGTGCGGACCGGGTTATAACCGAGAACAACGGAAAGAAGGGTCTCATCGGCGTGTTCAGCGGCTTTCAGTTTGCCGCCTTCCCGTCGCCCCCGACCCACTGGTTCATCTACGGGGGACTCGCAAACCTCGCCGGGTCGCACGGTTTCTCGCTCAATCTGGTGCACGAAGAATCGCAGCAGGTCCTGTTTTCGCTCGGCGGTGATCTCAACGTGGTCGAAGGGAACCGGGAAGTCGAGCTCGTGGTACCGGTTGCAAACCTGGTGTTCCAGAGGCCGGGTCCGCACACGCTCACCCTCAACATTGGCGGCATGCCGATCGCATCGCGAATCCTGCGCGTTGCCGCGGGCCCGCCGCCGCAAAGCAACAACTGACGGGGCACCGATGGCCGTAAACGAGCACGCAACCGCTCTCGACGCAGACGAGCGGCGAATCATCTTCTTCGCTTCCGCTGCGCATTTTCTTACCCACTTCTTCATGCTGGTATTTCCAGCCCTTGTCATCCCCATAGGCCAGGACATGGGGATCTCACCGGCTCAAACGTTGAAGATCAGCTTCTCGATGTACCTGCTCTACGGTGTGCTGGCAATCGGTTGGGGTCTCATCAGCGACCATTGGGGTCACCGGTGGTCAATGGCATCGGGCATGGTGCTTGCAGGGCTCGGACTTGTGCTCGCAGGCGTCGCGCAATCGCTGACGCTGCTGACAGCCGGATTCGCAATCGTCGGCATCGGAAGCTCCGCCTACCATCCGTCGGGAACGGCGATTGTATCCCAGGGAGTGCGGCAGCGCGGAAGGGCGCTCGGAATCAACGGAATCTGGGGGAACGCCGGGATCGCCTCCGTACCCTTTGTCGTCGGAATCCTGAGCTACACCCTCGGATGGCGCGTCGGGCTGATACTGCTTGGATCAATCGGCTGCGTCATCGGCATCGTGTCGTTTCTCATTCCCTTTTCGGTCGCGCGCGGCACCGACCGCGCATCGGCAAACGTACCGGAAAAGACGGCTGCCGAACGCCGGTCCGCGACGATCCTTTTTGGAGTGCTCTGCATCGGGCTTGTTTTCGGTGGTTTCATGTACCGCGGCTTCACCGTGGTGCTTCCCACCTTTCTCGAGACGCGGCTTTCCGGCATTACCGGTAACCTCCGGGAGCTGATATCCGGGATCGTTCCGGCCAACCGGGGAACAAGCGCCGCGACGCTCACTGCCGATGTGATCGCGAGCGGCGTCTATCTCATCGGGATGATCGGTCAGGTCCTCGGCGGCCGGATAGCCGACCGGCACAGCCTCAAGTGGGCCTACTTCTTCTTTTTCCTCTCCTCACTTCCGTTCATCGTCCTCACGTCGATCATACCGTCGGGGCTACTCGTGCTCACCGCCGGCCTCTATGTCTTTTTCGCACTCGGCATGCAGCCCATCGAGAACAGCCTCATTGCCACGCTCACGCCGGCGCGATGGCGCAGCGTAAGCTACGGAATCAAGTTCACGCTGAACTTCGGCGCCGGCTCCTTTGCTGTGTGGCTGATGAGCGCGGTCGGTTCGAAGTACGGGATCACGAGCAGCATGTGGGTCGTTGCCGGATTCGTGCTGCTTGTGGTGCTCAATACCGCAGTTTTCCTCTATCTCAGCCGCGGGAAATCGATGCGACAGTAGAATTTCCCGAGAACCGGTCCCGGTTCATGCGATCTTCATGGTCCATTCGTACCCTCAAACTGGAGGTAGAGTCATGAAGAAACGCACAAGGACGGCTCTGACGGTCACGGGCGTTCTGGTTGCAGTTGGATTTGCCGGTTTTCTTGCCTACAGCGCGCACGGCAGATTCGAGGGGCTCATCAACGGTACAGATGACCGGCCGGTGGTTACCCCGCCCGCAGGCCTAACACCGGGCGGCGCACCGGGAACGGGTCCGCAGGTGAACGGAACGACGGCAACGCCGTCACAGCCGGCGCTTAACCCGCCTACGGGACAGACCAGCGTCAACATTGGCCTCGGGCAGCATCGAGGAGAGAGCGGAGAGGGGGGAGGCTTCGGCGAAGGCGGCGAATAAGAAACGCCGCCGAAACCGGCGGCGTACGATTGCGCTTACTCTTTGACTACTTGAGAAGCTTCGCGTCAATGACGTATTTCTGGAAGACAAACAGCACCGGCTTTGCTTCGGCTACGATCCGGTAGGAGGAGAGGGTCGAGCCGGAGACGACGTCCGCGGCTTCGGTCCAGTTGCTGTCGTAGGTCATGCCTGCGAACTTCCGGTGGTTTGCCGCATCACCGAGGTTGGCATGGTGATCATTGTGGCTGATCCAGAAATCCTTCAGCACGGCCTTGCCGTTGTTCACGCCGATGAACAGGATCAGGTCCTCGAAATGCTGGGCGACTTTGAAATCCTTTCCCCACCACAGGTAACCGACGACCTTGCCGTTGTTCATGGCCGGGTAGAAAGTGTAGTAGGCGTCCATCTGATCTGCGACAATCGGTGTGTGCCCGACGCCGTTGATGCTGAACGTCTTCATTGCCTGATTCACGAAATCGCCTGCAGTGCGGGTAGACTGCTGGGCGAACACCGCTGTGGTGACGAGTGCCAGCACCGCCACTGCTACTATGAGTTTGCGGGTCATAGAATTCCTCCGAAGTTGTGGATTTAGGCAATACAATAGAGCATTTATTATCGAAATGCAAGCGCCTTTTCCGACGTATTTCGGAGAAAATTTCTGCCGTGTGGCGGAGATTATCCGACCAATTATCTATGCTGTATTGCCTGTTTCAGCACGGCGACGGTGATCGCAGTCATCACAAAAGCCATCACCACATAGAGAAAGAATCCCGTCCGGATGCCAAATGCTTCGGAGACGGCGGCCATGATGAACGGGAAGACGAACGAGCCAACGCCGCCTCCGGTGGCGGCGAAACCCACCGCCCGGCTCTGGCCGGCGCTGAAATGATGGCCGATTATGGTCATGATGAGCGGGTAGATCGCCGAGCAGGCGAGACCCGAGAGGAAGAAGGCGAACCCCGAACCCACCGTGTTTCGAAAAAGAAGGGCCGCTGCAAGCGTCACCCCGGACGCCAGCGAAAGACCGACAAGGACTCTGGTATGCTCGACGCGACGGAAGACCGCAGGAACGCCGATGCGGCCGATCAGGAGCCCGCCCCAGAAGACCGACACCATAAAGGCGCCGATAGACGGGGTGCTTCCGAGAAACTTCACGAAGTACTCGCTGACCCAGTTGGAGGTGCCGAGCTCGAACCCGACGTAGAGAAACAGAACCAGGAAGGCGAGATAGAACATCGGCTGACGTTCCGGGCGGCTTGCACCGGTCTGTTCGTTCTCCTCGACCTCGGCGTGAGATATTCTTTTGAACGGAAGCAGCAGCATGACGATCGCGAGCACCAGCGTGATAACCGAAAGACCCCGGTAGACGAGCTGCCAGACCATCCCGAACCGGATAATGAAACCGATAACCAGCGGCCCTATGACGGCTCCAACCGAAAAGGCGGCGTGCACGAGGCTCATCAGATGGCTCTCGCCTTTCTGCTCCATCCGGACAACGGTGTAGTTGATCGTCACCTCCGTACCGCCCTGACCGAGACCGATGAACAGAGCGAGAAAGAAGTTGAGCACGACCGACGGGGTGGCCGCAAAAAAGGCAAGAGCAACCACCTGAAGCACGAGACCGATCGTGATGACCGCTTTCGGCCCGATGTGCGGCATGAGAATGCCGTTGAGATAGGTGGATATGAAATATCCAAGAGCACCTGCGGCGATGACCGCGCCCGCGGCCGTGTAGGACCAGCTGAACTCCGCAAGGATCTTGGGGAGAGTTGCCCCGACGATGGTCATGCCGATTCCGAAGATGACGAATGTCGTCAGCAGACCGACGTAGAGAGGCCGGTAAGTGCGATCAATGAGGCGCATCTGTAATCCCCCGTGTCCCGGAATCATATGTGATCGCCATTTAAGTATCAAGAAGCACATCGACGGGGGGTCTCGGGCCAGTACGGCTCGTACGGCCCCTGAATTTTCTCGCATTTGATATTGACTATATAGATAATTCTATATATTATTGCCGCGTTATGAGTGAAGCAAAAAGAATAGTAATAATCGGCGGGGTTGCCGCCGGAGCGACGGCGGCCGCAAGGGCACGGCGGCAGGACGAGCACGCCGAAATCACCCTCATAGAGAGGGGAAAGTATGTCTCGTTCGCCAACTGCGGTCTGCCCTACCGCATTTCGGGCGACATCACAAAACGAAGCTCACTGCTGCTCCAGACGCCGGAGGGGTTCTACTCCCGCTACCGGGTGAAGGTTCTGGTCAACACGACCGCTGAATCAATCGACCCGACGGCACAGCTCGTTCACATCCGCACCGGGTCGGATAGCCGGGATCTTCCCTACGACTCGCTGATCCTCGCGACCGGTGGATCGCCCGTTGTCCCGTCCATCGCGGGAATAGATGCGCCGCATGTCTTCCGTCTCTGGACGATTCCGGACATGGACGGCATTCATGCATACATAGAGGAAAAGAAACCGGCAACGGCGCTCGTGATCGGCGGCGGGTTCATCGGACTGGAGGCGGCCGAAGCGTTCGTGAAGCGGGGGCTGAAGACGACCGTGGTCGAGCTGACCAATCATCTCATGCCGCCGGCGGATCAGGAGTTCGGATCGCTCATCGCGGAAGCATTCGCGGTGGCCGGAGCGGAAGTCATAACCGGCCGCGCAGTGAAATCGCTTGACGCGGAGAGCGGGCTGGCATATCTCGACGACGGCAGTAGTGCAGGCGCGGATCTCGTGCTTGTTTCGGCGGGGGTGAAGCCCAACGTCGAGCTTGCGCGTGACGCGGGAATCGAGATCGGAGCGTCAGGCGGCGTGGTCGTCGACGAGTTCCTGCAGACAAGCGTACCGGGAATCTGGGCTGCCGGAGACATGGTGGAGGTAAGCCGCCGCGTGGACGGCGCCCGAGTCCGTATTCCACTCGCCGGTCCCGCAAACCGTCAGGGTCGAATCGCCGCCGTCAACGCACTTGGCGGCAGCATGCGCTACGCAGGCGCGCTGGGAACGAGCGTTTTCAAGGCGATGGAATACACCTTCGCGATGACCGGTCTCTCGGAAGAGGCCGCGAGGCGAGCAGGGATCGACGTCCGGTCTGCGACGATCCACAAGGGCAGCCACGCCGGATACTATCCGGGCGCGGAAGAGCTCTCGGTCAAGCTCATCTACGATCGGACCTCGCACAGGCTTCTCGGCGTACAGGCCTTCGGAAAGGAGGGGGTCGAGAAGCGAGTTGACGTCGCCGCGGCAGCGCTTGCGGGCAGGCTCACGCTGGAAGACCTGGCCGAGCTCGACCTTTCCTACGCGCCGCCATACTCGTCTGCAAACGACCCTCTGAACGTCGCCGCATTTGCGGCGTTGAACGATCTTTCCGGTTATTCCCCCTCGGTCACCGTCGAGGAGGCGATTCGGCTCATCGAAGGCGGCAGCGCCCTCGTTCTCGACGTACGGACCTACGGCGATTACGCGAAGGGCTCACTCGCCGATTCGATCCACATTCCGGTCGACGAGCTTCGGGACCGCATGGATGAGGTCCCGGCCGACAGATCGATCCTCATCGTCTCGAAGGCAGGGTTCGAGGGCCACATCGCCGTACGGCAGCTTCTCCAGAATGGATTTGAAAATGTAAAATATGTGTCGGGTGGGATTACGAGCATCCGACTTGCAGGAAAGAGCGTGACCACCGAGCCGGCCGCGGTCTGAAGAAAAAAGGGAGCACAAAATGGCAGCTAACTCACTTCTCGAGAAAATCAAAACGGGTGCGGCAATTGTCGACGTCCGGACCGAAGACGAGTTCATGGACGGCCACTACCCCAACGCCCGGAACATTCCGGTGAACGAGCTCATGGAAAGGGCCGATGAGATCGGACCGAAGGACGGTCCGGTGGTGGTGTACTGTGAAACCGGATCTCGAAGCGCCTACGCCGCGATGATGCTGAAGGTGCAGGGATTTACCGATGTGGTAAATGCCGGAGGCCTGATGGATATGCCGGAGGCCTGACTCCGACCCTGTCCCCCGGTCGACATCAGGATCCCTCTGCCGCTCAGAAGCTGATATGCGGCGACCGCTGACGGAAGCGCCGCGTGCCAGCGGTAGAGCAGCCGCATCGAAAATGTGGCCCGTCTGAAGCGACGCAAACATCAATGAGCTAATTCTGGGCGGGAGTGCTCGCGCCGGCATCCGCCGGCGGGCCGGCATCCGCCGCCGCCTGAAGCACGCTTTCCCTCCGCTCACCCGGCATCGGCCAGTGCGGGTCTTCGGCCGGCACAGTGTCCGCTTTCTTTATCCAACCTGTCGCGTAGTGCCTGCGCACAAACACTTCATACCAGTCTCCGGATTCGTCGACCGGCATCAGAAAGGTACCCGGGTCAAGCTTCCACAGCACCGCGGCGTATTCCGAGGGTCGCTGACGCACAGTCGTACCGTTCGCACCGGCCGCAACCCAGGGCAGTTGAAGCGGCCGCAGGTCGTCGGTTTCCGATCGGGAACGGTCGGCGAAATAGGCTTTCAGCCCTCGCGTGATAATGTCCGCGTAATAGTCGGGCCGCGTGGTCAGAAGCTTTCGGTCGATCGGACTGGTGATGAAGCCCATCTCGATGAGGACCGCCGGCGTGTAGGGGCTGCTAGCATGGACAAAGCGTCGCGAATTGAAGGCGAAATAGCCGCGCATGTTGACGGTCACCCCGTCTGCATCCTCGAGGAGATTCGGTTCCTGTCCGAACGAGCGGGCGAGCGCGTCTGCGAGCTTGCGGCTTGCAGAGCTTGCGCGCCAGGCCGGAGCGAGCTTCCACCCTCGCCGGTCGGCGGTGTCGCCCCAGTCTGCGTGAAGCGCGATGAAGGCATCCGCACGGAGGTCGGGCGGCACGGTGGCGGGAACCAGTACAGGCGTCCAGCCAGATTCACGGATCTTTGAAACCAGGGCATCGGCAACCGCCCTGTTGATGTCCACCTCGCGGACGTTCCCCCACTGCGCGCCGGTGCTGTTTCGAAGCCGGTAAAGCTCGTCGGGCAGCTCGGCAACCTGCCAGTGCCCCGGCTGAACCGCAACGACCCACGGACCGGTGAGCGGCTGAATCGGGGGCTCGGCGTCCAGCCCGGCAAGGTTGAGGTCCGCCGATGCGATCGCGGTGCCGCCTGAGTCCTCGGCCACGATCCGGTATGCAACGATTCCGGCGGCCACGAGAGCTACCGCTAGAACGAATATCCACTTTCCCGTGCGAAAAAAACCCATTTTCAAATCTCAACGTCCAACGGAATCAGAGCACCTCGGCAGATACGATGTAGTCGAGCTCCGGGAATCCCTGTTTCAGATAGTGATTGCCCTCTTTCTGAACCCGTCCCTGATCGGGGCCTCGTCCACGCGGCGCACCCTCGCCGTAGTCGCTGTAGAGCGAGTCCACGGTCTCCATCCCCTCGACAACCTGTGCGAAGGGCGAGAAGCCCATGCCGTCGAGCTGTGTGTTGTCGCCGTAGTTGATGAAGAGCTGTGTTGTTCTGGTGTTCGGTCCGGCCATCGCGTAGCTGACGGTTCCACGTTTATTCGAAGCCTTCACCGGATCGTCCTTGATCGTTCTGGTGCGCCACTCCCTGGAGACATTGGGGTCTCCCGAAATGCCGAACTGCGCGACAAAGCCATCGAGAACGCGAAAGAACGCGATGTCGGCGTAGAACCCCGACTCGACCAGCTCACGGAATCGCGCCGCACCGAGCGGCGACCATTCCGGGTGCACATCCAGTTTCACCTGCCCCTTCGTTGTGTTGAGAACCACCTGAAATGATTCGGAACTCTTTTCTGACACCGTTGAACCTCCTGGTCCAAGGTATCAACCGAGCCGGGCGCAGGCAATAGATATCTTCTCCGGTTCGCTCAGAGCTCCGGTGCCTTCGAAGGGATGAGGCAGGCGAAGGTCAGCGTCTCGCCGGCTGCGCTCCGAATCTGATGCTCCTGATTCGCAGGCACGAAGACCACGCTGCCCGGCTCGACCGCGTGCCAGGCGCCGTCCCCGAAGACCTCTCCGTGTCCCGCGTGCACGAAGATCTCGTGTTCCCAGTCATGCTGATGCTTCGGAGTATAGCCGCCGGGACCGACCTCGAAGACGCGGAGGTAGAAGTTCTCCGCGCCCTCGTTTTTCCCGATGATCACGCGGCCGTCTACCGCTTTCGCCTTGTCATTGTCAATGTGGGTGGGAGTAATTTCCCGGTAGCGGATGACCTTCATTGGAGTCTCCTTGGTGAGGTGATTACCAATACTATTCCGCTGCGGGGAATCTGGCCAGTGGCAAAAAGCCGTGCCCCGGGGGCTAGGCGGAGCGCGACGAGGGCTCCGGCTTTCGCGTGCTCGAAACCGCGTCCACGATCGCACGAAGTCGATCCGAGGCGTCGTTCACCGGGAGCCCGGCTGCGGTCGCCGAGGCTGCGTCGACGTGCATGACAGCTTCGTCGCCGATGCGGTCCCGGTCCGGAAAGACTGCGTCCCCATCGTCGAGATCGTCGAGAAGCTGATACGCCATTCCGAGGTGATAGCCGTAGCGGCGGAGCGTATCGACGTATTCCGGATCGGCTCCCGAGACCACGCCGCCGGCTTCGCAGCAGACCGCCATCAGCGATGCCGTCTTGTTTTCTATGGTGTCGAGGTAGTCGGCAAACTCGGGGGGCTTCCTGCGGGCCCTCATGCGCTCTTCGTAAATTTCGCCGAAACACATGCGGCGCGTTACGTCGGTGAAAAGCTCGAGCAGATGCAGTCGCGTCTCCGGACTTAGGTCCGCGAGCGTGCTCACCAGCGAGTAGAACTGGGTATAGAGGATGTCCCCGGCGAGAACCGCGATCTTGTTTCCGTACCGCTCGTTCACCGAAACGCGGTCCCGGCGGAAAACCGCCTCGTCGATGACATCGTCATGGATGAGCGAGGCGCTGTGGATGAGCTCGACCGACGTTCCGACCTGCACGAGCGCGTCGTGTCTGCCGGTCAGCTCGGCGCCTGTGCTCTTTGCCGCAAGAAGAAAGAGCAGCGGGCGAAGGCGCTTTCCGTGGGTCCTGAACAGATGTCCGACGACGCGGTCCGCCATCCGCGAATAGCTGTTGTCAACCGCGTGACCCTCGGCAATTCGCGAAAGCTGGACCTGCAGGTTTTCTTCCACCTTTTCGAGTTCGGCGGAAACGGGCTGTACGATGTAGCGTAGCGTGTTCATTAATGGCCCTATCTGGTAATCGAAAGCGCCGCGGTACGTATGCTTGCTGTTTACGGACCCGGCGCTTTTCCAGTGTCTATTGAACCCGCGCTCGAGGCGCGGATTCAATAATGTTCATAGACTCTTAGACGATCAGGACGGCTTCCATTTGGCGAAGCTCTCGAGATGTCCCCAGTAGGAGGCATATCCTGTGATCGCCCAGAGGATTGCCGCGCCCAGAGCCGCGAGGGCGACGAGGGCCCGTATGATTGGATATTCCCGCAGGTAGTACCCGGGCAATGCGGCAAGTCCGACCAGACCGCTCAGCAGATAGGCAAAGAACGTCAAGACAGGCTCTTTTGTGAGTCCCAAGTTGAGTATCCGGATTCCGACCACGATCGCAACGGCTCCGAAGATTACTGCCACGATTCCGAGGGACAGGAGATCCCAATCGAGAAGAATTGCCAGTCCAAGCGTGAAGAAAAGTACTCCGAACATTACCGCCGGCTCGCCAAATCCCACGTTGTAGCTGCCCGGCAGCGGCCACCTGAAGATGATGTCCAACCCGGTAACCGTCTGAATGAATCCGACCGCAAGAAACCCGGCGGCCATCTTCTGCTGGCCCTCTTCGAGAAACCAGAAGAAATAGACCGCAAACAGGAGCAGCCCGGCAACGAGGTCGATCAGCATCAGTGCCAGAAAATCGATGAACATTGATTTACCTCCCGGTCCGGCATGATAACCATGCCGTTGTCTGGTTGAATCGTGTCGGCGGGTTCAGGCAGGGAGGCACGCGGGAAACGCCCGCGTGCGGTCGGCTGCCGGGTGCGTCTACCCAACCGACCGAACTGAATGTGTGGGACCAAAACCCACAGTACTTGTGAATAATACTATGCATGCAGTTTTGAAAAGTCAAGAAAACGAATCATATTAGGTATATTAGAATTTAGGTAATCTATTCGATTGATGTTCCGGACGGATTCTGGTATTTTCTGTATGTGAAAATACCGTTTAAAGAAAAATATGGATCCTGGGCGGTCGTCGCAGGCGGGTCCCGCGGCGTTGGGGCCGCATTCGTCCGCGAGCTCGCGCAGGGCGGAATGAACATCTTCGTGGTGGCGCGCAATAGCAGGCGGCTCGACACGCTCGCCGAAGAAACTGCAAGCCGTTTCGGCATCGAAGTAAGGACGCTCGAACTCGACCTCACCGCACCCAAAGCCGTTCCCGCCATAATCGACGCAACCGCAGATCTGGACATCGGTCTGTTTCTCTACAATCCCGGAACATCCAACCCGGGCCCGTTTCTCGAGCGGCCGATCGAGAGCCACCTTTCGCAGTTCCGTCTCAACTGCGCTGTTCCGGTAACTCTCGTGCACCATTTTGCCGGCCGAATGCGCGGCAGAGGTCGCGGAGCGATTATTCTCATGGCCTCGCTGACGGCCTTCATCGGATCGCCGGGGGTTGCAGGGTACGGCGCAACCAAGGCGTTCAACCTGACACTGGCAGAGGGTGTCGGAAGAGAGCTCAACGGCACCGGAATCGACCTGCTGGTGTGCTGCGCCGGTGTGATTGGCCCCGAGACATCCGGCCGCCGAAATCCTCACGGCAGACGTTCCCTGTTCTCGCCGCCGATCACGCCCCCGGAGAAGGTGGCGAGGAGCAGTCTGCGCGCGCTGGGACGCCGGACGGTACTGGTGCCGGGCGTGCTTAACCGGACAGTCGCTTTCACGTTTCAACATCTCCTTCCGCGGCCTGCCTCGGTGCGGCTCATGGAACGCACGGCCGCCGGGCTTGATTTTCCCGGAGAACAGGGGAGCGTTTGACGGTGAGACGGCGCACCCGTATTTTTGATGAACCAAAGAAACTGGATTGGGGGAAACGATGCGGGCGATGACGATTTCCGCCTACGGCGGGCCCGAGGTCCTGAAGATGGTTGACGATTTTCCTGAGCCGGAGCTTGCCGATCAATCGGGGGTCGACCGGGTGCTGGTGAAGGTCGAAGCAACCGGCGTCAACCGTATGGACATTCTGGTAAGGAACGGGTACCCGGGGCTGAAGACACCGTTACCCCACATCTGCGGAGCCGACATCGCGGGAACCCTCGCAGATACCGGCGAACGGGTGGTTGTCTATCCGCTTCTCTCCTGCGGCACCTGTGCGGCCTGCAGGAACGGCCGGCCGAATCTCTGCGCCGATTGGCACAGCATCGGAATTCACGAGAAGGGCGGCTATGCCGAATATGTCGCCGTGCCGAAGGCCAATGTCTTTCCCCTCCCCGCGGAAGTTGCATTCGAAGAGGCGGTCTCCCTGCCGGTGGCGGGTCTGACCGCCCATCATGCGCTGAAGACCATCGCCAGGGTGCAGCCGGGTGAGACGGTCTTCATCTGGGGAGCCGCGGGGATCCTGGGGTCGATGGCGCTTCAGATCGCGCGGGACGCCGGGGCCCGGACCATCGCGGCCGCGGGCTCGGACGACCGGCTCGACCTTCTCAGGTTGCTTGGCGCGGACGTCATAGTCGACCGGCGCGGCGACGATGTGCTCGACCTGGTATCGCGTGAAACCGACGGAGGCGTGGATGTGGTGCTCGATTCGATCGGAGGAGCCACCCTCGATCGGAGTCAGGAAATGTTGACCAACGGAGGACGGCTGCTCGTGTGCGGAATCCTCGGCGGGCGAACAACGGAGCTCAACGTGCACCTCACCTACTACCATCACCGGACGATTCACGGGCTGTTTCTGGGAACGAAGGAAGACATGAAGAGCGTGATTCAGCTCCTCGCCTCGAAAAGAATCGCACCGCTCATCGACAGTGTAATTCCCATCGCTGATGCAGCGGATGCACACCGCAAGCTGGAGTCCAACAATCACAAGGGAAAGATCGTACTGAAACCATGACGCACACATCCTCCGTTTCATCGAACCTGCTTCGGCGCCGCCTGACCGTTCTCGCTCTCTCGGTGGCAGCAGCGCTCATCCTCTGGTATTTCGTGTTTGTCTTCCCGGCCGGCATTTTTTGGGTGAAGATGGCAATAGCAACGCCCATCCTTGCGGCGATTTCGATCTCGCAGATAATTCCGCGGAAAGAGGATTTCCTGTCGATACGTCTGCGCCACATCGTGATCGGCGTCGGATCGGCAGTGCTGCTCTATGCGGTATTTTACGCGGGCAATATCGTCCTTACGCTCATCCTGCCGGGATCCCACCACATGGTCGCCTCGGTCTACGCAACGGGCCGGTCGCTTCCCCACTGGGCGATTGCGCTGCTGCTCCTCTTCGTCACCAGTCCGGCCGAGGAAATCTACTGGCACCGCTTTGTTCAGCGGACGCTGGGCGATCGGTTCGGCAGGCTGCCCGCTTTCTTCGCGACGGTGAGCCTCTACACCCTCGTACACGTGGTCACCCTCAACCCGGCGCTCGTACTTGCAGCCTTCGTCGCAGGACTTGTGTGGGGATACATCTACTACCGGGAAGGCAGCATCGTTCCCACGGTTATCTCGCACGCACTCTGGGCGACCACCATCTTCGTGCTGCTCCCGGTGGGCTCGTAGCTCAAGGAGAATGGCATGAAAGAGATCGATACCCTCTATCAATCGGTGGACGTTCACGACATGTTCGCCCGGGTGGTGAGGACCTATGACCTTCTCAACCACCTTTTCAGCTTCAACGTCGATCGGATCTGGCGCGCCCGTGTAGTGCGGATGGCGGAGCTTCCGCCGCAGGGCCGGGTGGCGGATGTAGCAACGGGCACGGCGGATCTGGCCATCGCCTTCGCACGCGCGCACGCTGACTGCACGGTCAAGGGAGTGGATTTCGTCGAAGAGATGCTCGTGCGCGGCCGCGAAAAGATCGAGCGGTCGGGCCTCGGCGAGCGCATCGAGCTTGTTCACGGAGATGCGCTTTCTCTTCCGCTGGAGAGCGGCAGCTTCGACGTCGCGACCATTGCGTTCGGGCTGCGCAATCTCACCGATTTTGCCGCAGGCGTGCGCGAGATGGTCCGCGTGGTACGGCCGGGCGGCCGGGTGATGATCCTGGAGTTTTCACCGCCGCCGAAGACGCTCTTCGGCCACGCCTACAACTGGTACCTTAAGCGGGTCATGCCGGGCCTCGGCGGAAAGGTCTCCGGGTGGGAACCCACCTACGGTTACCTCTACTCCTCCATCAACGCCTTCCTCGACCACAATTCCCTCGCCGAGCTCATGCGGGCGGAGGGACTCGACAGGATCGAGACCAGGCGGCTGTCAGGCGGAATTGCCTACATTCACGCAGGCATCAAAGTGAAAGATTGAGCGGAATCCATTTGTTTACCAGAAACGATGCCACGAGCAGGATGCTGTAGATGATTTCCACCTGCGCCGTCATCGGGTCCGCGTTCGGCGGAATCCTGTCCACCGTCCAGAAAAGCCGGATGAGCTGAACTATACGCGGGAGCGTGACGAAAACCGCTGCCGACCACAGCGGCATGACGCCAAGAAGGATGTCGAGCAGGGTGCCGCCATACACAATTCCCGCAAGCGAGGCGAAAAAGACTACCCCGCCGCGACGCCCGAGGATGCTTGCGACGGTCCTCCCGAGAGACTTCCGGTCGGTCTCGATGTCCCTCAGATTGTTCGCAGAAAGGACCAGTGACCACCACATCCCCACCGGAATCGAAATCAACACCACGCTGCCGATGTTGTCCCAGCTGCCCGTCTGGACGAAGTAGGCGCCGCTCACCATGAGAGGTCCGGTTGCTATGAACATCGAGAGCTCACCGAGCGCCCGCCGTTTGAAGTTTACCGGCTCGCCGGTGTAGAAGTAGCTCACGAGCACGCCCGCGATCACCACAATGGCGAGCGACCATCCGACGATCGCGGCCATATAGGTTGCCGCCCCAATCGCCAGGAGGTAGCAAATCGCTGCCCCCGTAAGGATCTGCTTCGGAGTCATCCTGCCTTCGACGAGCGGATGGGACCGATACTGAGTCGTCGCTACGCTCGGGTCGTCTACGCCGTGCTTGAAGTCGAAGTAGTCGTTGAGCAGATTGATACCGGCATGGGCGACCACCGAACCGAGCACCACCACCAGGTATCGGCCCAGGTGGAAGGTCCCCATCGTATAGGCGACCACAGAGCCGGTTGTTATCGAAGCGATACTGAGAAAGAAGGACCACGGCCTCGCCGAAAGGATCATGACTCCGATCTGGTTCATCGTTACCTCGCAAGCGTAATGATACCGTTGGATACGGCAAGACGGCAAATTCGTGCGGAGTTTCTCTGTGTCAGTCGCTGTTTTCCTGGGAACTGGTGGTTCAGCCGACCGAAGCGCCGACCGACTCGCTCGAGGTCTTCTCACGCTCGGTCTTGAACTCCGAAGTGAAGTGGAACTGAATATGCGGATTGTCGTCGATGACGGTCTGGAGCCACCAGGGTGACTCGGCGAAGTAGACCGGGTTCTCGTCGCGATCGAATCCGATGTGACTGGTCTTCAGACGGATGAACTCCTTGAGCGCCGCCGGCTCGTCGGAGGTGATCCAGCAGGCGCGCACGTAGGACAGCGGCTCAAACCGGCAGGCGGCGCCGTACTCGTTCAGAAGGCGGTAGAGAATGACGTCGAACTGGAGCTCACCTACCGTGCCGACGATCTTCCGGCGGCCGACCTGCTGGGTGAAAAGCTGCGCCACTCCCTCTTCGGTGAGCTGCCGGATCCCCTTCTCGAGCTGTTTCGATTTCATCGGGTCGGTGCTCACAAGCTCCTTGAAGATCTCGGGGGAAAAGCTCGGGATGCCACGGAAATTGAAGTCTTCCCCCTCGGTGAGGGTGTCGCCGATTTTCAGATCACCGCGATCATAGAGCCCGACGACGTCTCCCGGAAACGCCTCCTCGATGATGTTTTTGCGCTGCGCCATGAAGTTGTAGGGTGTGGTAAAGCGTACGTCCTTGCGCAGGCGTACATTTCGGAACGGCTTGTCCTTCTGGAAGCGGCCCGAGCAGACACGCAGGAATGCGATGCGATCACGGTGACGCGGGTCGAGGTTTGCGTGGATTTTGAAAACGAAGCCGCTGAACTTCTCTTCCATGGGATCGACGAAGCGGCTGTCGGTCTCCCGGCGCCCGGGAGGCGGCGCGATTTCGAGGAAGGTCGTGAGCAGCTCCCGCACGCCGAAGTTGTTGAGCGCACTCCCGAAGAAAACCGGCGCTACGTCTGCGGTGATGTAGTCTTCGCGTGAGAACTCGCTGTAGACGCCTTCGATGAGCTCGATCTCCTCCCGCAGCTGCGCGACGGCGCTGCCGAGCTTCACCTCGAGGGCGGGATCGGAAAGATCGTCGAAACGGAGGCGGTCGGTCTCCACCGTGCTCTTGCCGGGACTGAAGAGGTAGATGTTCTTCTCCCGGAGGTTGTATACCCCCTTGAATCCGGAGCCCATCCCGATTGGCCAGGTAAGCGGCCGGACCGCAATGTCGAGCTTCTTCTCCAGCTCGTCCATCAGCTCGAAGGGACGCTTGCCCTCCCGATCGAGCTTGTTGACGAAGACAATGACCGGAGTGTTACGCATCCGGCAGACGTTCATCAGCTTCTCGGTCTGCTCCTCCACTCCCTTGACCGAGTCGACGACCAGGATAACGCTGTCCACGGCGGTGAGCGTCCGGTAGGTGTCCTCCGCAAAATCCTTATGCCCCGGGGTATCGAGAATATTCACGAGCTGGCCGTCGTACTCGAAGGTCATTACCGAGGTGGCAACCGAAATCCCGCGCTGCTTCTCGATCGCCATGAAGTCGGAGGTAGCGGTCTTGCGGATCTTGTTCGATTTCACCGCGCCGGCAGTCTGAATGGCGTTTCCGAACAACAGAAGTTTCTCGGTCAGGGTGGTCTTCCCGGCGTCCGGGTGGCTGATAATGGCAAAAGTTCGCCGTTTTTCTATTTCCTGTGCAATGCTCATCTCTGGTCTTTTACCTGTGGTAGATTCTATGCGGCAACGGACGCCGGACGGCGCCGTAGTGGGTGGGATCCGCACTGTACCGGAATGGTACTCATAGGGCTACAATGTAGCGGAAATCGGCGCAAAAACCAAGCCCGGACGGGAAGACCGGCGTATACTATCGACGGGAGCAGCCTGCAGGTGGACGAACCGAAAAAACGTATTCTCGTGGTCGACGATGAGGCGATCATTGCTATGGATACGTCCGCACAGCTAAGGCGTCACGGGTACGAGACGGTAGTTGTCTACCGGGGCGATGAAGCGATCGCAGCAGCAACGTCCGATTCGTCGATCGATCTGGTGCTGTTGGACATCGACCTGGGAGAGGGAATGGACGGAACGGCGGCCGCGACGGAGATCCTTTCGCGGAGGGAGCTCCCGATCCTGTTCCTCACCTCCCACCGCGAACAGGAGATGGTACGCCGTGTCCGGGACATTACCCGCTACGGGTACGTGGTCAAGGGCACCGGCGATTTCGTCCTGATCTCGTCGATAGAGATGGCTCTTGACCTTTTCGATGCGCACCGCCGCGCCCGGGAGGGAGAGGAGCGCTACCGCTCGCTCGTCGAGTCGATCCGGGAGATCATCTACGAAGTCGATCTGGAAGGCATCATCCGCTTCGTAAGTCCTGCCGTGACCACGATATTTGGATACGATCCGGCAGCGCTGACCGGTCGCAACGCCATGGAGTTCGTGCACCCCGACGATCGCGAGCTTCTTCGGACGAGGATCCCGCTCGCCGGTGCGGACGGACCTTCGGTCTACCGCTTCCTTACCAGCACCGGAGAGTACCGCTGGGTCACGACGCACACCCGTGCCGTTCCGGGTTCGCCAGGAAGAGCCCGTGGAAGCCTCGTCGACATCACCGAGCTGAAGGAGGCCGAGCAGGCGCGGAACCGGAGTGAGCAACGTCAGGAACGGGCGGAGCTCATCGCCGGTGTGGGTAACTGGGAGTTCGATCTCGGAAACCGACGCGTCTACGCTTCCGCTGGAGCCCGGGAATTGTACGGAATCGAAAACCGTGAATGGAACATCCCAGAGATCCAGACCGTTCCGCTGCCGGAATATCGCGACATGCTGGACCACGCGCTCACCGACCTGGTGACGAGCGATGTTCCGTACGACGTTCGCTTCAGGATCCGCAGGCCGTCGGACGGCAGAATCGTCGAAATTCGGTCCCTCGCGGAATACGACCGTGAACGCAACACCGTCTTCGGCGTGATCCAGGATGTCACAAAGCAAAACCGTGTACAGACCGAGCTTCGGGAAAGCCTGGACTACCTCCACGCAGTGCTCGATTCGGTGAACGATGCGGTCTTCGTACAGGACGCCGGGACCGGGCGAGTGCTGGACGTCAACGAGACCGCCTGCCGCATGTACGGCCGCTCCAAAGAGGAACTTCTCGGGCTGGACATCGCCGCAATAAGCGCGGGCGTACCACCCTACGCTCAGGCGGACGCCGAAAGATGGATGGAGCTCGCCCGGCAGGGCACTCCGCAGATCTTCAACTGGAATGCAAAGGACAGTTCCGGTCGAACCTTTCCGGTGGAGGTGAATATCCTCTACGCGGTAATCGGCGGCGCGAAACGATTTCTGGTAACTGTTCGCGACATCTCGGGAAGGCTCCGGACCGAGCACGCCGTCCGCGAGCTGCTCGAAGAGAAGGAAATGCTTCTGCGTGAAGTTCACCACCGGATCAAGAACAACATCAGCGTCATCGCAAGCCTCCTTTCGCTGCAGTCGATGCGCGTCGATGCACCCGCTGCGAAAGCCGCGATCGTGGAGGCGGAGGGTCGGGTCCGAACCATCGGCACTCTCTTCGACAAGCTCCACAGGTCGACCGACTTCCGTCACGTGGGTTCCGGCGAATATCTGACGGACCTCATCGGGGATATTTTCCGATCCACCGGCGGCGCAGAACGCGGAATCACTCTCGAGCTGAACATAAAACCGTTCACCATGAGCGCACGCGCCTGCGTTCCCGTCGGCCTGATCCTGAACGAGCTTCTCTCGAACGCGGTCAAGCACGCCTTCAGAAAGGACGGTCCGGGAAGGGTGACTATTGATTGCGGCCTCCAGGAATCGCGCATTCTTATCCGGGTGATCGATGACGGCGCAGGCCTTCCCGGCCCGCTTGAATCGCTCGGGCAATCGGGGCTGGGGCTGACCATCGTAAACGCCCTTGTCAAGCAGCTTTCCGGCACCATGGCGGTGGAGTCGGTGCCGGGTGAAGGCACCTCTTTCAGCGTATCCATCACCGATCCGGAGCTCACAGAGAAATAGATCGGAGATGCGGCCGTTGCACTCCGTTACGTCCCGGTTTATAGTGTCCCTGCCGTCCATCTTGAGAACAACGGAATACGGTGCGAATCCGTAGCGGTCCCGCCACTGTAACCGGGGATGAACGCGGCATTGGTCATTGTCCTGAATTGACGGGACGAGAAGACGCCGCAAGTAAGCTGATCCGGAAGCCAGGAGACGATTCTCAAGCACTTCACCTTCGTGGAAAAGGATATGACTGGCAGATCCGGTAAAGAACAATCCAGTCTCCCTCGAATCTCACCTTTTTTCCCTGCCGTGTCACGGTGGTACGCGGAATCGAAGGACGGCCGGAGGTTTCCATGAAACGCACCATTCTCCTGTGTGTCTGCCTGCTCGAGGCGGCGCTGCTCTGGGCACAGACCGAGCTGCCCGAGATAACGGTGACCGCGAACCGGATTGCCACACCTACGCTCGACTCGCCGGCATTCGTCACCGTGATTTCCACCGCACAGATTGCGCAGGCGCCGTCGAAGAATCTGGCCGAGCTTCTGAGGACGCAAAGCGGCGTCAATGTCGACGACTATGGGCCTCGCGGCGGGCTCAAGACCGTGAGCATTCGCGGCTCGACGGCCGCGCAGGTGCTGGTGCTCATCGACGGAGTGCGTCAGAACTCCGCGCGGGACGGGGTGGTGGACCTGTCGCAGATCCCGCTGTCGATGATAGACCACATCGAGATCGTGCGGGGCGGCGAGAGCTCGGTCTACGGAGCCGACGCGGTGGGCGGTATAATCAATATCATCACGAAGAAGCCGTCAGGTACCCACCTCTCGGTCGGCGTCGAAAATGGAAGCTACCTCCCGCGATATGCGATCCGGGTGGCCGAAGGCGGAACGCAGACTCCCGCCCCCGCGTCCGCCCTCGATCTGGTCGACACTCAGACCGCGGCGCTGAACGGATCCACCGGCTTCGGCAGTGGAGGGCTCTCCTTCGGCGGCTCGTTCACCCGCGCTGCCAACGGCTATGTCTTCCACGATACCCAGTACACCGGGGCGTGGCGCAAGGAGAATCACGCGGCCCTGCTCTCCGGAAGCGGGTACATAGGGTCCGATCTGCGCGTGGGCGGCGGTACGCTTTCGACGAGGGGGACCTTCCTCTATTCGGACGCACAGGTCCCCGGTCCGCTCAGCGGCTTCGCACTGACGACCCACGCGGAACAGGAAAACACCGCCGCTTCGGGCACCATCAATTTCGACACACCCCATCTTCTGACCAACGCCATGAGCCTGAAGATTTCAGGCTATTACCGCTTCGACCGGCTCGGCTACCAGGATCCGTCCCAGACTCCGCCGGAGGATTCCGCTCACACGACCCACAGTGCCGGGGTCACGCTCACGCAGAAGCTCACCATCTCCGATGCTGCTGCGCTGATCTACGGCGCGGACAGTGAATACGACTTCGTCGACAGCACCGATATCGGCCGGCTGCACCGGACCTCAGCCGGTGGATTCGCCGCGTTCCCCTTCTCGCCCACCCCTCTTCTGACACTGACGCCTTCCATCCGCTATGACTGGTATTCCGATTTTTCCGGCGGGGTCTCCTACCGCCTTGGCGTCGTCTATCTGCTTGGCGGCAGCTCGTCGCTCAAGGCGTCGGCCGGCGAGTCCTACCGGATCCCCACACTCAACGACATGTACTGGCCCGGCCCGTGGACGCCGGGGAATCCGAACCTCGGGCCGGAGACTGCATATCACGCCGACTTCGGTTACAGCGTTCGGAGCCGGTCCATTTCGCTCGACGCCGCTGTTTTTGGACGCTACCTGATCGGCCAGATCGTCTGGGGACCGACCGGCGATCCAATCGCCGATCCATGGACGCCGCAGAACCTCGGCCGCTCGGTCATTCCGGGCTTCGAGCTCCACGCCGACTGGGCTCTGACCCCGGCTGTCTCGCTCAAGGCCGACTACACCTTCATGTACAGCCTTCTCCTCGCCGACGCATCGGGGCCCCACGGTGTCGCCGACGATCTGCGCGTCCCCTACGTGCCGGTGCACTCGTTCTCGTCCGGCGTCAGCTGGAGCCGCGGCGGAACCGAGCTGGGAATCGACATGGAATATGTCGGCAAGCAGTATACCGACACGGCCAACACCGAAGCGTCGGCACTGCAGGCGCACGTCGTTTTCAACGCATCACTCAAGGAGCGGGTGGCGAAGAATCTGACCCTCTCGATCGCCGGGAAGAACATCTTCAACGAGCTCTACTCGACGCAATCCGGCTACGTCATGCCGCCGTTCTCCCTCTGGACCGGTATCGAGCTCAGGATGTAGGAGGTTCCCATGCTGCTGGAGCTGTTTCACAAGGGCGGTCCGGTCATGTGGCCGCTTCTTGCCTGTTCGCTGCTGTCGGTCACCGTTTCGCTGGAGCGGGCGTTCTTCTGGATAGTGCTGCGACGCAGGCGTCGCCGGCCGGAGCTGGATGCGGTGGTTGCGATGGCCGCCGCAGGCGAGCGCAACGCCGCGGTGGAGGCGGCCCGGAGGTCGGGCGACCCCGCGGCCGCCGTGCTGTGCGCCGGGCTCGAGAACCGTCTTTCGACCGACGCGATGCAGCAGCGTGCGATCGCGCGGCTCCGGCCGGCGCGGCGGGGGCTGAAGCTCCTTGATACCATTGTGACCGTGGCGCCGATGCTGGGGCTGTTGGGAACGGTGACCGGGGTAATCGGCTCCTTCGGGTTCTTTCAGTCCGGCGGTCCGGTGGACACCGCGGTCCTGGGCCGCGGGATTGCCGAAGCGCTGCTCACCACCGCGTTCGGGCTCTCGATCGCCATTCTCACCGTCGTTGCCTACAACTATTTCGGCTCGCTTGCACGGCAGGAGGCCGAGTTCCTCTCGGAGATCGGAACGGAGCTCGAGGAAAGCCTCGCTTCACAGGGAGAGGTCCCGTGAAGGTCGAGCTGGAGACCGGAGAGCGGCGCGCGCGCGTCGAGATCATCCCCCTGCTGGACGTGCTTCTGATCGTTCTCATCTTCTTCGTCTATCTGGCAGCGTCGATGACCGCACAGCAGGCGATCGGTGTGCAGCTTCCGGCGGGAAAGGGGCAGCCGGCAGACAGAGCCGTGACGGTGACGATCGATCGGGACAACAATCTGACGGTCGGCGGAGAAAAGGTGACCGGTGACGCTGTCGCCCGCATCCTTGCGGCCGCAAAGAGCGCGGGCATCGATCCCCCGCGCGTCGTGCTAAGGAGCGACAGGCGGTCGAGCCTCGGCACCTCCATCGAGCTTCTCGCAAAGCTCCGTGAGGCGGGAGTGACGGAGGTTTCGATCGAGATGGAGGGCCGGTGAGGAAGGGCCTTGCCTACATTCCGGCTCTGTTTGCCGCCCTCGCGGTCCATCTGCTCATCGCGCTCGCGACACACCCGTCACAGGCGGGTCCGCAGCCGCCTCCTGCGACGCACCGGATCGTCGTTCGCCTCCTGCCACCACCGGCGCCTGTCACCGCAGCGCATCAGCCGCCTTCAGCGCCGGAAAAGCCGCCGCCGGCGGAGCGGTCGAAGCCTGCGCCGAAGAGGGCGGAGCCTGCCGACGCGCCCGCTCCGGCCGCTCTCGCGCCGGCACCCCGGCTTCCGGCACCGCCGCCAACAGAATCGGGCGGGTCCCGGTCCGCTGCTCCACCCGCCCCGCGGTTCCAGGCGTCCGTTCCGGTCACCCCCATAACGCCGGAGTACCCGCCGGTAGCGCGCATCCGCGGCTACGAGGGGCTGGTTCGCATCGAAGCGGAAATTGACGCGAAAGGAAGCGTCCTCAGCGTGAAGGTGCTCGAATCGTCGGGACACTCGCTGCTCGACGACGCAGCAAAAGACGCGGTGCGTGCCGCGTCTTTTTCACCCGCGGAAAGGAATGGAATGCCGACCCGGGACCGGGTGGTCATACCGATCCGGTTCAGCCTCTCGGACAGACAGGAGAGATGACGGGTTCAGCTGGAGCAACCGACCCTCGCCGGCTCTGCGTCGGCGTGCCGGTAAAAGATGTCGCGGACCACATGCTCGTTGTAGACGAATGCGTCCACGAGCTGCGGGTCGAAGTGTTTTCCGCGCTGCGACCTCAGGTACTCGAATGCACCGTCGAGGTGCCAGGGTGCCTTGTAGGGACGCCGCGTGGTGAGAGCATCAAAGACATCGGCCACGCAGACGATCCGTCCGTAGAGAGGAATGTCGCCGCCGCGAAGACCCATCGGATAACCTGAGCCGTCGTACCGTTCGTGGTGGGTGAGCGCAATCATCGCGCCGGTCAGGAGATAGGAGCTCTGCGAATCCTTCAGCATCGCATGGCCGCTCACGCAGTGGTTTCGCATGATGGTGAGCTCGGACCGATCGAGCGTGCCCGGCTTCAGAAGCACCGCATCGGGTACGCCGAGCTTCCCGATATCGTGAAGTGGCGAGGCGTGAAAAACCACCTCCTGCCTCGCTTCGGACTCGCCGATCATCCGCGCGATGAGCCTGGAATAGTGCGCCACGCGAACAATGTGTGTTCCGGTCTCCTGGTCCTTGTATTCCGACGCTTTGCCAAGCAGATAGAGTGTCTCGTGTTCGCGGAGCATGATCTCGCCTATCGCGCTGCGAATCTCCTCCTCCGGTCCCCCCTCGCCCGCCGGTTCCCGCCTTCGAGCACCCTGCGCGTCGACGCCGTTGAGAACACGCCGCCGCAGCTCCTGCGGCGTCACCTCCCCTGCTATGACGTCCCGTGCGCCCACCTCGAAGAGCCGGGCCCGTTCCGCGGCCGGTGCGGCGGCAGACAGCCGAACGATCACGGGCACCTCCCGATCCGTCGCGGCGATCATGCCTATCTCCCGGAGATCGATGTCGCCGACTGCCTCGGCCGCAACCAGCACGAACCGCCCCGCTCCGGCGTCCGAATCGGTCCCACCGAAACCGGCCGACAGAAGTTCGCGGACCGCCGTTTCCCGTGCCTGTCTGCTCGAACCGTGCACCAGGCTGCGTACATCCGAGCGATCCGTTTCATCGCCAGAGCTGGAAACGTGCATTCGAGTTCTCCACCTTTATCCGATGTAAGATTATACCGCAGCACGTTCGACCGGTGAATGGGAAATGGGTCGACATCTATTTGTCAATTCAGCCTAAAGATTGTGATGACAGATTAAGCTCATTAAGCTCAATAGATAAAAATAGTCCACTCCAGAATGGGAACTGATTGCAGAAATGACATCCGACATTGATCTTCTATCCGTCAGAGCCCACCGCGTGTGAAGTATCAAGAACCCTGTGGATAAAATCAGGGGAGTAATTCCGCGGTAAGTAC
>CAZNYW010000050.1:0-32726 GCA_964577375.1 uncultured Spirochaetales bacterium | reverse complement strand
CTTGATACTACCGACGGTCCGGCATCGTACCAAAAACGTAATCCCATACCGGCGAGCTGACGCCGAAACGCATGTTCGGGCAGTTGCCGTGGTGCTGCATGTGCTGATACCTGCACATTGCCACGTATCCGTTCTTCGAGCGGCTGTGATGAAGGGTGTAATGCATCATGTCGTAGACGATGTACCCGATCACAAATCCGGCGAACACCGCGTCGAACCAGTCCGGCCGTCCGATCAGCTGGACGATCAGCAGGTAGAAAAGGGCGTAGAAGAAGAACGAAAGCGGTATGCTCATCACCGGCGGCATTACCAGGCGCGTCTTACAGAGCGGCTGCGCGTGGTGGACGCCGTGGATCATGAAAAAGGCCTGTTTGAACCTTTCGGTTCGGGGATGGTAGTGGAAGACAAATCGGTGCATCACGTATTCGGCAAAGGTCCACACGAACCAGCCGGTCAAAAGCCCGACGATCACTGCCAACGGGAAGCCCTTCGGAAGATTGTTGCGAATGGATTCGAAGACAAAGAACGACGCGACCGGAACCCAGAGCACGAGCACCGCGACCGGACTGACGTGAGAGAAGAACTCCAGAAAATCGGACTTGAACAGCCGAATCGGTTCCTTTGCTGACTGTATCTTCGGTTCCATGGTTTCACCCCCGCACCAGCGTGATTCTCACTTTTGGGACCGTATCAGTCAAGTACTCAAGCGACGGCTATACCTTGACCGACCAGGGGAGATCGGAGACGGTCTTGATGGTGTGGATGACCCTGTCTGTGGGAACGCCTTTTCCGAGATGGAGCATCGCGACATATTTCCCGAGGTCCTGCCCGGTGACCCAATCTTCCACCACGTTTCCACCCCGTTCGCGTGTCTTCACCGGATTGTACGCGATAACTGAGTAGGCCCGTATATTGGTGCCGTGCGCTTCTTCGGCGACAACTCTGCTCATCATGCGCTGCGCGGCCGCGACTATCGATATTGCACCCGATTCGGGGTGGACTATTTCGGACGCGCCGCCGTTGATCATGACGTAGGTGCCGGCTTTCTGCTCGTAGAACGTGGAGAGACATTCGCGCATGAAAAGGAAATGGGAGGTCAGATTGTCACTGATGATCCTGTTCCAGTCGGTGATCGGCATGTGGTGAAGGCTGTAGCCGTAGTACCAGCCGCCGAGGCAGGCGACCCCGAGATCTATGTGGCTGCACTTCTGCCGTACCTCCGTCCAGAACAGGGCGGCCGACTTCTCCTCTCCGACGTTGCCGGGGATGCAGTTGAGCCGTCCACCGTTGTCGTTCTCCGCATAGTCCTGAAGTCTTTTGCTTTTTCCGGGGAGCGGCAGGGCACGATTACGTGTGCTCCCTCCCTGAGAAAGGCTCGGACGAGTCCTTCGCCAACGCTGCCTGTACCGCCGGCAACAACGATGTTCTTGCCGTCAAGTAGTCCGGACATCGCAAACACCTCTGATATATTTTATCACATCAGTCAGGTATCGGGATAAGCCGAACGGTCTATTTTCCAGGTTGAAGCTCGTATCCGAGCCGATAGGCGGCTGATGCCCCGGGGGGTGATTCCGGCAGCTTCTCGAAGGTGAGCCCCGGGCCGCCTGCGGCGGCATCACGCGCAGACTGCGTCACCAGTATCTCCCACGCCTCGGCGGTGTCCTCACCGAGCTTGCTCGCGGCGTTCACTTCCGCGCCGAAGACATCGGTGTCGCCGATACGTAACACCGGTCCGAATCCGATGCCCAGGCACAGAAGCACTTTCTCGGTCTCCGCCCTTCCGACATTGTAATCGCGGAGCCTTCGCTGCATGTCAATGCCGCACTCTATCGCCTTGCGGGCGTTTCGGAAGATGATCAGCATGCTGTCACCTTCGGTCTTGAGCAGGATGCCGTCGTGGTCCGCGATGCAGGGGATGAGCAGCCGTTCCGATTCGTGTATCACCTGCAGGAAGTGGATGATGCCGAACTCCGCGACGTTGCGTGAAAAGCCTGAGAGGTCGGTAAACATGATCGCCCACTCCTCGCCGAAAAGATCCCATATCCTCGCGTCGATCTTCTCCTTATCGGCTCCCGGCTTCAGCCGCTGTTCGATCAGCTCCGACAGGCGGTCTTCGGATGCGCTCGATTGAACACGGTAGCGATATCCCATGAGGACTCCTTTGCATGCGCCCGAGAATTTGATGCATATTCTATCACATCAGATATCACCGGAGGTCCGAATGAGATTGAGCGCACGTAATGTGCTGAAGGGAAGGGTGAAGTCACTGGTTCCCGGCGCGGTCAACTGCGAGGTTACGCTGGAGCTGCCGGGAGGAAGTGAGATAGTGAGCGTGATTACCAAAGCCTCGTCGGAAGCACTGGGCCTGAAGGTCGGGGGACAGGCATACGCGGTCGTGAAAGCGTCCAACGTCATGATCGGCGTGGATTGAAACCGTCTACTCCTCGCCGAAGTCGCTGCCGCGAACCCGGCCGCCGTCGAGCTCGATAACCTCGTCGCAGAGTCGCTCGATATCGATCCTGTCGTGGCTCACGAGCAGGGTGGTTACGCCGGTGGCGGAGTGCGCGGCGCGGACCGCCTCCCGTGCCTGCTCGCGCAGCCCCTCGTCGAGCGCGCTGAACGGCTCATCGAGAAGAAGAAGCAGCGGCCGCCGTGCGAGAGCGCGAGCGAGCGCCGTGCGCTGCTGCTGTCCGCCGGAGATCTCGTTCGGGTAGTGGTTTGCGTGCGCGGACAGACCGAGCAGCTGCAGAAGGCGGTCGGCGTCCTCGCGTTCGTTTCGTGCAAAGAGCACGTTCTGGCGCACGGTAAGATTCGGGAAGAGGACGTAATCCTGAAAGACCAGCCCCACCTGCCGCTTCTGCGGCGGAAGCCGGATATTCATCGCGCTGTTGAACCAGGTGTTCCCCTCGACCTCGAGAAACCCCTCGTCGGCGTGGGTCAACCCGGCCAGTGTGCGCAGCAGGGTTGTCTTGCCGCTTCCGGAAGCTCCAATCACGCCGGTAATCGAGCCCGAACGGAGCGTGAACTCCACGTCGATTCCAAACTGCCCCTGCCCGGACCTCCTGCGCCGTGCCGGATGACTTTTCCTGACGTAGAAGCGTATCATGCCCGCCGCTCCAGCTGGCTGCGCTGCAGAAGGTTCAGAACGAGCACGGCGGTGTAGCTTATCACCACCATCACCAGGGCGTAATGGTGTGCGACCGTGAAGTCGAGCGCTTCAACCCGTTCGAAAAGCGCCACCGAGATCGTCCTGGTCTGTCCCGGTATGCTGCCCCCCACCATGAGGACTACGCCGAATTCGCCGAGCGTGTGAGCAAAGGTGAGAATCATTCCCGAAAATATCGCTGGCCGCATATTGGGAAGAATGACTCGCAGAAGCGTGGTAACCCGTCCCTTGCCAAGGCTGTAGGAGGCTTCCCACAGTCTCGCGTCGAGACTCTGCATGCCGCTCTTGAGCGACTGCAGCATGAACGGCAGGCTCGAGATGCAGGAGGCGAGGACAATCCCGGCGAAGCTGAAGGCCAGTCTGAGGCCTATGGTCCGATTGAGCCATCCGCCCCACGGGCTGTTCGGCGCGAAGGCGATCAGGAGATAGAACCCTACGACGGTCGGCGGAAGCACCATTGGCAGGGTTGCAAGAGACTCGAGAAGGGCGAGCCACCGCCTTCTTACGCGGGTGAAGAGCGCCGCAAGTGGAAGCGTGACCACTATCATGACCGCCGTGACTATCACGCCGAGCCTGAGCGAAAGCAGAAGCGGCTGCCAGATCACGGCGACGCGTACCCATACCTGTCGAAGATCGCCTGCGCCTTCTCCGAGAGCAGGAACTGCGCGAACTGCCGGGCGGCAACCGGGTGAGATGAGCTTTTGAGGACCACGAATGCCTGAGTTACGGGAGAATAGAGCGATGGGTCGATGCCGATCCAGTTGGTGCCCTTTCGGTCGTAGGGTGCGAGCTCCTTTGTGAAGAGGGCCGACTGGTTGATGAAACCGGCGTCGGCGCCGGTGAGGGTGTACTGCACTACCTGTGCGATGCTCTGGCTGTAGACCAGCTTCTTCGAGATCGCCGTCAGTCCGGCGTTCCGGATCACTTCCATTGCGGCCCTCCCGTAGGGAGCCGTTTCCGGGTTCGCAATTGCGACGCTTCTTATCGAAGGATCCTTCAACAGGTCGAGTCCCCGGGAAAAGTCGAGACTACGCGTGGAAAAAAGGACCAGCCTTCCTATCGCGTAGACCTCCGGGGAGGCCGCAGCAAGTCCCTCCTGCGCTATCCGTTCCGGGTAGCCGGTATCCGCCGACATGAATAGGTCGTAGGGAGCTCCGGCGAGAATCTGCGTCGTCAGAGCTCCGGACGAGGCGAAGCTGAACTGCACCTTCGTCCCGCGCGCGCTGTTCTCGAACGCCGCGGAAAGCTCCTTCTCCAGGAAGCTCAGATTTGCAGCGGCGGCCACGCGGATAGTCTGAGCTGCCGGCTCCGCGGACACATATGCCGCGATTCCCGCCCAGAAAAGCGTCAGAAGCAGCGCCATTCTGCCTCCGCGTCGCGGTCGGTGTCTGTCATTGCGCACGATGTCGACCTCCCTCGTCTATCTTAGAGAGGGTTTCAGGCGGTGTACAGGGCGCAGGCGTGCCGATTTGAGTTGCACCCCGCAGGCAGCATCGTTATCTTATGCCAGAGGTCTGTATGAGAGTACCACCCATCGAAGAGATCATCGCTCAGGACATAGACTCACTCCGAAACTGCCCGGACGGCATAAGCTGCAGGGACTGCCCGGTCGATTTCTGCGTAAAGGTCGTTTCGGTTGCCGATTTTCCCTCCGAGTACGGCCATTTCAGGATAATCGGCTTCGTCAACAGCAAAGACGGAAAGGACCACATCATCATTCTCAAGGGCGAGATCGGTGAGGGGGAGGAGATTCTCACGCGGATCCACTCGGCCTGTCTCACCGGCGACGCTCTCGGAAGCATGCGATGCGACTGTGGGCCCCAGCTGCATGAGGCCCTCCGCCTCATCGAGAAGGAGGGGAGGGGCATCGTGCTCTATCATCAGGCGGAGGGGCGGGGCATCGGTTTGGTCAACAAGCTGCGCGCCTACGCGCTTCAGGATCAGGGATACGATACCTACGAAGCAAATGTCGCGCTCGGCTTCAAACCCGATGAGCGCGATTATCGCATACCGGTAGAGATGCTGCGAAAGATAGGCGTGAGGAGCGTCCGGCTGCTTACCAACAATCCGGAGAAGGTCTCCGCGGTGGAGAGCCACGGTCTTCGCGTGTCGGCCCGCATCCAGCACGAGCTGCCGATGACCCATCATGACCGCGAATACCTCAAGACCAAGAAGGAGCGGTTCGGTCATCTGCTTCAGCTCGACCACGGAATCGGCGCATAGGCGACACCCGGCTCCATTCGTCCGCGGCAAGGTCGTCCGAAAACCCAGACAGGCGCGCCGCGCCAGCGCGAATCGTGGCCGAACGGTAGGAGACGACACGAATTCGCGCGTTTACCGGGCGCGTTGGCATACCAATCGACGTTGGCGCGCGAAAATGAGCACGAAGGGCGGCACCATCTTTTTCTTGAGTTTTGAAGTCGAATAGACTACAATTTTCCGGGGATTTCGAAAGGGAGGACCGATGTTCGGGACAGCTCTCCTGTTCGGCGGAACCGGATGTATTCTTGCGCTCGGATATGCCTTCTTCCGTACGCGCTGGATTACCAATCAATCCATAACAGACGAAAAACTCGAGAGAATCCGCCGCTTCGTTGCGGAAGGCGCGATGGCGTTCCTCACCAGGGAGTACACCGTCATCCTGCCCTTTGTGCTGCTGGTGGCGGCGCTGCTGGCGACAGCCAACGTCGGACCGCTTCGCCTGCAGGCGGCCGCCTTTGCGCTGGGTGCGGTCTGCTCGGCGCTTGCGGGATTCATCGGGATGAGGGTGGCGACGCAGTCCAACGCCCGCACGGCGAGCGCGGCACGCACCGGTCTCGCCGAGGCGCTCCGGATTTCTTTTGCCGGCGGCAGCGTGATGGGTCTGAGCGTCGTCGGCTTCGCGCTGGGAGGAATCAGCATAGTTATCCTGTTTGCCGGCAATATCTATGGCACCGATTCCGGCTCGCTGGAAGGGGTAGTCTTTCCCATCCTCTCCGGATTTTCCCTCGGCGCCTCCTCGATAGCGCTCTTTGCCCGCGTTGGAGGAGGCATCTTTACCAAGGCGGCCGACATCGGCGCGGACCTCGTCGGGAAGGTCGAGGCTGGCATCCCGGAAGACGACCACCGAAACCCGGCGACCATCGCCGACAATGTAGGGGACAACGTCGGCGATGTGGCAGGAATGGGAGCCGACCTCTTCGAATCCTACGTCGGTTCGATTGTCGGTGCGATGATCCTGGGAATAGAGGTTGCCGGCAGCGACGGGCTGCGGCTCAAGCTCTCTGTGCTGCCGCTGATCCTCGCGGCGCTCGGCATAGTCGCTTCCATCATTGGGGTCTTTCTCGTGCGCGTGAAGCCGGAAAGCTCGCCGCAGCGTGCGCTCAACTTCGGCACATTCAGTGCGGCAATCCTTTCGGCGGTGCTGATGTTTTTCGCAATCCGGCTGCTGCTCGCCGGCGAGACATTCGCAAAGACCTCGGGTTCCCTCGGCATCTTCTTCTGCGCGATCGTCGGTCTTGTTTCGGGACTCCTCATCGGTGCATTGACCGAGTATTTCACCGGAGTGGGAAAGCGGCCGGTCAGGATGATCGTGGAAGGCAGTGAAACCGGGCCGGCAACGACGATAATATCGGGCCTGGGCGTTGGTATGCTTTCGAGCTTCCCGCCGATCATCGTTATTGCTGCGGCGATCCTTGGATGCTTCGCTCTCGGCGGACTCTACGGTATCGCGATCGGCGCGATCGGGATGCTCGTGACCCTCGGCATCCAGCTCGCCGTGGACGCCTACGGTCCCATCGCCGACAACGCCGGCGGCTTTGCGGAGATGGTGGAGTTTCCGCCGGAGGTGCGAAGCATCACCGACCGGCTCGACGCGGTCGGAAACACCACCGCCGCCATCGGGAAGGGGTTCGCCATCGGCTCGGCCGCGCTCACCGCCATAATTCTTTTTTCCGCGTTCCGGAAGGTGGTAGGTCTCGACCTGGTCGACCTGCTCGATGTGAACGTCATCGTCGGCATCATCGTCGGTGCGGCTCTGCCCTACCTGTTCTCCTCACTCGCGATCGGCGCGATAGGCTCGGCCGCATTCGCGATGATTCAGGAAGTACGCCGGCAGTTCCGCGAGATGCCGGGCATTCTCGACGAGACCGTGGAGCCGGACTACCGGCGGTGCGTCGACATCTCGACCAGAGCAGCGCTGCGGCGGATGGTGCTTCCGGGAGTGCTTGCGGCGGCGACACCGGTGCTGGTCGGGTTCCTCGGCGGACTCCAGATGCTGACCGGGCTCCTGGTGGGCGTGACGGCCTCGGGGGTGGTGCTCGCGATCTTCATGGCCAACGCAGGCGGAGCGTGGGACAATGCGAAGAAGATGATTGAATCGGGCGCGATGGGAGGGAAAGGATCCGAGCCGCACAAGGCGTCGGTCGTCGGTGACACCGTCGGTGACCCGCTCAAGGACACTGCGGGTCCCTCGCTCAACATCCTGATAAAGCTGATGGCGATCGTCTCCCTGGTTGTCGCGCCGATGCTGAAATCCTACTGGGGCGGGTGAGTATTATGGACTACCCAATTCGTTTTTACGCTATCATGTATCCGAGCGCCGCGCTGGTGGGCTCTCAGTTGTCTCCCGAACAGTTTGCGAAGCACTACACTTCCGGTTCGACGCGCTCCTACAAGGGAAAGGTCATCTTCTGCGAGATCGACGCGGAATACCGCCATCCCTATTTTGATATCGATTCGATCATCGGAGAGATCCGGCCGCACGAGGACGGACGGCCGAAGGCCACCAAGTTCATCTCGAGCTACCGGGTCCTGGAGCACCTCGACTTCGGCGTAATCAGGAGTCTCTATCTGACCTCTCCCGACGGCCACTGCATCGAGCTGCGCGACGCCCCCTATCACAGCACCTCGAAGCTCGGAAGCATACGGCTGTTCGCCGAGATATCGCCGCTTCGCATGCTCGTGCTTTCCAACTACGACTTTCTTCAATTTTCGACCTACATTACCGATCCGCGCAACCGGAAGGGTGCGTCGCGGCTCTTCTATACGCAGATTGAATTCGACATCCCCGGCTTCGTCGAGGCGTACCGGCGTGACCCCTTCATTCAGCCGCCGATCGCGAGCATCCATCCATCTTCGCTCAGGGACGCCTTCGTGGAGCTGCGTGACAACTCGGCAAAACACACCAAGGGGCTCTGTCTGGACAGCTCGATGGACCGCATTCCCTACGGGCTCATCAGGCACGGGTTCATGTTTGCCTCTCAGGAGCAGTACAAGTTCTTCCCGATGCCGACCTCGCAGGAAATCGAGAAGATGAACTTCCGGTTCTGGAGGCAGATGTAGCCATGGCGTTGCGCCTCGCGCCGGTGCTCTGGAATACCCACGTCAGGCTCTACGAATGCGACATCAACCGGCACCTGAACAACGTGGTCTATCTGGACTATATCGGGGAAGCGACGTTCGAGGCGTGGGGTGGAATCGGCGACGCCGACTGGAAAGCCGCCCGGCTTTCGATGGAATATCGCGCGCCTGCTTTCAAGGGCGACAGACTTCTGGTGAGCGGATGGCCGATGGGCAATGACCCGGAGGATCCCGGCCTTTTACGGTGCGGCTATGCCATACGGAAGAATAACGAAGCAGAGCCAATTCTTCGCGTCGAAATCGACTGGAGGCTGTCAGCCAGCCAGACGGGGGCCCCCTTTCTGCTCACCGAGCCCTGGCCTGAGGCGGCGCGGGATGAGGCCGATTACCTGCTGCCGGACCGGAGAGTGGGGGAGCCGCGCGACGGCCGGTGGTACCGGTGGGAGCATATCGTCCGGACCCACGAGGTCGATGCGGGAGGAAGCATGTCCGCGTCGGAGCTTCTGCGCTGCGTCGAGGACGCGCGAGTATTTGCATTCGTCGAGGCGGGCTGGAATGAGCAGCGGCTTGCCGGCGAGGATTTCCTCACCGTGCAGATCCGGCACGAGGCCCGCTTTCAGAAGTTTCCGCACATGGGCGACCGGCTGCAGGTGAAGAGCCGAATCTGCGAGCTCGGGCGTCTCCGCGGCACGTGGGAGCACCGTGTCGAATGTGGCGGAAAGGAGCTGGCGGTTGATTTCTCGACCGGTGCATTCCTGGACCGCCGGGGAGTGCCCAGCCGTCCGCCGGCCCGGCTTATGAACGACCTGATTTCCGGCCCCGCTCAAACCCTGTCACCGAAGTAGATTCCTGCCCATTCCCACCGGCCGTTGACCTCCGGGTCGGCCGGGAATCGAACCCTGCGAAAATAGAGATACCACGTCGGAATTCGCGGATCCGCCCAGCCTGAGGTGCGAAGAAATGCTTCGCTGCCGTCGGATGAGACTTCCAGCTTGTCGGCGATCTGTATGTAACGCGAAAAAAAGGCCTGTATCGGGAAGTCCGTTGGATCCGGATCGGAGGTAGACTGCTGGTCCCAGGACATTGCGAAAAAGTTGACCTTCGCCTTGTATGTCAGAAGTGCGTGCGGTTTCCCTGGACTATGGCGGTCCGCACGGCCGTGACCAGTGATTCGAGCGTCGGCATAGTCCAGTCTTTGGGTGAATCGTAGAACGCCACCTGTCCGAGGATGTCGTTCCGGGCGGTCGGCACTCCCGGGATCTGCGCGTCGGGATAGGTCAGGAACTGGCGGTACGCTTCGAAGGCGAGATCCCAGCGGCCGGTCTCTGCGTAGGATCTGCCCAGGTAGTAGTAGGCGGACGCTGCGTCCACCTTGTCGGGAAAGTCCGCGATGAGGTCCAGGTAGGCGTTCGCCCGCACCATCGGGTCGGCCGCGAGTCGGGTGATCTCGTTGAGAGCTTCAAACTGTATCGATTTGCCCTGTGCAATGACGTCGGGGTAGCCGCTGACGACCCTCTGGTAGTAATAGGCGGCGACCGGTCCCGCGCCGGCGTCGGGGTAGTCCCTTGCCGTCATGAACAGGTAGTAACCGTCGTAGACGTCTTCGGGATGCCGTTCGACGTAGGTCGTCAGAAAGAGCGTCAGGCGATCGTCGTACCCCGCAGCGGACATCAGATTTGCGATCTCGCCGATGATGAATACCCGGTCGTCTCCAGCGTTAGGCGCGCGCTCGAAGAGCCGGAAGAGGAAGGTAAGCTCGAGCTGCTGATCGCGGTCTCGCACAACGTAGTAGGTATCAGGATTTCCGCACGCGGTCAAAAACAGCGCCGCCAGAGCCACGGCGGCAATCGGCGCCCATCCCCGGCGCCCAGGTAAGGCCGTACCGTGCCTCGGCACAGGGCGTGCGCCGACGGTAACTGCAAGGTCACGCATATGATGCGCGAGAGCATCCGCTTTTGCAGACCCTGCGGGAAGAGATCCCGCGGGAAGGGAGCCGCGCGTCAGGCGTAATGATAGAGCAGCCGCTCCTTCGAGGGACGGACGGGGGCGGCGAGCGCAATGTATCCGCCGTTTCTCGGCAGGAATCGCATCCGTGGAATCGCCGCCGCGAGCGGGCTGCGCGGATCGATGAAAGCCATCATGGCGTCCGCGCGATCTCTCCAGAGCCAGCGAACCGATTCCCACAGGTAGGTAGCGGCCTCCATTCTCCCTGGTGCGAACCAGAGGTCCCGAACCGGGATGCGGCGCACCGTTCCGTTCGACGGCAGGATGTCCAGAATCGCGTTCCCGATCCGCATCGGAAGCGGCATGTGTACGATCTGAATCGGTTCGATCGACCCCTCGTCGGTGGCGCTCATTCCCGCGGCGATCTCGCCCTTCACATCGACCGCAACAAAGTAGCGACGGATAGGCGAACCGAACGGCGTGGCCGAGTGCAGATCACGCAGCTCGGAAGCGCTCCGCGGGGGATACAGATTGTAATCCCGGTAGAATCCGTTCTGAGCTTGCGCAATGATCTCCCATTCGGATTCGGCAGCCTCGCGTACCTGGAGATGAACCGGCGCGCGGGGCTCGGAATCCCGCATCCGCGTCATCGCGCTCTGGCTGAGATTCAGGAGATCGGAGCTCCAGACGCGGGCGGCGCGGATGGATGCTTCGTTGCCCTCCTGAATGCCTGCGATGATGACAGCATCATCCCCGAGCCGTTCGCGTGCGGTTCCTATCAGCCAGGAGTATATCTGTGATGCGATGCCACGCCTGCGGTGCTCGGGTCTGACGCTGATGTTGAAAAGGTAGGAGTAGGGATGGATCTCAGCCTCGAGCTGACATCTGCCGAGCGTCATCGCGCCCATCCCGATGATCCCCGGTTTTGCCGGTTCGACTGCCGCCACGCCCACAACACCGGGATGCAGAGCAGCGAGCGCGGCGTAGGGATCGTCGAGATAGACGGTCGAAAATGCTACCGCGCCTGTGTCTGGGCTCTCTCTGTCTAGCTCCGCGATTGCCGGACCGTCGGTCGGAAGCAGCTCGCGAAGTCTGAATTCGCCGGGCATCCCTGTGGTTCCTTCCTGAGGTTGTGACTGTCGATAACATCATCCAAATGCGACAGGGCGTCAAGCGAAAAGCGGTATTTGCCTGATTGTTACCTTCAGGGGTGCCCGGTGTTATTATGAGTGTATGCTTTCCCCTCCAATCTGCGATACCTTCTGAAACGAATATTACAGGAAAGGTGTATATGCGCAAAATTGTATTCGTTGTTGCCGTCGGTCTTCTCTTCTCGAGCGTCGGGTTCTCGTTCGGCCAGCCTCTCGTTGACGGGCTCACGTCCCCCTACACGCTCGCAAACGGACCGGGGGTCAGCGCGATTCAGCCGGGCAGCGCTGAAGCTCTCAATCCGGCGATCTCCGGGGGGCTGCAGCGTACTACGCTCGAGGCGAGCTATCTGGGACTCATCGGCTCGGACTCAGCGCCCGGCACCGGCTACGCCGCCAATCTTGGTGCCGCTTTTCCCTTTCCTTTCGGCGTCATCTCTACCGGCGCCCGGTTTGTCTCCTCACCGATCGCCGGCTACAACTACGGAACTTTCGGCGGCGCGCGGCTCTCCTTTTCGAAGGACCTCTTTCCGACCTTCCTCGTGGGACTGGGACTCGAGTCCTATTTCGGAGACGATTTCGGGATCTGGGGCAACCTGGGGTTTCTCTATCAGCCCGGAGACATCGGCTTTCTCAAAGATACCGCATTTGGGCTGAGCTTCGACGGGCTTGGCAAGTCCTACACCTACCCGGACGGAACGCTCGGGCCCGGCGTGACGCCGCGACTGTCGGCGGACGCGACCCTTGTTTCCACCAGGCCGGTGAAGCTGTCCACGTCGCTTTCGCTGAGCGCGCCCGGTTTTTCGGACTTCACCGCCGGGGTTGGACTCGGTGTGACGCTTTTCGACACCGTCCGACTTTCCGGGAATTATCTCTTCGATCTGAACCCGGTAAGCGCCGGAACCGAACGGACCTATCCTTTCGGCTTCGGAGTCGACGTCCACATCAATCTTGCCGGAAGCGGGAATAAATCGCCTTCTGCGCCGGTCGGTACCACCGGCGGTTCGCCGGGATCGCTGGGAACGATTGCCGATGCGAGCGCGTGGCGTCAGAGCGACATCAATATCCGCACGGCCGCAGCTCCGCTGGCGAACGGCGTGTGGGCCGCGGGAGGCGGAGTTCAGGTTGCTCTCGGGGTGATCGACCGCACGCCGCCCGAAATCAAGATAGACAGTCCGGATACCAGCTACATTTCTCCGAACTTCGACGGTACGAAAGATGATCTGGTTCTTCCCATTTCGATAACCGATCAGCGTTATGTGAAGGGATATCGGCTTATCATCAAGGACGCGAGCGGGAATACAGTTCGCACCATCGAGAACAAGGAAAACCGGCCCGAAAACGCCGCGGTGAAGACCGTGATAAGCCGGCTTCTCTACGTGAAGAAGGGGATACCGATTCCGCCGACCCTGCGATGGGACGGGATGAGCTCGACCGGCACGGTCGTGCCCGACGGCAGCTACACCTACACGCTCGAAGCGTGGGATGACAACGGAAACATCGGAAAGACTGTGCCGCGCACCGTCGTGGTGGATACACAGAAACCGACGGCGACCGTGTCATCTCAGTACAGCGTCTTCGGTCCCGGCGGAGAGAGCACCCGTGCCACCCTCCAGATCGACCAGAAAGGAAGCTCGGAGGATCTGTGGACCGGCACCATTTCGGACGCGAGCGGAAAGACGGTCCGGACCTATTCCTGGAAGAACGGTGAGCCTCAGACATTCAGCTGGGACGGAAAGAACGAGAATGGTGAGGTCGTCGCAAACGGTCTCTACACCTATGCTCTGACCAGCACCGACCGAGCTGGCAACAGCGGGTCCTACGACATTCCGAATATCACCGTTCTCACCGTGCCGACACCGCTTGGTCTCTCGGTGGACACTGCGGCCTTCTCTCCTAACGGGGATGGCGTCAAGGACACCGTGACGCTTTCGATCGACGCATTGCGATCGGTGCAGGTCAGCCGCTGGGACCTCGGGATATTCGACGCATCCGGAAAGAAGGTTCGTGACTTCACCGGGACCTCGGATCTTCCCGTTCAGGTAGTATTCGACGGAAGGGACGCGGGCGGGACGGTGCTTCCCGAAGGTGAGTACGTTGGAAAGCTGTCCGTGCTCTATGTAAACGGAAATGCTCCGGAGGCAAGCTCGCCGGCAATAACGCTCGATCTTACAAAGCCGTCGGCAAGCGTGCGTGCCGAGTTCCCGATCTTTTCTCCCGATGGAGACGGACGCAAAGACACGGTGACCTTTTTTCAGGAGTCGAGCAAAGAGACAGAATGGAACGGTGTCATCCGCAGCAGCGCGGGCGACACGGTGAAGCGAGTCCGCTTCATAGGCGCGGCCGACGCGCAGTACGTCTGGAACGGGACCGACGACAGCGGACGGCTTGTTCCCGACGGGAGCTACACCTACACGCTGGAAACGGTGGACGCCGCAGGGAACAGCGGCTCTTCGGCGCCGGTTGTCGTAACGGTGGACACAAGGCCTACCCCGGTCACCCTCTCGGCGAATCCAACCTACTTCAGCCCGAACGGAGACGGCATCAACGACCGGAGCCTGCTCACCCCGCACGTCGGGTTGAACGAGGGAATTGCATCCTACTCCATCACGGTTTCCAACGAGGGCGGAACCGCGGTGCGGACCTTTGCCGGATCCGGGACCGTACCCTCATCGCTTCCCTGGAACGGCACCGACGACGCCGGAAATCCGGTGCCGGACGGCAGCTATTCGACTCACGCGCGGGTCGAGTACCTCAAGGGCAACCTCGTCGAGGTCGACGGACCGATTCTTGTGGTGGACACCGTCGCGCCGAAGGTAACGGCTTCGGTCGATAGTCCCTATTTCTCGCCGGATGGCGACGGGTCCCGCGATACCATCGTGATACATCAGAGCTCGAGCAGCGAGGAGAGATGGACGGCCGAAATTCGGAATTCCGCGGGATCGGTGGTCCGGAGTTTCAGCTGGACCGGCCAGGCACCCGACCTTGTATGGGACGGCAGGGACAGCTCGGGAAACGTCGTTCCCGACGGTGTCTACTCCTACGCGATTACCGCAACCGACCGCGCTGGCAACAGCGGAAGTGCACGTATCGACGCGATCCATGTCGACACCAGGGCGACTCCGGTCAAGCTGAAGGTGGACACAGCGGCATTCTCGCCCAATGGAGACGGCGTACAGGATACCCTGCATTTTCTGCCCGACCTGAAAGTAAATTCGGGCATATCGAATTGGTCACTCACTGTGACGTCGCTTCAGAATCAGCAGCGGCCGGTCCGTAGCTGGCGCGGCACGGGCACAGTTCCCGCATCGATAGCGTGGGACGGCAGGACGGACACCGGATCGCAGGCGCCCGAAGGATCCTATATAGCCACTCTTTCGGTGACCTATCTGGCCAAGGGAAGTGCCGAGACCGCCCAGACCGGCGAACTCGTGCTCGATGTGACAACGCCGCACGCGACGGTAAGCGCAACGCCGACCGCGTTCTCGCCGAACGGTGACGGACGGAAGGACCAGGTTCAGATCACCCAGACCGGTTCGGTTGAGCCGGCATGGACCGGTACCGTCACGGACAGCAACGGGAAGGCGGTACGGACCTTCACCTTCGGCAGGACGCCGGCACCGACGGCAGTCTGGGACGGGCGCGACGACAAGGGCGTTCTCCTTCCAAACGGGGTTTACACCTACAGGCTCTCCGCCACCGACGCCGCGGGCAACAGCGGGGCATCGAATGCTGTCAAGCTCACCCTTTCGGTGATCTCAACTCCGGTCAGCATATCGCGAAGTCCTGCCGCATTCAGCCCGAACGGAGACGGTGTCCTCGACACGGTTACACTCACCCCGACGGCCGAGGTCCGTCAGGGCATCGATTCCTACCGGATCCGGATCGAATCTGCCGATGGAACGGTGGTGCGTACCTACAGCGGCGCTTCGCTGCCCGCCTCGATAGAGTGGGACGGCCGCACCGACGGGGGGACGCTCGCATCGGACGGGGCCTACCGGGCCCTTCTCAGCGTCAGCTACGAGAACGGCAACCTCTCGGAAGCCGTTGCTCCCGGCATCGTTCTCGACACTACTGCGCCTGCAGCATTGGTGCAGCCGGCCTACAAACTATTCTCGCCGAACGGTGATGGGCACAAGGATGTGGTTCCCATTACACAGAACACCAGCAGCGAATACCGCTGGGTCGGCGAGGTGCGTGACGCGAGCGGAAAGACGGTGCGCAGCTACGAATGGTCGGGTAAGGCGCCGAGCTTCGCGTGGGACGGAAAGGACAACAACGGAAATATTGTTCCCGACGGAACCTACAGCTACCGGCTGAGCGCGCAGGACGCCGCGGGAAACCGGAGGAGCGTCACAATCGACGGTATAAAGACGGACACCCGACCGACGCCGGTATTTCTCTCGACCGATCAGCGCGGGTTCAGTCCCAACGGCGACGGCGTAGCGGATACCATCACATTCAATACGGTAGTGGGACTTCCGGACGGCATGTCGAGCTGGAAGCTCGAAATCTCACCACCCGCCGGCGCACCCGTTAGGACCTACGGCGGCAGCGGAACGGTGCCGGACAGCATTACCTGGGACGGCACTACCGACGACGGCGCGAAGGCACCGGAGACCAGCTACCACGCGACGCTCAGCCTGATCTATGCGAAGGGAAACGAGCCATCGAGCACCACGCAGCCCTTCGTCCTCAACACCTCCGGCGCGGCGGTCGATCTCTCCCTCTCGCCGGTACCCTTCTCACCCGACAACGACGGGGTGGATGACGAGCTCAACATATCGACCACCGTAAGCGATCCGAGTCCGATCGAATCGTGGAACCTCACCATATACGATCCTACCGGCGTGAAGTTCAACGAGTTTTCCGGCAAGGGAACTCCGAAGAACAGAATAGTCTGGGACGGTCTCTCGTCCACCGGAGAGCTGGTGCAGTCCGCGTCCGACTATCCGATGGTGATGACCGTGCGCGACGTCCTGGGGAATGTCACTACGGCGAAAGCCACGGCACAGGTCGACGTTTTGGTCGTACGCGAGGGTGATCAGTTGAAGATCCGGATAGCGAGCATCGTCTTTGCCCCCAACACCGCCAACTATCTCGACGTGCCGGCCGAGCAGAAAGATCGGAATATCAAGACCATCAACCGCCTTGCCCAGATTTTCAAGAAATACAGCAGTTACAACATCCGCATCGAGGGCTACGCGGTAATGGTCAATTACGACAATCCGGAGGCGGGAGCGGCTGAACAGAAGGCGATCCTCATTCCGCTTTCCAAAGCACGGGCGGATTCCATCAAACAGGCACTCGTGCAGCGCGGAATCGACGCGAACCGGATTACCACGGTCGGCAAGGGCGGAGTGAATCCGATTGTCCCGTTCAGCGACCTTCAGAACCGGTGGAAGGACCGGCGAGTGGAGTTCATTCTCATAAAGTGAACAAGCCAATACAGGAACTCCATGCGGAGATAAAGAAGAGGGTCACCGCCGATCACCTGAAGGATCTCACTGTCCAATTGATTGACGCGTATAAGGCGCGTGACCTGCACGTACTCAAGCGCTACGCGTCGCACATGTTCGGCCCGTCGGAAACGGAGTCCGGCGCGAACGAGCTGTTCTTCCGGCTGATAAAGCACTTTCATCCCGACCGCCTCGCCGGCATCCTTCGCGAGGTGGATGAAGCCTATGCGCGGGGCGACGAGCAGAAGCTGTTGTTCTTCCGCAATCTGATGAGTCTGAAGAAACATCACCACGTCCACCGCTCCCGGGTCGAGAGTGCGCGCCATTCGCGGTCGAACGCGGCAGAGGAGTACACCTACGGCCGCGAGGATTTCGGCTATGACACGACGGCCTATAACGAGGGTGTTTTCTCCGAGGACGATGAGGAGTTCTACAAAGAAACGGAGGTGGATTTTGACTTCCTGTCGGCGGTGAAGGCCGAGCATCTCGGAAACCTCGATATCGAAATCACCGCGGCCGATCTCCACTACCTTGAGGGTGAGCTGGTACTTTCCGGTTACGAATTGAGCGATCTCGACGGGCTCGAGCAGTGCATCAACATAACCGTGCTCGATCTCTCGGACAACCGAATCGACAATATCTACGAGGTGCAGTTCCTGCATCACCTGCAGGAACTGTTCCTCGCCAACAACCATGTCGTCGATATCGATGCACTTCGGGAGCTGCACGACCTCGAGATCGTTGACCTCTCGGTGAACGAGATCGAGAACGCGTCGGCTTTGCTCGATCTTCCCGGGCTGCGGTTCGTTAATCTTTCGGGGAATCCGCTGGCGGATCCCGGCGTGATTGCCGAGCTCGAGAGACGCTCGGTGGTCGTACTGTACTAGTTCATTCTTCGCTGCCGGTGCCGCGGCTGCCGGATCCCTCCCCGGTGAAAGACGAGCGCGAGCGAATCAGCCGTACCAGGCCGGCCGCCGCAAAAAGTGCGGAGATAATCAGCATCGCCTGCGGAAACCAGTCTCCCCAGCGGGTGTAGGGGGAGAGTCGCTCCTTCTGAATTGCGACATCTGCGGTCAGATAGGCCTCCTTGTAGAAGGGAGCGGACTCCACGAGGCGGCCGACGGGGGTGACGTACGCGGTCAGGCCCGATGCGGTCGCCCGCAGCAGTGGGCGGCGGTTTTCGACTGCGCGAAACAGGCTGTTGATGTAGTGCTGTTTGCCTTCGACCCTGGACAGGGACCAGTAGTCGTTCGAGAGATTGATGATTACCTGTGCACCGTGAAGCACGAAACGGCGGACGTGGTTGGGAAAGGAGTCTTCGAAGCAGATCGGCGTCGAAAAGGATATCTTGGGCGTGTGAAAGACCGTGTACTGCGTGCCCGGTTCCCACAGATAGACGTCGAAGTTCTGAAGCATCTGGTAGACCCATGGAAGCTGCTTCTTGTAGGGGAAGTATTCCGTGAAGGGTACCAGGTGAATCTTGTGGTAGGTCTGGACCCGCTCGCCCTGCGGCGAAAACAGCACCGCGGCGTTGTAGTCCTTGCGGACCTCGTTGCCACTGGAATCGGTAGTCAGCGTGTAGTCGTCATTTCCCGTCACGAGCCATGTGTGGATGGACTTCTGATAGGCGAGGAAATCATCCACCAGCGCTGAGAGCGGATAGACCTTCGGATCAAGCTTGCTCCAGCGCCGTATGTTCGGCACAAACGCGGTCTCCGACCAGACGATGAGGTCCGGATTGTCTTTCAACGCTTCGTTGGTCAACCTCTTGAGCGTGTCGAAGGTGGCCCGGTAGTCGTTCTTGCGCGGATCGGTGTTTTCCTGAATCAGCGAGACCCTCACGCGGTGATCGATCGGCCGTGAATCCTGTTGATGGATTGCGACAAAGCCTTCTATTAGGACTGCAACGACGAGCAGTGCGGCGAAAGCCAGCGGCAGTCCCGCTTCCATCTTCAGCAGGCTCTTTCGGAATCCGACATTGCCGGAGGACGGGCTTGCCAGGTACTCGATCATCTGCTCCACTGAAGAGTTCACCAGCGTCACCAGGAAGGTGACCCCCCATATTCCGGTTACTGCAGCAATCTGGATGAGCGGCAGGGCGGCGTACTGGCTCGACCCGAGCATCCCCCAGGAATAGCCGAGAAACCCGCGGGAGCGGAGAAAGTCAAATGCGACCCAGGCGACCGGGACGATGATCCAGCTCCATTTGGGCAGGCGATTGATGAGCCAGACCAGCACCGTCATGAAGAGCGCGTACTCGATTGTGAAGATGATGGTGATGAACTGCAGCGACACCAGACTGAAAGTCCCCAGCCAGAAGTTCGCGAGCATCGTCTGAAGGACGCCGAAGGACACCCCGTAAAACACCGCTCTGCTGGGGCGGGCGTGTCTGAGCGCGAGAAGAAGGGGGACCAGGCTGATGTAGGCGATCGGCGCGAGGCCGCCGAGGCTGATCGCCGAGGGGAATGAGAAGGCGTAGAGCAGGGCGGCAAGGAGGACGAGGGGAAGGGCCCATGCGCGCAAGGGATCGCTCACCCGAAGGGCGTGCGCGCAGAGCGCTTTGTGGCGAATCCGGAAATAGAGAATCACCCACGCGTTCAGCGCGAGCAGCGGGATGTATCTGGAGGCAGAATTAAGCCGCTGAATTGTGGAATCAGGCGCGAGCCGGAGATTTCCATGGGTCAGCGCAAACCGCTGCGCGTAGCTCAGGTTTGCGGTGGAGGCAAAAAGGTAGGAGAGAAGAAACAGAACGAGCGAGATCACGAAGAGCGTCTCCGGGGTCCGGAATAGAGCTCCCAGATGCCATCGTTCTCCGGCCACGGCCATCCGGATCGCCCAGACTGCGTATGCGATGAGCAGCGCCAGAAAGAGAAAGTCTGCCACCGTCTTCGTCCGGGACATGCCGAAGGGGCCGAAGAGAAAATTCAAGAACTCCGCGACGATCACGACGAGCGAGATATAGGCCGTCACTTTCCTCGCCTGGTCACCGCCGAGGTTATCCTGCCCGGGTGTGTTGTGTGGTTGCATCGATCAGATCCTTCTTCAGTCGGTTATAGGAGAATATACGCAGGCCGACCCGGGCGGGTTCACCATCCTGCAATCGCCCGGACGACGAGAAACAGGACGAAGAGCCAGACTGCAATTATGATTACGGCCATTATCCGTCCGGAACGGGTCCTCCCACGCTCGATCCTGCGAGCCTCTAGTCTGTACCGTGCGGAGATTTCCGGTGGAATCATCCGCAGCACCAGCGCGATTCCCAGCGGCACCACTATCATATCATCGAGATAGCCGAAGACCGGAATGAAGTCGGGGATGAGGTCGATCGGACTGAGCGCGTATGCGACGACGACGGCAGCGAGCGCCTTCGCCGGCCACGGCGTTTCCGGGTCACGGCAGGCGAGCAGGAGCGTGTAGACCTCGATCTTCAATGCGTTCGCCCACTGTTTCCAGCGGTCCAGAAGCTTCATCATAGATCCTCGCACTGGAAGTATGATTTTTGATCGCAGACGGTGTCAATCGGCCCGACAGAGTTGAAGAAGTGGCCGCAAGTCGATAGGATTCCCGCATCTGTGGAGGCCAATTGTCCGGGATCACCGTCATCGGCGGCGCAAACATCGATATTCAGGGCTATCCTTTTGCCGAGCTGCTTCCCGCGGACTCCAATCCGGGCAGGGTGACGGTAAGCTACGGCGGAGTCGGAAGGAATATCGCGGAAAACCTTGCGCGTCTCGGTCTTCATACCCGGCTCATCTCGGCCTTCGGAACCGATGCGTTTTCGGCCGGCATCCGTGACAACCTGATGGCGCTTGGAGTCGACATCTCGGTTTCCATGGTCTTCGAGCGGGAGAGCGCGTCAGTCTACCTGTGCACGCTCGACCGGGCGCGGAATCTCAGCGTCGCGATAGCCGACATGCGGACGATCGAGCGGATGAGTCCCGAATGGATCGATACGCATTTGCAGGCGATCACCGGCTCGGCGCTGTGCGTCGTAGACGCCAACGTTTCCAGGGAGACTCTCGAACGGATCGCGGCACTCGGCAGCAGGGTGCAGCTGCTGCTCGATCCGGTTTCCGAGAGAAAGGCGGCGCGTGCGGCAGGCGTGGCCGGCTCCTTCCAGGTAGTCAAGGCAAACGTCCGGGAGGCGGAGGTACTGAGCGGCGTCGAGATCTCCGATGATGCCGGTCTGCGCCGCGCAGCCGATGCGCTGCACCGGCGGGGAACCCGGCTCGTCTTCATCTCTCTCGGACGGCGCGGGCTCTACTTCTCGGGGGACGGGTTGCGAGGGTTCGCTGCAGCGCCGGCGGGAGAGGTCCGCAACGTCAGCGGAGCGGGCGACGCGTCCAGTGCAGCGATCGCGTGGGGAATTGTGCGGGGGCTCGAGCCCGCGCAGCTCGGCCGCGCTGCGGTGGCGGCGGCTGCGTTGACCATCGGCGTCGAGGAGACGGTGAACCCTCGAATGTCGGCGGAAATGCTCCAGGGGCTCGCGAAGCTGGTGACGATAACGGAGGCATAATGAACAGCTATCTGGATGTTTCGCCGGAGGCGGAAGAGGCGCTCCGGAACGGACGGCCGGTAGTGGCGCTCGAATCTACGATCATCAGCCACGGCATGCCCTATCCGCAGAACGTGGAAACTGCACTCCGGGTGGAGGAGATCGTCCGGAGCAATGGAGCGGTACCGGCCACCATTGCCGTGATCGGCGGAAGGCTGAAGGCCGGACTCGTCCGGGAAGAGATCGAGAGGCTCGGAAAGGCGGGGACCGACGTGACGAAGGTGAGCCGCAGGGACTTCCCATTTGTGGTTGCCGGACGCCGGGACGGCGCAACCACGGTTGCCGCAACCATGATCGTTGCCGAGCTTGCCGGCATCAGGGTATTTGCGACCGGAGGCATCGGCGGTGTGCACCGCGGTGCGGAGCACAGCTTCGACATATCGGCCGACCTGGAAGAGCTTTCGAGAACCGGCGTGGCGGTGGTCTGTGCCGGAGCGAAAAGCATCCTCGACCTGGGCCTCACGCTCGAGTATCTCGAAACCCGTGGCGTGCCCGTGATCGGCTATCGCACCGACGAGTTGCCCGCCTTCTATACCCGTGCGAGCGGGTTCCGCCTTGAGTACCGGCTGGATAGCGCTCAGGAGATTGCGCGCGTGCTCGCGGCGAAATGGGCGATGGGGCTCCGGGGCGGCGCAGTAGTTGCCAACCCTATCCCGGAAGAGTTCGCCATGCCGCCCGAGATCATCAACAGGGCTATCGACCAGGCGGTCCGCGAGGCGGGAGAGAGAGGAATCAAGGGGAAAGAGACGACGCCCTTTCTTCTTGCACGAATAAAGGACCTCACCGGAGGCGACTCGCTCGAATCCAATATCAAGCTCGTCTACAACAACGCTGCTCTCGCGGCAGGAATCGCCTCCGCACTTTCGACGACGGCGTAGGGAAAGCTACTGCGACTGCGGCGCCGTAGCGTTGCCCGCAACCTCGAAGGTGAAGGTGGGGTAGTCCGGGTCGTCGATGGCAAGTGTAACCGTCGCCGATTTCTCGCCGAAGCTGGTCGGCTTGAAGGCGACGGTGAAACGGACCCGCTCCTGTATCGGAAGCGCTTCGGAGGGTTGGCGGGTCACCACGAACATCGAAGTGTCTCCATCGCTGAACGTCACCGCGCCCTCTTTCGGCAGCGTGAGAGCGGACAGGCCCACGTTCCTGACAGTGAACTCTATCTCGCGGCTTTCACTGCCGATGGGCGTGTCGGGAAAGGTAATCAGGTCCAGCGGATAGACCCGTCCGCTGCTCGTTGTGACCAGGAGCGGTGGACCCGACTGCGCATGAACCGGACAGACGGTAAGCAAGAGCAGAATCGTCATCGCGGCCGCAGTCCCTAGGGGGCGTGCGCTACTTTTCGGTGGTGAATCGCACGATTGCAAGATAGATCGATGTTTGCCCTTCATGTGACGAATAGTAACTCATCCAGAGCCTGCCGTGGTAGTAGACCATGCCCGGATAGCTGCAGTCTCCGCCTGAGGGCAGCTCGAGCACCGGCTCGTAGTCGGCGGGGCCGAGCCGTGCGAGAATGGTCCTCGCCTGGAGGCCGGCGGTCCCGCGACCGCCCTGGCCAGTAACCTGGCGACCGCCCTGGCCAGTAACCTGGCGACCGGACGCCCACGCATCGCCGTTCGCAAGCACCAGGAAGTTCGGCCCGCCGAGCCGGGAGCGCGCACTGTGCCACTCCCATGCGGTGTAGGGTGGCCCGGCCGTGCCGATTACGCCATCCCGGTCGCCCCCCTCCCGGCGGACGAGCAGCAGGGCCTGTCCGTCCCCTCGGAATCGAAGGGTGGCTTCGTTCGGTTTTCCGGAGACCTTCAGGCGCGTTACCGGCGCATAGTGGATCCCGTCTCGGCTTGAAACGAGCTCGATTATCCAGGTGCGGCTGTCCTTCAGCCTGTAGGATACCCCCCATGCACGGCCCTGGTGCCAGGTCACGCGCCAGAGCCAGTCTCCCTCCTCCATTACGGGCATGGACGGGCCCCAGCTCTCTCCGTCGGTCGAAAAGCGCACTCTGGGCCTGCGCCCTGCATACTCGCCCCCGCTGAACCGCGTCCCCCCAGCGAGCAGCATCAACCGGTTGTCGGGAGTGACCGACAGTTTGGGATCGCGCAGGTCGACTCCCCGTTCGGCGAAAAGAGCGCAGCTTTCGAAGCGGCGTCCGTCCGGGGAGACTATGATGCGGATCCTTCCCCTGCCATGGAGGTGGCCGGAGGCTTCACGGAAGCAACAGTACCAACTGCCGCGGTAACGGGCAAGATCGGTGAAGGCGTTGTGCGGGGCGGCGTCCCAGATCTTCCTGACCTCGACGAGCTGCGGCGTCCGGGCCGGGCCGCTCATGGCGCTGTCACGAAAGCTCGACCTCCGTGCCCTTCATTTCTGCGGAGAGGTAGGCCGAGTAGATCACGTTTACTGTATCGTATCCGAGCTCGGCCGAAGAGAACGAGGGGCTGTCTTCGCTGATGAGGGTATAGAAGCTGCGAAGCTCCTGTTCGTAGCCGTTCATCCAATTCTCGTCTGCAGCCGGTTTCGACCAGCCCTGCTTCGTTCCGATCTTCTCGACAACGTAGATATCGTCAAACTGCCGGTCCAGCGGATTGTAGGTTTGAAGCCCGTCGACCGGGTTGATGTTGCACCGGGTCCGGTGGTTGTTGGCGAACACTTCGAGCCAGTTGTGGACGCCTCCCATGACGATCTCCGAAGAAAAAACATCTGCCACCATGCCGTCCTCGAACACCAGGTGTATGATGGCAAAGTCCTCGACGTCGGTATAGTCGGTGCGGAGATTGCCGCGATCTTCGTAGGCGGGAAGCCTCGTGATTTCGTGCGTCCGCGCGGTGACCGAGGCCGGGCGGATCGGCTTGCCGTTCCGTGCCGCTCCTTCAATCCGTTTCAGATAGAGAACGGCGGTGAGCGGGTGGGTCCCCTTTCCCATGATCGATCCGCCGCCCGACGAACGCCAGATTCCGTAGCTCGCCGAGTGCGACCCGGAATGGGACTCCTCGGCAACCATCCAGAGAATCTGTGCCGAGCTCTTGCGGATGATCTCGGCCTCCTTCTGGATTACCGGTGAAAAGACCCAGTTCTCCGCGTAGTAGACCCGTGCCGGGCTTGACTCCTCAGCGGCAAGGATCCGTGAAGCGCTGGCAAGCGCCTCACGCCGCATGATTTCCTTCGGGAAGCTTGCGCCGTCGAACTGTCCTTCTGCCGGTCCGAAGTAACCGGTGAAGGGCTTTTCGAGGATCACGTGGACTCCTTTTGCCAGCGCCGCGACGCTCACCTCCTCGTGCCGCGCGGCCGGCGCACACACATGCACGACGTCAACGTTCTCGAGAAGCTCGTCAAGGCTCGCGTAGGGGGTGAGTCCGTTCGCGTCGGCAAACCTGTTTCGGTGCTCGGCGGTGGGAGAAAACACGCCGACCGGTTTGCACAGACCGGCGGCGCCGCTTAGAAGCGCTTCGTGGTGGAACGCCGCGGCAAAGCCCGCGCCGACAAATCCTGTCCTTATCACGGAAATCCCCTTCTCGATCCTCAGCCCGGTAGACTGACGAGGAAAAGATACTGAAAAACTGCCGTCACCGAAGCGGCGGTCGCGACCGCCAGAATGAGAGCAAACAGGAGGACCTTCCACTGTTTCACGATCGGCTCGCGAAAACTGAACTCGAATATGAGAACGAACACAAAACAGTAGACAGCGGTAGCGATAGCGTAGGGGATCCTTCCAACCAGCACGAGCGCGTACAGCACGCTGATCACGAGGGTGAGGAAGAGCCTTCCGGTCTGCTGCGCAGTAAAGAAGGTCCGGACGGTAGCGGCACCTATCCCCAGACGATGACCGCCGCGCATGATCGAACGAATGAAAAGAATCAGACCAAAGAGAGCGATTATTGCGCCGAGAAACCCCGGTACGATGCCGGGCGCGGAGTAGGGATTTATCCCACGCGCCTCATAGGTCGGCATCTGCGACGACAACACGAGCACGGCGATTCCAAAGCCCATCAGGAAGATCGAGGTGATGAAGTCTGCGCGGGGCATGTTGCTTTCTTTCATCTGACCGGGTGCTCCATGCAGGAAAATCGACGGAGGGCCGGGGCGAGGCCCGTCCCTCCGTCACAACCGTCACGGCTTGGGAATGCCGATAGTGTCCGGGGAGATCTTCGCTTTTCCGCCGGTGAAATAGTTCCAGGCGACCTGCGACAGATAGGGCATTACCTGCTTCTGCGCCGCGTCACCCCACGCGGGATTGAAGACCGCACCGCGCGAAGCTGCGTAGTTCTTCAGCTGATCGGAGTTCGCGATTGCGGTGTCCCAGAGTTTTCCGAAGGTTTCGATGACCTCTTTCGGCGCATCTTTCGGTACCCAGATGCCGAAGTAGTTGGGCGCTGGCTCGAAATCCTTGATCCAGTTGGTTACCGGCGGAATCTCACCGTATCCCTGGAGCTGGAGCGGCTTGTTGTCGAGCACCGCCAGCGCTCGCAGCTTTCCGCCCTTGAGCATGTCGGCCTCTTCCACCGCCAGCTGTGTCGTGACCTGCGTCTCACCTGCCACCGTCGCGATGACGGCCGGGTTGCCGCCGTCATAGCTTACGTGCTTGTAGTCGATCCCGGTGTATTTCCGGATCGCCTCGATCGCGTTGTGGCCGGCCGAAAGTTGACCCGCGGTCGCAACCGGAATCTCGCCCGGGTGATCCTTGAACGCCTGCAGCAGTTCCGCGAAGGTCTTGTAGGGCGTGTCCTTGTTTACCGCCACGACCGACACGTTGGCGACATCGGTGAAGATCACCCAGTCCTGAATTGTCGTGTCAAGCAGTCCGAGAACTTTGTAGGATCCAAGATCGGACGCTGCGCCGGCCGACCAGGTATATCCGTCGTGCGGAGCATCGATCACCGCCTTGGTCCCCACCGACCCGGAAGCTCCGGGCTGGTTCACTATCACGATCTTCTGGCCGAGCGGCGTTTCCAGTTCACCCGCCACCACGCGCGTGACCTGGTCCGTCGACCCTCCCGCCGCCCAGGGGACGATAATCGTCACCGGTTTCTTGGGCTGCCAGGGAAGTCCGGTGCTCTCCTTGGCTCCAGCCGCGAAGAGCAGCGAGCCTCCCAGTAGCAGAAGCACGATACCGAGAGCCAGTCTTCGTCTTGCCATAAAATTACCCCCTTCCTCCAGGATTCTATAATCGTGGCACCGTTTCCGGGACGGAACTGTTTTTTCTACACTCTCATGTATAAAAACGCACCGTGCGCACCACATTAACCCCTGTCTCTGTTCCGGCCAAGAAGTCCGAGCAGTCCATTCTTGAGTCTCGCCATCAGGCCGACAAACCACGCCATACGGCTCACCATGACGAACAGCGTGATGAGAAAAAGTACGAGCGAGATGGGCCGGGTAAAGAACGGCAGTATGTTGCCGTCCGAAAGAATCAGCGCCCGCCTGAGATTCTTGTCCAGAATATCTCCGAGAATTATTCCGAGCACCATCGGTGCGATCGGATAGTCCATTTCTCTCATGTAGTATCCGAGAATTCCGAAAACCACCATGACGCCGACGTCGAACATGCGGCTCGATATAGCGAACGAGCCGACGACGCAGAGGGTGAATATGATCGGCATGAGCTTGGTCCGGGGCACCAGCAGAACCTTCACGAGCAGGCGCACCAGAGAAAGACCGAGCACGAGCATTGCCGCGGATGCGAGCAGAACCATCGCCACGACCTGAAAGACGAACTGCGGGAATTCGACCATGATCAGCGGACCGGGCCGTACCCCGTGGATGAGCATGGCGGCAAGAAGAACCGCCGCCGGAGCAGATCCCGGAATGGCGAGCGAAAGAACCGGAATCATGGCGCCGGCGACGCAGGCATTGTTTCCCGTTTCCGCCGCGATCAGACCTTCTACCACACCGGTGCCGAACTTGTCGCGATCCTTGCTGGACCTGCGTGCCATGTCGTAGGAGACCCATGCGGCGACGTCTTCGCCGACGCCAGGGACGGCACCGATAAATGTTCCCACGAGCCCGGACCGGACGATGGTTTTCCAGTAGCGGCGTATATCGGAAAACGACGGGATGACGCGCTCGATCTTGGTGTTCACCACCTCGTAGACCGGGTGCTTCATCACATTGAGGATTTCCGCAAACCCGAAGGCGCCGACCATTGCCGGAATGAGCGCGACGCCGCCGGAGAGGCCGACGCTGCCGAACGAGAAGCGTACGAAGGCGTGAATCCCTTCCATGCCGATCATGGCGACGAAAAGCCCGAGAAACCCCGAGATCCAGCCTTTGAGCGGATCCTTCGGTGCGGTAAGGTTGCCCGAGATGATTACCCCGAAAATCGCGAGCCAGGTGAACTCGAAGCTTTCGAACTTGAGAGCGAACTCGCCGATGAGCGGGGTGAAAAGTGCGAGCATGATCATCCCGATGAATGAACCGATGAAGGATCCCGTGGTAGCGATGCCGATAGCCCGCCCGGCACGGCCCTGTTTGGCGAGCGGATAACCTTCGAGCGTGGTGGCTGCATTCGCCGGCGTACCGGGGATGTTGAGCAGGATTGCGCTGCGGCTGCCGCCGTAGATCGCCCCGATGTACATGCAGATGAGGATGAGCACCGCGTCCGATGCGTCGAGGCGGAAGGTGAGCGTGGTCATGAGAGCAACGCCCATAGTCGCGGTCAGGCCCGGAAGCATTCCCACGATGATTCCGAGCTGCGTTGCCCACAATACATTGAAAAGGGTCCCGATGTTCAGGAAACCGAGCAGACCCTCGCCAAAGTATCTCAGACCCTCAAGCATACTTCACACTCCACCCTCAGTGCTGCGTTACGCTTCGGCTTGCTTCGTCGCGAACTCCGTTCGGCTATTATATAGGCACTCTTTTCGCGGACGCAACCTTTTTGTCTTCTCGAGGTAAATATTGACAAGCCGGCGGCACCAAAGTGACAATGTATGCCTGCTAATAGTGCGAGCGAGTGGAGGCTGACCCTGGTACCGGATATCCCCAAGACAGAGCGCGACCTCGATGAGCGTCTCTCCGCGCCGGTTCCGGCGCTGGTATCACGGATGCTCGAGCTCGAGGGCGACATAATGATCCTCGGCGTTGCCGGCAAGATCGGGCCTACCCTCGCGATGACTGCCGCAAAGGCGATTGATTCTGCAAATAAGAACCGGGATTTTGCCGGAAAACGGGTGATTGGTGTCTCCCGGTTCTCGGACGCGTCGACAGAAGAGCAGCTTGAGCGCTGCGGCATCGATACTATCCGGTGCGATCTGCTCGACGAGTCCGCCGTGAAAAACCTTCCCCGGGTCCGGAACATCTTATTCATGGCGGGCAGGAAGTTTGGAACAAGCGGGGCTGAAGAGCTCACCTGGGCGATGAACGCGATCGTTCCCGCACACGTTGCACGAACCTTTCCGGAGAGCCGGATCGTGGTGTTCTCGACCGGGTGCGTCTATCCGCTGGTCGAGCCGGAGAACGGAGGTTCGGTCGAAGAAGACCCTCCTGAGCCGGTCGGTGAGTACGGCTGGTCCTGCCTCGCACGCGAGCGGGTCTTTACCCACTACTCGCGCACTCTGGGAACAAAAGTCTGTCTTTTCCGGCTCAACTATGCGATAGACCTGCGGTACGGCGTCCTGCATGACATTGCAGAGCGGATACTGGCGGGGCTTCCCGTTTCGCTCGCGGTGCCCTATGTGAATGTGATATGGCAGGGCGACGTGAACAATCAGGCGCTTCTTGCACTCGATCTCTGCGACTCGCCCCCCTCGGTAATCAACGTGACCGGGCCCGAGCTCTTGAGCGTGCAGGAGCTCGCGGTCATGCTTGCCGGGAGGCTCGGCAGGCCGGTGACCTTCAGCGGCGAATCGGGGAGCGGGAGCGCAGCTCTGTTGAGCAATGCTTCGAAGGCGCGTGCGCTTTTCGGGTCACCCTCCGTTTCGGTGCGGCAGATGGTGGACTGGACTGCGGAGTGGGTTCTGCAGGGTGGCCGATCTCTCGGAAAGCCGACACACTTCGAGGTGAGCGATGGCAGATTCTGAGCGCATCGGCGAAGCACCACTCCCGCCACAAATGCTCATGAGGTTCCGCCGCGGTGTCGTGATACCTGCAATGCCCCTCGCGCTTACCGCAGCGAGGGCACTCGACGTGCGTCGGCAGAAGGCCGTGCTTCGATACTACATCGATGCAGGCGCAGGAGGTATTGCCGTCGGGGTCCATTCCACGCAGTTCGAAATCCGTCTGCCCGAGCACGCGCTTTTCGAGCCGCTCCTCCGGCTCGCCGCGCAGACCATCGACGAGTGGTCCGCCACGGGCGACCGTGCGGTGATGAAAATTGCGGGTGTCACCGGCAAGACCCCGCAGGCGTTGAAGGAAGCCGAGCTTGCCGTTCGATCGGGATATCACGCCGCGCTTGTGAGCCTGGCCGCCCTGCCGTCCGCGACCGACTCCGGGCTTGCAGCCCACTGCCGGGAGGTCGCGTCGGTACTTCCGGTTATCGGTTTCTACCTTCAGCCGGCAGTGGGAGGGCGTCCGCTCTCACGGAGCTTCTGGCGGCTGTTCTGCGAAATCGACGGGGTCATCGGGATCAAGATTGCACCGTTCAACCGCTATCGGACGCTGGACGTCGTGCGTGCGGTGTGTGAGACCGGCAGGGAGCGGGAGATCGCGCTCTATACCGGCAACGACGACAGCATCGTAGTCGACCTGCTCACCCGCTACCGAATTGCAGACCGGACCGGCTTCCGGGAGATTCGCATGGTGGGAGGACTGCTCGGGCAGTGGGGAGTCTGGACTCGCAGCGCGGTTGAGCTTCTCGAACGCATCCATCGGATCACCGAGCCGGGCGCACCGGTTCCTCAGGAGCTGCTGACCGAAGCTGCGGCCATAACAGATGCCAACGCGGCGATCTTCGACGCGGCAAACGGGTTTCACGGCGTAATTCCAGGCGTGCACGAAATCCTCAGACGACAGGGCCTGTTCGAAGGAACCTGGTGCCTGGATCCCGGATTGGCGCTTTCGCCCGGGCAGGCGGAGGAGATCGACCGGGTCTGCAGGCTCTACCCTGAGCTTTCAGACGACGAGTTTGTCCGTGAGAATCTTTCACGCTGGCTGGAAGGGTAGGGCGTGGAAACTTTCGAGTGGTCTGAAGACTGGGGTTCGCCGCTGGTCGAGCCGGAGTACGATGCGGAGTTCGATGCGGCAGCGAAGCGCCTGCTCGGATTCAGGCGTACGCCCGACTGCCTTTTTCGTCTGCTGCCCGCAGAGTGGGTGGCGGTGACCACCCTCCCGCTGTTCATGCGTCACGACGCCGCCGCGGCGCCGCCCGAGCTCACCGATCTCGTCGCCTACCTTACCGCCGAGGCCGACGGCTGCCGCTACACTGCAGGTCTTTCGGCGGCGCGCCTGCGTCTGCTCGGTCGGCAGCCGGAGGAGCTTGGACGGCTCGCGGCCGTTGTACGGGGAACGGTCCATTCCGATGAGACGCTCGAGGACCGGCTCGCGAACATGGCGCGGGCGGTAGTCCGGGCCGCAGGCCCGGCGGCAGGCGATCCGCCGGAAGGCGGAGCGCGCCGTGCCGTAGCGCAGCTATCGGAGCACGGGCTTTCGGGCCTGGCTGCCCGCGAGCTTGCGGCCTGCGCCGTGCAGGCTTGCTTCTTCGATTCCGTATGCTCGCTGCTCTCCATTCCGCCCTTCTACGAGATGGAGCGAATGCCGGACAGTCTGCTGATAAAGCTGGTCAGGCCGATAATTGCGCGCTCTCTCCGCGGACGGCAAATTGACGTGTCCGGGCTCGCCGTAGCCGGCCCAAGGAGGAAGAAGTTTCTGTTTCCCGCGCTCCTCCGCGGGCTCCGTGGAACCTGGTACGAAGCGTGGAGTTTCACGGCAGTCGACAGGTGGTTCAACCGCGAAGATGAGGGCTCGACCGGCGGCATCCGACTCAAGGTGATGGAGCGGATTCTCGGTGAGATGGGCGCGAAAATTTCCGCTTCCCAGGTCGCAGCCGCCGCTACAGGCAGGGACGCGATTCTCCCCGCGGCGGTCGAACAGTTTGCTCTGCAATCGCTCCCCGCCGTCGCCGGAAATGACGGAGGCTGGAGAAGAAGCGGCAACCTCGTCTCCTACCTCTCGCCGGCGGAGCTCGTCGACCTGGTGGGAACCGCCGCGCTCGCGCGGTTCGTGGGACTGGCGGAACTGCTGCTCGGACCTGCGCGGACCGTTTAGTCCCGCGAATAGAGAAGGGAATTGAGCGGGGTCGCGACCGGCTCGCCAATCGATGCGCCGGGCATCCAGCGGTCCCAGTCTGCCTGCTGGTGCTTCGAACGAGGTGAAGCGAGACGGGAGCCGTCGGCAAAATAGATGATGGTCATCACTTTTCTGAATTCCGTGCTTTTGTTTGCGCCGGCCCGGTGGAATGTCCATCCGGAGTGGAAGCTCACCTCTCCCAGGTCGTAGGCTTTCTCGACCATCGACTCAGCTCGGGTCCGCATGAGGTCCCCTATCTTCCGGTCGCTTTCGTCGCTTATCTCGAGCTCTCGGCCCGAAAGATACTGCTGGCTTCCACGACTGAAGGCGAGAGGTCCCATCTCGAGGGGTGTCTTCTGGAGCGGTATCCAGGCGGTGATGGTGTGGTCGGTCTGAAGCGGCCAGTAAAACTGATCGGCGTGCCACGGGGTGTGGCCGCTCCCGGGCTCCTTGTAGAGCGCGTGGTCGTGATAGAGCCTGACTCCCGCTACACCCATGAGCTCCGCGGCAATCCGGGCGAGCTTCCGGCTCTTCACCAGCTCCGCCACGACGGCGTCCACCTCCCATATGTTGGAGGTCTGGAGGAAGGCCCTGCCGTAGGTGTCCCGTTTCTCGAGCGGCCTATTCTCTTTGTTGAGCTTCCGGACCTCCGCTGTCACAGCTTTCTCGAACCGACTGGTGGTTTCAGCCGCGAGGACCCGTTTCAGCTTCACGTGGCCGTCTGAGTGATACGATTCCGCCAGGGCGTCGGAAACTTCGTATACTCCGGAAAGATCATTGCTGATTGTCTGACTCAACATAAGCCATTTTGTACCGGTTCCTTCCGGCAGTCAGGTGGATTATTCGATAGTATCAAGAAGCCTGTTGATACCGTGAGTCCAGATCAGCAAGCGCATACGCAG
>CAZNYW010000049.1:0-33927 GCA_964577375.1 uncultured Spirochaetales bacterium | reverse complement strand
TGCTCACAAGTACTTACCGCGTAATCACTCCCCTGATTTTATCCACAGGGTTCTTTATACTTCCGAGATAATCGATTCGTGAGACGCGCTTCCGCGATCAGACAAAGACCGTAGGGCTCAGCTCCCCCGCCTCGACGCGGAATGGCAGCCGGTTCTCCGCCGGCGCGAGCGGGCAGATGAAACGTGGGCTGTAGGCACAGGATGGATTGTAGGCGAAGTTGAAGTCGAGGATGAGGCCGTTCGGGCCGGAACCGAGGTCGGCGCCCTTGATGGTATCGCAGAGATACCGGCCGCCGCCGTAGCTTTCGGTTCCCGAAGTCAAATCGGCAAAGGGCAGAAAGATCCCCCCGCCGTACCCCTCGATCCAGAAAAGCGTGAGCACAGCCGCGGTTCGACCGGAGCCTGGCGGAACAAAACGGACGGCAGCAAAGGGCCTACAGCGCACCTCGCCCTCCGGAACATGTACGACAAAGGCTTCACTTGCGGCGCCGCCGTGAAGCGATTCGACCTCACCCTCAAGTCGCCAGGCCGGATTGTAGGGGAAGTAGTCGATGCCGGTGAAGGTACTCCTCGTCGCCTCCTCGAGCGGCGACTGCGGATGGGCTGCAAACATTCTGTCACGCGTCTCACGAAACAGCCCCCAGGCCCCCGCAGGATCTGTTACGGAGAGCTCTCTGATGCGCTGGTAGAGCCGGGCAATGCGGCGACGCCAGTCGACGAGAGTAAGGATCTGTTCAGCTTCGTTGTAGTCCATCACGGCCGTGGAATCACTAGCGGCGCGCGAGACGCTTGGCCCGCTTGGCGGTGTACATGCGCCTGTCGGCGAGATCCAGAAGCCTGGCGGCGCATCCGTCGATATCCGGAGACGCCGGGTTGCCCGTGCCTTCGATTTCGGCGAGTGACGCAATACCAAAGCTGACCGAACGGGTATACGGTCGTTCGGCCGCCGATTCGCCGACGGACTCAGCCACCTCTGCGAGGATGCGCTCGGCGAGTCCGGAATCGCAGTCGGGAAAGATTATCAGAAACTCGTCGCCGCCCAGCCGTCCCACCGTATCCGACGCACGTACGCGGTTGCCGATGCTGCTGTAGACGGCGCATATGTAGGCGTCCCCTTCAGCGTGACCGTGCTGGTCGTTCGCCATTTTCAGCTCGTCCAGATCGACCACCGAAATCGCGAGCGGAGAATTGTTGCGGATGGCGGAGGCCACCTGCTTGCGGAGAATGATTGTTGCGGTTCGACGGTTCAGGGCGCCGGTAAGAGAATCGGTGGATGCGAGCTGCCTGAGCTCTGCCTCGACCCGCTTCAGACTGGACAGGTGCGCTATGGCGCGCGCAAACGCGACGATTACCTCCTGACGGTCATCGTCGATCGGCTGTCCGGTCAACAGGTTGTCCATCGCCAGTTCACCGATGATCCGTTTTCCGTCCCAGAGGGGAGCGAGGACCTTGTCCGCACGGCCAACCGGATTTCGTTTATCGTCGTAGCACACATCGTTCCTGAGCACGAGAATGGGAATCTTGCCGAGGTAGAACTCTTCGGGGGCGATTATCGGGCTCCGGCGAACCCGGCTCTGACGCTCGTCGCGGAGATTTCCCGCCTCGTCGGTTCCCCAGGTTCCGACATTCCATTCGGGGTCCTCCGTGTCGATGAACCAGATGCCCAGCCGGTCGAACCCGAGAGCCGACCTCCCAAGCTCGACCGCCTTCCGGCAGAGACTTTCGACGTCCGCCGAGCGGGCGAGCTCCATCGAGACATCATGAAGAGCCCGAAGATCTCTCGTCAGGGAGCTAATTGGGCGGTCGCTGCGTTTGTCTCCGGTCTCGCGCACGTAAACTGGCTCCCCGGTCGATACTGGATGGGACGGACGTCCAGTCAGATGATATGGCAGCTTCTGCATGTTAGCAAGAGTCGACGCGGCCGAACGATGCCGTTCCGGGTTCCGGGTTCCCGAATCCCGTGGCTCGATTCTCCGGTGATACCGTTCGGCCATTTTCCGTCAGCGACCCTGCTGCCGCGGCGCCGCAGATCCGTCCGGTCCACCTTTGTCGATCGGACCATAACCGCGTCTGCCTCGGTCACCGGCCATCCGGCGCTCCATTCGGAGAAGCTGCGGGTAGAGCTGATCGCCGACAATCTGGCGAAGCTTCACCCGGTCGGCAAGAAGCTCCTTCTCCATGCCGGCGCGGATCCTGGCCTGATCATCGACAAGACCGTTGACCTTCTGCATGTTCGGGTTGTCGGGCAGCAACGCCTCGTCTATCTGAGCGCGTATGAGCCGCAGGTGGACCATGTTGTCCCGAACCGTGGTCTGCATTTTTGTCTGGAGATCGAGCACCTGACTGATCTGCGTGTCGCTCAGGCCCAGCTGCCTGAGAGCGCCGCTTTCGCGGTTCTGCAAGGTCTGGGCAAACAGGAAGGCAGGTGAGAGAACCAGGGCGAGGACGATAAGTGGTGTGAATTTGCTCATAGTCTTCCTCCACATGACAGAAAACCTATCGTTTCGCGGAAGCGATTGCCATGAACGGGCGCTTAACGAAAAATAATATCGCATTATATAACAGCCCGTTATTCAGATCGATCGGCGTGGAACGCCGTTGCGTCCCGTACCGCGACGAAGGTGAGAAGCTGCTTCGTATCCCGGCGTCGGTCTCGGTATCCGCCTCTTCGAGGATGTGCACCACGTGGTTGCGCAACGCGAGCGCATCGCCGAGAGTCTTCAGCGGCCGGGCATGCTCGGCGAGTCCGGTCATGCCTCTGAAATCGGTAACCGTCCCGAGCGCGACCACCAGATGGTCATGCTCGAGGACCAGCAGTCTGGGACGGAACCCCGGCGAGCAGGTCACCACGTTATGCTCGACGTCCACCGACTCCACCTCGCGCATATGAAGAATGGCGCGCGGCACCAGCCGCCGTATCGGACTGACCGTGTCGGCAACACCTAAGCTTCCGGAAATCACCTCCGGCAGCATCGGCCGGTAGACCATGTAGTTTTCTCGATTGACAATGTGAACTTCGACAGGATGGGCGGAATTCGTCCTGCGGGCAGGGTATCGCGCCGCGTAGACACCCGCGAAGCCGCCGCCCAGGACGACTATGCGCAGAGGTCCGTTTCGCTTCTGATCGGCCGTCACCATCGTGAACCAATACCCGCTCGATATATCTTGACTCCGTTTGTAAGGTTTGTCAAACAAAATGCGGAAGCGCTGGCGCGGCTCGCCTCTATATGTTTTGGAGCGACGTTGTCGCGGGCTTACTACAGAAACGCTTCGGAACGGACGCGAGTTTCCGCGAAGCCGATATCGAGAAGTCCGTCCACCATGGCATCGATGAACCGGGGCGGCCCGCACACCCGGACATCCGTTTCGTCGGGGGGCATGTCGGCAAGCTCTTCGCGCAGGTCGTCGCGGGTGAGCCGCGGCTGCGCTGCCGTCAGGCGGATGCTGAGGAACGATTTGAAATTCTGGTATCGAAAAATACGCTCCTGTGTTCTGGCGCTGACGATGAAGAGGCAGCGGCCGGCCGCCGGGGACACCGTCGCGACAAAATGTTCGTGCATGCATAGGAGCGGCGTAATGCCGGCGCCCGCGGCGAGGAGCACGAGCGATGTGCCGAGCCCCGGCGTCCAGAGGAACGCTTCCCCCAGCGGTCCCCGAATCTCGAGCCGGTCCCCCGGAGCAGTGCGAGCGAGCCTCGGCGACATCATGCCGTTCGGAAGGATCTGTACCCCGAACTCCAGCTGTCTCGGCCTCGCGGGCCCGGAAACAATCGAAAACTTGCGGCTGAGCTCGTCTCCGGGGAACCGGATCTCATAGTGCTGACCTGCCCGGTGCGGAACCGCTTCGGCCGGTTCGAGAACGAGCGAAACCATGTCGGAAGCGGCGGGATTGCAGGAGATGACCCGCGCAGGACGCCAGACTGCAATGGAGATCATGCGAGAACTTCCACCGATTCGCCCACCGCTACCGTTCCCGTCGTTTCGTGCGCGAGATGCCGTCCGAAAAGAACACCCTTCGGGCCGGTACGGTAGGTACCGAGCGTTTCCAGCGGCTCGATGCCCTTGATGCCGGTCTTCTGGTCTACCGTGGTGATTTCGCAGCGGACGCAGCTCTTAACCACCCGGAAGCTGATGCCGCCGATCCGGATGCGCTTCCAGCGGTCTTCGTCGTACGCCTGATGCGGCGCACCGCCCGCTACCACGATGTTGGGCCGGAAACGGCTCATCTCCAACGGGAGCTCCAGGCGGGAGTTGAGCTCCGCAAGCGACGCCTCGTTCGTAAGAAGAAACGGCATCGAATCGGCGAAACCCATCGAGACGCCGTCAGGGAGAGAGTACTTCGGGTTGGCCCGCCTTCTAAAGCCGGGCGCCATGCGAACGAGGCGGCAGCTGCGGTGCAGATAGTCGCTCAGGAGCGCGGCCGCACGGTCGCCCTGATCGACCAGGTCGCAGGAGTACTCCCAGACTTCGCCGTTGACGACAGGCCCCTCCTCGAGAGCAGGAACGTCCAGCGGTGACGCTCCCGGAACGCGCAGTCGCAGCAACCCGTCGAGCAGCTCCACCCCGATGAGTGCCATCGACGGATGCTGCCGCTGGGAAACAAACACCCCTTCCGCATCTATGATCATCCAGGCGCGGTCGTTGCGGAATCCCGTACCGACGATTTCGGCGGAGGGAAGAGAGATTCCCGATAGCGATTTGACCGGGTAGATATTGAGCTGGGATATGTAGAGTGACATTCTGATATTACCGGCGACATCGGCTCAGGTGTCAAGGGTCGGTCGGAAGAATAGGCTTGCTTTCCGATCACCCATGCGTTATGGTTGTCTGTCGCTTCCAATTCCCCAGGAAAGGAGTGGGAGACCGCATGAATCACATAACGAGAGCTACCCTTTCTGCCTTTCTTCTGTTTCTGTTTGCGCTGCTGCCCGTCCATCTTCTCTTGAGCCAGTCTGAATACCCTCCTGACATCCAGCGCATCAAGGACCGCGGATCATTCATCGTTGCCATGACCGCGGCCGATCAGCCGCCTTTCTTCTACAAGAACAGTAACGGCCAGCTCGCGGGGCTCGACGTCGATATTTCCAAAGCGATTGCCGACGGGCTGGGAGTCAAGCTGGTCTTCGATCGGAGCGCGCCGTCGTTCAACGACCTGATCCCGATCGTCGCGACCGGAAGGGCGGATGCGGCGATCTCCAAGCTGAGCCGCACGCTGAGCCGCGCGCAGCGTGTCAGCTTTTCAAACCCCTACATAGTCTTCCATCAGGCCTTGATACTGAACCGGCTCGAGCTGGCAAAGAAGGCGCCGACGGCAGACGATGTTGTGAATTTCATTAAGAATTTCACCGGAAAGATCGGCGTCATTGCCAACTCATCCTACGTCGCGTACGCGAAGAACAACTTTCCACATGCCACCATCGAGCAGTTTCCGACATGGGAGAAGATAGTGGACGCGGTGTTCAACGGCACCATTCTTGCGGGCTATCGTGACGAGATGGAGATCAAGAAGATCATTCGCAGCCGTGCCGATTCTTCTCTCAAGGTAAAAACCGTCGTCCTCAAGGACACCGAAGACAATATCGCAATCGCGGTTGCGCCTCAGAACACCCATCTGCTGTACTGGATCAATCTTCTGCTGGACAGTCTCAATCTCGATCTCAACGCGGACAAGCTCCTGGATCGCTATCCGGACATTTTCAAGTCCGGTCAGTAGGCGGGAGGTAACATGGCTTCTGGCAAGCAACAACAGCAGAATCTGGTGGTTGGACTCCTGACCTCGCCGTGGAGCCTTCTGGTCTCCATCGCGATCGCGGTGGTGATCGGGCTGCTCTTTCACGATGTTGCACAGATCCTCAAGCCCTTCGGTCTGATGTACCTCTACCTCCTCGAAATGACGGTCATCCCGATCATCGTTTCGGCCATTATTTCGAGCGTTGCCGGCCTCGCAAAGTCGACGGGCATGAGGGACTTCCTCTTCCGCATGATCGCGATCTTCGTCGCCATGCTGATCGCGGCGTCGCTCGCGGGAACCATCGGGGGCATTCTCGGACACCCGGGATCCGGCCTCGACGAGCAGACACGCAACACTCTCGGCAGCATAGTGAAGACGCAGCAGAGCGAATATGCGCCCGATCTCGAGCTCTCCCTTTCGGCCCCCGCTGTTCACAAAACGCAGCCGGGTCTCATCGATTTCATTGTCCAGATTGTGCCGCGGAACATCTTCAGCGCGCTCTCGAGCGGCCGTGCGCTCGCGCTGATCTTCTTTTCGATCATCTTCGGCATTGCCATAGGTGTCCTCCGGGGTGAACAGGGGGAATCGCTCATTTCGCTCTTCGACGGTCTGTTCAAGGCTTTCCAGAAGATCATCTCGTGGCTCCTGGTTGCTCTGCCGATCGGGCTGATCTGCCTGCTCGCCGAACAGATCGCGTCGACCGGGTTTCAAATCCTGTTTGCAATGCTGAAATTCATTCTGATCTTCTATGCGGTCGGCCTGATAGTGTTCTTCATCGATGTGGCGATTATCTGGCGGCGGAGCCGGGAACGTCTCGGCACGGTACTGAAGGCGCTTCTTGACCCGATAATTGTATCGCTGGTTACACGAAGCAGCTTTGCGACCCTGCCTGCGGCAATAAAGGCACTCGAGCAGAAGCTCGGCTTCTATGAGCGCTCGACCAATCTCTTTCTCTCTCTCGGCATCACGCTCGGCCGGTTCGGCAACATCATCTACTTCGCCGTGGCGGCGCTTTTCGTCGCGCAGCTGTACGGCGTCGACATGAACATTTCCCGGTACGGAATCGTCGTGGTCGGATCGGTGTTTGCCGGTATGGCGACGGCGGGAGCAAGCGGCATCGCCACCCTCAATCTACTTTCTATCGTGCTCGGGCCGCTCGGCCTGCCGCTGGAAGCGGTCCTCATCATCTTCATCGCTATCGACGCAATCGCAGACCCGCTTCGCACCATGCTGATAATCATCACCAACATGGCGGCTAACGCACTGATCGTGCCGAAGACAGATCCTCTGAATAGAAGACAGACCGCCGCAGCGCGGCACGGGGGAGCCGCTGTCGAGGAGCGGGTCGACCTTCTTACCCGCATCAGGAAACGCGGTGAGCTGGTGCTGCTTGCAGGCAGCCGTCCGATACCTCCGGTCTGCGCACCGGGGGACAACGGTTCGCACGAAGGCGTAGGGGTCGAGATCGCCGCCGGTGCCGCCGCCGCGCTCGGTGTCAAGCTCAGGCTCGACGTGCGGCCGCTTCCGCCCAATGAGCTGGTTCTCGCGCTGAAAGAGGGAACCGGTGACCTGCTTCTCGGCGGAGCAAATATGGGCCGCATCTTCGGCAGCGAGCTCGCCTACACACAGCCGTTTTTCGGCTCGCGCGACGCGATTCTCCTCTCGAAGACAACGCTGACCGAGGTCAAGACCGTTTCCGACAGCGGCAAGGCCTCCTTCAAATCCTTCTCGAGCTATCTCGGCGTTCTGGGCGGTTCATTCCATGCGCGCAGCTGCCGGAAGCTCTTCCCCGCCGCACGGGTGCGCGAATACGAGACCACCGATCGGATGCTCGATGCGCTACTCGACGGCGAGATCGAGGCCGCCTTCGGAGCGGAGGCTGAGCTTCGATACTGGATGGCACGGCGCCCGCTTTCCGCGGGGACAATCAGCTGCGTCGGTTTCGCGAACAGACCCGTCGACTACCGATTCGCCGTACCTTCCGACCAGGCGGTCTCGGTCGCGGCGCTCGACGAGATAATTGCCGGGCTGAAGTCGCGTACGACCACGGCACTGCTGGTCGATTCTGCAGAGTGATGAAGCGCAAGACGGAACCACAGACATCCGACGGTCCGCGTTCGCGATTCTTTCTCGCCGCTCACCCGGTGTCGCTTCTCATCGCACTGGGAATATCGGTGCTCATCGGATTCAGGGCGAAGGGACTGGCACACGCGCTCGAGCCCGCCGGAGCAATCTATCTGCTGCTCCTCGAGATGACGGTCATCCCGATCCTCATCTCGTCCATGATTACCGGAATCGCCCGGCTTGTCGAAAAGACCGGTTTCCTCCGCATGGTCATCAAACTTCTGATTTCGTTTGTGGCGGTCGCGCTGCTTGTAGGTGCGGTCGGTACCGCGGCCGGAATCGTCGGCTCCCCCGGAACGCACCTGGGGGCGGCAAATCAGGCGGCTCTCGCGAAGGTCGTGAGCTCGTCGCCGCAAAGCTCCGACCTGTCGGTTTCGATTTCAGGGCCTCCCCGCAGCTCTGAAAGACAGTCCATCCTGGACATGGTAACCCGTATAGTTCCGCGCAATGTCTTCTCTTCCCTCAGCGACGGCAGGATTCTTCCGATCGCGCTCTTCTCATTCCTCCTTGGCCTCGCGATAGGTCTTTTGAGAGAGAAGCAGCAGGGGTTTCTGATGCGGGTGGCAGAGGGGACCCTTCGCTCGTTCACGAAGATAAACACCTGGCTGATATACCTCCTTCCCATCGGAATCATCTGTCTGCTCTCTTCTCAGATCGGCACCCTTTCCGACAGCATCGTCGTGCCCATGCTGCACTTCGTGGAGCTGTTCCTTCTCGCCGCAGCCGCCTGCGTGCTCGTCGCCCTGCTGATACTCTGGGCGCGAAGCGGACGGAATCCGTTCGCTGTCGCGCGCGCAATGCTGGAACCGTCGACCTACGCCTTCATCACCGGCAACAGCCTCATTACCATTCCCTATGCACTCCGAGCGCTCGCCGATCGACTGCGCTTTCGCCGCGAATCGACCTACTTCGTCCAGCCGGTTCTCAGTGTCGCCGGAAGCTACGGCAACCTGCTCTTCTTCATCCTTGCAGCGATATTCGTGGCTCAGTTCTACGGTTCACGCCTGGACCTTTCCGCCTATCTTATTCTCGGGGGCGCTGCCACCATCGCCGCGGTGGGCACTTCCGGCAAGTCCGGCGCCTCGACCGTTGCGCTGCTTCCGCTGGTGCTCACGCCGCTGGGTCTTCCGGTGGACGCGGCGCTCGTCATCTTCGGCGCCCTCGGACTGATCATCGGCCCCATTCTTGCCGTGGTCGATGTGAACGCGGCGATGGCAGCCGCCTCCCTCACCATGCTGCGGCCCGCGCAGCTGCGCAGGCTCGCCGAAGCTTCCGACGTCGTGATTCTCGTCCGGCGCCGCATCTCGCTGCGGACCAGCCTGGTCGTGCTAGTGGCCACGTTGATCATTCTTACCGGTGGGGTGATGCTCGGACTGCTCTACTCCGGCGAAAAGAAGAGCATCTATTATCTGGCCGACAGCATGATCAAGGGCATTTCCGCGCAGGTCGAACAGCGCACGCTCAACTACTTTTCACCGGCGGAACGAAGTGATCGACGGATGAAGTATCTGATCGAGAGCGGACTTGTCTCGACAGACAACCACACCGAGCTTCTTTCTGCGCTGCGGGACGAGGTCCAGAACAATCCGGAGTTTGCGTCGGCCTACTTCGCCGACCCCTCCGGCAACTTCTACATGATCAAGCGGATGCCCGACGGCAGCCTGAGCACGCGGGTGATCACGCGGACCGACAGAAATGTTTTCGTCCGCTGGAAGCACGAAAACCCGACCTACAATTCGACCTATCCCGACAGCGTGGACACCCTTCAGACTGGCTACGATCCACGGTCCCGCGGATGGTACCAGGATGCGGTGAAGGCAGACAGCCTCATTTGGACAAACGTCTATCTATTTGCCTCCGATAACATGCTCGGCATATCGAGCGCGATCCCCATCCGCGATGGGAGCGGCCGGCTCGAGGGAGTGCTGGCGGTGGACATCGGCCTTGCTGAGCTCTCCTACTTCCTCGGCACCCTCGAGGTAAGTCAGACGGGGAGAGCGTTCATTCTCAACAACAAGGGTGAGATTGTCGCGCTTTCAACCGGGAGAGGCGGGGACCTCAGCCAGCTCTTTTCCGGTCCGCGAGCCCAGGGGGCAACGGCACCCGCGAATCTCGTGCTCGCCGATGAATCGGAAAACGGCATCGTGCGGAGCTCCTATCTCGGATACCTTCGTGCCTCGCGAAAGAACGCATTCTTCACCTTCGAGTCGGGAGGCACGCAGTACCTCTCGATGTACAGCGCCTTTCCCCAGGACCAGAGCTTTGACTGGACGATCGCAATCGCCATTCCGGAAGATCAGATAATGGGACAGATCAACCGAACCAACACCATAGTTCTGTACGCGGCTATTCTCATAATCATCGTTGCCATCGGACTCGGCATCAACTTCTCCCGCGCCATCACCATTCCGCTCGGCAGGCTTTCGCGCGAGATGGAGCGAATCCGCAATTTCGATCTGCAGAGTAATGAGAGGCTCGGCTCCCGGATAAGCGAAATCCATAACATGACTGAGTCCTTCATCAACATGAAGCAGGGGCTGCGCGCGTTCAACAAGTATGTCCCCTCGAAGCTGGTCGCGCAGCTGCTCGAGCTCGGACAGGAGCCGAAACTTGGCGGTCAGGCAAAAGAGCTGACCATTCTCTTCTCGGACATTAAGAGCTTCACCTCGATTTCAGAGCGGCTCGATCCGCGCGAGCTCGTCGACCAGATGGCGGTTTACTTCACGGCGCTCAGCAATATCATCATGAAGAACGGCGGAACCGTGGACAAGTACATAGGCGACGCCATAATGGCGTTCTGGAACGCCCCGGCTGACTCTCCGGACCACGCGGAGGCCGCCTGCCGTTCGGCCCTTGCGATGCGTCGCGCGCTTCACGAGCTTCGCGAATCGCACGGCCGGGCCAGAGTCTCAGTCTTTCAGACCGTTACGCGGCTCGGCGTTCACACCGGAGAGGCCATCGTCGGCAACATGGGATCTTCCGAGCGCCTGAATTACACGGCCATAGGAGACAACGTCAACCTCGCGAGCCGGCTGGAGGGTCTCAACAAGTATTATGGGACCGAGATCATCATAAGTGCGACCACGCTGAACGGCGCACGGGGAAGCGTGATGACGCGTCTTCTCGACCGCGTCGCGGTAAAGGGCCGCACCGGCGGAATTGAGATCTACGAGCTCATTGACTCCGCCGACAACATCGATCCCGGAACTGCCGAGTTCGCGCGACTTGCGACGGACGCCGTGCAGCTCTACCTCATGGGCCGTTTCTCCGAATGCATGGAGATCATCCCCAAGGCACTCGCGCTTCGGCCGGAGGACGAACCGCTAAAGATCATCTCCAGACGGTGCGCGCAGTATGCTGCCGCCGGGCCGGCGGCGGACTGGAATGGAGTGTTCGTCCACCGTGAAAAGTGACATGCGCAAAGCGATCGGTATTGTAGGAGGGGTTGGACCCTATGCGGGTCTGGATCTCAATCAGAAGATCTTCTCCTGTACACCGACAAAGCGGGAGCAGGATCATTTCCAGGTCTACCTGCTCTCCTGCTCCTCGCTCATCGGTGATCGCACCGAGTTCCTGCTCGATCCGGAAGCCCACGAGAATCCCGGCGTCGCCATCGCGGAGGTTGTCGAGAAGCTCTACCGCATTGGGGCAGAGGTAGTGGGGATCCCCTGCAACACCTCACACTGTGCGCCCATATACGATCTTGTGCTCGAACGGATGCACGAACGGGGGATTTCGGTCACCCTGGTCAACATGATCGAGGAGACGGCACGATACACGGTCGGAAGTGTTCCGGAAATCAGGAAGGTGGGGCTGCTCGCCACGCGCGGCACCTACGCGAGCGGCGTCTATTCGCAGGCGTTTGCTGCTGAAGGCGGGATAGAGGTCCTCACCCCGGATCCCGCCGGTCAGGAGCTCGTACACTCATCGATCTACGATCCGGAGTACGGCATCAAGAATCATCCAAATCCCATTTCACGGAAGGCCGTCGAAATACTGACGGACGCCGCACGCGCTCTTGTCGCGCGCGGCGCGGAAGCGGTCATAATGGGCTGCACCGAGATACCTCTTGCGATGCGGCCGGTGGACCTCGGTGTCCCGCGCATCGATTCAACCCTGATTCTCGCGCGGGCGCTCATCGCCAAAGCAGAAGCCTAGGCTCGGCCTGCCCCTTCGCCACTGTCCCATTCCCGGAAAAAGCGCTTCACTCCGGCGCTGCCCTCGGCGAGAAAAGCCTGCTCCCATCCCTCACGAAATCTGACCGCAAGCCGTTTTGCCTCCCGTTCGGAACGGCGGCCGATGTAGAATCGACGCGAACGATTCGTCCGCTTTCCGTTCGGGCCTATGCTGTAGGAGGCGGCCCAGTATCGCACGTGCTGCTCGCCGCTCGGGCGCCTTGTCACAAACTCGCTCCGGTACACCCCGTTCCGGCCGGAGATGTTGTGGCTAAGAACCTTCTTCGGATTTTCGGGATACTTCAGCCCGACGCGCTTTCCGATCGGAATGTTCGGCACTCCGGCCGCTTCGAGCTCCGAGGTGAGAAACTCCTCGGCAGCCTTCCGCGCCTTGCGTTTCCCGCCGAAGTGAGAATCGTAGAAGGTTTTCGAATTGTACTTTCGAGTTGATCTCTTCGATAGATTGAACCGCACCTGCCAGCAATGGCTCGACGCCGCATCAATTCTTACAATGTGTGCCTGCATATCTCGAATCCTTCCATACACAATACCATACTCGTCCACCGGGTTCCACCGCTGGTCTGCGGTCCTCGCCGTGGGAATGAAACACGGCCGGTACTACGGTTGACACCTGTCGAGCGGCGGTCAAGAATGACCGTCTATGAGTGAATCAAACAGATACCGGCTCGGACGGTCGGTGCTTCCGGTCCGCTACGAGCTTGCACTCTCTACCGATCTGACCAACTCCCGGTTCGAAGGTGAAGAAGTGATAACGATCGAGGTAGCTGAGACCACCGGGACGATAGTGCTGAACGCTGTCGAGCTCGAGATCCGCGCGGGCTGGCTCACCGCCGGCAGCGAACGCATAGAGATTACCGGGTTCAACCTCGATGAGGAGACCGAGCGTCTCAGCCTTCCCCTCGCGAGCTCCGTCGGGCCGGGCACCTTCCGTCTCCATCTCGAGTTCGCGGGAACGCTCAACGACAGGCTCCGCGGCTTTTATCGCTCACAGTACACAGACGCGGCGGGACAGGTTCGCCGTCTGGCCACGACGCAGTTCGAAGCTACCGATGCGCGCCGGGCGTTCCCCTGCTTCGACGAGCCCGAAATGAAGGCGGTCTTCGCCGTGACGTTGAACGTTGAGCCGGGCCTCCTCGCGGTTTCGAACAGCCCTGCCGTCTCGGCTACCACCGATGCGAGCGGGCGACGCAGAGTCGTCTTTGCAGACACGATCAGGATGTCCACCTACCTTCTTGCCTTCGTCGTCGGGCCTCTCGAAGCGACCGAACCGGTGGACGCGGGCGGCACCCCCGTCCGGGTAGTCCACCCTGCCGGTCAGGGACATCTGACCGCCTACGCCATCGACGTCGCCCGCTTTTCGCTGCAGTTTTTCGCCGATTACTACGGCATCCCCTATCCGGGGCAGAAGGTGGACCTCATCGCGCTGCCCGATTTTTCCGCCGGTGCGATGGAGAACTTCGGCTGCATTACCTTTCGCGAAACGCTCCTGCTCGTCGATCCGGATACCGTAACTCAGGGCGAGCTGCGAGGCGCGGCCATGGTGATCGCTCACGAGCTTGCCCACATGTGGTTCGGCGATCTGGTCACCATGCGCTGGTGGAACGGCATCTGGCTCAATGAGGCGTTTGCCACCTTCATGGAGGTGGCTGCAGTGGCGGCCTACCGTCCCGAATGGCGGATGTGGGCCCATTTCTCCCTCTCGCGCTCTGCCGCTTTCCAGGTGGACTCCCTCGAGCATACGCGCCCGATAGAGTATCCGGTGGAGTCGCCGCAGGATGCGGAGGGAATGTTCGACGTTCTGACCTACGAGAAGGGAGCCTCGATCCTCCGAATGCTCGAGCAGTATCTCGGCCCGGAAGAGTTCCGCCGCGGGATCCATGCCTATCTCGAAAAGCACAGCTACGGAAACACCGAGACCAGCGACCTCTGGGCAGCGATCGAGGCCGCGACCGGCCAGCCGGTCGAGCGGATCATGACCTCCTGGATTTACCAGGGCGGATTTCCCCGGGTGCGGATCGAGCTTGCGGAGGACGCCCGGTCGCTCCGTCTCGCGCAGTCCCGGTTCCGATTCTCAGAAGACGGGAAGAGCGAGGGCCCGCTGTGGATGGTGCCTGTGGTGCTGCGCATCGGCGAGAGAAAGGATTCGGGCTCCCGGCGGCGTCTGCTTCTCGAGGAGGAGGCTGCAGAGATCCCGTTTGAGAGCGACTCCGCTGTGGTGGTCGGGAATGTCGAGGCCAACGGTTTCTATCGCGTGCGCTACGCCGACAGCCTGCTCGAGCAGCTTACCGCGCGGCTTTTCGAAGCGCTCGCGCCGATCGAACGATTCGCACTGCTCGACGATGCATGGGCAACGCTTCTCGCCGGCGAGTCGGAAGCGGCAGCGTTCCTGGCGCTGTCGGAGGAGTTCGTCGAGGAAAACGACGTCGACGTGTGGCAGACGCTCTGCGGATGTCTCGCCCACCTCACGCGCCTTGTGGAGGAACCGCCGCTCGCAGCACTTCAGAAGCGCGTCGCGCGCCTTGTCGGTGCTCCGCTTCAAAGGATCGGATGGGACGCCAGGAGCACCGAGCCCGAACCGGTGAAGGATCTCCGCGGAAAGCTTGTAAGAACGCTCTGCGTTGCCGCCGCGGACGAGGCCGCTTTGAAAAAGGCACGGGCAGTACACGAGCTCAGCTATGCCGATCCATCGTCAGTCGAACCGAACCTCGCCGCCGCCGTTCTGGATGCAGTCGCCTCGACAGGAAGCGCAGCGAACCATGCACGATTCGTCGAAAGGTCCAAATCGGCCTCCACACCCCAGGAACGCCTGCGGTATCTCTACGCTCTATCTTCTTTTCCCGGGGCGGACGAAATGACGAAAACTCTCGAGATGACCCTCAACGGTGAGGTCCGCACCCAGGACGCGCCCTATCTGCTCGCCAGCTGCCTGCGAAATCGTTTCAACGCTGGCCTGGTGTGGAGTTTCATCCGGAGGAACTGGGAAAAGATCAACTCGACTTTTCCGCCGAGCTCCATTGTCCGAATGCTATCGGGCCTGCGTGCACTCACGGATCGATCGACCGCCGAAGATGTCGAGAAGTTCTTTACCGGCAACCCGGTGACTCACGGAAAGCTCATGCTCGCTCAGCACCTCGAGCTGATGAGGGTGAATGTTGCGTTGAGGGAGCGGGAAGAGAAGCGCTTCGGCGACAGCCTGACAAGTGTGCAGGCCGCGCGCTGATCAGGAAGAACGGTGCTGACCGCGCATCAGCCGTCGCATGGTTTTCGGCGTCGGACTCTCGAAACGGAGCTTTTCGCCTGTTCGCGGGTGAGTGAACTCGAGCGTGCTCGCGTGCAGGGCAAGCCGGCCGATCGGATTGGTTCGGGCGCCGTACCTCCGGTCGCCCGCGACGCTGTGCCCGAGCTCCTGAAGGTGCACGCGAATCTGGTTCTTCCGCCCCGTCTCGAGCGACACCTCGAGCATTGTATAGCCGTGGCCCTCGGCGATCACGCGAAAGTGCGTTACCGCCGGCTTGCCCTCGCCCGGTCTCGTCGTGGAGTAGACGTGATAGGCCCTGTTCTCTGCAAGTCGTGAACGGATGGTTCCGCTCCGTTCTTCGACCCTGCCCTCCACAACGGCAACATAGGTTCGCTCGCTGACCATATCGTGCCATCGCTCCTGCAGCGCGCGCTTGGACTCCGCGCGTTTCGCAAAGACGATCAGCCCTGAGGTTTCCCTGTCGAGGCGGTGGACTATGAAGATGCGCCCATTCCGGGAACCGAGGCGGACGTGGTCAGTGAGCATTCGATAGGCGGTACGAAGCTTCTCCTTTTCGGTCGCGATGGTGAGAAGACCCGCGGGCTTGTCGGCAACGATGACATCGTCGTCTTCATATATGATCCGGAGCTGAGGTGTGTGTTTCATTCTGCGTCGGGTTCCCGCCCCCGGGCGATTGTACCACGAAGGGGCGGGGGTCATGCAGCCGTCAGTTTCCCCCCAGAAAGCCTATCCGCACAACCGGTCCGTAGATCAGAAGAAGCAGAACGACAAGAACGATGCTCTGCGCCAGCCGAAACAGCGCCCGATGGCCGGTGGTCAGCGGGGGATCGGGATGGTAGAGAGAAAGCTCCCCGGTGATGTTGAATACGGTCACGTTTACCAGGTCGGTGACAAAGTGTACCGAGAACGCAACCCAGATCGAGCCGCTCACCAGATAGACGGCTCCGATCATGAGACCGCCGGCCGTCCAGCTCCCGATCTGCGTTGCGCTTACCCGGTTGGTTAAAAAATGGACGGCCACGAAGAGAACCGTCGTCAGCCCGAGCACCGCCGCCCATCCAAGGGAGCGCAGATTGAACCCGGCATAGCCGCGAAAGAGCACCTCCTCCTGCAGGGCGATGACCACAAGCACTATCACGGCAAAGACGGCCCGCGTTACGGCAGAGCCGGTAGCCTCAGACCCACGCGCCGCACTATCTCCATTCAGGGATATTCGGCCGGCACCGGCAAGAAATCGAACGTACGCCACGGCCATCAACAGGGTCGCGGCAGCCGCGCACAACGCGTACAGGAGGTCACGTCTGTCGAAGTGAAACCCAAGTACCCCGATCGGCACCTGTTCCACGGCGGCAACGAGCAGCAGAATCACCGCCAGGATGAGCGCGTTGGCGCCGGCGCCGATGCCAAGGACCAGAACAGAGTTTCTGCTCTCCATCTGCGTCAGATCCGCCCCCGACTTCCGCGCGACTACCACCGAAAGCAGTGCAAAGATGAAGTAGACGCCGAGCGCGAGAAGGATGTGAAGTAAAGGAAACAACAGGTTCATACGTGCACTCCGAAATCGCTCAATGCTGCTTGAGGAGTCGTCCGCCCGTCAGGTAGACCGCCGCATGGTAGGTCACCGAGAGCGCCGCGAGGATCCATCCCGGAACTGGCTGCCCGGCGGCAATCAGAGCCGCGGCCGCCAGTCCCGAGATCAGGAGCTCCTCCGCCAGGCGGAGGAGCTCTGCGGCACGCCCCGCCCGGCGAAAATCGACCACCCCCCAGATACCGAACCCGACCACCGGCGCGGCAACCGCAAGCAGGACCTTCGCGGCAACGCTTCCGCCCAACGTGTAACCCCAGTAGGCGAGGGCCGCAACGATTCCTGTCTCCATCGTAACTCTCATGACGAGGATGACCGCGCGCAGCGGCGTCAACGTAGATTCGCTTCTTCTTCCCGATGCCGTCTGCGTCCTCTCACCTGCCATCGCCTGCAACCTCCACGGTCGAAGGGGACGGAACCCTGAGGCCTATCCAGCTGCAGCCGAAAAGTATCAGCAGTCCTACCACTATTCTGATCGGCTGAAACATAGGCGCCCCCTGGAGCTGCGGAATGTAGACGACAAAGGCCACCGCCAGGGGAATCCCGCTCCACTTCGAAAACACCTTCGACTTCCAGACCGCGGTGGCAAAGACCACCGTCGCCGCCGCGAGGCAGAGCAATCCCAAACCGATGAATACTATTCCCGGTCCGAAGCGGACCTCGTTTATCATCGCGATCAGCGCCGGATTGTTCTGCTGCATCGCAGTCCGGCCGATCACCTGAAGGCTGAACGCTTCGGCCCCGAAAAATGGAAGCGTGAGTCCTGCACCAATCCAGCTGAGAACGAGCGCAACAAAGGTGCGTCGTTCGAGTCCGGTCTCCTTCAGTCTCACGTAGACGCCGAGGAAACCGAGGCAGAGCAGGATGAATCCTGCTATTCCGAAACTGTGCGCAAGGACCCATCGTCCCGATGCAAACCGGGCCGCGCCCTGCAGCGTGGACTCGTCAAAAAAGGGACGCAATATCGGGAAAAGCGTGAAGCAGACTCCCGCAAGGACAAGAGATACCGCCGCGAAGCGAAGTCGCAGGCGATTGTCGCTGTATTGTGCCATCCTAAGGCCTCCATTCAGGTTGGATTGAGTTGAAATCTCGTGGGCCGGCCCGTCGGCCGATGCGCTTGTGCGTGGGAATGAAGCGAAGAACGGGAAGACAGCCCGCTGTTTTCCCGGAAGTTGTGACCGAGTCGCCGTTGTGGTGACAACGGAATGCTATCGGCTGATGTATGAGCTGTCAAGTCGGAAATAGCATTCGCTGGGCGAAAGCTCAAGGTGGTATAAAGAAGCGTGTGGATAATTCGCGGCCAAATACTTGTGGGAGGAGGGCCTGGATCGGTTTCGATGGCGATTGCCCCGTAAATGACCGCCCGGACTTCACTTGCGCTGCGATTATCAACAGGCTTCGTTATACCTCCAAGGTAGCTTGACTTACTGACCGTCGGTCAGTATACTCAGTTATAATGACCACGGGTCAGTATGGAGGAGAAGTATGAACATGTCCGGTCAAACTGCGCTGGTCACCGGCGCCTCGTCCGGGATCGGAGCCGAGATCGCGCTGGAGCTGGCGGCGCGGGGATGCAGCCTTATTCTGAGCGGACGGGACCCTTCCCGCCTGGCGGAGACCGCGGCCAGGGTCCGTGGCGCGGGCGCATCCGCGGAGACGATCGCGGCCGATCTGAGCCGGCCAGAGGGCGCGTCCGATCTGCTCTCGCATATCGGCGACCGGCAGATCGATATCCTGGTCAACAACGCGGGTTTCGGCTACGACGGCGAGTTTGCCGACATGGACACCGCCGCAATTGCCGACATGATAGCGGTGAATGTGACCACGCTGTCGATTCTGACCCGCGCGCTCCTGCCCGGTATGCTCGAGCGGCATTCCGGCAGGATTCTCAATGTGGCAAGCACCGCCGCATTTTCACCCTGCCCGCACATGGCAGTCTACGGGGCAACCAAAGCCTACGTGCTGAGCTTCACCGAGGCACTCGCGACCGAGATTAAGGGCAGCGGCGTCACCGCCACCGCGCTCTGTCCCGGGGCCACCGATACCCGTTTCGCGGAGACCGCCTCCATGGACGGAACGGGTCTTTTTCGGCGCAGCATGAGCCCCGGAGCCGTAGCAAAACGCGGTACCCGTGCTCTGCTCAATGGGCGTCGGACCGTGGTTATCGGCTTCAGGAACCTCCTCCTTGCCTTTTCGACCAGACTTGCCCCCCGATCTGTGGCGGCTGCTGTTGCCGGAGAGATGCTGCGAAAACGATAGAATGCGTGCTCTGACGGAAGCTGAACGGTACGAGCGCAAGGACAGGCTCGCCGAAGCGGGCCTCGCTCTGCTCGCGGATCGGGGATGGCAGGCGCTTACCATCGAAGAGATCGCCCGGCGGGCAGGCGTGGCTAAGGGCACTGTCTTTCTCTCCTTTTCCACCAAGGAGGAGCTTTTTCTCCACGGCCTGAGGCGTCGATTCGAAGCGTGGTTCGACCGGCTCGCCGGCATCGATCCGGCTGCGGGAAGCGTACGGCAGTGGGCCGAAAGAACGCTGCAGACCCTCAGGCAGGATCGAGGATTCCTCCCGCTGCTCTCACTCTCTGGTCCGGTGCTGGAACAGGCGGCGGCACCGGAAGCTGTCGTGGAGTTCAAGACTGCGCTCGCGCACGGCCTGGACAGGCTTGCCTCGACCTGGGGTAAGCATGTTCCGCAGGTGAGCGCGGAGGGGTGGCGTACGCTCTTTCTTCGAGTCTATGCAATCCTCATCGGCACCTGGACAGTATGTGAACCTTCGCCCACGGTGCGATCGGTCGTCGCCGAGCGGCCTGAGCTCGCGATGTTCGATCTCGGATTCGATGAGCTCTTCGTTCCCATGCTTGAGGTGCAGCTCGCAGCTGCTCTTTCGGGTCCGGACGCGGCTGAAGGGAAATGCCCCTCGACGGAGTGATCCCGGCCCGGCTGCAGAGACTATGCGGCAGGCGCCCGGCTGGAATATGATTCGATTCCGACATGAAGGGGAGAGAGGGCATGAAGCGGGAGATGAGAAGAGGCGACCGTGCGACGTCACGGGAAGAGGCGCGGGACCTGCTCCGGTCGGCGCAGGTCGGATTTCTTTCGACGGCATCGCCTGCGGGCGAGCCATATGGCGTCCCGATCAACTTCGCTTTCGTGGATGATTCGATCTACTTTCACTGCGCGCGCGAGGGCCGGAAGCTCGATCACCTCAGGCAGAATAACCGCGTATCCTTCTGCGTCGTGGGAGAGACTGCGGTGCTTCCTGCGCAGTTTGCGATGAGGTACCGGAGCACGATAGTTGACGGGGCTGCCTTCGAGCTGAGCGGCGAAGCGAAGCGGCAGGGTCTGATCGCACTGATCGAGAAGTACTCTCCCGGCTACATCGATGAAGGCCTGCGAACAATCGAAAACGACGGTGAGAAGACGAGAGTGTACCGGATCGCAATCGACTCGATCAGCGGCAAGGCGCGCCGCTGACGGCCGAGGTCACCGCGCGCGGAGATACTGGTTCGGCCAGGTAACGTCCGCCTTGAGCTCTGCTGCGGCCCGGAGCGGCCAGTAGGGATCCCGAAGGAGCTGCCGCGCGAGGGTGACAAGGTCGGCCTGACCGGTACGAAGCACATGCTCGGCCTGCTGCGGTGAGGTGATCATCCCGACGGCGCTGGTAGCGATCGCCGCCTCCTTTCGAATCCGTTCGGCAAACCCTGTCTGATAGCCGGGACCAAAGGGTATCTTCGCATCTGCAACGTTTCCGCCGGAGGAGCAGTCGATCAGGTCGACACCCTCGCCGCCTGCGACTCTTGCAAGCTCGATTGACTGTTCGGCGTCCCAGCCGTTTTCGGCCCAGTCGGTTGCCGAAATCCTCATGAAAAGCGGCAGCCTTTCGGGCCACTCCGCCCTCACCGCCCGGATGACCTCGAGCACCATCCTCATCCGATTTTCGAGCGCACCCCCGTATTTGTCGCCACGTCGGTTCGAGAGCGGTGAGAGAAACTCGTGGAGCAGATAGCCGTGCGCGGCGTGGATTTCTATGACCTCGATGCCCGCATCGAGCGCGCGCCGGGCGGCCGACGCGAACGCGGTTGTAACCTCTGCAATCTGACGTTCCGTCATGGCGCCCGGCGAAGGGTAATCCGCGGCAAAAGGCAATTCGCTCGGCCCCAGCACCGGCCAGCCGCCGTCGGCCTCGGAAACCATCCCGCGTCCTTCCCACGGAATTTGCGTCGACGCCTTCCGGCCGGCGTGGGCAAGCTGCATTCCGGCCACCGCGCCCTGTTCGCGTATGAACCGGGAGATGCGGGAGAGGTACTCGACATGCTCATCTTTCCAGATGCCCAGATCGGAGGGACTGATTCTGCCTCGGGCTTCGACTGCGGTCGCCTCGGTCATCACCAGCGCCGCGCCTCCGACAGCCCTGGTGCCCAGGTGAACCAGGTGCCAGTCGTTGGCATAGCCGTCCTCACTCGAATACTGACACATCGGCGAGACTGCTATCCTGTTCCTGAACGTGATGTCTTTGATTGAGAACGGGTCGAACAACATGAATGTAATTACTCCGGCCGCAAATATACACATTGGCGGCGCGCGCGGCGACCGTTTCTACTTGCCGCTACGCGTTGCCTTATCTATCATTTAGCACGTGGCCGACAGCGAACGGATCGATCGCGCAATCGACGTGCTCCTCGATTTTCCGGAGGTTGCCGCGGCACTCGCCCGGGTGGGCGTCTTCGTGATCGATCACCGGAAATTGCGCCGGACCTACAATCAGCTGCACTTCGAGCTCGGCCATGAGCGGGGCATCTTTCTCGAGGCATTCACCTGGCTCGATAACGTTCACCCGGACGACCGACCCGAGGTCGAAAAACTGTGGCAATGCGTCTTCGACGGGAGTGTGGACACCTTTCACGCCGAATACAGATTTCGCGACACCGACGGCGGGTACCGGTGGCTCAGGAACACCGGAACTGTCGTCTACCGGACGCCGGAGGGCAGGCCGCTTCTGTATGTGGGAGCTGATTCCGACATTTCCGAACTGAAGGCGACACAGGGACGGCTGGCCGATCTTGCGGCCAACGATCCTCTGATCGGTGTGCTCAATCGGCGGGGCCTGGAGGAGCACGCAGGATACCTGATTTCGGCTGCGATCAGAAAGCGCTCCTCAGTCGGAATGCTCGTGATGGACGTGGACCATTTCAAGGCGATAAACCACGCAGTGGGCCACGCGGAGGCGGATCGCCTTCTGAAGGACCTGGTAGGCGGCTCGGCCGCTCTGGTTCGCAATATGGATCTCATCGGCCGCTACGGCGGCGACGAATTTGTCATGATTGTCCCGGACGCGTCCCGTTCGGAGGTGACAGGGATAGGAAACCGGCTTCTCGAGCTTGCCCGGGGGGTGGAGGCATCGGTTCTCGATTTCGGCTTCACCGTCACCATCGGCGCAACGGCAGGAATTCCTTCACCGGACACTACCATGCAGGATTATTTCCGTGTGGCAGACCGTGCACTGTTCACGGCAAAAGACGGGGGCCGCGATCGCCTCTCATTCGAGCCCTACCTTCCAGGGGGCCCTCCGCCGGTCGCGGAATCATCGACGGACTGAAATCTGCCGGACGTGAGTTCCGTCAGCCCCTCCTGTGCCACACCCCGGTCCACTCGGTCACGATCGTCGGACGTGAATCGGCAAGCGCCTTCTCCATCGTCTCCCCGAAGAAGAATCCCATGATGCGGATTGCATCCTCGGAGGTGGCGAAACGGTAGTCGGTGCGAATGATTGCCTGGTGAAACCCGAGCTCGTTCACGAGCACCTTGTAGAACCGATCGAGCCGCGGTTCCGGCGGCGCAGGCGTTGCGGTATTCGTCCCCATGGTTTCGACAACCATCATAACCGCGTCCGGCTTCAGGCTGGGCCGTACGCCGCGTATCAGCGCCTCGGCTATCGTGGCCACCGGGTCCGACGAGCCGACGACCGAGTGGCCCCAACTCCAGCCTTCTACGAATATGTCGCATTTCGGGGAGACCTCGGGCATCTTCAGGTTGTCGCCTACCCGGTAGCTTATCTTCCCGCCGAATCGTGAAAGCCGCCGTTTTGCCGCCTCGAGCATATGGGGCGACTGATCGAAACAGACGGCCGAGGCTGCCAAATCGGCGTACAGCTGCGTTACGCGGCCGGTCCCGACGCCTGCTTCCAGGACCGTCTTTCCTTCCCAGTCTGCAACCTGCCGGAGATAATTGCCGAAATTCCCCTGATAATCCTCGGCGTCGACGAGCTGGTCGTATTCGACCGCGTGTTTCTCGTAAATCTCGAACATCGAAGGCATTGATTCCTCCTTGCGATTCCCTGAAAGGCCGGCCTGCTGGTTCGAGGATACCACGCCGGGGAGCTTTCTGCTTCAAAGGTTGATCCAACCTCGGTATCTGTGAAGGCCGCGTGATAAATTCAAGGTATGGAGGATAACTATCATGGTTCTGAAAATTCCCCTGTCAGGGAAGCAGCTGGCAACCCTGAACCTTCGCCCGCAGATCTGCAGAAAGGCCGGCGCACAGATAGTCGGCAAAGAGCTTATAGGCGGCGAACGGCAGCTTTCGCAGGTAAAGAGGGATCTCGAGGCATGGCTTGACGAATCTGCGGACATCACGCTCGAGATGAACATCAAGCCCATCATCGACGAGATTGCCGCCAATTTCAGCCCGTCACGGAAACGGTAGACGAGCCCCGATAGCGGCAACGGGATGCATCCCAACCCTTCCTGACACAGGCACCCACGGGGTGCGAAATAAAAAAGTCAATGACATAGTTTCCGTCTGAGGAAACGCACAACGGACTCGAACGGAACGAACGTGAGAGCGGCCGGGATCGCCGCAGGCAACATCGTTGACACCTGTCGGGGCAGCGCTCATAATTTGCGGAGATTTTCCAATCACTGGAGTAGCTGCGATGGCGCAAAAGCTGACGATTACCCGGATGACCCGATTTCTAGCAGACCGTTTCACACGGGCGGTGAATCCTCTGGAATCGCCACGATCTCAGCGGGAACGAGCCTTCGTGGGTTTCATCACCGCGCTCGCACCGATAACGCTGCTCATCGGGGCCTGCGATCTTCTGACCGGCCGGTGGCACCTGGCCGCTCTCAACGTTCTTCTGTTCGTATTCACAATGGTGACTCGCAGCCTCGTGCACCGGAGGAGGACGGAGGCTGCCACCAACCTGGCGTTCTGGGGAAGCGTGCTGCTCTTCGGAGCGACCTCGCTGATAACCCCCGCCGATTCGGCCCTGGCGCGCGAGATGACCTCTGTTTTCGACACGGCAGTCTCCACCGCGGCGGTCATCCTCATTGGACTCTACGCGCGGCGGCGCTATCAGATCTACACGATGTTCGCTATCGCCCTTGTTCTCAGTTTGGCCTGGTACGCGAACGGAACACTCCTCACGCCGCAGACCGTTCAGATTCTCGTCTCATTCCTCGTGATTCTCGTTCTCTGCCTGCTCATAGCCAACTTCGAGTGGCGGCTCTCGCAGGTCGCAGATAATCAGCTTCAGGCAAGGCGCGCGCTCGTACATCAGCTGGAACAGATACACTTCGCCGAAAGTCGAGCACTCGCGGAGATGACGGAGACGCTTGCTTCCGCGAGTCACGATATCCGTACTCCGGTCACGGTAGCGACGAACGTCGCCCGCCTCCTCGGGGAGACGCCGCTTTCCGAAAAACAGCTTCGCTATGTTGAGATGCTCAAGAGCTCGTCAGATGCAATTCTCGCCATACTTGTCGAAGGCCTCGGCAGTCCGACCAGGCTGCAGGCGTCGCCGCCACCCGACCGGCTCGTAAACATCGAAGCGTTCCTTGAAAACATCGTGCGCTACCACTCCTCGCTCACGGAGCAGAGCGGCACCGCAATAGAGATCCGCAGCGAGGGCGCGTTGCCGCCGGTACGGGTGCCGCTGACCCACCTGACGCGCATCGTGAACAATCTGCTGCAGAACGCGATCAAGTACACCCGCCACGGCCGGGTCACGATAACGGCCGGACTCGATCTCAGCGACCGTTGGACATCGAGCGCCCTGCTGAGACTGACCATTGCCGACAACGGGCAGGGCATGAGCAGGAGCAGGCTCGAAGAGGTGCGCAACGGAACCAACGGCCCCGACACAAACGTACCGTCATCACGCGGCATCGGGCTCGAAATCTGCCGGAGCCTTCTCTCGGCACACGGCGGGACCCTTGCGATCGAAAGCCGCGAGGCGAAAGGTACCACGGTAACTGCAGAGTTGGTTGTCACGCTCGAAGACGACGGCGGTGGGTCAGGCCGGTTCATGGACCCGCACTGAAACCGGCAGGACGGTGCTCAAGCACCAGTACCAGAGGAAGGTGGTCCGAATAGCCTTCACCGGACTCGAGCCGCCATCCGAACGGCCGTCCGTCCGGCGTCCGAAGGTATGCGTGCGGTACGATCCAGAAATCGGAGCAGGTAAGTCCGCTTCGGTCGAGCAGTCCAGGAGAAAGCAGAAAGTTGTCGAAGGTTTCCCAGACACCGTCATACCAGTAACTGCCGCGGCTTCCAGAGGCGTCTCCGCACGCTGCTGCCTCGCCCCACGGTGAGTAGAGAAGCCTGCGGTCCCCGGAGGAGAGCGCCGCACAGCGATCTGTCGTCACCGCGAGGGTTCCCGGCCGAACAGGCGCGAAGGGCTCGCAGTTTTCGAGCGCGGTCTGGTATCGCCCGCCGATCCGTTGACTCTCGTCCACGCTCTCATTCAGGTCGCCGAGCACCAGAAGCTCCGCCGCATCGTCAACAACCAGTCTTTCATCGCGAATCTCACCAACCACCTGAGCCGCCGCGACGCGCAGCGGCTCGGTGTTCTCGGCACCGCCGAGCCTCGATTTCCAGTGGCATACGAGCAGCGTCAAAGGTATGCCGCTGCAGTCAACCGAAACCTCGAGGATATCCCGGGTCAGCGCAGCTTCACCGGCCTCCCCTACCGGATAGGACGCCGTCCGAAGGAGAGGAAGCCGGGACAGCACTCCCGAGTTCACGGGCGAGCCTTCACTGCTGTGCAGGACGATGTGACGATACCCCTGGTCGGCGAGCCCCGATTCGACGAGATCGTTCAGAACCTCGATGTTCTCTACCTCCTGAAGGGCGACAATATCAGGACCACCCCTCACCGAATCCCGGATGATTCGGGCGGTCCGCGCAAGACGCACACGGTAGAGCTCACCGTTCCACAGTCCGTTCTCCGGATTGTACTCGGGATAGTCGGTCTCGTCGGCTTCGTCGTCGAACAGGTTCTCCACGTTCCAGGTGAGTACGGTCACCGGTGAGCACCGCGTGCCGGTTGCAGGTGGAGCGCAGCCGGCCGCGGCCAGAACCGCCACGGCCGCCCCAAGCAGAAGAAGCACAGGGCCGATACCCCGCGTGCGTGGAGCGTCTGTCTTCGCAGCATGCGCCATCACAAAATGGTAGACGGCGCGTTCTGCGCAGCGATTCAATCTTCGATCCAGCGAGCGGCCGGGCAGATGTATAACCCGCGCAGGATGCGCTATCATGCCGGGATGAACAACAGGGGAGGCGGCAGGGCGGTGATGGTAGCATCGAGCGTCCTGTTCTCCGCCATGTCGATTCTCATTGTAGCCGCCCAGGGCGTAGACAGCTCGATCATCGCCTGCGCCCGATTCGTGACCGGGGCGGCAGCCATCGCCGGACTCGCGCTCACCGGCGTCATTCGCCTGAAAATGGCAAATTTCCGCTGGCTCATAGTGCGCGGGGGTTTCGGCGCCACTTCGGTCTATCTGCTCTATCGCGGCATTGTCCACCTTGGACTCGCAAAGGGCACAATCCTCAACTACACCTATCCCATGTTCGCAGCGCTGCTCGCTCCATCACTCCTGAAGGAACGGCTCTCTCCCGATGTGCTCGCCGCGGGCATTGTCTCCTTCGGCGGGGTCTGGCTCATAGTCGGATCTACCGCCGCCGGAGGACTCACCGGTTTCGGGGGAATAGGACCGGAGGAAATCCTCGCGCTCACCGGCGGGGTGCTCGCAGGCGTTGCGGTTGTCGCGATCAAGAAACTGCGGGAAACCGATTCTCCCTACGTGATCTATCTGTCCCAGTGCATCTTCGGACTTCTGGTGGTTGTCTTTCCGGCCGCCGGGAGCTCGTTCCTATTTCCTGTCCGCGCGTGGCTGCTGCTCCTTGGAATCGGCATTCTCGCGACCGCCGGTCAGCTTCTGATGACCTGGGCATACAAACACGTCACGGCCACCGAAGGCAGCCTTCTGGCCTTTCTGACCCCGGTGCTCAATCTCCTGTTCGGACTGGCAATTTTCGGCGAGACTGTCAGGCTTCCGGCGCTGCTCGGTTCGGCGGTGGTGCTGCTCGCCTGCGCCTACGTCGCACTGCGGGAACGGCTGCTGCGCCTTGCCTGAGGCCAGGGGCACTCGATGTGCCAGCTGCCTGAGCCGACACGCGCGACTGCCGCCCCGCCTTCGTCGGAGAACCGGATCCCGGCGGCCTCTTTCTGTTCCAGCATCCGGCACGATAGAATGGTGTCGATGCGATCGATGAGGAAGCTTCATCTCTTTGTCCCGCAGTGGCAGGACTCGGGGTTCACCAACGAGATCTTTCATGGTTCCCACGCGATCCGCCGGATGCTCGGTGACCGGATCCGGTTTGTAACTGCCGCGGTGGCCGAACAGGGTGAGCTTACAGTCGAACGCGGAGTCTTTGGATACCGGGTCATCCTCGAGCAGCTGCAGCGGGTTCGCGTGGCACTCGAACGTGAAGCACCCGAAGCTGTCTTTACGCTCGGCGGCGGCTGCGGGGTCGAAGTGCCGATTGTCTCCTACCTCAGGCAGCGCCATCCTGAGTTGATGCTATTCTGGTTCGATGCACACGGCGACATCAACTCACCGGCCACCTCACCGAGCAAATACTTTCACGGCATGCCGCTGCGCTTTCTTACCGAGCCGGTCCCCGGGAACGACATATCGGCAATGGTTGTCAGGCCGGTGGGATACGGTGATCTCATGCTGATCGGGACACGTGATCTCGACGAACCGGAACGGGCGTTCATCGAGGAGCATCGAATTGAGGTGATGACCCCCGACGAGAGTCTCAACGATGGGGCAACAGACCGGCTGATTCGCCGCGGAGAGGAGGGATCACCGGCCTACGTTCACATCGATCTCGACGTGCTGGATCCTCGTGAATACCAGAATGTAAAATGTCCCGCACCGGGTGGCATGTCAATAGAGCGGGTGGCGCATCTGATCGGCGTAATAGGGGAGAGTCATCGCATTGTCGGTGCAAGCGTTCTTGAGAACATGGAAACAGACCCGGCGAAGCTCAGTGCGCTCGGCCCCATCCTCGACGCGCTGATCGACGCGTAGTTGCGTCACGTCGAGGAGGCAGATCCGGAGTCCGGGAGGCTCGCCTCCGCATGAATGGTTATGCCGCCGCGGGGCTTCTGAGTGATCGAAACCGTGACCCATTTCGGTTTGCAGGCTTCGTACACGTCCCGGGCGATCTGCCCCGCAAGAGCTTCACAGAAGGCGCCCTCGTTCCTGAAGGACCACAGGTAGAGCTTCAGGCTCTTCGACTCGATGCAGTAGGGCCCGGGCTCGAACTCGATCCGGACCGTCTCCCAGTCCGGCTGCCCGGTAACCGGACAGAGGCTGGTAACCTCATCGCTCTCGAGCACCACCTTTCTGACGTAAGCCGGCGCCGGGAACACCTCGAGCTCGCGGCGCGGCTCGGATACCTTCTTCCCCAGGGCTTTGAACGAATACTCTTCCACTACCGGTCTCCGAATGCGAACGGATTGTAGGCGACTCCGCGGTCGAAGGTGTCCACTCCCTCCGCCCGCTTGATGCGGGCCACTACCAGGTAGGTGACCGGGGTCAGCACCACCTCGTAGGCGACCTTGAACAGGTACTGCGCCGCCATCAGCTGGAACAGCACGCCTGCGGGCACTGTTCCGACAAAGCTGATCGCGATGAAGATGACCGTGTCGAGACCCTGCCCGATTATCGTGGAGCCGATCGTGCGCGTCCAGAGGAAACGGCCGCGGGTCAGCTTCTTGAGCGCGGAGAGAGTTATCGAGTTGGCGAACTCCCCGGCCCAGTAGGCGATGAGCGATGCGACGACGATCCGGGGCGTCATCCCCAGCACCGTCGCGTAGGCGTCCTGGGCCTTGAAGAATGCCGGATAGGGAAGCGCTATCGCGCAGAGAAAGATGGCCGACATCAGAAGATTGGCGCCAAAGCCGATCCAGATTACCGACCGCGCCTTGCGGAACCCGTAGACTTCGGTGAACACGTCGCCCAGGATATAGGTAATCGGGAAGAGAATCACCGCCGACGGAAAGACGATGCCTGCAATCTGCATGAGCTTTCCGGCAATGATGTTGGAAACAAGCAGACAGGTGAGAAAGGCGGCAAACAGCGCAAGAAAGATCGGAGAGAACGAAGCACGTTCTCTTTCCATGGATTCCTCCTGTTTTGATAAGGCGGGTGGACTACGACCGCCAGGTTCGGGAAGTCTAAACGAAACGGCGAGGGCTGGTCAATAACGCGGCATTTTCGGATCGATGCGCTCCGCCCACGCGTTGATGCCGCCTGAAAGGTTTCGCACGCGGCGGAAGCCGATGCTCTGGAGGAACTCGACAGCCCGCGCGCTGCGGACGCCGCTCTTGCAGTAGGCGACGATGTCGCGGCCTGAATCGAGCTCGTGGACGCGTGCGGGAAGATCGTCGATGGGGATGAGCGTTCCGCCGATGTCACAGATCTCCCGCTCGTGAGGCTCGCGGACATCCAGCACCAGAAGATCGCTCCCTCCGTCGATAAGCTGCTTGAGCTCTTCGGGCGATATCTCCGGGACCGCAGTCCCCTGGTAGCTCTCCTCGCCGCGTATGCCGCAGAACTGCTCGTAGTCGATGAGCTCACGAACGGTCGGGCTCGAACCGCAGACAGGGCAGTCCGGGTTCCTTTTGATCCTGACCTCGCGGAATCGCATGGAAAGAGCGTCGACGAGTAGCAGCCGACCGACAAGCGGATCCCCGGTCCCGAGAATCAGCTTGATCGCCTCGGTCGCCTGGACGACGCCGAGCAGCCCGGGCAGCACGCCGAGCACACCACCCTCTGCGCACGAGGGCACCATCCCCGGAGGCGGCGGCTCGGGGTAGAGGCATCGATAGCAGGGGCCGTCGGCGGTCGCGAAAACCGACGCCTGTCCCTCGAACCGGAACACGGAGGCGTATACATAGGGAATGGCCGAAAGCACACAGGCATCGTTCACGAGGTATCGGGTTGCGAAGTTGTCCGTGCCGTCCACGACCAGGTCGAAGTCGCGGAAGATCTCCAGGGCGTTCCCGCTCGAGAGAGCCGTCCGGAAGGGCTTGACGTCGACGTGCGGATTGATCGCGCGGATTTTTTCCACGGCGGAATCCACCTTGGGCCGCCCGACGTCGGCCGTGGTGTGGATCACCTGTCGCTGGAGATTGGTGGAATCGACCACGTCGAAGTCGACAATTCCCAGCGTCCCGACGCCCGCCGCGGCAAGGTAGAGCGCCACCGGCGACCCGAGCCCGCCCGCACCGATGCAGAGGACGCGCGCGGCGGCGAGTTTCTCCTGCCCCGCGAGCGCCACCTCCGGCATTATGAGGTGGCGCGAATAGCGGAGGATCTCCTCGTTTGTCAGGCTCACCGCCTAACCTCCCGCAATGGCGCCGATCACCAGGAGAGGCTCCCTTCCCTGCGCGACCGACGCCGGGAGTGGCTCCTCGGGAGACGCGAGCGAAAGGTCCTCTCCGTCGGCGAAGAATCGTATGAACGGCCTGCGATGCCTGCTCGTGTGATCCCGGATCGTACCTCGGAGCGTGGGATAGCGGGCTTCGAGCGCGTCGAGCACCGAGCTCACCGTCACCGCACCCTCCACCTCGACTGTCACCTCTCGACCCACGCGCGCGAGCGTCCGCAGGTGTGCCGGAAGCTCAACTCGAATCATGGCAGCGTCTGCACCTCCACCGAGAATACGGCCGGCAGGTCGTGCACGATTGCGTTCCAGCTGTTGCCTGCGTCGGATGAGGCGTAGACCTGCCCGCCGGTGGTGCCGAAATAGATGCCGCACTCATCGAGCGAGTCCACCGACATCGCGTCGCGAAGAACGTTGACATAGCAGTCCTTCTGCGGCAGCCCCTTCGTGAGCGGTTCCCACTCATTGCCCCCGCTCCTGCTCCGATAGACGCGAAGCTTTCCTTCCGGGGGAACGTGCTCGGAGTCGCTCTTGATCGGCACCACGTAGATAGTTTCCGGCTCGTGCGCGTGGATGTCAACAACGAAGCCGAAGTCGCTCGGAAGGTTTCCGCTCACCTCGTGCCAGGAATCCCCGCCATCGTCACTTCGCATGACGTCCCAGTGCTTCTGCATGAAGAGCACCCCGGGACGCTTCGGATGCATCGCCACGTGGTGCACACAGTGGCCGATCTCGGCGGTCGGCTCCGGCAGAAACTCGGAACGGAGCCCCTTGTTGATCGGTGTCCAGCTTGTTCCGCCGTCGGTCGTGCGAAACGCGCCTGCGGCCGAGATCGCAATAAACATGCGTTCGGGATTCTCCGGGTCGGCGATGATGGTGTGGAGGCAGAGGCCGCCTGCGCCCGGCTGCCAGCGGGGACCGGTGCTGTGCTCGCGAAGCCCGGCGATCTCATCCCAGCTCTTGCCCCCGTCGGTCGTGCGGAAGAGCGCCGCGTCCTCGACGCCGGCGTATACGGTGTCGGGATCGGTGAGCGACGGCTCGAGGTGCCATACCCGCTTGAACTCCCAGGGATGCGGCGTCCCGTCGTACCAGGTGTGGGTCCCCGGAACTCCCGCATAGGCAAACTTGTTGTCCACCGGCGTCCAGCTCTCACCGCCGTCGTCCGAGCGCTGTATTACCTGGCCGAACCAGCCGCTTGTCTGCGATGCGTAGATGCGGTCCGGATCTACCGGCGATCCTTTTACGTGATAGATCTCCCAGCCGCCGAAATGCGGACCGTCGACCTTCCACTTCTCGCGTTTGCCGTCCGAAGTAAGAACAAACGCGCCTTTGTGCGTTCCCACAAGCACACGAACGCTGCTCATATCCCACCCTCCGTCGTTTCGCGCCGCCTTCCCCTGGCCGCCCGTTGCGGCGCTCGCTGTTCATACCCGCCGGACCGGCGCGCAGGCCCTTGACGGATTCTTGACAATATCACTAGTATTAAATTGCGCCAATCGGCCGCCACGCAAACCCGCCAGGAGGCCGCCCCGATGATTCCCGCACATACTTCGACATGATGCCGCGTATTCGTTTCTGCCGCTCGGCGGACGGAGCCAGGATAGCCTTCGGCACCATGGGAAGCGGCCCGCCCATTCTGGCCGGACCCACCTGGCTCACCCATCTGGAGTTCGACTGGGACGTTTCGGTATGGAAACCCTGGTACCGGGCGCTCTCTGCGAACCATACGCTCGTGCGCTTCGACCTTCGCGGCTGCGGCCTGTCGGACCGGAACGTGGAAGATTTCTCGATCGAAAGGTTTGTGGCCGATATGGACGCGGTAGCCGACGCGATACAGCTCGACCGGTTTCCGTTGGTGGGGATCTGTCAGGGTGGACCGATGGCGGCCGCGTATGCGGCCCGCCATCCGGAACGGGTAGGCCGGCTCCTGCTCTACGGAAGCTACGCGCAGGGGGGGCTGGTATAGAGAGACGACCCGTCGATCGCGGAGGAGGTGCGTGCGCTCGCGCCGAAAATCAAAGCACCAACTCTTGTTGTGCATTGCCGGGATGATGCAATGGTGCCCTTCTCGCAGGGACGCCTGCTTGCCACACTGATTCCCGGCGCACAGTCCCTGGCGCTCGAGGGCCGCAACCACATATTGCAGGATGGCGAGTCGAGCTGGCGGCGGCTCTGGGACGAGGCAGGTTCCTTCCTGAGCGTCGATGATTGCGCGGACCGGAGGTTGCGCGACGCGTTCAGCCTGACGCGCCGGGGGCAGGAGCTGCTCGATCTTCTCGCGCAGGGGCGGAGCAATGCTGACATAGGTGCAGCTCTCGGTATTGCCCCGAAAACGGTGCGGAATCACATCAGCAACATCTTCGACAAACTTTCGGTGTCTCACCGCGCCGAAGCGGTAGTACGCGCTCGCGAGGCCGGTTTCGGCAACGGTTCGGGACATCTGGCCCGGGAAATCGGCCTTTAAATCCCCAATTCCTCCCTTCGCCGGGACGTTTGACCCATGCATTTCTCCTCCGGATCTGCCAGTAATGGAAGCTGGAGGATGCTATGGTCAAAAGAATAATTGCTTTCAGCTATGGGATCGTCTGCTATGCGGCTTTCCTGCTGGTCTTTCTCTATGCGATCGGCTTTGTAGCGGGGATCGTGGTGCCGAAGACGATTGACGCAGGCGCCGGGTCCGTCGCCTGGCTTGCGCTTGTGGTGGATCTGGCCCTGCTGGGTCTGTTTGCGCTCCAGCACAGCGTGATGGCGCGGCCCGCCTTCAAGCGCTGGTGGACGCGCCTTGTGCCGAAATCGGTGGAGCGCAGCACCTTTGTGCTTGCATCGAGTGCGGCGCTCGCGCTGCTTTTCTGGCAGTGGCGGCCCATCCCCGCGGTGGTGTGGAATATTCAGAACGCCGCCGGTCGTGATCTGATCTGGGCGCTTGCCGCCGCAGGTTGGCTTACCGTGTTTCTCGCCACCTTCATGATCAGCCACGCCCATCTGTTCGGGGTCTCGCAGGTGTGGAGCAGGCTCCTCGGCCGCGAGGCTCGGGCGCCGCAGTTTCAAACCAAATGGCTCTACGGCCATCTTCGCCACCCGCTGATGCTCGGCTTTCTCGTCGCCTACTGGGCGGCACCGTCGATGAGCGCGGGGCACCTTATCTTCGCGGCAGCGTCGACGGGCTACATCCTTATGGCGACGCTGCTTTTCGAAGAGCGCGATCTGGAGCGTTTCATCGGTGAGCCCTACCGCGAGTACCGGCGGCGGGTTCCCGCCTTTATTCCGCGCCTGGGCCGCGGCGTACGCGTGGA
>CAZNYW010000048.1:0-34567 GCA_964577375.1 uncultured Spirochaetales bacterium | reverse complement strand
TTATCGGCCGGGTGACGCTGCGGGAAAGAAGGAACGAAACCAGCAACGCAATTGCGAGGCCAACGACGGAAATGACAAGCATGAACAGGAGGGTGCGGTCGTAGGTCTCCTGCGCTTTCGCGCGTGCGGCCTGCGAATCTGCCAGCACAAGGTCCTCGGATTTATTCAGGAACTCACGCATCGCCTCGAACTTGGCCCCTGCGTCACCCAGGCTCATTTTCGCCGCCTGTTCGCGATCTGCGGGTAGCTGCGACTGGGCGAGCTCGACGATTTTCGCGGAGAGCGGCTCCCATTGGCTTCGGGCGAGGCGGTACTGTTCGACGAGCTTTCGCTGTTCATCTGTCTGGACGAGTTTCGCGTAGATATTCAGACGGTCCAGAGACTGCTGCGCGTTCTCCTTGTAGTCGGATAGCTGCTTCTTCGCCACGTCTGTTCCCGGTTGAACGTTTAACAACAACCGTCCGGCAACCAGGAGCTGCTGAAGGTCGCGGTCCGACTGATCGAGTGCATCGATCGATGGTATGCTCGTGGCAAAAAGGGCCGTCACCGTGTGTTGAATCTGCCCAAGACTTACGACGCTGAGCGCCGCGAGGGCAACCATGACAGCAATAAGCAGAAGCGAGCTGAAAAGAATGCGCTGTCCAATCCGGAGTCTGAATCTGGCCATAATCCTCCTTCCGCCGAGGCGGACAACTGTAAGTGATGAGCGTTAGTTTACTATAGCCATAAACTATAGTAGAGATATTATCTCTAATAAGACAATTAGTGAGAATTAGTCATATCGAACGTCAAATTGTGGACAGTTCTTCCATTTTCGCTTCGACTAATGTAGAATGACGATTTGGCGGCGGAACGCCACCGTTCGTCATATAGAGGAATCGATACCGGTGACGATGAAGTCACGCAAGATAGACACCACCACGCTCCTGGAAATTGTGGGCTTCGCGGTGGCACTCCTCCTGGTAGCGTTCTTGACCTATCTCAATATCCGCGTAATACGCGACTCGTTCGCGCTCAACGAAGATCTCAAGGTCGCCTTCCTCGATCACTCGCAGCTGGAGTCCATTTCGACCGGGTTTTACAAGTCGATAATGGAAGAGCGACTCTTCATGCTGAATGCGGATCCGGAAGAGCTACGGCGGTACCGATCCGACGCAACCCGTACGCGGGATTCACTCAAGCTCTTTTCGCAGCACATCAGCCTCAGCAAGGTGCCGTCGATTATCGACGACACGACGCTCGCACAGTTCGCCAGTCTCGTTGAACAGCGATATGCCTACATGGATACGCTGGTTTCCAAGCGAGTGAACGAAAGAGGAATCCCGAAAGAGGTGCTCGAACGAAATAACGACCAGCTGCTTCCGGCGATTCAGACGCTGTTGGACCGCTGGGACTCGACGGTTCAGCAGCAGATCGCCCGTCGCACCGAGTTGTCGCGGCAGGGCGCCGCGAGGGCGGAGTCGGTTTCGGTGATCGGCACCGTGATCATTTATGGTCTCATCATCGGGGTGTTCATCCTCTTTACCCTGCAACTCAATCAGAGCAGCCGTCTCGCCCGGGCCCTGGAGGCGGAAACACGGCGAGCCCAGGGGGCGGATCAGGCGAAGAGCGAGTTTCTCGCCAACATGAGCCATGAGATCCGGACCCCGCTCAATGCGATCCTTGGCTTCAACGAGCTGCTGCGTGACCAGCTTCGCTCGAACAAGCGCCAGCTTTCCTACATTTCCGGAATCGAGACAAGCGGACGCGGTCTTCTGTCGCTTATTAACGACATCCTGGATATCTCCAAAATTGAGGCGAATCGGCTGGAAATCCACCCGACTCCGGTGGACCCTCACAAGCTCGTCGAAGAGATCCGCTCGGTGTTCGAGCCGCAGATTGCGCGGAAGGACCTCAAGTTCAGCATAGGGGTTGGACGTTCTCTCCCGCGAGGGCTCATTCTCGACGGACCGCGGATCCGACAGATACTCTTCAATCTCATCGGCAACGCCGTGAAGTTTACCAACGTCGGCAGCATCGACGTTTCGCTTCACAGCCTTCCGGTGGATAATCAGTCGAGCCACGTGTCGCTCACCGTGACCGTTTCCGACACCGGTGTTGGAATACCTGCCGAAGAGCTGGAAAGCATCTTTGAGCCCTTCAGACAGGCGCGGCCGGCAGCCGGGCGTCTCCACACAGGGACCGGCCTTGGACTTTCGATCTCGCGAAGGCTTGCCGCTGCCATGGGTGGGCGTCTTACGGCGACCAGCGAGCCGGGCAAAGGATCAACCTTTGTCTTATCGCTGGACCGGGTGTCGGTGTCTCCGGTGACCGCGAGCACGGTCTCCGCCACAGGCGGCGCAGATGGGGCGGCAACGCGTCTCCAGGGGGTGAGCGTCCTTGTGGTAGAGGATGACGTTCTCAACCGGCAGGTGCTTCGCGAGTTCCTCAGCGCCCAGCAGGTGACCGTCCGCGAGGCGGAAAACGGCGAGGCTGCGCTTCGCTCGCTCGAGCTGCTCGTACCGGATGTCATTCTCATGGATCTGGAGATGCCGGTGATGTCGGGTGAGGAGACGATGAAAGCCATTCGGTCCAGCACGCAGCTTGCCAGTGTGCCTATTCTGGCCCTTTCAGGGTCAAACGACCGGGCCGTCGATGCGAATGTGCTGGGCGCCCGGCGGACGCTCCGGAAACCGGTTGATCGTGATGAGCTGCTTGAGGCGATATCCGAGGTTCTCGACCGGAAAACGGCATTGGATGCAAACGAAAGCCGGCCGGTTTCACCGCGGGCAAAAGCATCCACAGCATCCGCGGATGAGACGGGCGAATGGACCGGCCGGCTTCGGCAGTACCTGGATTCTCCGGAGCACGAACAGGATATCGCTGGGCTGAGGATGGTGTTGAAGGGCGAAGTGGCCGCTGCCGCGGAGGCTGCCGCCTGCTCCTTCAGCGTGAATCGTACCATGGCGCTGGGCACCCTGTTGAGAAAGGTCGGCGGGGACCACCGCTGCAAGGTTCTGGAGGACCTGGGATCCGCGCTTCGCGACGCGGCGGACCTGGTCGATATCGAGTCAATGACGCGACTTTTTTCCGAGTTGTCTACTCTAAGCGGGATCGTCGAGTCTCGGGTTTCAACTGACCCCAAGAGAAGGTATCACGATGAGCAGAAAACATGAGCAGTGCGCTTCGCACCCGGCCTCGGTACTTGTGGTGGACGATGCAACGGAGACGCTTCAGGTCGTCGGCAATCTGCTCAAGAACCACGGATATGACGTCCGCCTGGCGAACACGGGTGAGCAGGCGCTGCGAAACGTCGAGTTCGATCCGCCGGATCTCGTATTGCTCGATATCTCCATGCCCGGAATCGACGGCTTCGAGGTGTGCTCACGCCTGAAAGCGCACCCGGTGATACGCGAAATTCCCGTGATTTTTTTCACGGCTGCATATGTATCGCAGGATCAGATGAGACGAGGGTTCGAGGTCGGTGCGGTCGACTACATCACCAAGCCGGTGGACGACCCGGTGCTTCTCGCGCGGGTCAAGACCCACGTGACACTGCGGCGGTCGCGGCAGATGCTCGAGTCTCAGAACCGCAGTCTGCAGGATGCAAATGACGCAAAGAACAAGCTCTTCTCGATTCTCGGTCACGATCTGAAGAACGTCTTCTCCGGGATAAACACCCTTATCGATCTCATGTTGAAGGATTTTGACGGGATAGAACGGGAAGAGAAGCTGCAGTACCTGGCCGAAATGCGAAAGGCGTCCCGGCAGACACTGACCATTCTGGACGACATCGTCCAATGGTCACGCCTCGAGCGCGGAATGATCCTGCCCAACCCGCGGGAAACCGATCTGCTTTCGGTAATCGACGATACCCTGGACCTGGTCCGTCCGCTTGCCGAACAAAAGGAAATTTCTCTCGAGCTTCGCAAGACGGAAATCCCCGCGCTGCATACCGACGCGGAGATGATCCACGCGGTTCTGCGCAACCTTCTCACCAACGCGGTGAAGTTCACCCCCCGCGGCGGCAGCGTAGTTGTCGAGCCGCGTGCCGAATCAGCCTACATTCAAATTTCGGTGCAGGACACCGGAATAGGCATTTCTGCCGACAAAATGAAACAGCTCTTTCAATACGCGGACGTCGCGGAGATCGGCACCGAGGGCGAGTCCGGTACCGGCCTTGGTCTGATGATCTGCAAGGAGATGGTGGAGGCGCTGCAGGGCCGGATCTGGGCCGAGAGCGGAGATGCCGCGGGAAGCACCTTCCACTTCACCCTTCCAAAGCCAAGCCCGCAACCGGCACGAACCAGACCCGGACGGAAATAGCAGGTGATCGAGCCGCACGTGGTCGAGGAAGACGACGATGTGGTTGCCGTCTGGAAGCCGCCGGGAATGCACACCGCACCCCTCGAATCGGACGAGCCCGGCACGCTGCTGGCATGGGTGCTCACGCGCTTCCCGGAGATCGGCGGGGTGCGCGGGAGAAAACCCACGGAGCATGGACTGCTGCACCGGCTCGATCGCGACACGCAGGGACTTGTCCTGTTTGCGCGAAACGACCGGAGCTTCAATGCGCTTTCCGCTGCCTTTGCCGCCGGCGCGGTGAGGAAGCGATACTCGGCCCTGTGCCGGCGGTCCGCCGAACCCCCGCCCGGACTTGCCACCCTGCTGCCGCTGCCGCCGGGTGGCGCTCCGTGGCGCCTTGCAACGCGTTTTCGTGCGTTTGGTCCCGGGCGCAGGCTCGTCGCCGCGGTGGCCCCCGGCAGCGCTTCCAGCCGCCGAAAGGTCTCTGTCGTCTACGAAACGCTGATAACGGCTCTCGACGAGCGGAGGGACGGGATCCATGTACAGGTGGAGCTTACCCGCGGCTTCCGTCACCAGGTCAGAGCGCATCTTGCTTCCGTCGGCCTCCCGATCGACGGTGACCGCCTCTACCTCGGCACATTCGGTTCCGCGGAGTACCCACTGCACCTTGCGGCGGTCGGACTCTCCTTTCCTGAGCCGGACACGGGCCTTCGACGGGCGATCCGGATCCCTGACCCGTGGGCTCGTCTTGACGAATAACAGCGCTGCCCATATAGTTTTCGCGTATGGTAAGAGAGCGTATTACAACTGTCCGGCGGGCCGCCACCTGGGACGACACTCCCGATCTTTTTCTCAAAGAGCTCGCCGACTGGTCTGAAGATGAGGACCCATTCCCATATGTGCTTCTGATCGGGCCCGATCGGGCCGCAGCCTCCCGACGAGCCGGCGGGCGTGCCGCGGGCGGAGACCGGCAGATGCTGGCCTTCGACGGGCGGAGGCTCCTCTGGTGCAGAGAGGTGGCGGACGGGCTCTCGAGTGCCGAACACGATGCCGGTGCCATAGTGGCAATCGAGCATGGCACCGGCGGCCCGTTCTCCTGGCTCCGGCTTCGGTTGAGTCACGGCATCGGGCCTATCACTATTCAGTTCGCCGAGGTTGATTCCGACCCGGTCCTCGACCTTCTGAGAGACCTTCGCGTGCTGCTCAGCGGCAAGGATCCGGTGGTCGAGGAGTCGCTCCGGGCCGCGCCGCCGGCCGGCGGTGGAGACCATCTCCGCTTTCTCGCAGAGTTCCGGCGCATCAATGGCGATTCAACGGGCCCGGATTCCTGGCTCTACGAGCCGAGCCTCATCGGTCGCTCGTTCGGCGTTTTCCCAAAGCTGGTGGAACCGGCGCATGCGCTGTTCGTAACCTGCGGCGAGATCATCGCTCTTTCCGACTGGCCGGTGGACGGCAGCAGCGAAGACAGCGCGCTGCTTCGCACCTTTGTCCCGCGACGCTTCCTTACCGTGGCCGCGATCGAGCTATTTCGTGCCGGACGGAGCGAGCGGTGCCTGCTGAAGCTTTCGGTAGAGGGGCATGAGGTGCTGCAGCTCGGATTTTCACGCGCTCACGAGGCCGAGCTTCGCCTGCTCGCGGTGGATCTCACCAGTCCCTCGACTGCCGCCGGCTGCGGTGAGTAGCCTGCCTGCCGGTTGACCGGCTCGGTCTCACGAAACCGTGCGCATCTACTTCGAGCCGATCCGCGTAGCCCTCGAGCTTTTTCCGCTCTTCGCGCTGGTCACACTCGTTCCCCTGGCCGTAATCCAGTGGCGGCGGTACGGAAGGGTTCAGGGTGTCAGAACCCTTGTTCTCTACGCGTTCATCTTCTACTGCGTCGTAGCGCTCTTTCTGGTGATTCTTCCTCTGCCGAAGCCGGGTCCCGACTTTGCGAAGCGCTATTACTGGGCAGCGCATCCACAGCTCGTGCCCTTCATGTTCGTCAGGCGGCTGGTGCATTCCGTTCCCGCCTCAACCTGGAGCTCGGTTCCCGGGATACTGTCGCTCTTTGGCCGGACCGTGTTTCTGCAGGCGATTCTCAACTTCCTTCTGCTTCTTCCGCTCGGGTTCTTTCTGCGCTATTACTACCGGGCGCCGGTCCACGTCGCCTTTCCGGTGATCCTGGCGACCACGGTCTCGTTCGAGCTGCTCCAGTACTCCGCGCTCTTCGGACTCTATCCTGCCCCCTACCGGGTGTTCGACGTCGACGACATCATTCTGAACACGGTCGGCGGAATTGCCGGATACCTTGCCGCGCCGGCGGCCGTCAGGCTCTTTCCGGTCCCCGCGCCGCAGATCTCTCCGAGCGTTACCCGTGTCGGATTTGTGCGGCGGGTGGTCGCATTTCTGGTCGACCTTTCCATAGCCGGGGCTGGCATCCTTCTGGTGCGCCTCGCCATCAGGCTGACCGGAGCGGCACCGGTTTCGGTGCCGCCTGCCTTCGACGCCGGACCTCTCCGTTACGTGCCGTCGCCCGTCTCCTGGGGGTGGCTCATCGACACAGCGATTCTGGCTCTGCTCTTTGTTATAGTGCCGGTGCGGCGCTACGGAAGGACGCCGGGGAAGGCGCTGGTAAGGCTGATGATCGTAAACGACGATCGGCGCCCGCCGGGTGCCCTGTCGCTTTCGATCCGATTTCTCGTCGAGCTATTTCTCCCGATATCGCTGCTGCGCTTCACCCTCGGTGATGCGGTTGTCCGGGCGAAGCTCGGCGCGTGGATTGATCCGGCGGCGGTACTTCTGCTCCTGATTCTGGCGGCTCTCTACCTGCTGCCACCTCTTCTTCGCCGCGATCGGCGTGGCATTCACGAGCTCCTCTCGCGGACACATACCATAAGCACGCACATTGCCGCGGCGCGGCGCATCTCCCTCCGACGGCGGCAGGGATAGGCGGGCGCTGCTGTCCCGCTCGCGCTAAACCTCTTCGGAACCGACGATGTAGCCGACGATTTCATCCGGCGTGGTTTCGGCGCGCTGTCTTTCGGCGACTTTCTGGCCGCGCCGCATCACCACGATGCGATCGGCCACCTTGAATACGTCGAACATTGTATGGCTTATGAGGATGATGCCGATGCCGTGCTGTTTCAGTGAGTTGACGAGCTCGAGAACCTGGCTCTGTTGTGCCACTCCGAGCGCCGCGGTAGGTTCGTCCATGATGAGTATCTTGGCGTTCCAGTACAGGGAGCGGGAGATCGCGACCGCCTGACGCTGTCCGCCGGAAAGGTTCTTTATCCGCGATTTGAGGGACGGAATCTTGATGACAAGGTTATCCAGCACCTTCCGTGCCTCATTCTGCATGTAATCGTGGTCGAGGACCGGCAGAAAACCGGCGAACTTGCGTGTTTTCTCGCGGCCGAGGAAGATGTTTGAGTAGACGTTCAGGTTTTCGGCGAGGGCGAGGTCCTGATATATCGTTTCGATACCGAGCGAGAGTGCGTCCATCGGGTTCTCGATGTGCGCGCGATTGCCCTCGAAGTAGATTTCGCCCTCTTCCGGCACGTGAACGCCGGATATGACCTTGATCAACGTCGACTTGCCGGCCCCGTTGTCACCGAGAAGCGCCACAACTTCGCCGGGATTGACCCCGAGGCTCACGTCGTTCACCGCCACAAGCCCGCCGAATTTCTTGACGATATTTCGTACTTCAAGCAGATAGCTCATTCTCACTCCTCGCGTCGCTTTCGATAATCTCCGGGAAGAACTGGTCGATCAGAACCGCGACCAGCAGGATGACGCCCACGATGATGTAGATGATGAAGGTAGGAACGCCGAACACGCGCAGGCCGGTCTCGAGTACCGACAGAAGCAGGGCGCCGATGATGGTTCCGCCGATCGATCCGACACCGCCGTAGAGGCTTGCACCGCCGATGACCACGGCCACAATCGAGTCGAGCAGATAGGTGGCTCCGGCGTCCGACTTGCCCTGCGCGTACTGAAGCATATAGATCACCCCCGCGAGCGTCGCGAGAAAGGCGGAGATCGAGTACACGCGCTCGAGATGGCCCTTCACGTTTATGCCCGAACGGGTCGCCGCGTCCGTATTACCGCCGATGGCATAGGTATGCGTTCCGAACCTGGTGCTGCGAAGAACATAGGCAAAAATCAAAACGAAGATGAGCGCAACGACCACGATGATGGGAATGAGGGGAATCACCTGGGTCCCGCGGCTCACCCTCTCGTGCGTGAAGAACGAAAAACCCTGCCCGGGGATGAAATAGGCGATGTATCCGGTGCCGATAGTGCTCGCGAGGTAGGGGAGGTTGCCTGCCTGGGAACCCTCCACCAGCAGCTCCGATATCCCGTAGGTTACCGAGAGCATGGAGTAGGTCGCGATGAACGGTGGCACGTTGAGTCGCGCAACGAGGACGCCGTTGATGTAACCGGGGATGGTGCCGATCACGAGGGTCGCGAGGACACCGAGCAGGATCGCGGTTGCGTCCGACATGCCGGCAGTCTGAAAGGCCACCACAAGCTTTGCCGACACGACGCTTGCGAAGCCGAAGACGAAGCCGACCGAAAGGTCGATTCCCCCGGATACGATGACAAAGGTCTCGGCGACACCCAGCAGGAAAAGCGGGATACCGGCGATGAAGACCAGCTGGAAGGTGTTGATTGTGAAGAACCCGGTCGCGATGACGCTGAAAAGCACGAACTCCGCAATCAGGAAGAGCAGAGCCCACCGGCGGCCGACAAAGGAGACGAGCGGGTTCGGGCGGTTCGAATCTGTTCTGACGCTCATATAAGTTGGCCGTCCTATATCCGGTCCGGGAAGAGTTGATCCATGACCACCGCGAACACCAGGATTACGCCTACGGCGACAAACCGGTAAAACGCGGGGATGCCCGATATGGAAAGTCCATTGTTGAGGACCGCAAGAATCAGGACGCCGACGACCGAGCCGATGAGGCTTCCTTTCCCGCCCATGAGGCTCGCGCCGCCGATAACCACTGCCGCAATCGCGAAAAGCTCATACGACGCGTTGTAGGGAGTGAAGTTGCCGACGCCGGTCTGGAAGACGTTGTATACCCCGGCGAGCGAGGCGAGGAGCGACGAAATGACGTAGAGCGTCACGATGTGGCGCTTCACGTCGATGCCGGCGCGCGTTGCCGCCTCCATGCTGCCGCCTATTGCAAAGGTGTGCTGCCCGAACCGGGTTCGATTCAGCACGAACCACAGGACCGCAATGACGATGAGCCAGAGCAGGAGACCGTTGGGGAAGATCCTCACAAGGTTTCGGATCTGGGAGTCCTGCAGACCCGAAGGACGGACAAAAAAGCGCGATCCGAGTGACGGGAAATGATAGAACAGATATCCGTTGCCGATCTGCACGAGACTCCGTGGTATTCCCGTGACGGGGAAGCCCTGACAGATGGTGAGTGTAATTCCGTTGGTGATGCCCATCACGCCGAGCGTGGCAATGAAGGGCGGCACCCGAAATCGGGCTATCAGCAGCCCGCTTGCAAGGCCGGGAAGGACGCCTACGACCATGGCGACAAGTGAGCCGACCAGGGCCGAATTGCCCGCCGAGATGTTTGCCGCGTACATGGCCTGCATGATCTGCGCCGAAAGTACCGACGCCAGCCCCATGACAAAACCGACGGAAAGATCTATTCCGCCGGAGATGATTATGAAGGTTTCGGCCGCGGCAAGCAGCACGAAGGTTGTGGACAGGTACAGAATGTTCTGAAAGTTGTTGAGGCTGAGGAATCCCTGCCCCGTGAAGCTGAAAACGACAAAAAGCAGGATCAGAAACGCAAGCGCCCAGTTGCGGGCCAGCACCGACAATCCGGTGCTCTTGTCGAGATCGACTTCCGGATAAACGTTCTCATTCGACATGCAGCGAGACTCCCATTCCGGTCACATCCTGACAAAAGCTGCCCGCCCGGCGTGGCCGGACGGGCAGCCTTACGTTGTCGGTATCGCTATACCTATCCGACTACTTGCTGTAGATATACTGCTGCATTTTCGGGTCGTTGACATTGGCCTTGGTGAACAGCTCAAACCCGGTCGGAATGCTCTTGGGAACCTTCGCCTTCTCGGTGAAGTACTTGTATCCCCATTCGACGGCGAGGTACCCCATGTCCGCCGGCTTCTGGGCGAGCGTCATGTCGATCTGACCCGCTTTGAGCGCATTGATCAGATCCTGCGTCGCATCCCAGGAGGCGATTTTCACCGCACCGGTGAGCCCGGCGTTGACAACTGCCTGGTAGGCACCGGAGGCGCTGTAGAGGTTGGTTCCAAAGACTCCGGCGAGCTTCGGATATTTCTGGAGAATCGCCGCGGTTTGCTCCTGGGCCTTCTGCTGGACGTCGAGGTTATAGTCGACGCCGACGAGCTGGATGTTCGGGAACTCGGCGATCCCCTTCTTGAAGCCTTCGATGCGCCCGTTGACCGACGAGACGTCCGGGTTTGTCGAGTTGATGTAGACCTGCCCCTTCTCGCCGATCAGCTTCGCGAGATCTTCGCCCATGAGCTTTCCGCCGGCGACGTTGTCAGACCCGATGTAGGCAAGCGGGAACGAGTAGTCACTCGGCTTGGAATAGTTACCGTCGCCGAGGAAGGTGTCGACGGTGATGATCTCGATTCCCTGGTCGTAGAGCTTCTTCAACGGGGCGATCAGCGCGGGGCCGGTCGACGTAGGAGCGATAAAGACCATATCGACATTTCCGCGGGCCACGGTTGCCTGCAGAATGGGCACCTGGACCTCAGGTCCCCAGGACTTCGGATAGTCGGCAACGACGAGATTGACGCCGTATTTTTTTGCCGCCGCCTGGGCACCCTTTTCCATGGTGAAATAGAACGGATCGACGACGCCGGGGACAAAGACAAACGTCAGCTGCTTTTTCGCGGCGCTCGCCGCAGGCTGCTCAGCCGCACCCTTTGCGAACACGGAGAGACTTCCCACAGTGAGCATAACCAGACACGCAAGAATCCCTAGACTCTTTTTCATAGCTCCTCCTTAACTGGTAACTAACCAGATTTCATTATCACCTAGGACGCATCGGCCTGTAAAGCAAAAAAAGAGGGATGGCGCCCCGAAGGGCACCATCCCTGTGCTTTCGCGTTTGACGGAGCTCAGTTGCCGAGGGCGGCGGCCACAAGGCCGTTGTGGAACTTGTCCTCGTAGGCGGTCCAGAGCGGCTTCACCGCTGCCTTGAAGGCGGCGAGGTCGGCGACGTCGTTGAACTTCACGCCTTCCTGCTTGAGCAGTTCGACGTTCTTCGCCTCGGCGGTGTCCCACGCGCCACGCTCGAACGCAACAGCCTTCTTCGCGGCGTCGGTGACGACCTTCTGCTGGTCCGGCGTCAGCTTCGCCCAGGTCTTCGAGGACAGAACGAAGAGGTCCGGTGTCATGAAGTGCCGGGTCCAGGAGACGTACTTGGTCACTTCATAGAGCTTAAGGGTCTGAAGGGTGGTGGGGCTGTTCTCCCAGCCGTCGAGCACGCCCTGCTGCAGCGCCGAGTATACGTCAGCCTGGCTCATGGCTACCGGGATCGCTCCCATTGCCTTGATGCTGTCAAGGGTGATCTTGCTGGGGATCGTACGGATCTTGAGGCCCTTGAGGTCCGCCGGGGAGTTGATCGGGCGAACGTTGTTCATGAGGCTGCGCGCGCCGCCGTAGAAGTATCCGAGCGGATGGAAACCTTTCGCCTCGAGCGCCTTCGCGAGTATCTCACCGGCTTTGCCGTTCAGCGCCTTGTACAGCTCGTCGGCGCTCTGGAACAAGAAGGGCAGCGCGAGGAAATCCATCTCCGGCACATAGCTCGAGAAGGTACCCGCGAACTGGTTGCAGATATCGATGGTCCCGAGCTGGACGCCTTCGACCATGTTGGTGTTTCCACCGAGCGTGCTGTTCGGGAAAACCTGGACGGTTACCGCACCGTTGGTGCCGGCCTTGACCAGATCCGCGAACCTGTTGAGCGCCTGGGTCATCGGATGATTTTCCGGCAGGGTGTTGGTTGCCCGCATGACGAGGGGCTTCTGTGCCGCAGCGGCAGCAGAAGAAGAGGATTTCTCGCTCGAACCGTTGGCGAAGAGCATGCCCGTTACTGCGAGAAACGCGACGAGAAGCAATACAAGTCGTTTCATTACGACCTCCTTAAAAAAAGTGAATCATTTGATGTATCCGGTCAGCGTCGGCAGCCACGTTGATATTGCGGGCACGAAGGTCACGAACAGGAGCACAATGATGAGCGCTCCGATGTATCGCACGTAGGTGCCGAGGATATCACTCAGTTTCGCCCCGGAGATTCCGGACGCCACAAACAGGGCAATGCCCACAGGGGGCGTACATTGCCCGATTGCCATGTTTACGATCGTCATCACGCCGAAATGGATCGGGTTTATGCCGAGCTGCTGGACGATAGGCCAGATGATCGGGACGACGATGATGATTATCGCCGAGGGATCGAGAAAGGTTCCCAGGACGATGAAGAAGAGGTTGATCAGGAGGAGCAGGATCCACTTGTTGCCCGTGAGGGACACGAGGAAGTGGGCGATCTGCCCGGGAATCTGCTCGGCAGCGAGAATCCAGCCGAAGCTTGAAGCTGCAGCGATGGTCAGGACAACGACACCGGTAGTCACCGCCGCGTTGACCAGAACCACCGGCAGGTCCTTGATTTTCAGCTCGCGGTAGACGAAGAAGCCCACGATAAAGGCGTAAAGCGCAGCGATTATCGACGCCTCGGTCGGGGTGAAAATGCCGAAGCTGATGCCGCCGACGATGATGACGACGGTGAAGAGTGCGAGAAACGAATCGACGAACGAGCGCCCCACCTCTTTGATGCTTGCCCGAGGCTCGGGCTCGATCTTCCGGACCTTAGTGATGAAGTAGTTGACGATCATCAGCGCGACACCCATGAGGATGCCGGGGATGAAGCCGCCCATGAAGAGGCCTCCGATCGACACGCTGGCGGTTATGCCCAGAATGATCATCGGGATGCTCGGCGGGATGACGATTCCTATCGAGCCCGCCGTCGCCATGACGCTGGTCGGGATGGCCTTCCCGTAGCCCTTCTTCTTCATCGCCGGGATGAGGAGGCTGCCGACTGCCGCCGTGTCTGCCGCAGCCGCGCCCGAGAGCCCCGCGAAGAACATCGCCGCCACCACGCTCGCGTTGGCAAGGCCCCCGCGAATGTGGCCGATCAGGTTCGATGCAAAGGTCACGAGGCGCCGCGAGATACCGCCGCGGTCCATAAAACCGCCGGCGAGAATGAAGAATGGAACGGCTACGAGGCTGAAATTGGAGCTCGCATGGAACATATTGGAGATGATGGCGATTACGTCGATGTTGCTGAAGAGGGTCATGGCCACAAGCGTCGCTATCAGCAGAGAGAACGACACCGGCAACTCCAGGACGAGGAGCCCTATGAATGTGAGAAAAAGTGCAGCTATCACGATTCTTGCGCCTCGGCGCGATTGACATCAAGGATGGTTTCCATGAGTATCTGCACGGTGTGACTCAAAATGAATAGGCCCGAGACCGGCATTGCGAGGTAGGCCCAGACCATCGACAGCGGAAGGACGTTCATCATCTGTATGCGGTTGGCCATGGTGAGGACCCACCCCATGACGATGAGGAAGATCGAGAACAGGAGAACCAGCGACCACGTAAAGATTTCCACAGCTTTACGAAGGCCGTGAGGGAAGACCCGTACGAGCAGGTCGACCGAGAAATGGCTCTTGGTGTGAATAGCAAGGCTTGCGCCGACGAAACTCGCCCACGCGAAAGAGTAGGTCAGAAGCTCCTCCGACCAATCGATCGGCGACTTCAGCACATAGCGCGAAAACACCTGGAGAAAGCCGAAAATGAGCATGCCGACCATGAGGATGATTAGCCACGTCTTCTCGATCACGATGAAGACGCCATTCACGCGTGCAACACCCGGGAGTATCACCTCGAGTAACCTTTTCACAATCGCTGCTACTCCTTGGACCGTGGAGTGGTCAGGAAATCGTAGACGCTCTTCGGAATTGTGATTCCTTCCTCGCGGGCGCGCTTCATGTTGGTTGTTTCGATCTCTCCCGGCAGAAGGACGCCTTTCGAGCCGGGGGCGGCCGGCCGGGCGTGCAGCTCGTCGAACATCTGCTGAGCCGTGTCGAGATAGCCGTCCGACTGCCAGAAGACGCCCGGGTCGATCACCAGGATGAAGGAGGCAAGGTCGCGGTAGGTGCCCAGATCTGCGTACATCTTCCCGACATGCGGGCCGAACACGCCGCCGATCATCAGACCGGTAAGCGCCTCCACCAGCACATTGACGCCGTAGCCCTTGGCTCCGCCGAAGGGATGGAGCGCTGCGGCCTTGTGTGGGTCGGTGCACTTGTTGCCGTCTGCGTCGACTGCCCAGCTGTCGGGAATCGGCATATTCCGCTCGCGAGCGTAGAAAATCTTCCCGAAGGCAACCTCGCTGGTCGCCATGTCGAGGAGAACTGACTCCCGGCGTCCCGGATATCCGAAGGCGAAGGGGTTGGTGCCGAGGAACGAGGATCGTCCCCCGGTGGGAACCACCGCGCTATCGGTATTTACGCAGACAATGGAGGCCATCTTCGCGTCGAGCGCCGCCTGCACATAGTAGGCGAGAGCGCCGCAGTGGCTGTTGTTCTTGACCCCGACGATCGCCATTCCCTGCTCCCGGGCCATCGCGACGGCGGATTCGGTTGCATACTTCATAGCAGGGTGACCAGGGCCGCCCTGCGCGTCAACAATTCCCATTCCGGGCTTCAGCTGTTTCATCGCAAGCCGTACATGCAAATTCATGCCGCCGGCTCTGACGCGGTTCGTGTAGTGCTCTACACGCAGAACGCCGTGCGAATGCACGCCTCGAAGGTCCGCAAATACCAGAACGTCGGATACTATGGCGGCATCTTCGCGGGGCATCCCAACTTCGAGAAGGCGGTCAATTACAAGCCCCTTCAATTCCGACTCGCGGACGAGTTTCATCTCATCAGGCATCAGGTGTCCTCGTAAGTCTCGTGATTTTTTCTGATTTGTTTAGAAGGTTACTTTAACATATGTTGTCAAATTTCGCAAGGTAATACGGTCCACTTTCACGCCGTGATACCGGGCCAGCTCTCCGGACGGGTCCAGAAAGCGTCCTCCCGGCCGCCGTAGTATTCGGAAAGCAGTGTGTCGAGCACGGCGCTCGTCCGCGCTGCCGACCTCCCCGTGCTCGGGCAGGAACCGCGGCCGAGAAGGTCATCGACGACAGTCTGAATCAGAGGCTGCTGGACGTGCGGCGGATTGGGCAGATCGAACTCTCTGCTCTCCTCCCGCGCGGCCAGCAGGACCGGATCGTTCCCGAAGACCGAAAGTCGAATCGATCCTTTTGTTCCGTCGATCACGAGAAGATCCTCATCGAACGCGCCGGAATAGTTCCAGCTCGCGGTACCCGGAACCCCGCCCGCGGCGAAGGTTCCCACCACGCGGTCTTCGACTCGGGAGACGCCGCCGAGATTCCATGCGTTCCCGCCCACCTCTTCGAGCGCGCCGAGCAGGAAATCAATGATGTCGAGCGCGTGTGAGCCCATGTCCATGACAAGCCCGCCGCCCGCGCTTGCCGCATCGAGCCGCCACGGAAGCGCAGTGTCATTGGGATCCGGCAGAGGACGGGTATGAACAAGTGACACGCCGGTGGGCCGTCCGATGGCGGACGCCTCGAGCAGCTCCTTCACCTTGAGGAACCGAGGAAGAGCACGCCGGTAATAGGCGACGTAGAGCGGAAGGCCGGACCGCTCGAACGCGTCTGCCATTTCCAGACACTCGCGGTGGTTTCGCGCCATCGGCTTTTCCACGTATGCCGGCTTTCCCGCACGGGCCACCTTCAGTGCGTATTCCAGGTGCGTCTCAGGCGGCGTTGCGATATAGACTGCCGTGACCTGTGGATCGGCGATGAGACGGTCGGCATCATCGTACCAGGCAGGAACGCCGTGCCGCTCCGCATAGTCGCGAGCCAGGTCACCGGTCCGCCGCATTACCGCCACGAGTCTGCTGTCCCGTGCCTTTTGCAGGCCGGGACCGCTCTTCACCTCGGTCACGTCGCCGCAGCCGATGATCCCCCAGCAGATGGGCGAGCCGAACGTTTTCCTCTGCATAGGGTTACTGTATCAGCGCACCATACCGTTGTAAACCGATTGACCTTGACTCCTGAGGCCAGGATTACTATGATCATCTAATCGGTCGGCGACCGAGATTTGTCTCTCCAGGCGATTGCGCCGGCAGAATTTGGAGTACGCTTGAATGAAACGGATAGTAGTGACCGGCATGGGGGCCTTGACGCCGCTCGGCAGCGGCGTTGAAACCAACTGGAACAAGCTGATGGCGAGCGCCTCGGGCATTCGTGCAATCGATACCTTCGACATTTCGGGAGTCTCCTCGAAGATAGCCGGAATCATCCCAATCGGCACCGACCCGGGCCTCTTCGACCTGGAAGGGACCTTTTCCGGTCGCGACCAGAGCCGAAACGACAAGTTCATTCTCTACGCGCTGGAAGCGACGCGCCAGGCTCTCGACGACGCAGGCTGGCACCCCGAAGACGAGATCGAACGGCAGCGGACATCCGTTGTCATGGGGTCCGGAATCGGCGGTTTCGTCACGCTGGAGAACGGGACGCGGGATTTTGACCGGTCGGGGCAGCGGGCCCTCTCGCCCTTCTTCATCGCATCTCAGGTAATCAACCTGGCAAGCGGACAGATCTGCATCAAATACGGCTTCAAGGGCGCCGATTTCGGTGTCGTGAGCGCCTGCGCCACCGGGTCCGAGTCGATAGCGACTGCGGCGAGGCTCATACTTCTGGACGAGGCCGATGTCGTGGTTGCCGGAGGCTCGGATGCCGGCGTGGACGCGATGGCGATTGCCGCATTCTGTCAGACCCGTGCACTTTCTACCGGCCGGAATGATACGCCCGAGCAGGCATCGCGGCCCTTTGACCGCGGCAGAGACGGTTTTGTGATCGCGGAGGGGGCGGGAGTTCTGATCATGGAGGAGTACGAGCATGCGAAGGCTCGCGGCGCGACAATTTACGCCGAACTTGCCGGTTACGCCTCCGCGAGCGATGCATACCATATCACCGCCACCAGCCCCGACGGTGAGGGCGAGTACCGTGCCATTTCAACCTGTCTCGAGCGGGCCAAAATACGACCGGATCAGGTCGATTATTTCAACGCGCACGCAACGAGCACGCCTGTCGGCGACCGCGGCGAGCTTGCGGCCATCCGGCGCGTGACGGGCGACAAACCTGCCGCCGCGATATCTTCCACGAAATCGGCAACCGGACACACGCTCGGCGCTGCGGGCGCGATCGAGGCGATATACAGCATTCTCGCTATCCGCAACGGCGTCGTGCCGCCAACGCTCAATCTGGAAGATCCGGAAGAGGGATTCGACGATTTCAACCTGGTGCCGAAAGAGCCTCAGGAGCGAAAGGTCGACATTGCGCTTTCGAACGCATTCGGGTTCGGGGCGACAAAAGTCACACTCGCGTTCAAACGGGTGTGACCGTTCAACGGGTCCGGTCGAGACTCACAATTTGCCGGATATTGTACAAAAAGCCGCACACGGTTACCATGTCGTCACATGCCCGACACAGTTCCGGTTCACGTAACTCAGATCCAGTTCAAACGCCGGCGTAACTTGCGCCTTGTCGTCTCGCGGCGTCTTCCCGGGTCGATGGATCATGCGCGCGGAGAGCGGCCCGTCTTCAGGTGCTCATCGAGATAGGTACCCGCATGAGACTCTACTACCTCCGCCACGCCCAATCCTTCAACAACGAGATCGCCGACCGTACCGGCTCCGACGTCGGGCGAAGCGAAGACCCGAAACTCACCGAAACTGGTCACCGGCAGGCAGAGCTGCTGGCCGTCTGGCTCGCCGCCGGCCCGAAGCACCACAGGCCGGTCGGCATGGACAGCAAGGACCTGTCCGGCTTCGGGATCACGCATCTGTATTGCAGCCTCATGGAGCGGGCCATCGTAACCGGGACCTACATCTCGAACGCAACTGGAGTTCCACTGGTTGCGTGGCCGGACATTCACGAATCCGGAGGGATCTACCTTGACGACGGCCCCGGCGGATCGCCGGACGGAAGGCCCGGCCGCACGCGTGCCGAGCTCGAGCGCGATTTTCCTCATCTCCGACTGCCCGACGACGTGGGTGAAAACGGGTGGTGGAACCGGCCCTTCGAGCCGAAGGCCGACCGGCCGGTGCGCGCCCGCCGGGTGCTCGACGAGCTGCTCCGGCGTCACAACGGGACCGACGACCACGTTGCAATGGTGAGCCACGGCGGCTTCTTCAACTGGTTCATGGGCCACGTCGTCGGCATTTCGGAGGCCGACAACGTATGGCTTCACACCAACAATACGTCAATCACCCGGATCGACTTTCACTCGCAAATCAATATCGTACAGTACATAAATCGTACCGATCACCTGCCGCCGGAGCTGATCACCTGAGGTGAATGCAGTGAGCCAGGCGGATTCGGCGAACAGCTCCGGAGGGTCACCGTTCAGTGAGCAGCTTGGCGCAGCAATTGAGGACTACCGGTACCTTCTCGACCGCAGCTATCCGGAGAGGGGATCGCTTCAACTGGTCGGAGACCGGTACCGCCTCTCCGGCGAAGAGCGTCTGGTCCTCTACCGGGGTGCTGCAGCTGCTGACGCCGCGAAGCGACGCCGCTGCCGTCTTCTCCGTGCCATCCCTGCAACCGCTGAAATATATATTGATGGATACAATGTTCTTTTCGTGTTGCTCAACTACCGGCTGGGACGACTGGTTTTTGTATGTGACGACGGTTTTGTCCGCGATGCGGGGGGCGCTCACGGTCGCGTAAGCCGGCCAGAGCTTCTGACCGAAGCGGTCACGGCGCTGTGCGAGGTGATCCGGGATGCGGGAGCCGAAGCTGTCGTCTACCTGGACCGGCCGGTAACCGCGAGCCTTCGCCACGCCGCGCTCGTGACCCGAATCGCAGCTCAGAGCGGCGCGCAGGTTCGCTGCGAGGTGGTGGAATCGGCGGATCGCGCTCTTGCGGCCTTTCCCGCGGCGCTTCTGGCGACATCGGACTCCGCCGTGATCGACGCCCATCACGGTGCTGTGACCGATCTCGCGCGCATCGTGCTCGAATCCCGTTACGACGCCGGGATTCCGGATCTCGCTCAGTTGTTCCGGTGGCCGAGAAGGAAGAGATAGCGATCGTAGAGTCCGGCGCTGCTCGTGAAGTTCGACACGTTGAATCGCAGCGGGCTCGGCAGGATGGCAGCCATTCTCCGCACCTGATCCGTCGTAAGCTTCTGGAAGGGCTTTCCGTACTCGTAGAGGGACGCCTGTCCGATTCCGAAAACGCCCGGTCCCCACTCGATGCTGTTCAGATAGAGCTCGAGTATCCGGTTCTTCGGCAACAACGCATCCATCTCCACAGCGATGAACGCTTCCAGATACTTGCGATAGTAGTTCTTGTCCATTGTGAGAAAGAGCGTCCGTGCAAGCTGCTGGTCGATGGTGCTTGCTCCACGCACGAAATAGCCGGCGCGCCTGTTGATGAGGTAGGCTTCCCGGATCGCGCCCAGGTCAATTCCGTGATGCTTGTAGAAGTGCCCGTCCTCGAGGCGGATGAACATTTCGCGGTCCCGGACAGGGATGTCCGCGAGCGGGACCGGTTTCACTGGCTTGAGATGCTGGCCCTGGACGAGCGACCGGAAGATCATGAGAGAGTTGATGTGGGGTGTTACGAAAGCGAGCGCAAACGTATAGCCGGCAATGAGCAGTGCAATCCCCACGTGGGCCGTAAAGAACATCTCAAAGGGAAACAGCAGGACACGGCGAAGCCGCGGGCGGTGTAATCGCATGGAGCGGTATTCTCGATTGCCTCGCGCGGCCGATGAGAGCGTGTCATAAAAGGGTGTCACTTCGGGCTCGGTCACCCGGGTCTGGAATTCTGACATGGTGTGTCCGGAATATATCAGCTCCTCCGGCGCCTATCAACGGATCGGAGGCCGTTTCCAATTCCTACGTCAGTCGAGGAGCGGCAGATTGCACGGCGGGGCCCGCTTATTCGATTTGCCTTGCAAGCGGCGGTCGGTCGAGCTCCGGAGGAACTTCCATTGCGATCTCCGTGAGCACCTGCCGCCAGTAGCCGGGCAATCCGCCCCACACTTCGATGCGTCCGCCCGTGGCAGGGTCCGGAAAGGTGATCCCGATAGCGCGCAGGAAAAGATACTCCCGGCCGAAGCGTTCCAGAAAGTAACGGTTGTGGTCCCGGTCGCCGTGCCGCTTGTCGCCGACGACCGGGTGATTGATGCGGTGCATGTGGCGGCGCGCCTGGTGGAGCCTGCCTGTCTTCAGGTCGAGTGAGACAAGCGAATAACGGGCGGTTGCGTGCGGGCCTATCGCCACCGGAAGCTCAACGCTGCTTATTGTACGGTACAGCGTAAGCGCGGGCGCCTCCGGCGAGTCGGAGCCCCGTCTGATCGGGCTGTCGACCTCTCCCTCCTCGTCTGTGAATCCGCGGACGAGCGCCAGGTAGCGCTTCTCCACCCGCCGCTCACGAAAGGCCAGAGAAAGCGCGGCCGCCGAAGCGGCATCGAGCGCGAGCACGACAATCCCGGAAGTACCGCGATCCAGCCGGTGGACGGTGTAGCTCTTTTTCCCGGTAAGCTCCTCGACGAGGCTCATACAGGTGGGTGATTTCCAGTCGTAGGCGTTGGGGTGGATCAGAAGCCCTGCCGGTTTGTCGACAACGATGAGATGCTCATCCCGGTGCAGCGTGGTAAGTGTAGGCATTGGTATGCACAGATTATCCCGGATTCGCACGGCGTCACAAGCGAGGGGAAAGGTTTTCAACGACTGTCAGTTGCGGACCACTTCGTCCACCGAGCGCCTGAGCTCCTGTATCCTTTCCCTTCCGATCGGACGCCGGGAGTAAACCGCCTCGTCGAATATCTCCGCCACCGAGGCGAGCGATCCGGCGCTCTCGGGGACTATCCGGGCGAGCGCCCCGGCGTACTCGTCGGCGGTCGCGGATTCGATCCGGCGCGCGCCCGCCCGCTCGCCCCACTCCACAAGCCGGAAAAACTCCCTTCGCACGCGGTCCATCTCGAGCCGTTTTCGCCGGTCCGGGGAGAACACAATCCGTTCCGGCCGCGGACCGTAGGGCAGCTGCTCCGAAGCAGCGTCGCTGCTTCCACCGACCAGCAGCCGCCGGAATGCGCGGACGGCCCTGCGCAGCCATCGCGTGGCAGTTCGAAGACCACGCAGGAAGAATCGCAGGGTCGCGGACAGGGGATTGATTCTTCGGAGGAAGGAGCGGAAATCGCGTGAAAAGACCGGTCCGATCACGAAGAGGAGAATCAACCCTGCGCCGACTGCAATCCCGACGAATCGCAGCACGGCCCACACCGCCGAGAGCCACGGAATAGGCTTGAGCTGCGGCAGAGCGCCCATCATCCTGCCGAGGTCGGGAAGCGGCGTCGGGGCCGGCGCCTGACGCGGCGGCAGAGCGGGCGGGGTCCCCGGCTGCGGAAAGAGCCCCGCAAGCCACGCAAAGAAGCGTGATAGCAGCTCAGGCGGCAGAAGCGAGCGGTCGGAGGCGCAGAAGAGCGCGACCAGAAGCGCCGCGGCTCCGAGGATCGCCGCCGCAGTCACCCTTTTTCGGATCAGCAGTTTCGGCAGCACCAATCCATCACCTGCGAGCTCGACCTCGTCGACTGAAAGAGCAAGCACCGCGCGTGAGACGATGTAGGCCGCACAATAGGCGCAGCCTGCGAGCAGCGTCGCCCGGTCCGGCGGGAGTCCCGCAAACCAGAGGATGAGAATAGCCGCTCCCAGCAGAAACAGGAAAACGTTCGCTGCGCGTCGGACCTGGAGCAGTCCCGTCCGTGCTTCGCCTGCAACATGCGCGGCCTGACGGATGGCGTGGTGAAGCGCATTGCCACGGCGTCGGCCTCGAACGGTGTAGAAAGTCTCCAGGGCGTGCAGCCGCAGATGGATGACGAGGCTCAGCACCCATCCGGTTCCGAGAATCAGAAGCTTTGCGACGAACAGTCCGTTCGGAACGAACCGGTTTCCGCCGTCGTGCCGCGCGAGGGCAAGTATCAGATAACAGACCGTCAGCAGAACGGCGAGCTCCCGGACGCGAAGGAGGGCGCCGGCCCGCTCCCGCCTGACGAGATAGGAACCGACCGCCTCTTCCGCCTGCAACGCGAAGAGAAGGACGATGAACCCGATTCCGAATAACGGAGCCGTAACGGCTTCCGCATCGCCGGACAGCCGGACCGCCGCACCGTTCACCGCGGCACAGACAGACAGAAGGAAAAGGAACGGCAGCGCAATGCTCAGGAAGGGGTGAAGGACGGTTGAACGGAATCGGGACGCGTGGGTCTCAATCAAGGATTGGCTCTCCTGTCGCCGTTATCCAGCGGGTCCGCATGAGCTCCGTGGTGCCTGCACGCGTGCGGCTTTCTCCTTCGTCCAGATACCACAGCTCGATCTGTCCGGGATCGAAGGACGAGGCGAGCAGCTTCCGCCGCTCGGGCGTGAGGACCGGCCCCACAAAGTAGACCCGTGTCCCGGGAGAGGGCCGCACACCGCCCTCAAGGTAACTCTCCAGCGGTCCTTCGCTGGAATCGCCCGGAAGGGCGGCAACCCGGCTCAGAAGCTCGAGTCCGGAAACAGCGTGGGCGGCGCCGGCGCCCGCCGGAATGGAGGCGGTCCCGCCCGCGTTCAGCGCGTACGCCTGCCCAAGCTCCGTTACGCCGCGGATGAGCGAGGCCACCGCTTCAATCGCACGCTCGGTGTGCTGATAACGGTTTCGCAGAGCGTAGTGGTTGGTGTTGAGGTCGAGCAGGATCAGCACGGTGAAGGAAATTGCCGGGAGGTACTGGATGGTGTGGAGCCCGCCCGTTCGGGCCGAGACTTTCCAGTCGATCCGGCGCGGATCATCCCCGGCCACATATTCCCGCACCGAACGGTAGTTGGTGACGTCCTCGTATATGGGATTCCATACCCGTACCGAGCCCGACGGTATGCCTGACTGAGCTTCGACTGTGACCGGATAGATCGAGGGATAGACTACGAACTCCGCCGGAAGAGAGATTTCGCGGCGCCAGGGAAAAAGTCCGATGGGATCGGTGGAGGAGAGCGTTACCGGCCCGATCGGGTAGACGCCCCGGTTGTAGGCGGTAATCTCATAGCGAAAGTGGGTCCGCGCCCTGCCACCGAGCGAGAGAATAGCCCTGTTCTGATCGCGGCCGGGAAAGTTCCCGGCCTGATCATAGATGGCAAGATGGAACGCCGGCAGCGGACTGTGATTCGTGATCACCAGCTCCACGGCAGCAGGATGGAACTTGAACGTGCGGATCGAAGTGAGACGGCGCTCCACAGTTATTCCGCGACGAAGGACGGTGCTGTATGCCCGCGAGGCCAGAATCACGAGAACAAAGAAGAATCCGGCCCACTGCAGCGCCACAACTGGCACAAAAAGAAGTAGAGCGAGCGCGGCGGCAAGCCCGAAGTAGGCACCACGGTTCATTTCTTTCCTTCAAGCAGCGGCACCGAGACCGTGTCCACGACCCCGTCTATGATTCCTGCAACGCTGAGTCCCCTGATCTGGGCATCGGCGTTGAGAATGATCCGCTTGCCGAACACCCCGTGCACGAGCGCCTTCACATCGTCGGGGATGACAAAGTCGCGTCCGCGGATTGCCGCCAGCGCCTGGGCCCCCTTGTACAGCGCAAGCGTTCCTCGCGGTGAGACGCCGATTCGCACCCCGGCCGCGCTTCTGGTCGCATGCACCAGATCGATTATGTAGTCGAAGACCGCCTCCTCGACAAAGATCGAGAGCACCGCCTCCTGCATCTCGCGCACCGTGTCGGGATCTGTCACCGCCACCATGTCCGTGACTGGATGCGAGAGACGGCGCTGGTTCTCGACGATCTCCTTTTCGACCTCCCGCTCGGGATAGCCGACTCCTATCGAGAGAAAGAACCGGTCCTTCTGCGCTTCCGGCAGAGGAAAGGTCCCTTCGAACTCAACCGGGTTCTCGGTTGCGAGCACGAAGAAGGGGTCCGGGAGCGGCATGCTCGTGCCTTCGACGCTTACCTCTCCCTCCGCCATTGCCTGCAGCAGCGCAGACTGAGTGCGCGGGGTAGCGCGATTGATCTCGTCGACCAGCAGCACGTTTGCGTGAACGGGGCCCTTGCGGAAGTGAAACTCCGAATCCTTCGGATTGAATATCGAAACCCCCAGTATGTCGGTTGGAAGAAGATCGGGCGTGCACTGGACACGGGAGAACCGGCCGCCGATCGCCGCGGAAAGTGCTCTCGCGGCGATGGTCTTTCCGAGCCCTGGAACATCTTCGATGAGAGCATGTCCGCGACAGAGAAGGGCCACAAGGAGCTGCTCGATGACTTCGTTCTTTCCGAGAAATACCTGGTTCACCGCGGAGATCACGCGTTGTGCCCATTCGCTGGTCTTGCTCATATCTTCTCCTCGTCGATCGATGCAAGCGTCAGCCCGTCCGCCGGACCGAGAACCGCCGGATCAACCGGAAGCTCTTCCTCGCGGTCGGCAAGCACGTCCTCGAGCTGAGGCGTCCTCGGAACCGGAACCCGTGCCGATGCGCGGGGACCCGCTATTACCCTGGTTTTCCATCGGCCTGTTGCATAGTAGATGCTGCTCAGAATCAGACCAACGCTCCATCCTATGGGAATGCCGAGCCAAAGACCCATTGTTCCGATCCGTCCCGAGAGAATTGCCGATGCGGGAATGCGTACGATCCAGAGGCCAACAAGGGATATGAGCATCTGGACGAGCGTATCACCGGCGCCACGCAGGACCCCGCCGACGACAAACATTGCGGTGAAAACAAGATAGAAGAGAGGCACGATGAACAGATACTGCGCGCCGATCCGGATCACCTGCGGATCCGACGTGAAAAGGCCGATCAGCTGCGCGCGAAAAATGATCATCACCGCGCCCACAACCGACGCTATCGTGCTCGAGATTCCAAGTGTCGCAAAGAGTCCCCGCCGAACCCGCTCCGGCTTCCCGGCGCCCAGATTCTGACCGACGAACGTTGAGAGCGCCATCGAGAGATTCATGGCCGGCATGGCCGCAAAGCTGTCCAGACGCGAGGCGGCAGCGTAGCCGGCGATCACGTTCGTTCCAAAAGGATTGACGATCCGGTTGAGCGCAACGAATCCCAGGGAGACCAGGGTCTGCTGGGCAGCGGTCGGAAGCCCGATGTGAAGCATTGTTTTGAATATACCGATATCAAATTTGACTTCCGACAGCCTTAAGTGGAGCACGTCGTGCTTCGACCTCTGCGTGTACACAAGGCTGATGACGAGCGAGACCGCCTGGGCGATGACCGTGGCCCAGGCTGCACCCGCGACGCCCCAGTGGAAACCGATGACGAAAACGATATCGAGGACGATGTTCAACAGGGTCGCCACGACGAGAAAGTAGAGCGGCCGCATCGAGTCGCCCAGCCCCCGGAGGATGGCGCTCACCGTGTTGTAGCCGAACAGGAAGATCATCCCGGAGAACATTATTGCGAGGTACTGCTTCGCGAGCGGTAAGACGTCGTCCGGTGTCTTTATTGCGCGAAGGATCGGCCCGCTGAGAAAGAGCCCGGCCACGGTGATCGCAATTGACGCGACAAAGAGGAAGATGTAGGTCGTGTACATCGTGCGTTTCAGTCTTCCGGTCTCGCCGGCGCCGAAGAACTGTGACAGCATGATGCTCGAGCCCATGGTAATCCCCATCACCAGCGAGACCATCAGGAAGATGATGGGGAAGCTTGCGCCGACCGCCGCAAGAGCTTCCTTTCCAACCCCCTGACCAACCACGATGCTGTCGACGGTATTGTACAGCTGCTGAAAGACGTTGCCGATGAGCATCGGAAGGGCGAATCGAAAGATTACTCCTGCCTCTTTTCCTTCTGTGAGATTCCGCAAGGTTTCTCCTGGATGCCTTTTCCGTCCGCTCAAAAACGCACCACAGAGTATAGCCCCTCCGGACTGCCACGCAAAGTGTTGGATCGCCGACGTGCCCTGAATCGGACCAACAATCTGCGCGGCAACGGTGTCGGCTTGCGGACGCATCGCGCATTTTCTATAATGACGGTGCAGTGAATTCCTATTCAATGCAAAAGGCCCGGAGGCGACGGCTCGCATGAACAAAGTCGGAATATACTACGCGTACTGGACTCACGACTGGGACGCGAATTTCCTGCCCTTCGTGAGCAGGGTAAAGAAGCTCGGTTTTGATGCCCTCGAGGTAAACGGCGGAACGATCGCACGGATGTCGGACGACGATCGCAGAAAGCTCGCCGACGAGGCAGCAGCGCAGGAGATCGAGCTTTCATACTGCATCGGTCTCCCTCACGAGTACGACGTTGCGGCTGAAAACCGCGAAACCCGGGAGCGGGGAATCAGCTATCTTCGCCGGCAGGCGGAGGCCATCGGTGGAATGGGCGGCGGGAAGCTTTCCGGCATCATCTACAGCTCCTGGCCGGCGACGCTGCCTCCGGGTGAGGACAAGGCTCCCTATGTGGAACGCAGCATCGCGAGCGTGAAGGAGGCGGTCAAGACCGCCGAGGACAACAACGTCGTTTTCAACGTCGAGGTGGTGAACCGGTTCGAGCAGTTCATCCTCAACACGGCGGCGGAGGCTGTCGAGTACTGCAAGGCAATCGGAAGCCCCAACTGCAGAATGCTGCTCGATACCTTTCACATGAACATAGAAGAGGACTCGATCGGCGGCGCGATACGGGAGGCAGGGAGCTATTTGGGACATCTGCACCTGGGAGAGAGCAACCGCAAGCCGCCGGGGCTCGGCCACATCCCCTGGAAAGAGATCGACGCCGCGCTCAAGGCGATCGGCTACTCAGGATCGGTGGTGATGGAGCCCTTTCTCCTACCGGGAGGCGAGGTGGGCCGCGACATCAAGGTGTGGCGGAACATCATGCCGGGAGCCGACCTGGACACCGAGGCCGCGAAGGCGGCGAAGTTCATGCACGACCTTCTAAGCTAGGCGAAGCTGTTTCGGGTTACGGCGCGTTCTCGATCCACTCCGAGGCGCCGTCGCGGTACTGCTCCTTCTTCCAGATCGGGACGCGCGCTTTCACCTCGTCGATAATGTAGCGGCACGCGCGGAAGGCCTCCTCCCGGTGGCCGGAGATCACCCCGACCCACACTGCAATCTCCCCGATCTCGAGGCGGCCCACCCGGTGGATGCACTGCGCGGCGATGACATGTTCCTTCGAGGCGGCCTCATCCATCACCCTCTTTCCCTCTTTCAGCGCGACTGCTTCGTAGGATTCGTATTCCAGCCGACGCACTGCGTGTCCCTCGTTCACGTCGCGCACGCGGCCTTCGAAGGTCACGCAGGCGCCTGCGGCAGAGTCGTGGAGCTCGCGGGTAAGAGAGGCTGTGTCGATCGCGTCGGAGGTCAGTCTGAAGGCGAAAGAGGGCAATTGATCCGTCACTCGCTCAGCCTCCGCCGAAGGGGGTGAGAAAGACTATCCGGTCGCCGCTCGAGACAGGGTGGTTCCACGTGGTGACTTCGTCGTTTATCGCCACGCGCACCGTATCCCGGCGCGAACCGAAGCCGTGCCTTGCAGCTATCTCGTCGAAAAGCGCCGCGGCATCGGGCGCGGAGGTTTCGACCTCTTCCCGGTCGAGCCCCCGCCGCTCCCGCAGAAGTGCGAAGTATTCGATGGTGACGCGGGAGCTCATCGCTTGCCTCCCGGATGCGCGCCTGAAAGACGTTCCAGCGCCGCATCGTGTTCTTCCGGAGAGTTCACGTTGTCGAGCGCGGACGGATCATCGAGCGGCACTCGCTTGCACCTGCTCCTGATCAGAGACTTCCGCGGGCAGGTAATGCCGAGCCCGAAGAGCTCGTGGAATCGGGCACGGAAGCCCGGCTCGAAGATCGTGCACATCGGTTCGGGAAGCCCAGCGCCTGCTGAAATGTAGGTGGTGGCGAGCTTGAGCGGGTTTCGCTCCTCGAGGAGATTGGCTATGGTTGCTTCGGTCGCAAACGGCAGGTCGCAGCCGAGAACGAACCAGGCGGCCTCCGGATGCTGATGCATCGCCGACAGAATTCCGCCGGAAGGGCCGAAGCCGAGGAACCGGTCGTGAATCTGCTCGAATTTCGAGAAGAGCGGATCATCGGCCTGCTCCGCGCGAATCGATACGAAGACGCGCTCGGCCGCTCGGGAGAGCAGGTCTGCGGCGTATTGAACCTGCGGAACGCCGTGATAGGAGAGCGCACTCTTGTCGCGGCCCATCCGGGTGCTCCGTCCGCCGCCAAGCACAAGGCCGTAGACGGGAATCTTCTCCGCTTCGGTCCGGAAATGGTCGAGAACAAGCGCTTTGATTCCTTTTTCGTCGTCGGCGTCGATGACGCGAAGTTTCCCCGCCGCCTCCGCGGTGCGCGAAACAACCGAAGGACCGGTGCCCTTCCGGACCACGAAACCAACAACGTTCGTTACACTCCCGGATTCGACCTCATCCAGAATACCGCCCGCCTTGTCGACCACGACAATCTTCGGCATTCCGGAATGCCGGAATCCTTCGGCGATTGCGAAGTCGACCACGCGGAACAGGGCGTGCGACGCCGCGGCCCCGGGCTCTCCTTCGCCGAGCGCTGCGTACCTTTCCTCACTTCCGATGAATATCGTCGCGGCGCCGGCTTCGGACGCACGCCATGTGTCCTTCCCTTCGACGTCCATCGAAAATCCGTGAGCGTCGTGCTTGACGTATCCTACACGGTAATCGCGCGCGAGCGCTCCGATGAGCCGTTCGATCAGCGCCGTCTTTCCCGATCCGGAATATCCGGCGAACGCCACCTCATAGGGGGAATAGATATATTGTTCGGTCGGGACCCGGTGATCTCGGTGGCCGTCATGATGCGAGCTATCGTTTCTCGACATCGCTTCTTCCTCCATGTTTGGAAAGCAGCTGCGTCTCTTCGATGACGATGTCGTGGGACAGAGATTTGCACATATCGTAGACCGTGAGCGCGGCAACGCTTGCGCCCGTGAGCGCCTCCATCTCTACGCCGGTCTTCCCGTGAAGAGCGACCGTGCACTCTATCACCGCCACATCGCCATGGAGCGTAACTGTTATGTCGCAACGTTCCAGCGCGAGCGGGTGGCAGAACGGAATGATGTCGCTCGTCCGTTTGGCAGCCATTGTTCCTGCGATGATTGCCGTCTGGAAGACCGGGCCCTTTTTGGTGTACAGCTCGCCGTCGCGGAAGCGGTCGGCCACGTCCAGCGGAAACCGGACCCGGCTTTCGGCAACGGCTGTCCTGAAGGTCACGGACTTCGACCCGACGTCCACCATGCGTGGAAGGTTGTTTTCTCCCACGTGGGTGAGCGGTCGGCCGCTGTCCTTCCGTCCTGTTTCCCGATCTGCGCTCACCCGCCTAACCTCCGATGTGAAACATCTCGACGCGGTGCGCTTTCGGAGCGGTCTCCCGGAGCTCAGAATACCGGTCGGTCCGGCGCGCCCAGATTCCACCGATCCGTTCTTCTATCGCGGCGTCGTTCGAGCCGTCCCGGAGCATGTTCCTGAGGTTGTCGCCGACCTGAGCAAACAGGCAGGTGTAAAGCCTGCCGTCGGCGGAAAGGCGCACCCGGGTACAGTCGCCGCAGAAGGGTTCGGAAATCGAGGAGATGAAGCCGATTTCGCCCTTTCCGTCCGCATAGCGGTACCGCGAAGCCACCTCTCCGCGGTAGTTCGGCTCAACGGGCACCAGGGGATGGACCGCACCGATTTTTCGTACCAGCTCGGACGAGGGTACGACGCGCGAGCGTTCCCAGCCGTTGATATTTCCGACATCCATATACTCGATGAATCGAATGATGTGCGGGGTACCCCGGAAGCGCTCCGCGAGCGCGAGCACCTCATCGTCATTGATCCCCCGCTGAACCACGGTGTTGAACTTCAGCGCCGAGAACCCTTCGGCTACCGCAGTGTCTATCGCTTCGAGTATCTGGGAAAGGCGATGTCCGCGGCCGTTCAGCTCGGCAAACCGCTCCTCGTCGAGAGAGTCGAGGCTGACGGTTATCCGGTCGAGGCCGGCCCGCCGGAGCGGCTTCGCAAGCCCGGCTAGGAGAAGGCCGTTGGTTATGAGGGCTACCTCTTCAATCGCGTCGATGGATTTGAGCTTCCGCACCAGATCCGGCAGCCACGCCCGCAGAAGCGGTTCTCCGCCGGTTATTTTGATCTTCGACACCCCGAAGCGGGAAAAGATCCGTGCAAGCCTGGCAATTTCGTCGAAGGTCAGCAGCTGCTTCCGCCGGAGAAACTCGTAGTCGTCGCCATAGATCTGTGCCGGCATGCAGTAGGGACAGCGAAAGTTGCAGTTGTCGATAACCGAGATCCGAAGGTCCCTCATCGGACGACCGAGGGTATCGGTTCGCCCATTGCCGGGCTTCGCGGGTCCGCTAACAGGTTCTATCGTCATGGGCGAAGGCCCCCATCCTTATGTCCATGAATAGTATGGCCACGCCGAGCCCGCTTCGTAAAGGTCACGGCCGCGCGAAAGCTCGACGAAACCATCGCTTTCCGTCAGCCGGGCGTAGTCGCCCGACCCGTGATTGGGCCGTGGATCGGCGAGAATCCGCCCCTCCGGGCTGAACGAGATCCGTACCGGCAGAAACATCGTAAGGTCGGGTTCGAACCGGAAATCTTCGGTCAGGACTGCCGCCGGCCGCGATTTCGGGTTTCTGCCTGTCAGGACCTCAAGGTAGGGTATAAGGTACCGCACCGTGCACACGGTCGTCGATACCGGATTCCCCGGAAGACCGAAGACCGCACTCCCTTTTTCGCCCTCTCTGCCGTCTGAACCGAAAAAAAGGGGCTTCCCGGGCCTCTGGAGCACCCGGTGGAACTTCCGGACCACCCCCAGATCGGCGAGCACAGGCGGAAGCAGGTCGAACCGGCCCATCGAAACACCGCCGCTGGTCACGATGACGTCGAATCTTTCGAGGGCGGTGCGAAGGAACGATGCAATCTCGTCCTGCCGGTCCGAGAGGTGAAATGTTTCTACCGCGGTGAAGCCGCGGCTGCGCACCGCGGCCGTCACCGCGTAGGAGTTCGATCTCCGTATCTGATGTGCTTCGGGCACCTGATCCACCGGTACAAGCTCGTCACCGGTGGAGACCACGGCGATCCGGGGATTTCGCGCAACGGTCAACACCGTCTTTCCGGCCGACGCGCAGATTGCCAGCTCCGCAGGGCCGAGTATGGCGCCCGGCCGCAGAAGGACCGTGCCGGCAGCGTAGTCCGACGCCATCGCGTGGACGTTGGTGCCCGGCACCACGGTCGCGCCGTTCCCGACGGCCGCTTCATCGCCCTCCCGGTTGATCTGCTCGACCGGTATGACGCAGTCGCAGCCATCCGGCAGCATCGCTCCGGTCATCACCTCGATGCAGCCGGTGCGGTCGGGCAGGGCGACTCGCGGCGCGCCGGCAGCCTGTGTGCCGAGGACGCGAAACCTGCGTGTCCCGGCGCCGAATGCGCTCGAAGCTATCGCAATTCCGTCCATCGTAACGCGATCGAAGGGGGGGAGCGGACGGTCGGCTGAGATCTCCTCGCGGAGAACGCGTCCCGCGGCCTCCTCCAGGCCGACAGTCTCGTTTCCAAGCCGGTCAGCCGCGGCCTCGGCGGCCGCGGCGATCATTCGGTCGGCATCCGTTACCGAAATATTGACTGATCCGGTTTCACTCATTGACGTATTCGGCTCCATAACCTTATAATCGCATGTAGATATCCGTTTTGTCCAGCCACAAGACCGAACAATCCGGTGGAGGATCGGGAATGCTTTCGAGATCAGCGCAGTATGCAATCCGCGCAACCCTGCTGATGGCAGCGGAACCTGAGGTCTACCACGGGGCCTCAGAAATTGCGTCGCGCACCGGCGCGCCTCCCAATTACATGGGAAAGATGCTGAAAATTCTGGCCGATTCGGGAGTTCTCTCCTCGACGCGGGGTGCGGGAGGAGGTTTCAAGCTTGCGCGGCCGGCGTCCGAGATTTCGATATTCGACGTAGTCGAGCCGATCGACAAGGTCAGCCGCTGGACGAAGTGCTTTCTCGGGCTGGACGAGTGCCGGCCGGAACACCCCTGCCCGATCCACCCGATCTGGTTCCCGATTCGCGACCGGTATTTCTCGATGCTGCAGACGAGCTCGATCGCAGACCTGCCACAGGGAGGCGGCGAGCTCAACGAGTACCGCGCGGCGTTTCTCGCGGGAACTCAATTCGACGCGACCGACGGATGACCGGACAAATGAGTCCGGCCGCAGGAACAAACGCCTCCGCGGGCGCCCGGCACGCACGTACGGGGCTTCTCGCGCTATTGGGGGCCCTCATTGTTCTGGTAATCATCATTCCCGGCACAAGCACGGGGACGGGCCTGTTGAAGGCAGGCCTTCTGCTGCTCCTTTTTGTTGCCGTCCGGACCTTCTACATGAAGCCGGTTGCGTCGCCGACACCGTCGGGCGCGATCGTGATGGCATGCGGAATATTCATCAACGGTGCGATCTCGGCATTTGCGCCGCTTGCGGCCATTTCCCGTGGGCTCACAACGGCGCTCTTTCTTGTTCTCTGTTTCATTCTCTATTCCTATATTCGATCTGCCGCAGACGGTTCCATTCGGGAGGCGCATTTTTCGAAGCCGGTCGCCAGCTTCGCCGTCGGCACCTGGATAGCGGGGATCTCGGTCTGTTCGATTTCGATCGCGCAGCGGACTCCCGAATGGCTCGCTCTTGCGCAGGTGATGGTCACGGCGAACCTCCTGCTCTGGCTTCTGTTTGTCGGCAACATCGTTCGTCACGCGAAGGTACTGTTCTCACGGCAGATCCGCCGAAGCGTGCAGGGCGTGCTCTTTCTCAGCACCGTCGCGACCCAGTCCCTGGTCATCGCCGCCCGAGTGGCATTTGGAAAACCCGGGTGGTACATCTCGGTGGCGCCCTGGTTCATCGGGCTGGGCGTCGCGTTCTATGCGGTCTCCTTCCTGCTGGTGGCTGGAAGGTACCTGCGTGGCGGGCGGCGCACCGATCCGGACACCGACTGGTTCAATACCAACTGCATCACCCATGGAGCCATGTCGATAACCGGCCTCGCCGGAGCGGTTTCGGGGCAGGTCGCGCCGAACGCCCTGCTCGCGATCTGGGTCTGGGTGATCCTCTGGTTTATTGTCGTCGAGACGATGGAGGTGCGCCGCGCGGCCGTGCGCATCCGGCGGCATGGACTGCGCACGGGAATATTCACTTACGACCCCACCCAGTGGTCGAGAAACTTCGCCTTCGGAATGTTGTATGCGTTCACCATGAACTTTCGGATCGATCAATCCGTCGCGGCCGGCACTTTTCTTGCCGGGTTTCGGGAAATCGTAGTTGCCTGGTTCGGATGGGTGGTACTTGTGCTGCTCGCCATCGAAGGTGCGATTTTCCTTGCCGATCGCATTGTACTTTCGAGTCGCTGATTTACGGGAGGAACTATGGCGGATCAGACAATTCGGACGACCTGCAGCTACTGCTCGGTCGGATGCAATTTCGACGCGGTCATGTCGGACGGAACGCTCAAATCATTTCTGCCGAACAAGAGCTACCCGGTGAATCTGGGCAAATCCTGTCCCAAGGGGTTTCATCTCCTGAAGGCATTCGAGGCGCCCGACCGGTTGACGACGCCGCTTCTGAGAAACGGTGAGGGAGAGCTCGTGCCGGTGAGCTGGGAGACCGCATTGTCGGTCTTCGTCGAACGCTTCAAGAAGATCGGCGCCGAATCGGGTCCCGAGTCGGTCTCCCTCCTCTCCACCGGGCAGATGCCGATGGAGGAGATGGCGTTTCTCGGCGCGCTGTTCAAGTTCGGAATGGGATTCGTCCATGCCGACGGGAACACGCGTCAGTGCATGGCCACCGCCGCAGTCGCCTACAAGCAGGCGTTCGGCTTCGATGCGCCGCCCTTCACCTACACGGACTTCGAGGAATCGAATCTTCTCATTTTCGTGGGCGCCAATCCGGTGATCGCCCACCCGGTCATCTGGAATCACGTGAAGATGAACCGGAAGGACCCGACGATCGTGGTGCTCGATCCCCGCCGGACCAAGACAGCCGAGGAGGCGGATCTGCATCTTCAGGTGCGTCCCCGCTCGGACCTTGTGCTGCTCTACGGCATCGCCAACCGGCTGATCGATCGGGGATGGATCGATGCCGGCTTCGTCGAAAGGAGCGGGTGGTATCA
>CAZNYW010000047.1:0-34659 GCA_964577375.1 uncultured Spirochaetales bacterium | reverse complement strand
GCTCCCCCGGACAGACTCGAACTGCCGACCCGCTGGTTAACAGCCAGCTGCTCTACCAACTGAGCTACAGGGGAATATCGTAACAAGAACGAAATATACCGGAGCGCCGATTGTCTGTCAAGAGTTCACGTTTCGGCAGAACGGCATCGCAAATTCACCGAGCGCTGTCCCCTTCGGAGGCGCTTCCGGGAAGCGCCGAGGCGTCCTCGAGCCCCACCTCGAAGGAGTGCATTACCACTCCGGTGCTGCCCTTACGCACCCATACGTCAATCATGGGCAGGCTCTCGCCGCTGGCGGTAACCAGGTTCGACCGATTCTCCGCGTGAAGGATGTCGGCGAAGCGGAACTCGTAGAGCAGCCGCGGCGCGGTGAACGGGGGCGGTACCAGAAGAAGCTTCTCCCGGTCGTAGGGATGCTTTCGTGCTGTACCGGAAAACCGGACTCCGTCACGGCTGTAGTTTGCGTCGCCCCCGTACCGGGTTATCTCGCGGAGCGGCGTGGTTTCCAGATAGTTCTGAACGCTCATGCTGCCTCCAGCGACAATTGTAGGTGCGACACTGAACTGCTGTCAAGATTTGGCAGGAGCCGACTGCTCCTCTTTTCGGGAAGAGCGCGAGTGCGCTGCGTCGGTGAGCTCGCGGGAAATGTGCTCCGACAGATATCGGGCAACGAGCGAACGGTCGGATTCAGGCAGCGATTTGAAAAAGACGTGAAGGTATCGGTCGTTCCGGATGATCATCGCGTCGACGGAGTAGATGGCTTCACCGCCGCGGAGCGAACAGCCGGGCAGGACGGTTCCGGGCGTGAGGTCGGCGACGAATTCCGGCACGTCTGGAAGCATGCGAAGTCCGCCCGCAGAGATATCCTCGACTGTCCCGGTGATCATTCGCAGCGTCTCGGGGTGTGCGAAAAGAAAGGCAATCCGGTCTACCGGCCCCGGTATATAGCGCCGCTCGCGCCGCGCCTCGAGGATGTCCTTGTAGCGGCTTACCAGCTCTTTCAGGCGGTTGATCTCACGTTTGTTTTCCAGGTCCTCATGAACAATACCGTTTGCGCCCAGGTGGTGAGCTTTTGATGCCTCCTCGAAGGGGAAGTTATCGCCCTTAAGCAGGACGAAGACGGTCGAGTCGCGGTCACGGCTGTTTCGCAGGTAGACCAGAAAGGGCTTCCAGTGGCGGGGAAAGTCGAGCGCCGAGAACAGGACGAGGTCGGGCTCGATCTCGTCGATGTTGTCCATCGCCTTGATCGGGTTCCAGTACTGGATGATTTCCGAGCCCTGAGGGTTGAAGTGGTCGCGGATGTGCTCCCTGAGCTCGTCCCGTTGGGCTACGAGGACAATTTTCATTATTCGGTTCCTACATTCTGTACGTCGTAACCAGTAATGTACCAGATTCGGTCGCGACGCTCCAGCGTGTAGGTGTACCGTTTTACCTCGGTGAAGTTGCCGTTGTTGAACTTTTCGATTACCTCTACTGAACCGCGGTCGGGAGTATAGCTGGTTCGCACTATCTGGAATGAGCTCGGTACGACGACTATGTCTGACGCGGTGGTCTGCTGTTTCAGCTCGTCCTTGAACTTCTGAATGTAGGCCTGCTGATCCGCTTCGGACATGCGGAGAAAGCTGCGTGCGCGCTGGGGTTCACGTTTGATGAGGCTCGGAATGTCGAGGTAGAGAAAGAACCGGTTCCAGTCGCCCTTCTGCCTCGCCTGCAGGGTGAAGGATACAACCTGGTCGGGGGGCAGGGCTTCACGGGAGAGTACCTCGCCGGTTTGCTCGTTGATCTGCTGCCGGATCGCGGCCACACCCTGTACTGAGGGTTGGACCGAAAGGGTCAGCCTGTTGGAGTCGATGACGTCTGAGGGAGAAGCCTGGGACATGCCGACCTGGGTGTGGAGCTCGGGATAGAAGGAAGCTGTCACCACGTACATCCCGGGATCCGAGATCCTGTAGTAGTCGGAAAGGTTTTCGGAAAAGGAGTATTCTTCACCCGGATCGATGCTGACCTCCCGGAAGAACGCCGGTTGATTCGCATTTATCTGTGTGGTAAATTTTTGCGATCGTGGGGGCTGTACGTTCGTCATCGATCTCACGTCGAAGTCGACGCTGTAGATGCGGTTGTCAGCCAATCTGAAACGATAGGGGTTGCCCGAATCGTTCGATATCGTGAGCTTGATCATGATGTCACTGTCGGGGGTGTAGATCGTTTTGTCGAAGTAGCGGATGGTAAGGCTTATGCCTTCCGCCCCGGCAGAATTGCTGCTCGACTGGGAGTACAGCGGCGACGCAAAAACGGCCGTCGCCGTAAGGAGTACCGCGGCGAGCAGGTTCAGACGCGTTGACTGGTTTTTCGTAGCTTTTACTCCGTACATTCTCTATATAAATCGGTAAAAACGGATGATAACCTTATTCTACAATAGAATTACTGAATCTTTGAAGGCATACAGGCCCTACAAGGAGTTGATGCACCACTACATGGGTCGCTCCTTTCCGCTCGACGTCTACGGTCCGCAGGGCAGCTTCCTCGCGTTCATCATGGCCAGGATGGCCAACCAGACGCGCCATCCGCTGCTCGTCGTGGTTCCAACCGAGCAGGAGGCGGAACAGCTCATTGAGGACCTTTCGCTGTTTCAGGCGAAACCTCAACTTTTTCCCTGGTGGGGAACCGTTCCATACCGGCCGGTTCCGCCCAACTCGGCGATTTTCGGCCGCAGAATGCAGGTGCTGGCCCGGCTCCTGCTCGGCGAGCAGACGCTGGTGATCACCTCGCTTCGTGCGTTCCTGACTCCGGTGCCGCCTCCGGACTATGTGCGTGAAAAGCTGTTCACCGTCGGACGGGAGAAGAAGTTCGACATCGTCGCCCTGGGTGACCTGCTCGAAAAATACGGCTATCTGCGGGTGCCGAAGGTTTCGGTCCGTGGTGAGTACGCGCTCCGCGGGGAGGTGCTGGATGTCTTTGTTCCCGGGGCGGATGAGCCGGTGCGCACGGTCTTCGAGTTCGACAAGGTGGAGGAGATCAAGCAGTTTGACCCGGTGACGCAAGCTTCCACCGGCCGGCTGACGGAATTCCAGATCTATCCGCTGAAAGAGGTGGTCTGGCACGAGGCAGAGCTCGCCGCGCTGGAAAGCAGGTTGACGGCGATGCCGGAGTTTCGCAACCGTCGTCCTGCAGTGGATGATCTGCGCACCCGGGGTTACGCGGAGGGCGAAGAGCTCTACTATCCGCTTGCATTCGAGAAGCCGGGAACGCTGCTCGACTACATCGGGCCGCTGTCACCTGTTCTTCTCACAGAGTATGACCGGCTCATCTCAGGCGCTGACACGCTTTCGCGTGAGTACGATTCGCTTTTCCGCAAGACCCGCACGGAGCGTCCGGTTCCGCGACCCGAGCACGTTCTCCTCGACTTTGACGGGATGGAAAAGGCCATCGTCGCCCGTGTTCGATTTCCGCTGCTGAAGGATGCGCGGCAGACCAACGGCCACGACCCGCATGCCTGTCATTTCCATGTGGATCCTCCTCGTTCCTTCTTCGGAAACATAACCTTCCTACGAGAGGAGCTGGCCAATTTCACCCGCGCCGGCTACGAGATCTACGTCTTTGCCGACAGTCAGAGTCAGGCCGACCGCATCGAGCACCTCCTGTCGGAATACAATGTCTCGGTGCTGCCCGACTCGATCTCTTCCGGTTTCAGCCTGCCTGACCAGAAGATAATGGTGATTGAGGAGAGCGAGATCTTCGGGCGGCGGAAGCGCGTGCCCAAGTCGGTGAAGCAGGCGCAGAGCTCCGCCATCGACACCTTCGTCGACCTTTCCCCGGGTGATCACGTCGTCCATGTGAACTACGGCATCGGACGGTTCAACGGCATCCAGCGGATCCGTGCCGCCGAGAACGAACGGGACTACATTCATCTCGAGTATGCCGGCGACGAGTACGTTTACATACCGATCGAACAGGTAAACCTGATTCAGCGGTACATCGGGCACGGGGACGGCGAGCCTCGGCTCGACAAGCTCGGCGGCAAGTCCTGGGAAACTCGCAAGTCGAAGGTACGTCAGAACGTGGAGGACCTTGCCGGGCGGCTGATCGCGCTCTACAGCAAGCGGAAGCGCGTGAAGGGATTCGCCTTTCCGCCCGACACCGAGTGGCAGTTTGAGTTCGAGGCGACCTTTCCCTATGAGGAGACCGAGGACCAGGTGCAGTGCATCGAAGAGGTGAAGGGCGACATGGAGAGCCCCTATCCGATGGACCGGCTCGTCTGCGGCGACGTCGGCTACGGAAAGACCGAGATAGCGATGAGGGCCGCCTTCAAATCGGTCAGCGCAGGCAAACAGGTGGCGCTTCTCGCGCCGACGACGATTCTTGTCGAGCAGCACTTCGAAAACTTCGAAGAACGTATGAAGCCCTTTCCCGTGAAGATTGCAATGCTTTCCCGGTTTGTTCCGCCGAAGGAGCTGAAGATCGCGCTCGAGGGGCTGCGCGACGGCAGCATCGACCTCGTCATCGGCACGCACCGGCTGCTTCAGAAGGACGTGAAGTTCAAGAACCTCGGTCTGCTCGTGGTGGACGAAGAGCAACGGTTCGGCGTGAAGGACAAGGAGCGGCTCAAGGAGCTGAAGACCAACGTCGACTGCGTCACGCTCACTGCGACGCCGATTCCACGTACACTCCACATGTCGCTCCTGAAAATCAGAGACATGTCGGTGCTCAAGACTCCTCCTCACAACCGGCTGCCGATCGAGACCATCATCCAGGAGTTCAACGAAGAGCTGATCGCTCAGGCCATACGGAACGAGATGGCCCGCGGCGGGCAGGTCTACTTTCTCCACAACCGCGTGGAGACGCTTGGCCACGTGAGAATGTTCGTCGAGCGGCTGGTGCCTGAGTGCCTGGTCGAAACCGCGCATGGAAAGATGAGCGGGCAGGAGCTCGAAGACATCATGCACCGCTTCATTCACGGCGCCTTCCACGTCATGGTCTCCACAACGATCATTGAAAACGGTATCGATATCCCCAATGTCAACACCATCATCATAGACCGAGCGGACATGTACGGAATCTCGCAGCTCTACCAGCTTCGTGGACGCGTCGGGCGATCCGGCAAGCTCGCCTACGCCTACCTGTTCTACCCGGGCGAACGATCGCTTTCGGAGATCGCAATGAAGCGGCTGCAGGTGATTTCGGACTACACCGAGCTCGGCAGCGGCTTCAAGATTGCGCTGAAGGACCTCGAGGTTCGCGGTGCTGGCAACCTTCTCGGCCCTCAGCAGAGCGGCGACATTCTTTCGGTCGGCTTCGATCTCTACCTGAGGCTCCTCGACGAGGCTATTCGCCGGCTCGATGAAAGCGAGGAGGAGATGCCTCCTGAGGTCTACCTCGAGCTCGAATACTCGGGATTCATCCCGGATGGATATATCGCAGAGCCCATCGAAAAGATGGAGGTCTACAAGCGCATCGCCTCGATTGTGACGGAGGAAGAGCTCGACACGGTCTTCACCGAGCTGGAGGACCGGTTCGGGCCCCTTCCTGACGAGGTTCAGAGCCTTCTTTCGCTCGCCGAAATACGCATCATGTGCCGGAAGCTGCTGATTTCGTCGATGCGGGAACGGAAGGGCAGACTCGAGATCGAGTTTTCCAAGGTGGCTGCAGTCTCGGCGGACAAGATCGTGAAGGTGATCGAGACCGGCGGCGGTTCGGTCTCGCTTGACCCGCGGCGGCCGAATGTGTTGTTTATGAACACGACGTCGGTGGGCCTGAAGGAGAAGTCGGAGTTCATCCGGGGCAGACTTTCGGCACTCGTGTAGAATCCGCGGAGGCTTGATTTGAGAGAACGCAAGGAGAACATCGATCTCGTCTGCAGCGTCGCGGAGCTCGCGGGCCTTTTCGAGAAACCCTCCGGCATCGAGGGGTTCCTGCAGAACGTGGTGGAGCTGGTTTCCGACCACATGCACTCGGATGTCTGCTCGATCTATCTTCTCGACCACGGAACGCAGGAGCTGGTGCTCCGGGCAACCAGAGGTCTGCGGCAGAATTCCATCGGCAGTGTCCGGCTCGAGGTGGGCGAGGGGATCACGGGCCTATCGCTTCGCGAGCTTCGCCCGATCCTGGAGCCGAAAGCCTCGGAGAGTCCCTTCTTCAAGGGTATTCCCGGAATCGACGAAGAGCAGTACGAAGCCTTTCTTGCCGTGCCGATCCGCCGCGGGCTCACCCGGATCGGTGTCATCACGCTGCAGCACAAGCGAGAAGACTATTTCGACGTACAGGATTCGAAGGCGCTTCGCGCCATAGCGAGCCAGCTTGCTGCTACCCTGGAAAACGTCGGGCTCTTGATGCAGATTCGCAACGAGGCAGGTGCTCAGACCCGGAGTGCCGGCGCTCCCGGCGGAGTGGTTAACGGCACCGTGGCCTCAAGCGGGCTCGCGGTAGGCCGGATCTCAGTGCTCGGGCAGACTCCCTCGCTGTTCGGAAAGCTGTGGGACTCGTCGGCGACCGGCGAAGGATCGGGAGAAGAGGCCCTTCGCGAGGCAATCGAGCGAACGGAAGAGCAGCTGGAGGCGCTGCAGCGGCAGATGGAAGAGGAGCTCGCCGACATAGCGACCCTGATCTTCAGCGCCCACCTTCTGATGCTCCGCGACGATGCGTTCACCGGAAAGATGCTCGAGCTCACCCGCGAGGGCGAAACGCCGACCGCTGCGGTGCGAACGGTGGTGGATCGGTTCGAGTCGATCTTCGCCGGAAGCAGGAATCCCAGGCTGCAGGAAAAGGTGCAGGACATCCAGGACCTCGGTCACCGTATTCTGGTCAACCTTCATGGAGGTGACGATGCGCACGCCGACTACGAAGGGGCGATTGTGGTCACCGCACGGCTTTTCCCCTCCGAGCTGGTCCGGCTGGTTGCACAGAACGCGGAGGGGATTGTCGTTTCAGGGGGCGGAAGCCCCACGTCGCACATCTCCATTCTCGCGCGTTCACTTGGCGTCCCCGTACTTTTCGTCCCGGGCGACCGGGCGGTTGCGGCACGTGAGGGGGCTTCTGCGGTGCTCGACTGCGATCAGGGGCAGCTCCTGCTTGCCGCGACCGACGAAACGGTCGGAGTCTATCGCTCCCGGATGGAGGAGCAGCGCAGGCTCGAAGGCGACGTGGAACGGATTCCCGAAGAGTGCGCAACCTCCGACGATGTTAAGATACGCGTCCTTGCGAACGTGAACCTGCTGCAGGACGCGCACCACGCGAGCCGCAACAGGGCGGAGGGCATAGGCCTCTACCGGAGTGAGTTCCCCTTCATCGTGCGCGACGATTTTCCGTCGGAAGAGGAGCAGTACGGGACCTATCGGAAGATCGTCGAGGCGATGGGCGACCGAGAGGTGACTCTGCGGACGCTCGACATCGGTGGAGACAAGCTTCTGCGGTTTCTTCCCGATGCACGTGAGGAGAACCCCTTTCTCGGACTGCGCGGCATCCGTTTCTCTCTGGCCAACCGCGAAATCTTCGAGGATCAGCTCCGTGCCATGCTGCGCGCCGGTGCTGGATCGGACCTCCGGATCATGTTTCCGCTCGTCTCGTCGCTGGACGAGTATCTGGAGGCGCACGAAGTGCTCGATTCATGTGTCGAGGAGCTTCGCCGGGACGGTGTCGAGCACAACGCTTCTCCGTTGGTAGGTGCAATGATCGAGCTTCCCTCGGCGGTCGAGAGCACCCCCGAGCTTGCCGAAGTGTGCGATTTCCTCTGCATAGGCTCGAACGATCTGATCATGTACATGCTCGCAGTCGACCGCACGAATGAGCGGGTCGGTGCAATGTACCAGAGCTATCATCCGAGTGTGCTCCGGGCAATGAAGAGGATCGTGGATGGAGCAGGCAGCAGGATCGACGCGCTTTCGATCTGCGGGGATGCCGCAGCGGATCCGCTCCTTCTGCCCTTCTTTCTCGGGCTTGGAATACGCAAGGTGAGCGTGGAGCCGAAGCTCATTCCAAGAACCAAGGAGATTGTCAACAAGCTCATGATCGAGAATGCGGAAACATACAGCGGTGAGCTCCTGTCCTTCGCCCGCTTGAAGGAGGTCGAGACGTTTCTTGCAGGAAAACGACCTGCGTGAGTGGAGCAGGGAAGTGAGCGGACAAAAAAGTCAGCAGGAGGGGGCCCCGCGGCGGGTTCGAAGCTACGTGCTTCGTCAGGCACGGATGAGCCCGCTGCAGCAGCGCTCTTACGAATCGCTCTACGACCACTACTCCATACCCGTAAGCCAAACGGTGGTCGATCTCGCCGAGGAGTTTGCGCGGCTACGCGCGCGGACCGGTGTGGCCGACACCGGCAAACCGCGCGAGATCGTCGCCGAGATCGGTTTCGGCATGGGCCGGGCCACAGTCGCAATAGCGGAACAGGACCGGGAGCGGGACTACCTCGGAATCGAGGTGCACACGCCGGGAGTGGGCAAGGTCTTAAGCGAGATCGAGAAGCGGTCGCTCACCAATCTGCTGGTGGTGCGCGCCGACGCCGTCGACGTCATCAGACACATGATCGGTCCGGGCGTCTTGAGCGGAGTGCACATCTTCTTTCCGGACCCGTGGCCAAAAAAGCGACACCACAAGCGGCGCCTGATTCAACCCGAATTTGCCGCGCTTCTCGCCGGCCGTATACGTGAAAACGGATACATCTATCTGACGACCGACTGGGAAGACTACGCTCACCAGATGCTCGAGGTACTGGAGGCGACGCCTGGACTTTCCAACACAGCGGTGGAATTCGCTCCACGTCAGCCCTGGAGACCGCGCACGCGCTTCGAAGAGAAGGGACTCGAACAGCTCCATCCCATATTCGAGCTTCTCTTTCGAGTCCGGCGCGACGGATAGCACCTGTGCCGCCTGTGATCTTGCATCTCTTTTCGCACGGCCGTTGAAGTGATATAGTTGCGCATTCTGACAGCGTTGACATAATTATTCGGGATAGAGGTATAAATATGAATAAGACCTTGGAGTGGACCCAGAGCGAAGAGCTCTTTCTCGACAAGCATGCACCGCTCGCGGAGCGCCAGAACGTGATCAATCCCGAGCTGCACAAACGCTACAACACCAAGCGCGGCCTTCGAAACGACGACGGAACCGGCGTGCTGATCGGACTCACCGAGATCGGCGAAGTTCACGGGTACGTCATGGACGAAGGCGAAAAGACCCCCGTCGAGGGACGCCTGTCCTACCGCGGAATCGACGTCGACGAGCTCGTCGCCGGGTTCCAGCATGACGGCCGTTTCGGTTTCGAAGAGGTTGTCTACCTGCTGCTCTTCGGGGTTCTTCCGTCCTCCGACGAGCTGTCGGAGTTCAAGGCGATTCTCGCGGCGAACCGCGAGCTTCCCAACGATTTTGCCGAAGACATGATTCTCAAGGCGCCCTCCCAGGACATAATGAACAAGCTTGCCCGGTCGACGCTTGCCAGCTACTCCTATGACTCAAACCCGGAAGATCTGTCGGTGAGAAACGTGCTCCGCCAGTCGATCGAGCTGATCGCGCGATTTCCCACCATGGCCGCGTACGGCTTCCAGGCAAAGAGACACTACTATCATAACGAGAGCCTTTTTCTGCACGCGCCGGATCCCAGTCTGAGCACCGCGGAAAATCTTCTCTACATGTTCCGTTCCAATCAGAGCTTCACGCGGCTCGAGTCGGAGACGCTCGATCTCGCGCTGGTCCTCCACGCCGAGCACGGCGGCGGCAACAACTCGGCCTTCACCATCCACGTTGTCTCTTCCGCCGCGACGGATACCTATTCGGCAGTCGCGGCCGCCGTCGGCTCGCTGAAAGGGGCGAAGCACGGAGGCGCGAACGGTCGCGTCGTACACATGATGGAGAACATCAAGGAGAACGTGAATGACTGGACCGATGAAGACGAGGTTGCGCGCTACCTCCGGAAGATCCTGAGGCGCGAGGCATTCGACAGGAGTGGGCTCATCTACGGCCTTGGCCACGCAGTCTACACGCTTTCGGACCCGCGAGCCCTGCTGCTCAAGAAAAAGGCGGGCGAGCTTGCCGAAAGCAAGAAGCTCGATAAAGAGTTCGCGCTCTATAACGTCATCGAAAAAGTGAGCCCGCGAGTATTTCGCGAGGAGAAGCAGAACCAGAAGAACATCGCACCGAATGTCGATTTTTTCAGCGGTTTTGTCTACAAGATGCTGAATATTCCAGAGGAGCTCCATACACCCATCTTCGCTGTGGCGCGAATCGCAGGCTGGTGTGCGCATCGGATCGAGGAGATCGTTTCCGGCGGACGGATCATAAGGCCTGCGTACAAGAACGTTCTCGGACAGCGTCCCTACGTTCCGCTTTCAAAAAGATAGATCTCACAAATGAAATCGGCCGGCTGTGAGCCGGCCGATCCGATTGAGCTGGCAGTGAGTGCAGACCCTTCCTTCGTCAACCCGCCTCGCGTGCCGCTTCCGACTGCTTGATGATGTCGTCGGCAATCTTCCCCGAGATCGGAGAGTAATGGTCGAACTCCACCTCGAACCCGCCGGTGCCGGAGGTGACTGATTTGAGGTCGATGGCGTAGCGCAGAAGCTCCGCCTGCGGTACCTGTGCCTTGATTTCGATTATTCCGCCTCCGAGCTGTTCCTGGCCGAGAACTCTGCCCCGGCGCGAGCTGAGGTCCGAGAGAACATCCCCCAGATACTGCTCGTCGATGAAGACGCTGAGATTCATGATCGGTTCGAGAAGCGTGGGGTGCGCCTTGAGCATCGCGGCCTTGAGCGCCTCACGCGATGCAAGCTTGAAGGCCATTTCCGAAGAATCGACCGGATGCTCCTTGCCGTCGAGAAGCGTAACCCCGACGTCGACCACCGGGTAGCCGGCAAGCACGCCTCCCTCCATCGCCTCGTGCAGTCCCTTTTCAATGCCGGGAATATAGCCCTTGGAGACTGCCATTCCGCGGATTGCGTTGTCGAACGCATAGTACTGTCCGCGTTCGAGCGGCCGCACGGAGATCGATACCTCGGCAAACTGCCCGTGTCCGCCGGTCTGCTTTTTATGGCGGTAGAGCGCATCCGAAGGCTTTGTAATGGTTTCACGGTAGGCGACCTTCGGAATGCCGGTCTCAATCTCGACCTTCTGGCTCTTTCTGATTCTGTCGAGGATGATGTTGAGATGAAGCTCACCCATCCCCGAGATGACCGTCTCTTTGGTTTCCGGGTCGAAGTGGACGATGAAGGTCGGATCCTCGTCGACGGTGCGCTGCAGCTGCTGAGCGAGTTTGTCCTCGTCCTTCTTTGCTCCCGCGTTGACGGAGACCGCATGAACCGGCTGCGGAAGCTGTAGCGGCTTGAAGTGGAGAAGGTGGTCCGGCGCGCAGAAGGTGTCGTTGGTGCCTGCGCTGTTCACCTTCGCCATAATGCCTATGTCACCCGCAACCAGCTCGGTTGAGTCCTCGAGCTTCTTCCCGAGAGCTGTGTACAGCTTTCCGGCCTTCTCTTTGTGGCCGCTCTTGAAGACGACGAACTCCGAGTCCCCGGCGAGTCGGCCCGAGACGACCTTCACGTAGCTCAGCTTTCCGGAGAACTGATCGATGCTGGTCTTGAAGGAGAAGGCTGCAAGTGAACCGTCACCGGTGATCGGCAGCCGGATCTCCTTGTCGTCCTTGTCGTACGCGGTCTCGGGCATGCCGGCGGGGGAGGGAGCCGCGGTGGTAATGAAGTCGAGCAGCGCGGTTATGCCTGCGCCCTGGGTTCCTGCGCAGCAGAGAACCGGTATGAGCTTGTTGCCGCGCAGTCCCACGGTAAGGCCGCGGAGGACCTCCTCGTCGGACAGGGTCTCCTGTTCGAGATATTTGTTGATGAGCTCATCCTCGCCCTCGGCCGCCGACTCCATCATCGATGCGCGATACTCGTCGACCATCGATTTTACGTCGGCGGGAATCTCTCCGGCGGTCTCCTTCGATCCGAAGGCTGCACCCGTGTAGGCCCTGGACGTCAGAAGGTCGATCACGCCTTTGAACCCGCTTCCCGCCCCGATGGGAACGCTGACGGGCACGAATGTTCCGTCGAATTTCTGCCGCAGATCGTCGAGGACCTTGCCGAAATCGGAGTTCTCCATGTCCATCTGATTGATTATGACCATGCGCGGCATGTTGCGGCGATCGAGCCGCCGCCACAGTTTGATCGTTTCGATCTGGACGCCGCTCTTGCCCCCCACAACCATGACGGCCGACTCGGAGGCGCGGAACGCGGCGACGACCTCTCCTACAAAGTCGCCCAGTCCCGGAGTATCGAGCAGGTTGATCTTGTGGTCCTTCCAGGTGATATGGGAAAGCGACATGTGGATGGAGTTGCGGTGCTCGATCTCCTCTTCCGCATGGTCGCTGACAGTCCGGCCGGATTCAACCGTCTCCGGTTTCTGAATTGCGCCGCCGTAGAAGAGGATCTGCTCTACCAGTGAAGTCTTTCCCGTTCCGCCATGGCCTGCGAACGCAATATTTCTAATGGCATCGGTGCTGAAGCTCATGACCCCTCCCCTTTACTTCGCTATGTACTGTATTACCGCTTACTATACGGGGCACCTCAGATGAATGTCAAGGAGAAGCGGGGTTGGCTGCGGATGGAGGTAGTGGAGTTATTTAGCCACTGCAGCCTGTTTTTCGGCCTTCTTCTGGAAGTGGGAGAACTCCATCGAATAGGTTCCGCGTCCCTGCGTGGTGCTTCGGAGGGCGGTTGAATAGCCGAACATCCGCTCGAGCGGCACCTCCGCGTGAACATGCTCAATCGAGGTACGCGACTCCAGGCTCTGAACCAGCCCGCCGCGCATGGTGATACCGCTTATGACGTCGCCAAGAAAGTCCTTCGGACACATTACGTCGAGCTTCATTACCGGCTCGAGAAGAATCGGGTCTGCAGTCCTGGTTGCGTTGTCCAGTCCGAGCGAGCCGGCTGCCTCGAAGGCGAACTCAGTTGAGGTGGCAGGGTTGTAGACTGCGTCTACCAGCGTGACCCCGACATCGTAGGCTGGATAACCGTAGATGATGCCGGAAGACAGCCCTCCTTCGACGCCGCGGCGAACCGCCTCCATGAGCTGCACCGGAAGCCGGTCCTTCGACACCTTGCTTTCAAACCGGTTTCCCGTTCCGCGCGAAAGCGGCGATATTTCGAGCGTGATCTCTGCAGTGTTTTCTTTCGCCGCGACCATCCGGCTGAACCGCTCAGTGTGAACTACCCTCTTCGTTATCGATTCACGGTAGGTAACCTGGGGCTTGCCGACTTTTGCGGCGACCTTGTAGTCGTCGATTATGCGTGTTACGAGAACGTCGAGGTGAAGCTCGCCCATTCCGCGAATAATGAGCTCACCGGTGTCGCTGTCCTCGTGCCAGAAGAAGGTGGGATCCTCCTTGGTGAGCAGCTCGAGGACCTCCTTGAGCTTGTCCCGCTCGGACAGCGTCTTCGGTTCGATCGCGACCGAGATTACCGGCTCGGGGAAATGCATCCGCTCGAGCATCACCTGTGCGCCTTCGCTCCCGATTGTGTCGCCGGTCTGCGCCAGCTTGAACCCGATGATGACCGCAATGTCTCCGGCAGAAATCGCATCGATCTGTTCATACTTCGCCGCATGCATGCGCAGCAGCCGGTTGATCCGTTCGCGTTTGCGTTTGTCGATGTTGAAAACGGCGCTTCCGGACTTCAACGTTCCGGAGTACATCCGGATGAAACAGAGCGAGCCCGCCTCCCGATCGTTCTGGATCTTGAAGACGAGCCCGAGCGGCGGACCGTCGATTGTCCGCTCGACATCGACCTCCCTGTCCTTGCCCACGTGGTGGCCGGTTATCGGCGGGAGCTCATCCGGCGCCGGAAGGAAATCGATGATGGCATCGAGGAGCGGCTGGACTCCCATGTTGCGCAGGGAGGCTCCGCAGAACACCGGCACAAGCCGCTCGGCGACAGTCTCGGTCCGGATCACGGCGCGCAGAAGCTCCTCGGGAATCTCCTTGCCCTCGAGAAACAGATCGGTGAGATCCTCCGAAGCGGCGGAGATGGTATCGATCAGAGTCTGGCGCCACTCTTCGGCAAGCGCGCGATTCGGTTCGGTAAGCGGTTGACGAAGGATCTCGGTTCCGAGAGACTCCGGATCCCAACGAATTTCTTCCATTGTTACCAGGTCGATTATTCCGCCAAACTCGCTCTCGCGTCCGATCGGCAGCTGCACCGGCACTGCGTGTGCACCGAGCTTCGCCTTCATCTCTTCCAGGACGCTGAAGAAATCTGCACCGATGCGGTCCATCTTGTTCACGTAGGCGAGGCGGGGAACGTGATAGTCGTTCGCCTGATGCCAGACCGTCTCCGACTGCGGCTCGACACCGCCGACCGCGCAGAAAATTGCGATCGCCCCGTCGAGCACTCGAAGAGACCGCTCGACCTCGGCGGTGAAGTCGACGTGCCCGGGGGTGTCGATGATGTTTATCTGGTGCTCTTTCCAGAAGCAGGTTGTTGCCGCGGAGGTGATGGTGATTCCCCGGTTCTGCTCCTGCTCCATCCAATCCATGGTGGCTTCACCGTTGTCCACCTCGCCGATTCGATGGCTCTTTCCGGTGTAGTAGAGGATGCGTTCTGTTGTGGTAGTCTTCCCGGCGTCGATGTGCGCCATGATTCCGATGTTGCGCATTCGGTGCGTGGATGTACTCTTCTCGGTTGTCTGTTTACTCATATTCTCTTTGCTTGGCGATTGTTTGCTGGTGTGAATCCCGAAACATGGGATCAGGTAGAATATAACAGAATTGGGTCTCCGTGGAAACCGTCGGCGCAACTGTAGGTGCTGGTGAAACTTAGCCAATCTTGACAAACAGCAAGTCGCATGGTACGTTCCGGATGCCGTTGGACTGATCGGGGCGCTTAGCTCAGTGGGAGAGCGCCTGCCTTACAAGCAGGATGTCACAGGTTCAAATCCTGTAGCGCCCAATATCGTCTCCATGCTACAATTCCGCGACGTGACACAGCCGACGAAAGCACCGCAACAGCCGAGTTTGCCGATAGAGCGTTTCACGATTACGACTCTTGCCGGTCTCGAAGAGATCCTCGCGCAGGAGCTCACGGGGCTTGGCATCACCGTCAGCTCTACCCGCAGGCAGGCGGTCGGCGCGACGGGGAACAGACTGGACCTCTATCGCAGCCTCTATCATCTTCGGACGGCGCTTCGCGTGCTGGTGCACATCGACACCTTCGACGCACGGAACCCCGACGAATTGTACCGGCTGGCGGGACGCACCGACTGGAGCCGGCTGCTCGACGGGTCGCAGACCTTCGCGGTCGACTGCACCGCCTCATCCAGCTTCTTCCGGAACAGCGGATTTGCCGCCCTGAGGCTGAAGGATGCGATCGCAGACCAGTTTCGCTCGCGGACCGGCAGACGTCCCTCCGTTCAGACTGATTTCCCGGACCTTCGTATTCACCTTCACATAGAAGAGTCGCGCTGCACCCTTTCTCGCGATGCGGCCGGAGACTCTCTCCACCGACGCGGCTATCGAACCCGGACCGGCGAGGCACCGCTCAACGAGGTGCTCGCAGCAGGGATGATACTTCTTTCCGGATGGCGGCCGGATGCTCCACTTGTGGACCCATTCTGCGGTTCGGGCACAATCGTGATCGAGGCGGCAATGATTGCCGCCGGGATCGCCCCGGGCGCTCTTCGTCGGCGGTACGGAGCGGGATCCGGCTCCCGGCGCAGGCAGTCGGACGGCAGGGAGCCCACGGGTGGCGGCCGCACGGCGTACGGCTGCATGGCGTGGAAGGATTTCAACCCTTCGCTCTGGTCGAAGGCCGGAGAGGGTGAGAGGTCGGAGCGAGGGGCCTGCGACGCCTCTATAGTCGGGCTTGATGCATCGGCAGAGGTCCTTGGTGCGGCGAAAGAAAATGCGAAACGTGCCCGCGTAGATGATCTCATCTGTCTCGAGGGTGCCGATGCGCGCCGTGTGAACCGCTCGGACGTCTGCGGCGGGGCGGCGGCGGGCGCGGACCGGGGCACCATCGTGACCAATCCTCCCTACGGCGAGCGAATCCCGGCGGCATCGGTTGGTGATCTCTACCGGGAGATGGGAGACAATTTCAAACGCCATTTCGGAGGCTTCGATGCGTGGGTGCTGAGCGGCAATCTCGCCGCACTGAAGCAGGTCGGGCTTCGCTCCGAACGGCGGATCACACTCTACAACGGTCCGCTGGAGTGTCGTTTCGTGCATTACCGGCTCAATCCCGCGGGACGGAGCGTCGGTGAAGGAAGGGACTGAGTGGCAACGAAGGATGAAGCGACGGCGGCGATCGCAGGACTGCGCAACTTTGTCGATGCCGCACCTACGCCCTTCCACGCTGCAGAAAGCGTTGAACGGATTTTCGCGGCAGCAGGATTCCACAAGCTTCGCGAACAGGAACCGTTCGAGCTGAACTCCGGCGGCACCTACTACGTTCGCCGTGGCGGCGCAATCGCGGCATTTCGCGTGGGGACGGAGCTTCCCGCCGTCGCAGGCTTCCGGGTATCGGCGGCACATACCGACAGTCCGTCGCTGAAACTGAAGCTGGGCGGCGAAAAGAATCGACAGGGGGCCGTTACCGTTCCCGTGGAGGTCTACGGTGGAGCCATCCTTTCGAGCTGGCTCGACCGGGACCTGGGAATCGCAGGGTTGCTGGTCGTGCGTGAAAACGGGGGAATTGTTTCCCGTCTCTACCGGTCCGACCGGCCGGTTGCCTCCATTCCGAACGTTGCGATCCACCTGAACCGATCCGTGAACGAGGGATTCGAATACAACAAACAGGATCACCTGCCTGCAATCGTCGATATTCGACCCGGGCCGGTCCGTCCGTCCGCGCAGGGAGAAGATAGTGCGCGGCCGGGCGTGGTTGCCGGGTACGCGTCGGCACAGATCGGGATCAACCCTGCCGATGTCGTGGACGCCGATCTGTACCTGTTCGATGCGCAGCCGGCAGCGATTCTCGGCACCGGCGCATCGTTTCTGACCTCGGGCCGTCTGGACAACCTTGCGGCATGTTACGCTGTCTCGAGGGCACTCCTCGACGCCTCGGCCGCGCCCTCGACTTCCCTCGCGGTTTTCTTCAACAACGAGGAGATAGGGAGCCGCACGCGGGAGGGAGCAGACTCCGGAATGCTCTCGACTGTCCTCGAACGAATCACCATTGCGCTCGACGGCGGACGGGAGGATTATCACCGGGCACTTTCGCGCTCCTTCCTGGTGTCAAACGATGCGGCGCACGCCGTTCACCCGAATTTCGCCGACAGACACGATTCGGCCTACGCGCCGCGTCTGAACGGCGGACCGGTCATCAAGTACAACGGCAATTTCCGGTACACTACCACCGCGGAAACTGCAGGTCTTTTCGAAGAGCTTTGCACAGGATGTCAAGTCTCTGTCCAGCGTTTCGTCAACCGGTCCGATATGCCCGCAGGAAGCACGATCGGTCCGGCCGCATCGTCGTTGTCGGAGATGCGGGCGGTTGACGTGGGCATACCGCTTCTGGGTATGCACAGCATCCGGGAGACCGCCGGCGTCGAGGACACGGCGGACATGATCCGGGTGCTCAACCGCTTCTATTCGCTCAAGGAGCTTCCGTGAGCCTGCATATCGAGGCCGCGGCAGACGCCGTAGCCGACACGGTGCTGCTGCCGGGAGACCCGCTTCGGGCCAAATTCGCCGCAGAGACCTATCTCGAGAATCCGGTCTGCTACAACCGGGTGAGGGGAATGCTTGGTTTCACCGGCACGTGGAGGGGCCGCCGCGTATCAATCCAGGGAACGGGCATGGGAGTGCCGTCGATCTCTATATACGCGCACGAGCTCATTCACGAGTACGGAGCCAAACAGCTCATCCGCATCGGAACCTGCGGCGCAATCAGCCCGGCCGTCACCGCCGGAACGGTGATTCTCGCGTCGGCGGCTTCGACCGATTCAGCGGTCAACCGGGCAACTTTTGGAGAAGCCTCCTATGCGCCTGCGGCGGACTTCGGGCTCCTGAGAGCCGCCGTAGCGGCGGCCGAGGCTCGTACCCTGCGGGTAAGCGTTGGGACTGTCTTTACGAGCGACAGCTTCTATCACGGGAACCCGGAATACTGGAAAGTCTGGGCGGACTTCGGAGTTCTCGCCGTCGAGATGGAAACCTCAGCGCTCTATACGCTTGCAGCTCGCAACGGCGTGCGTGCGCTCTCGATTCTCACGGTGAGCGACAGCCTCGTCGACGGCGCATCGGCACCCGCTGAGGTGCGGGAACGGGGCTACGGAGAGATGATCGAGCTCGCTCTCGAGCTCTGTCTTTGAGAGCTTCCTTCCGGAAAGGATTATCGCCGGCTGACGGTTCAGATCAGACCGATCTTTCGCCCCTGATCAGCTGCAATTTCGAGGATCCGGTCCAACTCGGCGTCGGTGTGCGTCGCCATATAGGAGGTACGCAGCAGCGACCGGTTCGGCGGAACGGCCGGAGTCACCACGGGATTGGTGTAGACCCCGCTCTCGAAAAGCCCCTTCCAGAACTCGAAGGTCTTGGTGAAGTCTCCGATAATGAGCGGAACAATCGGCGTTTCTGCTACGCCGATGTTGAAGCCGAGATTCCTGAAACCATCGACCATTTTCACCGCAATCGCCTGCAGGCGTTGAACGCGCTCGGGCTCCTCTTCGATTATGTCGAGCGCGGTCATGACAGCAGCCGCTTGCGCAGGGGCAATGCTCGCGCTGAAAATGAGCGGCCGGGCGAAATGCTTGATGTAGTCGATCACGAGCCTGTCCCCCGAGACGAATCCGCCGATCGAGCCGAAAGACTTGCTGAAGGTGCACATGATTATGTCGGCGAGCGCCGGATCACCGTAGTGCTCGGTGGTGCCGCGGCCGGTCTTCCCGAGCACGCCGATAGCGTGAGCCTCATCGAGGTAGATGCGGGCGCCATACTTGTCGGCGACTCTGCGCATCTCGGGAAGCCGTACTATGTCTCCCTCCATGCTGAAAACGCCGTCGGTGACGATGAGCTTTGCCTCGTCGGAGGGGATGGCTGTGAGTATCCGCTCGAGATCCTCCATGTTGTTGTGCTTGAACCGATGAACCTGAACGCTTCGATTGATGCCGACCGAGAGAAAGATCCCGTCCATGATCGATGCGTGGTTGAGCTTGTCGGTGATTATGTGGTCGCCGCGGCCGGTGAGCGCAGATATAGCCCCGAGATTTGTCTGATAGCCGGTGGTGAAGCAGAGTGCCGCCTCTTTGCCGGTGAAAGCGGCCAGACGCTCCTCGAGCTCTTCGTGAAGCGAGAGTGTCCCGTTCATGAATCGCGAGCCGGAGCAGCTTGTGCCGTAGTGGTCGATCGCGGCCTTGCTCGCTTCGCGTACCCGTTGATCGAGCGCGAGCCCGAGATAGTTATTCGAGCCCGCCATGATGAGCTCGCGTCCGTCGATGACGACCTTCGTTCCGTGGCTTTCGGTAATAGGTCTGAAGTAGGGATACCAGCCCTCCTGACGGGCTCGCTCGGCCTCGGTGAAAGCTGCGCACTTGGCGAAAATGTCATTGTTGGTGGTGATCATCCATGTTTCTCTCAGTTCGTCCGGATTGTATGGTAATACTCTTTTTTTTTCCGTTCGTCTACATAGACCGTTCGGGTAAGGCGGTCAATCGACCGATTAATAATTCGGCCGTTCGACCGATTTACGTAAGTATGCCCGCTCGGACACCAACGCGCCCGGAAACTTATTTCATCTTGGCAAATCCGTCGAGGTGGCGTAGAGTATAACAATCTTACTATCCACATCCGAAAGGGGGAGAAAACATGAAGAAGTATCTGATCGCGCTCGTGGTGCTCCTGAGCGCGGCGTCCCTTTTTGCCGGCGGCAGCAAGGAGAGCACAGCGCCGTCCACGCAAAGCACGCAACAGACCCAGACCGGAGCTATTCCGCTGAAGAACCCGGATACGCTCGTCTACGCCGCGTTCGGTGACGCGGCGACCCTGGACCCTGCGACGGAGTACGATTCGCAGTCGCAGAACTTCATCAAGCTTTTCTACGAGCCGCTCATCACCTATGACGGCAGCTCCACCGAAAAGTTCGTCCCGGTGCTCGCAACCGAGGTTCCGACTGTCGCGAATGGCGGAATCCGCGACGGCGGCAAGACCTATGTCTTCCACATCCGGCAGGGGGTGAAGTTCCACAACGGCGACCCCATGACGCCGGAAGACGTTGCCTACAGCGTGAAGCGCGTCCTCGTCCTCGACCAAGATGGACAGTACGCCTGGATGCTCTGGACAGCGTTCTTCGGTGGAGACATCTCCGGTTCGCGTGACGCGAATGGCAATATCTCGGTCACCTGGAACGATATCAACAGCGTAGCCGAGGTAAAGGGCAATGATGTCATCTTCCACCTCAGGAAGCCCTGGGCTCCATTTCTCAGCATGCTCGCAACCCCGTACGGTGACGCTGTCGTCGACAAGAAGTTCGTCGCTGCCAACGGCGGATGGGACGGCTCCGGAGCGACGTGGAAGAAGTACAATAACCCCCCCACCTACAAAGAGACGCTCAATAGCATCGAGAACGGAACCGGTCCCTACAAGCTCACGCGCTGGGACAAAGGTAACGAGTTGGTACTGGATCGGTTCGACGGCTACTGGGGACCCAAACCCGCTATCCGCGAGGCTATCCAGAAGGTCGTGAAGGAGTGGTCGACCCGAAAGCTGATGCTCCTGCAGGGTGACGCGGACATCGTCGATGTCAATCCGGAGTACTATCCGGAAATGGACAAGGAAGCGGGTCTGACGATTCAGAAGAAGCAGCCGACTCTGGACATTACGGCGATGTTCTTCAACTTTGACATTGCGACGAAGGACAATCCCTACGTCGGCTCCGGGAAGCTCGACGGCAACGGCATTCCCGCCGACTTCTTCAGCGATCCGAATATTCGAAAGGGCTTTCTCTCCGCGTGGGATGAGCAAACATACCTCAAGGAGGGGATCAACGGGAACGGAATCGACCCGGTGACACCCTTCCCCTTCGGACTTCCCTACAAGGACCAGAGCCTGAAGCGCATGCCTTTCGATATGAAGGCTGCCGCGGACTACTTCAAGAAGGCAGACAATGGTCAGGTCTGGGACAAAGGTTTTAAGTTCGAGATCTTTTACAACAGCGGCAACACTGCCCGTGAAGTTGCGGCAAAGATGCTTGCGGAGAACCTTGCCCAGGTAAATCCGAAGTTCCAGATCCAGGTGAGCGCCATCGAGTGGCCGCAGTACCTGGCAGCCTATCGACAGAAGACACTGCCGATCTTTATCATTGGCTGGGGCCCCGACTATCCGGACCCGGACGACTACGCTGATCCGTTCATGGCTTCAACCGGCGCCTATGCGGCCAAGCAGAGCTACGACAACCCGGAGGTCGACAAGCTTGTGCTCGAAGCGCGATTCTCGACCGACCCTGCACAGCGTAAGGCCGACTACTACAAGCTGCAGAAGATCTACCTGCAGGACAATCCGGGCACCCCGATCTACCAGGTCGTCCGAAACGTCTACTGGACCAACCATATCAAGGGAATGGACTTCAATCCGATGTATTCCCAGAGCTACCTGGTTTGGCTGCCTCAGCTGTCCAAGAAGTGATCCGAGTCGATTCGAATTTCTCGAGAAGGGGCCGGCAAATGCCGGCCCCTTCTTTATGCACTCGACGCCGGTAGAGTAATGGCTCATTTTTGTTGCGCTAAACGTGACGTTCGTGTAAGATAAACCGATTTTCCACTTCTCGCGGAGACTTCGTAATGAATCTAATTTCCTACATAATCAGAAGGCTTCTTCTGATGATCCTGGTTCTCTTCGGCGTGACGCTGATCGTCTTTTCGACCATGATGCTGCTACCGCCGGGAATGCGAGTCGCGGCCTACGTCCGGTCGGAAAAAGTCACGCAGGAGCAGATGGATTCCATGATCCGGAAGTACGGCATGAACGACCCGGCGCCCGTGCAGTACGTTCGCTGGCTCGGCAACATCCTGCAGGGGAATTTCGGATACTCCTCTACGGCACAGCAGCCGGTTGCCGATGCTTTCAAGCAGTACTTCCCGATTACGCTCGAGCTCGTCATCTATACGGTGCCGCTGATCATCTTTGTCGGAATATGGCTCGGCACCATCGGGGCGGTGCACAAGGATCAACCGGCAGATCATGCGACACGGATATTTGCAATTGTGGGATACTCGCTACCGACCTTCTGGCTCGGACTTCTGCTCATGATGCTGCTGTACGGGCTGTTCGATATTTTTCCACCCGGCATTCTGAGCAACCAGCTATTGAACGTAATAAACAGCAAGAACTACCACGAATACACAGGAATTCTCACTCTCGATGCCATTCTCAACTGGAATTGGCCGGTTTTCTTTGATGCTCTATACCATCTCTTCCTGCCGGTCTTCAACCTCATGCTGATCCAGAGCGCAACCATCATGCGACTGATGCGCTCGAGCATGCTCGAATCTCTCGGCCAGGACTACATCCGCACCGCGCTTGCAAAGGGGGTGAGCCACAAGGTCATCATCAGCCGGCATGCCCGCCGGAATGCGCTCCTCCCGGTTGTGACGATTTCGGGCGTTCTATTCGCGACGCTCATGGGCGGCGCGGTCATCACCGAGACGATTTTCAACCGCCCCGGCATCGGGCTCTGGGTTGCGCGCGCGGCGGTGCTGCTGGACGTCCCGGCAGTCATGTTCAACGCGCTCTTCCTCGGGGTGGTCTTTGTCGTAGTGAACCTCGTCGTGGACGTGATCTATGCCTATGTCGATCCACGCATCCGGCTGGTCTGATCGAGCGTACAGGAGTTTTGCCAAATGTCTGAATCAGTTATCTTGAAAGATCAGAAAGACGCTGCCGATCAGCCGAAACCGAAGACGATGCACCCGCGACTGCGAGAGCTGCTGTTCGGTCTCAAGCGGTTCGTATCCAATCCGCTTTCGGTTGTTGGGCTTGTGATAATCTTTTTCTTCGCCGTTGTGGCAATCTTCGCACCGGTAATCGAACCACCGAAGAGCCCGACGAATCCCTACATGATGCCGCACACCGGCTGGGAGACGACGCCGTCGCCCCCGTCCGCGCAGCACCCGCTGGGAACACTGCAACAGCAGTACGACATCCTCTACGGCATAGTCTGGGGAACCCGGAGCGCCTTCGCCATCGGTGTCGCAGTCGTCCTCGCGAACCTCATTGTAGGCATAATCCTCGGCGTGCTTGCCGGCTATTTCGGAGGCGCTTTCGACGAGATAATCATGCGAATAACCGACGTCTTCTTTGCCATACCCTTCCTCATCATGGCGATGGCACTGGTTGTCGTCATCGGAAGGGGGCTCAAGGCGGTCGTCCTTGTCCTGATAATCCTCAACTGGCCGCAGTACACCCGAATCATCAGGAGCGAGATCCTGGTGATTCGTGACCGCGAGTTCGTGCAGGCGGCGCGAGCTTCGGGAGCTTCGCACCTGCGCATCATGTTCCAGCACATCATTCCCAATTCGATCTACTCGGTGCTCATTCTGGCGTCCCTGTCGGTGGGCGTTACGGTTCTCAATGCCGCCGCGCTCTCCTTTCTTGGACTCGGGTCGGATACCGGCTACTCCGACTGGGGGCAGATGGTCTCCACGGCGAGGAACTGGATAGTCGGTCCGGCAGGGGCACGGCTCTCCTACTGGTATGTCGTCTTCATTCCCGGTTTCGCAATAGCGCTGTTCGTGCTGGGCTGGAACCTTCTTGGTGACGCGGCACGCGACGTATTCGATCCAAAACAGCGGAGGAAGTAGTGAAACCTCTTTTGAAGACTGACGACATCTACACCAATTTCTACACGTTCGAAGGCGTCGTGAAGGCGCTCAACGGCGTAAGCATCGTAGTCAATCAGGGAGAGACCTACGCGCTCGTCGGCGAGTCAGGTTGCGGCAAGAGCGTTACCGTTCGGTCCATGATGCGGATCGTTCAAAATCCCGGAAAGATCGAAAGCGGGAAAATCCTGATCTTCTTCAACGAAAGCGACAAGGAACAGGGGGTCGATATTCTTAATCGCAGCGAGGCGTTCATGGAATCGCTGCGCGGAAATGACATCTCGATGATCTTTCAGGAGGCGAGTGCGTCGCTCAATCCGGTTCTCAGCATCGGTGAGCAGGTGGGGGAGAGCTTCTTTACGCATCGCTCGGGCGAAATGCTGGAAAAGACGATCACGGAAATCGAAAAGGAGCTCGAAAGCACCGGCTTCCCGCTCGCCCGCCTGTGGAAGAAGTTTCAGATCGCGATGTACCACCGCGAGGTGGCCGACCTCGAGCGCTACAATGCATGGATGCGCGATTTCGACAACAGGCTCTACGAGCTGGAGGACCAGACCGAGTCTGCGGCGATTCACGAACGTGAAGGCATCAAACGGTGGCGGGAGAGGCTGCGCAAGACAAGCGTTCTCGTTCAGCTGGTTCAGCACTTCCCCTTCCTGAAACATTATTACGGTCGCGTGCGCAGGACAGTTGCCGCCGAGGTGGTCCAGCTCCTTACCAGTCTGGGCATTCCGAACCCTGGGAATGTCGCCCAACGCTATCCGCACGAGCTTTCCGGCGGCATGCAGCAGCGCATTGTCATTGCGATGGCGCTCGCCTGCAATCCGATTCTTCTCATCGCGGACGAGCCCACATCGAACCTCGACGTCACCATCCAGGCGCAGATCGTCGAGCTCATCCGCAAGCTCAAGGAGACGGTGATTTCGTCGGTGCTCTACATTACCCACGATCTCGGGCTCGTCGCCGAAATCTGCGACCGGGTGACGGTGATGTACGCGGGAGACACCTGCGAAACTGCTACCGTTTCCGAACTGTTCGAGCACCCTCTGCATCCCTACAGCGAAGGCCTCCTGAAAGCGGTTCCAAAGGTGGAACAGGAGGGCGCGCTCAATACGATTCCGGGAAGCGTGCCGAATCTCGTCCATCCGCCGACCGGCTGCCGGTTCCATCCGCGCTGTCCCAAGGCGATGGAAATCTGCTCCCGCGAGAAGCCGTCAGTCGTCGAATATTCACCGGGACACACCGTGTCCTGTCATCTCTATCAACCCGAGGGTACGCAGCAATGAGCGCAGAGGTCGCCGTCGAACAGAAAAGCAGAGACATCATCGAGATAAAGGACGTCAAGAAATACTACCCGGTCAAGGCGGGTGTTTTTCTGCGCCATGTCGCCGACGTGAAGGCTGTCGATTCGGTGACGCTGAATATTCGGCGCGGCGAATGCCTTGGGCTTGTCGGCGAATCGGGCTGCGGAAAAACAACGCTCGGGAAGACGCTTGTAAGGCTGCACGAAGCCACCTCCGGGAGAATCTACTTCGACCAGCCCAAAGAACGGGTTGACCAGATCGAACACATGCTCACAAGCGGTGACCCGGAGCGTGTCGCGGAAGCGAACAGGCTGCGAAAGGAGGTGGATATTACGCGCCTCTCACCTCGCCGGCTTCTCGCGCTCCGGCAGCGGTTTCAGATTGTTTTTCAGGATCCGTCGAACTCGCTCGACCCACGAATGCTCGTGAAGAACATCATTGCCGAGCCTCTGATCGCTCAGCGGCTTCTGAGCGATCGCGATATCGATACACGGGTCGATGAGCTTCTCGAGACGGTCGGTCTCACCGGCGAGCATCGGATGCGCTATCCGCACGAGTTTTCCGGTGGTCAGAGGCAGCGCATAGCAGTCGCGCGCGCCCTTGCAACCAATCCCGAGTTCATCATGATGGACGAGCCCACCTCGGCGCTCGACGTTTCGGTTCAGGCGCAGATCCTCAACCTGCTGAAGGCGCTGCAGGAGGAGCTGCGTCTCACCTATCTATTTGTGACGCATCACCTCCTTGTGGTAAAGTACATCAGCAACCGGATCGCGGTGATGTACCTCGGTAAGATGGTCGAGATAAGCCCCACGCCGGACCTGTTCAAACGACCTCTTCATCCCTATACAAAAGCCCTGCTCTCTGCGATTCCCGTGCCCGACCCGAAAACGAAGCGGGAAAAGATCATCCTGTCCGGCGATGTGCCAAACCCGCTGAATCCGCCGTCGGGCTGCCGGTTTCACCCGCGCTGCCCCTTCGCCCAGGAAATCTGCAAAAAAGAAGAACCGCAGCTCGAGCAGGCCTACGAAGACCATTTCGTTGCCTGTCACCGATGGCGGGAGATTTGAGCGGCTTATCGTGAAGATCCGCATCATCATTACGGGCGGAACATTCGACAAACAGTACGATGAACTTCGCGGTGAGCTCACCTTCAAGGAGACGCATCTGCCGGAGATACTCCGGTACACGCGCTGTACTCTGCCGATAGAGCTCGAAATCAATCAGCTGATCGACAGTCTCGAGATGGTGGACGCAAACCGCGCGCGAATCCTCGATTCGTGCAGGAAGAGCAGCGAAGAACGGATCGTCATAACGCACGGGACCGACACAATGACCGAGACCGCAGGCCTTCTCGGGTCGGCTTCGCTTGCCAAGACTATAGTGCTGACCGGAGCGATGGTTCCCTATGCGGTAAGCGGGTCGGATGCGGTGTTCAATCTGGGCTGCGCGGTCTCGGCAGTGCAGCTTCTGTCGCACGGAGTATACATCGCGATGAATGGAACGATTTTCCGCTGGGACGACGTGCGCAAGAACAGAGAGATGGGAGTCTTCGAAACGGTATCCGGCTCGAGCGGCGAAGCTTGACAGCGCCGTAGGCCTCAGTTAGAGTACCAGCCACTGAGGAACGAGTTCTGCAATCAGACCCCACGAAATATCCAGTTGAAATGCGAACAGAGCGAACGGCACCTGCAGATGCCGTTGTGCGAAAATCTGCCGGTGCCCGGCAGAAGGAGTAACCCCGTGAAGAATGCAACCCGAAGAACCGCCATGCTCAGTGTGGCGCTGCTTGCTGCCGTACTGATTGTCGGCTGTTCGTCCAAGAGCAAGGCAGCCGGTGACACAACCAAGGACGCCGTCGCGATCGTGAACGGTGTCGGCATAAGCAAAGCTCATTTTGATCAGGCGCTGGCGAGCAGCGAGCAGTCGTATCAGGGCCAGAACCAGCAGTTGTCCCCCGAGCAGCTGAAGCAGCTGAAGACGAACGTGCTGGACAGTCTGATCGCCCAGGAGCTGCTCTTCCAGGAGAGCAAGAAGGAGAAGATCGTCATTTCGACGAAGCAGGTCGACGATCAGCTGAGCTCGATCGAAAAGCAATTCACCGATGACAAGGAGTTTCAGCAGGCACTCGACAAGACCGGGATGACGAAGGAGTCGCTGCGACAGAGCCTGCAGCGATCACTCGCTATCCAGGAGCTGGTGAAGAAGAATGTCCTCGATTCGATAACCATCACCCCCGACGAGGAGAAAAAGTTCTACGACGAGAACACCAGTCTGTTCCAGAAGCCCGAGCGGGTTCACGCCCGTCACATCCTCATCTCGACCAAGGACGCGAAGACCGACGCCGAGAAGGCGGCCGACAAGAAGAAAGCCGAAGAGGTGCTCGCGCAGCTGCGGAAGGGTGCGGATTTTGCCGAAATGGCGAAGAAATATTCCGACGATCCCGGCGCCGCAAACGGGGGCGATCTTGGCACCTTCAGCCGCGGGCAGATGGTGCCTGAGTTCGAGAAGGCGGCTTTTTCGCTCAAGGTGAATCAGATCTCCGACGTTGTTGAGACGCAGTTCGGCTATCATATCATTCAGGTTCTGGAAAAGTTTCCCGCCGGAACGGCCTCGTTTGACGAGGTGAAGTCTCAGATAAACGCCTATCTGCTTCAGCAGAAACAGGGCAGCGCTGTCCAGGACTATGTCGCAAAACTGAAAAAGGATGCACAGATTAAACAGCTCATTCAATTCAGCTGAGATGTGATAGTATGAGTCTGTGCCGTTAAAGCTCGAAGTCACAATCGAAGAACGTCGTTACGTTCCGCTCGAAGTGCCGGATTCGGGAGAACCCGTGGTGATGCATCTCACCACCCTCGAGAACGGACAGCGGCGGGCGATTATCCAGATCTCGACGATGCATCAGGCCCAACGGCAGCAGATTGCTCGAATTGAGCTCAACAACCTGCCGTCGGGTTCAGAACGCCCCCGCATAGACCTCGAGGCACAGTTCAGGCGGAGGAAACTCTCCCTCAATGTAAGAGTGAACGGCAGACCGGCCGGGTCGGTGCAGTCACGCCTCAAGGGGACGCGTGGCATTCCGGCCGTGTGGGCTGCTGCGGTGATTCTCGTGCTGCTGATTGCCGGCATCGGCCTGTATCTCCGGCCCTGGAGCCGGAAAGCGGATCAGACGAACGCTTCGCCTCCCGCCTCGGCCCCGGAGCCATCCCCGCAGTCCTCCACCGCAGGCACTGTAAACGATGCCGTGAGTGCTACGCCGGCTCCATCCGTCGCCGCGACGCCGAAGACAGCCGAGCCTGCCGTTAACCCGACCACGCCGTCTGCGGCGCCGGCCGCCGCCAGACCCGCCGTCCACGAGAACTGGACAGTCTATTTCAGGCCTGACGACGTGCACCTCACGCCCGATGCCGACCGGATCCTCAACCGCGTGGCCGACGCGCTGAGTTCGGCAAAGATCGAGCAGATCAGCATCATCGGCTATTGCGCGCCGGCCGGGTCGGAGGCGGGCCGGGTGTCCATTTCGGTAGGACGCGCTGCGGGAGTCGCCGATTACCTTCGATCGCACGGCGTTGACCTTCCAGAGGGTGCCGATGTGAAGGGAGTCGGCGCGAGCGATCCGGTTACACTCGACCCTGCCAAACAGGATCTCAACCGGCGGGCGGAGATTTTGGCGGAATACACGCCACAGTAGTCGACACGAGTTTTTGACCCGCAATCCCGTCTCTTTCGGGCCGGGTGTGGAAACTCGGCGTGCTGCAGAGTATACTAGTAGCGTCTCTTAAAATGGTTTGCGTATCACGGAAGGAGAACCGCCGATGAACAGCCCGATTTTCTACGTCAAGGTAAAAGATGATCTAGAAAAGGCATTTCGAGATTTTTTCCCGCATATGTCCTCGAGCTACATCCGGATGGGGAAACTTTTCAAGCAGGGAAAGAAATACCCGGTACTCGCCGTAGAGAAGGTTACCGTATTCACCAAGGACGGTGACGAGTCAGAGTCGGCGCGATTCCTCGTGCCGACGGAAAACCGCAATTTCATCTGGATTCAGCAGGAACTTTTCGAATACCACGGTCTGGCGGAGGAAGAGGGCAGCTCCGTCTGATGGTTGCCGAACGGAAAACCCTTCTTTGCGTGAACATTGGAAACTCCAACATTGCGCTCGGAATTTACGACAAGGATCGGTTAATCCATCACTGGCGCCTCGCGACCCAGCCGCGCAAGACCTCCGACGAATATGAAATTGATGTGCGGGCTCTGCTGAATCAGGCGTCACGGCAGTCCGTCGCCGGACCTGCGCTCGCAGTTTCGCAGGCTGTGGTCGGCAGTGTGGTCTCTTCGCTCACGACTACATTTTGGCAGACCTGCCGAATGCTTTCAGGAAGCGACCCGGTGGTTGTTGCGCCCGGAATCGAGACCGGTCTCGCGGTGAGAATAGAAAATCCTCGCGAAATAGGCTCCGATTTGATCGCGAACGCTGTCGCCGGGTACTACACCTACCGCTCGAACTGCATCGTCGTTGATTTCGGCACAGCGCTCAGTTTCACCGTTGTTTCGAAGGATGCCGAATTGCAGGGGGTGTCGATAGCACCCGGGGTACAGGTCGCCTTGGACGCCCTCTGCCGGAGCACCGACCAGCTGCCCCATGTTCCGCTTCTCGCGCCACCCGCGGCGATTGGAAAGAACACCATCCACTCGATTCAGTCGGGCGTTGTGTTCGGGTATGTCGGGCTGGTAGAGTCGATCGTCGCAAGAATCAAGCGAGAGCTCTCCGGCGACACACTTGTGGTGGCGACCGGCGGACTCGCGCAGGCAATGGCGCCGCTGACAGGCTGCGTCGATCACATAGAGCCGTGGCTGACGCTCGAAGGACTGCGGTTGATAGGCGAGATGAACGGGCAGGGCAGGACACTGTGATGGAGCCGATAATTACCAAGTCGGTTGCGAAGGGTAACGCCTACTATACGGTGCAATGGTCTTCTCTGCGACGGGCAGACAAGTTTGAAATTCTCAATGTGGTACCCTCGGTATCCGGCATCTTCGAGCTGTACTATGTCGACCGTGCGAGGACGCTGAATTACATCGACGTCTACCGTGCGTGGTACGGCGGACTGCGAAACTCGCTCCGCGAGCTCACCGACCCCATCATTACCCGCATTCCCGGGCTGCGTGACCTTGCGAAGCGGCGTCTGCTTGTCTACCGCTACTCCCAGAGCAATTCGAATGCCGATATGGCCGACGTGCTCTATTTCTTCCGGGAATCAAAGCATCCGTCGCCGGGAAGCCCCGCTGCACAGGCCCCCGGCGTATCCAGCGAAAGAATCGATCCCTCCGGACGCTATCGTTATGTCTACGTAAACGAAAGCTCGCCGGACAAGCTTGTTACGATCTAGCCGACAGGCCGAGCCTTTCCTGGAGCACGTGTTCGAGGAACTGCGCGTAGACCTCCCATGAGCTCGAGCCGTAGCCTCCCGCCATGACATATGCCGCAGGAATACCCGCGTCCATCAGAAAGCGGTAGACCAGAAGGTCGCGTTCGAAAAGCTGCTCCTTTGTGAGCTTGATCGGCGCCGTCGAAGGGAGCTCGTCCTTTTCGTAGGGATCCACACCGGATACCACGATGGCAAGATCGGCGCGCGGAAACTCGCGAGCGAGCTTTTCGAGTCCTGCCGCGAGCATCGGGTTGTAACGCTCCTCCTCGCGTTCGAATATCGGGATGTCGATATCGCTCGGGATGAAAGAGGGATTGCGGCGGCCGTCCGGTCCGTATTCCGCAGAATCCAGAGGCCATCCCCGCCCCATGTGGATGCTCAGGGTCGTAATAGACGGGTCGTTCTCGGTGAGCTCCGCGGTCCCGTCTCCTTTGTGCACATCGACATCGATAATCCAGACCTGACCGACGCCCGTCTGCGACGCATCCGCCTGCATTCGGCGTGCCGCAATCACCAGATCATTCACCACGCAGAATCCCTCACCGTAGTCTCGCTTCGCGTGGTGCGACCCTCCGCCAAAAAAGTAGCCGAATCCGGACTCGAGTGCGACACGGCACGCAAGGGTCGTCCCGCCGGCGTTCCGCAGCGACGACTGGTAGAGCTCGGCAAGGGGCCGTACGGCGGCTGCCGGATCGTAGCGATGGAAGTTTCCGTCGCCATCGACCAGCTCATAAACCCGGATGATCTCCTCATCCACGCGCGGTGAGTCCAGGCGCGCGACATAGTCTTCACTGTGCACACGCAGCAGGTCATCATGATTCGCCGAAACTACCGGTTTCGACACGAGCCAATCGGACTTTCTCGGACCGAGAACCGGATGACGAGTGAGGAACTCGAAAGTCTGCGTTCTCTTCCCGGGATGAACCGGGATCCTGATACCGTAATCGATAAGCGGATGGTGCTCAAAACGGTCATATACGATCATGCGCGTAGTCTACCTCGAAACGAATGGCCGCTCAACTGCGCCCGTTGTCAAACAGGATCAAGCGGGGATAGGGTATGCGATGAATCAACCACAGGAGGTTTGAACTATGATCCGTCTGCCTGTCGCAGGCTCCTCGGAGCTCTACACCGTCCGACCCACGAAGATCATCGCACTGGGTTTGAACTACCGTGATCATGTCGCCGAGAGTGAATCGGTCCGAGTTTCCGGGTTCACAAAGGAGATACCCACCGAACCGATGCTCTTTCCGAAGACGCCGAACGTACTGGTCGGAAACAACGAACCCATCATTCTTCCGAGGATACTATCAGACTACGCGTTTCCGGAGCCGCGCACAGACCACGAGGCGGAGCTCGCCCTCATCATCTCGAAGCGATGTTCCGACGTGGCCGAGAAGGATGCCTACACCGTGGTTTTCGGATACACCTGCATGAATGATGTGAGCCAGCGCAATATCCAGAACGCTGACCGTACCGGTTGGTTTCGTGGCAAGTCATTCGACACCTTCGGGCCAATCGGTCCGAGGATCGTGCCTCACGATCAAATTGGTGACCCACAGGCGCTCGAGATCATGTGCAGAAAGAACGGCAGAGAAGTCCAGCACTCAAATACCAGGCACATGATCTTCTCGATCCGCCGGACGATAGCCTTCGTCTCCCGTAACTTTACGCTCGAAGAGGGTGACATCATACTCACCGGAACCCCAAGCGGAGTCGGACCGCTGAGTGCGGGCGATGTCGTAGAGGTGGAAATCGAGAAGATCGGCATCCTGCGCAACCCCGTGGCAGCCGCCGGCTGACCCCGAAGGATGGACCGGGTAGATGTCTGGCGAATCAGCTCGAAGTGCTGAGCTCGGCGAGAAGGCTTCGAACCGCCTCCGGAGAATCCAGATAGAACCGGGCGTTTGAAAAATCCGGCCCCACCTTAATCGAAAAAGCATCCTCCGGAAGGATCGAGAACATATCTTCGTCGGTCCAGTCGTCGCCGACCGCAAGAATGAAGTCCCACGATTCGCGGGAGGTCCAGAGGGTTGCGGCGCGACCTTTGTTGATTCCGGCGTTCTTGACCTCCAGTACGCGCTTGCCCTCGAGCACGGACAGATTGAAGTTCGCAGTGAGACTCAGGAGTGCGTCCTTCAGCTCGGCGACGCGGACCGCGGCGAGCTCCGGTTCGGCGCGACGGTAGTGCCACGCCAGGGAGAAGTCTTTCTCCTCGATGAAGGTTCCCGGCGTACGGTCCGAGTAACGCTCGAGGATCGGACGAAGGCTTTCCTTCCATTCCCCGTGAATCGGCTCGATGAGATGCCAGTCGTCGTCAGGATCGGTGCGATACCAGGAACCGTGCCCCGATACCAGTCCTAACCAGAGACCGCCGAACCACTGCTCCAGCAGATGGTGGGAGCGCCCGCTTACGATGATCACCGCATTGCGTTCATCCGCTGCGAGGGCGCGGAGCAGGTCAATCAGCTTCTCGTCGGGAGCCGCCTTGCGCGGCGAATCCGAAAGCGGGATGATGCTGCCGTCATACCCGAGGAGGATCAACCGCCGCGACGCCCCGGTGTATCTGGTCACCAGATCGTGCTGCAGCGCCCCCGTCAGCCGACGTGAACTGAGGCTTCGCTGGTCCGCCGCGACAGTGCGCATCTTTTCCATGAAGTCGTTCGCCCAGAAATGCACGTCATACCGTTTGAGCCGTTCGTGCATGCTCGCGGTGTTTTCCTCTTTTTCCTCGTCCGTCTGCTCGAGACCGGTCTTTATCGCTTCGGCGATCTCATCGATGTTCACCGGATTCACAATAAGCGCCTCACCGAGCTCCCGGGCAGCACCGGCCGTTTCGCTCAGGACCACGGCCGCCCGCATATCGCGATGCGCGGCGATGTACTCCTTGGTAATGAGATTCATCCCATCACGCAGAGGTGTCACCAGAAGCAGATCGGCCCGGGCATACAGCGCCGAAAGATGGGCAAAGTCGAAGGTGCGGTAGAAATACTGCACCGGCGTCCAGTCAAAACGGCCGAACTCGCCGTTTACAATGCCGACAAGCTCATCCAGCTCGCGTTTGAGCTCGATATACTGCGGGACCTTCGTCCGCGACGGCGATACGACCATCACCATCGAGACCCGACCCGCGTACTCCGGATAGGTCTTCAGAAATGTGTGAAACGCCCGCAGACGCTGCGGTATGCCCTTCGAATAGTCGAGCCGGTCGACCGAAAGGATGACCTTGCGGCCCTCGAACTCCGGCCGGATCTTTTCAAGCTCATTTCGAACCGCCGGGAGATCCGTGGCACCGGCGTACTTGTCGTAGTCGATGCCCATCGGAAAGACATCGATCTTTATTGCGCGATTTCCGCGCCGGATGTTACCGAGGCTGTGCTCCAGACCGAGCAGGCGCCTGACGCTCGACAGGAAGTGACGGGCGTAGTCGTAGGTATGGAACCCAACGAGATCCGCGCCCAGCAGCCCGTCCAGGATGTTTTCGCGCCACGGGAGCAGTCGGAATATTTCGTAGGATGGAAACGGGATGTGAAGAAAGAACCCGATCGTTGATTCGGGAAGTCGCTCCTTCAGCATATCAGGAAGAAGCATCAGCTGATAATCGTGCACCCAGATGTAGTCTTCAGGCCCCGCAATTTCCAGAACCCGTTCGGCGTATTTTCGGTTCACCCGAACATAGGATTCCCACAGCTCGTTGTCATATTCCACATAGGTGGGAAAGTAGTGAAAGAGGGGCCAGATTATGTTGTTGCAGAAACCGAAGTAGAAGCTGTTGAGCTCCTCGTCAGAAAGATCGACACCTTCACTCTGGAATTCCTTGTGAAGTCTTGTGTTAAGCTTGACCCGCTCGTCATCGCTGAGATGATCCGAAGCCAGCCCGTTCCAACCAACCCACACCGTCTCCGTATTGCCGTGGAGTGAGCTCAGCCCCGTGGCAAGGCCGCCGACGCTCGGCATGAACGAAAAAGCACCGTCAGATTCCCTGCTGACGGATGTTGCGAGCCTGTTCGATACAAGGATGGTCTTGGGCATGATTGGTAACTCCCGATGCGGTATGGATATAAGGTCGCCAATAACCCCAGGCTTGTCAATATTGCTGCTGCCAATATTGTTGGTGGCTGAATTCGTGCTGAATTTGGTCGGTGTAGATG
>CAZNYW010000046.1:0-35689 GCA_964577375.1 uncultured Spirochaetales bacterium | reverse complement strand
CGTTGACGGAAAACCCCTTTAACCGGAAATCAACAATATTGGCAGCAGTAGACAAGGGTTTGCTGCTGCTATTTCTGCGTTGTAGAATGGGGCATGGAAAAACTCTCAGAACGACGGGTTCTCGGCGCCACGGGCCTCGAGGTGCCTCCGGTCATCTTCGGGACGAGTGCGCTGGGAAACCTGTACCGAGCTCTCACCTATGAGGAAAAACGGCGCATCGCCGAGCAGTGGTTCGAGAACGTAGCGCCGCCGGTCGTGCTCGATTCGGCCGGAAAGTACGGCGCGGGCCTCGCGCTGGAGACGCTGGGCAGGTTGCTCGAGGATCTGAGTATTCCCCCGGGCGACGTCGTGATAAGCAACAAGCTCGGGTGGAAGCGCGTACCGCTCGAGGGCTCGGAGCCGACCTTCGAGCGCGGAGCCTGGGTCGGGATCGAGCATGACGCGGTGCAGGCCATCTCTTATCGGGGTATCAGGGAGTGCTGGGAACAGGGCTGCGAGCTTCTCGGCGGCCGCTACCGGCCGGGACTCGCCTCGGTGCACGATCCCGACGAATGGCTGGCCGCGGCGGAGGGGCCAACGGACCGGTCGAGGCGGTTGGACGATCTTCTGGAAGCCTATCGCGCGCTCGGTGAGCTCAAACACGCGGGCGGGATCTCGGCGGTCGGCATCGGGGCGAAGGACTGGACTGTCATCCGGGAGGTCACCGACCTCATCGATCTGGACTGGGTCATGTTCGCCTGCAGCTTCACCGTCTACACCCATCCTGCGGAACTGCGCGAGCTTGTGTCACGCCTGCGGGAGCGCGGCGTCGGCATCATCAACTCCGCGGTGTTCAACGCGGGATTTCTCACCGGCGGAGAGTATTTCGACTATCGCAAGGCGGACCCTGCTGCCGACGCACCGCTTTTCAGGTGGCGGGAACGGTTTCTCGAGCTCTGCGCGGCCCACCAGGTCGTGCCATCGGAGGCGTGCGTGGAGTTCGGCCTGTCGCTTCCGGGAATTGCGTCCGTCGCGCTCAATACCGGCAATCCGCGGCACGTTCCGGCGAATGTCCGGTCGGTGACCGCTAAGGCGCCTCCGGAGTTCTGGCAGCAGATGAAAAGCGCCGGTTTGATCGACCCGGCATATCCATACCTTGGGTGAGGCAGACTACCATGAAAGCATTACAGATCGTCGAACCGAAGTCGACGCGCATCATCGACATTTCGAAGCCCTCCTGCGGAGAGGGTGAGGTTCTCCTGAAGATAGGGCTGATCGGCATGTGCGGGTCGGACCTCTCGAGCTATCTCGGCAAGAACGCGCTCCTGGAGTACCCGCGCATACCCGGCCACGAAATAGCAGCCACCATCGCCGAGTGCGGTCCGGGGGTGCCCGACGAGCTCCGGCCGGGGCTGGCCGTCACGGTGCTCCCCTATACAAACTGCGGGGCCTGCTCCTCCTGCCTTCGCGGCAGGTACAACTGTTGCCGCTACAATCAGACCCTCGGCGTGCAGCGCGACGGCGCGCTTACCGAGTACATCGTGGTGCCGTGGCGGAAGATCATTCGTCCGCAGGGGCTTCGGACGGCCGAACTGGTGTTCGTCGAGCCGCTCACCGTCGGCTTCCATGCGGCAGACAGGGCCTCGGTGACCGACAGTGACGCAGTGCTCGTCCTCGGCTGCGGGATGATCGGCCTGGGAGCGATCGCCCGCGCCTCGCTGCGGGGCGCCCGGGTCATTGCGGCGGACGTCGACGAGGCGAAGCTCGAGACCGCCGCGGCCTTCGGCGCTCGAGAGGTGATCAACTCCCGCGCGACCGACCTGCACACACGGCTCACCGAGCTCACCGCAGGCCACGGGCCGGACGTCGTGGTGGAGGCGGTCGGAAACCCGGTGACCTACCGGACGGCAATCGAGGAGGTCGCCTTCGCGGGCAGGATCGCCTGCATCGGATACGCGGCCGAAGACGCGCCGATTGCGACGAGGCTCATAGTGCAGAAGGAGCTCGACGTACGCGGCTCGCGAAACGCCACCGAGCTCGACTTTTCCAGCGTCGTTCGCTTTCTGGGCCGCCGGACTCTGCCGGTGGAGCGGGTGGTGTCGCGGAGGGTCGCGCTCGATCAGGCGGGCGACGCTCTCCGGGACTGGGCGGCCGATCCGCCGAGCTTCACCAAGATCATCGTGGAGGTATCGCCGTGACAGTCGTCGACGCGCACCAGCATTTCATCCGGTACAACCCGGAGGAGTACCCGTGGATCGACGACGGGATGGCCGTTCTCAAGCGCGACCTGATGCCGGTCGATCTGGCGGCCGCGGCGAATCCCGTAGGGTTGAGCGCTTCCGTAGCGGTGGAGGCGCGGCAGAGTCTTGCCGAAACGGCCTGGCTGCTCGAGATTGCACGGCGCAACCCGATGGTAGCCGGGGTGGTTGGCTGGGTCGACCTGCGTGATCCTTCAGTCGAGTCGGCCCTCGAGGAGTATTCGGCGGATCCGAAACTGGTTGGGGTACGTCACGTGATCCACGATGAGCCCGACGACGACTTCATGCTCGGCAGGGAGTTCTGCCGGGGCGTCCGGTTTCTTGCGCGCTACGGGCTCACCTACGACCTGCTCATCTTTTCCCGACATCTGCCGCAGACGCTCGAGTTCGTTCGCCGGTTCCCCGACCAACCCTTCGTGATCGACCACATCGCAAAGCCGCGTATCCGGAACGGTGAGTTCGCGGAATGGCGCGAAAAGCTTCGTCCTGTGGCGCGGTGTGAGAACGTCTTCTGCAAAGTGAGCGGAATGGTGACCGAGGCGCGTCCGAAGCTCTGGAAGCTGGAGGACTTTCGGCCCTACGTGGAGACGGTTCTCGAGCTCTTCGGCCCTGAGCGCGTGATGTTCGGCAGCGACTGGCCTGTCTGCACCCTGGAGGCGCCTTATACCGAGGTGTTCGAGATATTCGATTCGGCAATTGACGGGCTCAGCGCGGACGAGCGCGCGAAGGTGCTCGGAGGCACCGCTTCGGCGTTCTACGGCCTCTCACTGCCCTAGGCCGGGCAGCTTCAGCCCCTTCTGAAGCGAATCGAGCTGGTTCTGGAGCTGCTGCTGAGCTTTGTTCTGCGCCTGAGCCTTGATGGAGGCTATCCGCGCATCGAGCTGCTTCTGAACGGCGGCTGCCCTGTCCCTCGCTGCGTTCACGCTGTCGAGCTGCGTCTGCACTGCCGAACGGACGCTCTGCACCTGCACCTTCGCCGAATCGATGTCGGTCTGGCGGGAGGCGATCAGGGCGTCGAGCTGTGAGCGCACCCGGCTCTGGAGTGCGCCGGTAATCTCTTCTGCCCGCGCACGGAGCACACTGTTCAATACCGCATCGAGATTGCTCGAGCCTGCAGGGAAGGTGATCGATCCGTCCGGCGTAACCCGGAAGGTGAATGCAGCATCGAGCGGCGTTCCCTGCTGCAGGACGTCGGCGATGATCCCACCGAAGGAATCGTGCGTATAGCCGCCCGTGACCGAGATCGAAGAGGCGCCAAGCTCGATCCGTCCCTCGGCGCCGCCCGCGGCCTTCAGGGAGATGTCGGTCGAAAGCTTGAGAGTGCCGGTGACCGAGCTGATATCGAGCTGATCGAGGCCGCTCCGGAGGTCGAGCGGCATGCCTTCGCTCGCCGCCGAAAGGTAGACCCGATCCGCGGCACCCTTGCGGGCGTCGACCGAACCGTGGAGTGAAAGCAGCGACCCGCCGCTGGAACCCTTGAAGTCGAAGGTCGCCGGCTGCCGGATCAGGTCCGGATCGCTCGAGACGGCACGGAGCTGGCCCGAAAAGGCGAGCGTGCTGGAGGCATCCGCGGCGTCGAAGCTCGCCTCCTTCAGCCAGAAGCGCGGAACCGATGCGGAGGGAAACGGGACATCGCGTCCCGGCAGCCGGCGAGTTCGCGACGGACCGGTCTTTGCGTTGCGGTCCGAGAGTCTTGTAACGACGCCGTAACCCTGTTCCAGCCTCTGGTACCAGTCGCCGATTGCCGAACGGACATATGCCTGGACAAGCTGCGTCACTATCTCCCTGCCGCCGGTCGAGATATCGGGGACCAGCGTGGCAAGGTAGCGGCTGTCCGCCGACACGAGCGCCGGTATCTCCGCCGCCTGAGAGCTGAACGCGTCGACTCCCGATGATGCTTCGTTGTAGCTGCGCTGAATTTCATCCCGTGCTTTTGAAATTGCGGCCGCGGCATCCTGAACCTGCTGGTAGGCTGCGAGCGCCGCATCGAGCGTGTTTATCCGGTTTACGTCAATTGTCGATATCTGCTGCGCCGTCGCGGTGGCATTCTGGGCATCCGCAGCCAGAGCCGGCACGCGATCCTTGAAGGTTTGTGCGAGCCTGTCGCCCTCCGCGGTGAGTCCTTCGATGCGAGCAACTGTCTTGAGGTCGGCCGCGTGTTCGGAGACGAAAGCCTTCGCGTCAAAGCTGCCTGGAACAGGGAGGTTGAGGCTGTCGAGCACCGACGTCACCGGCGGCAGCGCCGGCGAGCCTCCACCCGCAGCGGTTCCCGGAGCAGCGCCGGAAATCGCACCGGAGCTCTTTCGCGGCGTTCCCCACCGGATGCCTCTGGCCTCCATCCGTGATATCACCAGGTGGCCGCCGAGAAGCTTCAGGGTGTCGACGTCGAGCTGAGTCGGCCCGAGCTCGAAGAGATTCGTCATCGGATGGTTCTTGTCTGCAACCGTAAGGGATCTGAAGGCTATGGTGCCACGAAGTGGCCGGAAGTCAACCCCGCCGAGGTCGGCGCGTGCCTGGAAGACGCCCTGCAGCAGCTGGTCGCCGGCCCGCGTGACAAGCATGTTCTTGAATGCGACGTCGAAAACAACGGCTGAGGCAACGATGATCACAAGAATGGCGAGCTTTCCCTTCTGCACCACGCCCCGATTCCGTCGGATCTCTTTGGAGAGTTTCTTGAGCCGCTTGAGCTCATCAGGCTCGAGCTCGCGAACCGGACGTACGAGACCGGCATCGTCCGCCGAGAGGATCGATTTCAGATACTCCCGGTCCGGCTCCAGGTAGACCCGGTTCAGCACCTTCCGCAGGTAGCGCCCCTCCTCGATCGGCTTTCTAAACGGCTTCGGGAGCTTTTTTCCCGCCATAACTCCTCCGGCTCACTAATGGGCGACGCCGTAGACGGACCGCACTCTTCCGACCGCCTGCGAGAGTCGGGAAACAAGCGGGCTCCTCTTTATCGCTTTGACCAGCTTGCTGTTCGCGATCCGCGGATGGACGTGGCGGCGGTAGAGGATGACACCCCTCATGCCGAGCAGGCAGAAGGGAACCCAGGCGGCGATGCCGAGCAGCAGACCGCCGGCCACCATGCTGTTGTTGAAGCGCGTGAAGGGCAGGAGCGGAACGGCGTAGAGCGCGGTAAAGAGCCCCCGCAGTCCGGGGAGCGTGAGGAACCAGTAGCCCACAGCATCGACGACCTGATCGAGCAGGGGCGCGAGCAGTCCGAAGATCGCGAGAAAGGCGAGCTCGATTCCCAGGTTCATCCGAACAAGGAAACTGACGAGGAAGATCACTATCCAGAGCAGGTTCCCCGACGGCATGAGCGCCAGGAGCAGAGCGGTCGCAACCGCAGCTCCCACCTCGACCGGCCGCTGATTCGAGTTCAGAACGGCGATGATTCGGGCGATCCAGCGTATGAACATGGACGAAATTATACTCTATCGGCGGCCGAAAATCTGCCGGTGGGAACGAGCGCTTTCGGCCCGATATCCGCGACCCGGGTAATCCCCGAGAGCGCCATGGTGAGCTCGAGCTCGGAAGCGAGGTTGCAGACGAGCTCTGCGACACCATCGCTTCCTGCCACCGCGAGCGCGTAGGCGTAGGGTCTCCCGATGCAGACGGCAGCGGCTCCGAGGGCGACCGCTTTGAAGATGTCCGCACCGCTTCGCACCCCGCTGTCGAAAAGCACCGGAAAAGGGCGGCCGGTCCCGGACGACGCTTCCCGTACCGCGGCCACCACGCCGGGCAGCGCATCGAGGGCGGCGATCTCGCCGTCTATCTGTCTCCCGCCGTGATTCGAGACGATGATCCCGTCGACACCCGACTCAACCGCACGCCGCGCATCCTCGGGATGCAGTATCCCCTTCAGGAGTATCGGCAGGGAGGTCATCGAGCGGAGCTGCCCGAGGTCGGCCCAGGCGATCGATGGCCGCGAATAGGTCGCGATGAAGCGGGCGACGGCGCGGCGCGACCTGCCGGTCCGAAGATTGGTGATGAATCCGCCGCCGACGTTCCGCGCCCCGGATACAAGCGTCCGCAGGGCGGCGGCAGTGAGCCTGTCCTCTTCCGCGGCGGTGGCGCTTTCTGATTCGGGATCGAGTCCGGCGGTTAGGGCGTCGAGAAAGGCGGGGTCGCTCGTGTACTGCGCGATTCCGCGCCCCTCCAGAAAGGGCAGATAGGGATGCGAAAGATCGCGGACGCGCCATCCGAGCAGGGTGGTGTCGAGCGTGAGCACGACCGCCGAGCATCCGCACCCTTCGGCACGGCGGCGAAAGCTCTCCGCCACGCTGTCGATCCTGCTCCAGTAGAGCTGAAACCAGCGCGGCGAGTCACCCATCGCTGCAGCACACTGCTCCATCGAACGGGACGCCTGGCTCGAGAACACGAAGGGTACGCCGAGCCGGGCCGCCGCGCGCGCTGCGGCCACGTCCGCTTCCCGGTGCGCCGTCTCGAGCACCCCGACCGGTCCAAGAAGAATCGGCGCGGGAAGGCGGCTCCCGAGAAGCTCGACGGAGAGGTCGCGGGTGGAGACGTCGCGAAGGACTCGTGGAACGACGCGGTAGCGATCGAAGGCGCGGCGATTCTCGAGGATGCTGTTCTCGAAGCCGGCGCCCCCGGCGAGGTAGTCGAAGGCGCGGCGCGGGATCTTCCGACGGGCGGCAGCTTCCAGCGCGTCGAAGGCGACCGGTATCCGCGCGCGCCTTCCCCGGAGCGGGCCGAGGTAGATCTCGGCCTGTCGCGCCACCGCATCAAAGGCTCCGGACATCCGTTATTCCTCTACAGCGACTGCTTCGATTTCCACCACCGCGTCTTTCGGGAGGTGGCTCACCTCAACGCAGGACCGGGCGGGGTACCCGTTGCTGCTCTCTGCATCGCCGAGGTACTCCCTGAAGATCTCATTGACTGCGGGAAAGTCCGACATGTTGGTGATGAAGCAGGTGAACTTTGCGACGCTGCGGAGACTCGATCCGGCCGCTTCGAGCACCGATTTCAGGTTGTCGAACACCCGACGAGTTTGCGTTCTGATGTCGCCCTCGACAACCGCGCCCGTTTTCGGGTCGAGTGCAATCTGGCCGGAGGTGTAGATCAGGCCCGCGACCTTAACCGCCTGAGAGTAGGGGCCGATAGCTGCCGGCGCGCTCGCGGTGGAAACGATTCTGCGTCCCGCGCTCCCTTTGCCTCCTGTCTCATTGCTCATCTGCGTCTCCCCTTTCTACTATATTGATCGAGCCCTGCGGCTTCACCTTACGAATATAACTGCAAACCGTGTGATGTGACACGCCGAGTCTGCCGCTAGGTGGCGTCTTACACCCAATCCGTGAATAATAGGTATCACACAGGCTGCAACGGCTTTACAGGAGTACTAGTATGACAAAGATCGAAAGAATCGACCGCTCGCTCGCGGGCAAGGAGGTCGACCGTCCACCTGTCTCTTTCTGGTATCACTTCGGCGTACAGCACGAAGGCGGCGAACGGATTGCCGATCTCTCGCTCTCCTTCTTCCGTCACTACGATCTGGACTGGCTGAAGCTGATGAACGACTACTTCTATCCCATGCCGGAGGGCACGCTCGAGCTTGCCACCGCAGCGGATCTGAAGAAGGTGACGCGGTTCGATGTCCGCCATTCGGACTGGAACGAGCAGCTGAAGGCAATAAGCGTCGTCGCGCGAGAGCTCGAAGGCAAGGCGTACTTCATCGACACGATCTTCGACCCCTGGCAGGTGTTGCTGCGCAACCTGGCGGGCGAGCATTTGGACAATCTCATCGAAGAGAGCCCGCAGGCGGTACTGGATGCTCTTGAGATTATATCGGATAATATAATCTCCTACTGCAAAGAGGTGTTCAAGCTCGGCTGCAGCGGCATCTTCATGTCCACTTTCGGCTCGAAGAAACAGATGCCGAGAGAGCAGTATCTGACTTTCGCGAAGCCGTTTGCGTTGAAGGTGTTTGAAGCGGTGAAATTGCTCGGCCCAATGAACACCGCGCACGTCCACGACGAAGGCATCTACGTCGACGACGTGCTGGATTTCCCGGTGCCGATCATCTCTTACGAGGACCGTCACCCCTCCAACCCCACCATGCCCGAGATGAGGAAGAAGTTTCCCGGTACCATCATGGCCGGCCTCGACAAGAACAGGGCAACCCGTGTCACACCGGCGGAAGCGGCACGGAATGCGCTCGAGGGGATCCGGCAGGGAGGCGCGACCCGGCTGCTGCTCGCACCGGGCTGCAGCTTCCCGACATGGCTCTATCCCGGCGCCGCTCACGCGCTGGTCGACGCGGTCAAGTCCGCGGCCAGGGGGTGATCGTCCGGGGCCATGGCAGTACTCGTAGTCGACTGCGGGACCTCCGCCTGCCGCGCGGTCCGTTATCCGCTGGACGGCGGACCCGCAGAGGGCGACCGCCGGGAGGCGCTCCCTGAGTCGGCGTTCGGACTGGGCGGTGCAGAAATAGATCCTGATGCGCTGTGGCAGACCGTGCTCCGGCTGCTCCGCTGGGGCGCCGGGGAGGGGCCGGTCGAGGCGATCGGGTTTTCCACCTTTTTTGCATACCTCTTTCTGGGGAGCGACGGAACGCTCCTGAAGCCGGGCACCACCTGGATGGACCGGCGCGCCGCGGGCGAAGCGAAGCTCCTCGGCAGGCAGCTAACGCAGAGCGCCGTTCACGCTGCTACGGGCCGTATTCCTACCGGTGAGCTCCTCATCCCGAAAATGCTTCATCTCAGGCACGAGGAGCCCGCGCTCTTTTCCCGCGTCGCAACGGTAGTCGGACTCAAGGACGATATGGTCCGCAGGCTGACCGGCAGCGTCGGCACCGACTTCGCGCACGCCGACTATTCGCTCGGGTACCGGCCCGGCTCGATGCGGCTCTACGATGAGGCCTGGGAGTCGGCCGGCATCGACAGCGCGCTTCTCCCGCCGCCTCAGTCGGCAGCCGCGCCTGCAGGAGCCGTCACCCGGGAAGCGGCAGCTGAAACGGGGCTGACAGCGGGTACCCCGGTTGTTCGCGGAACCACCGACGGCACCGCCGCGATGTACGGCTGCGGCGTACTGGATGCGCGCGAGGGCCGGCGCCCCGGTACCGGAGCGCTCGTCTGCGGTACCACCGACGTGCTCATGACGCACGTTTCGGCTGAGAGCGGCGCCGTGACGACGACGCTCGCCGACGAGCGGATAACCTGCAACACTGCCATGGCAGGCGGCGGCCTGCTCGCCGGCGGAGCGATGGGCATGGCGGGAGGCGCCGTCGACTGGCTGGCCCGGACCCTGGCGATGACCATTCCCGAGCTCGAACAGGCCGCAGCGGCAGCGCCCGCCGGCAGCGACGGCCTTCTCATGGTCCCCTCGCTCACCGGTGAGCGAGCGCCCTTCTGGAATGAAACGGTCGCGGGCACGTTCACCGGCATACGGCCGGAGCACGGCGCCGGCCATCTCTTCCGTGCCTGCCTCGAGGGAAGCGCCGTTCGTCTGCGGATGCTGGCCGACCTGATCGAGGAGGCGGGCGTATCGGTCTCCCGTTTCAACACCGGCGGCGGCTCTTCGGGCTCGGCTCTGTGGAACAGGATCCGGGCCGATGCAACCGGCCGGCCGCTCGTCCTTCTCGCGGACCCTGAGGCCACCGCGCGAGGGACCGCGCTCTTCTGTGCGGCGATGCTCGCGGGTCGCGAGGATGCTCTTTTCGGGCTGACACCGGCCTGGATCCGGCCCCGTGCCACAGTGGAGCCGGATCCGGAGCAGGGGGCGCGCTACGAGCAGTCGGCAGCGCGGTATCGCGAGGTGATGGCGCTCTACACGCTCGCCCGGGAGTCCGGGCGGAAGGAAAAGCGATGAATGTCTATCTCTGCGGCATGATCGGGTCGGGCAAGACGACGATCGGCAGGAGCCTCGCCGGGCGGCTTTCCTGGGGCTTCTGCGACCTCGATGAGGAGATGAACCGCATCCTCGGTTATTCTTTTCACCGGCTGGTGCACGAGAAGGGATGGCTGCCCTTTCGCGAGCTCGAATACTCCATCTGCAAGGACTTCGCGGGACGCGACAAATCGATAGTCTGCCTCGGCGGCGGGACGGTGCGCTATGAATGGAACGTGGATCTGCTCCGGGGAACCGGTGTGACCGTGCTGCTGGAGGTCTCCGAAGCGGAGCTGGTTCGCCGCGTCCGGCAGGCCGACCGCCCGCGTGTAAATCAGGGGACCAGCCTGGAAGAGGACATCCACCTGATGTGGAGCCGCGAGAGCGACAAGTACTTCGCTGCGGCGGACCTGGTATACCGGGCGGAGGGGAAGCCGCTCGAGCAGGAGACCGACGAGCTCATCGATCTTCTGCGAGGGAACGGCGTGACCCTCTGACGCTGCCTTTGACCGGCGGGCGGCAAGTAGGTATATTCATACGATCCTGTTTCGCAGGCCCCGGTCCATATGGAAAAGAAAGAATTTCACGTCGATAACGAATACCGGTATGTCCGGTCCGGTCCGATTCGCTGGATCGTCTCGCACATGCTGCGCCATCCGCTTTTCCCCATCCTGCTGGTGGTGACTTCGGTCATCAACAACTACGCATACGGCAATATCCAGCTCTACGTCGGCCACGGCTTCGACGTCATCACCAGATCCGGCTGGCTCGTGACCGACCTGCTCATTGTTGTAGTTTTCATCGCCGGGTCGGCCGTGACGCAGGGACTTACCGGCGTTGCCCGCAACGTGGCGGTCGAGTTTCTCGCACAGCGAGTGGAGCGCGACAGCCGCGAGGAGCTCTACGGCAGCCTGCTCGGCAAGAGCCAGACCTTCCACGGCCGGCAGCGGGTCGGGGACGTGATGGCGCGCGCGACGAACGACGTCCACATGCTGAACCTGATGTTCAGTCCGGGCCTCATGCTCATCGTCGACTCGATGCTCGCGATGATCGTGCCGTTTTTCATGATCCTCGCCATAAATCCTGTGCTCGGTATTGTGCCGGCGATTTTCCTGGTGCTTCTCGCGGTTACACTGTGGGACTACAATAAGCGACTGACCCCGGTGAGCATTGGACAGAGGGAGCAGTTCGGCGTGCTCAACTCCTCGCTTGCCGAGACCATCAGCGGCATCGAGGTGGTCAAGAGCAACGTGCAAGAGCGGTACGAGTGGAACAAATTCACCCGCAACGCGCGTTCCTTCCGCGACTATTTCGTCAAGCAGGGGATCGTCGAGGCGCGGTACTGGCCCATGATGGCCTTCGCGCTCTGCTGGGGCGCCGCACTGTTTCACTCACTGGTTCTCTGGAAGCAGGGGGTGGTCACGCTTGGACAGGTCATCGCCTTCATGGGACTTTTCGGCACGTTCAGATTCTCAACATTCATTTCGCTCTTCTCCTTCAATCTGGTCCAGATCGGGATCGCGAGCGCCGGTCGCATACTCGAATTCATCAACTACAAGAGCGAGATGGACCAGAACTCCGGGGGCCGCGCGGAACGCATCGAGGGACGGGTCGAGTTTCGAAACGTGAGCTTCGCGTTCGACGAAAAGTCCGTTCTGCGCAATGTGAGCTTTGCCGTCGAACCGGGCCAGACGGTTGCGATCGTCGGTCAGACCGGCTCGGGCAAGACGACGCTGACGCGTCTGATCAACCGCATTTTCGACGCGCAGGAGGGATCGGTTTTCATCGACGGCGTGGACGTACGCGAGTGGAGCATGGAAAGTCTGCGGTCGCAGATTTCGTTCATCGAGCAGGACGTGTTTCTGTTTTCGCTTCCGATTCGCGAAAACATAGCCTTCGGGATGAAGGATGCGCAGTTCTCGCGCATCGAAGAGGCGGCCCGCGAGGCGCAGGCCGACGCATTCATCCGCTCCTTCAAGGATGGCTACGAAACCGAGATTGGTGAACGCGGCGTGATGCTCTCCGGTGGCCAGAAGCAGCGGCTCGCAATCGCACGCGCCTTCCTCACCGATCCGAGGATTCTCATCCTCGACGACAGCACCAGTGCGATCGACAGCCGTACCGAGGACGAGATTCAGCAGGCGATGCGGCGTATCGCAGAGAAGAGGACAACCTTCATCATCACCCACCGGTTGAGCCAGATTCGCTGGGCCGACCGTATTCTGGTAATCCGGCGCGGGACCGTCGTCGATCAGGGCAGCCACGAAGAGCTGCTCGAGCGGAGCGGCGACTACCAGCGTATTTTTGCCTTGCTGTAGGGGAGTTCATGGGCTTTGTACTCGACGGACTCGAGTCCGAATCATATGACAGGCAGTACTCCGACCGCGCCCTGGTAGGGCGGATCGTAGACTATTTCCGGCCGCACACGCGCCAGATGGTGACCGTCGCCGTGACGCTCGCGCTCAATTCGATAGCGGGAACCGCAGCGCCCATCCTCATTTCACGCGCCATAGACATCGTGAGCCGGAGCCGCGATTTCCGCACCATCTCGCTCTTTTCCGCGGGCGTGCTCATGCTCGGTGTGCTTGCGTGGGTATTCAACTACGTCCGACAGAAGATCACCGCCGAGGTAGTGGGCGACGTGGTGCTCAAGCTGCGAAGCGACGTGTTTGAAAAAACAGTCGGGCACGACATGTCCTTTTTCGACGACAACCCTTCGGGGAAGATGGTAAGCCGGATCACCTCCGATACGCAGGACTTCTCCAATACCGTCACGCTCGTCATCGAGTTTTTCAGCGAATTTCTGCTGGTGGCAATTCTTGGAATCTGGCTGTTCACGATCAACTGGTGGCTCACGCTCATCCTGGTGGCCATGGCGCCCGTCGCGGTGATCATGGCTCTCAGTTTCAGACGCATCGCCCGCCGGGTGACCCAGCAGGCGAGAAGGGCAACGGCCGTCATCAACTCACACATTCAGGAATCGATCTCCGGCATCACCGTAGCGAAGACCTTCCGGCAGGAGAGGACGCTTTTCGGCGGCTTCCTCGAGAACAACCGCCTCGCGTACCGGGTGGGGCTCAGGCGCGGGATTGTGCTCAACCTGATTTTTCCCGTCATGGGGATCGCCGCGGGCGTCGGTACCGGGGTGCTCGCCTACGCGGGTGGACTCGCCACCCGCGGCAACGGCATGAGCGCGGGCGACTGGTACCTGTTCATGCAGGCTGTAGGCTTCTTCTGGTGGCCGCTTCTGAGCATCGCCAGCTTCTGGAGCCAGTTCCAGGACGGACTTTCCGCCGCCGAACGCGCCTTCGCGCTCATCGACAACGAGCCGGTGGTCCGGCAGACCGCCTCCGATCCTCTTCCAACCCTCCGGGGAGCGGTCGAGTTCCGGAACGTCCGGTTTTCCTACAACGACAAGGAGACCGTGCTGTCGGATTTTTCTCTGAACATACAACCCGGGGAGACCGTGGCATTCGTCGGCCACACCGGGGCGGGAAAATCGAGCATTGCCCGGCTGGTTGCGCGCTTCTACGAGTTCCAGGAGGGGCAGATCCTCATCGACGGCCGCAATATCCGTTCAATAAGTCTCGCCGACTACCGAAGGCACATCGGTCTGGTGCCGCAGGATCCCTTCCTCTTCTCCGGGTCGGTCGCGGACAATATCCGCTACGGAAATGCCGACGCGGGCGACGATGAGGTGCGCGCCGCCGCCGCGCATGTCGGCCGCGGCGACTGGCTCAACGATCTGCCGAACGGCCTTGCGACCGAGTGCGGCGAGCGCGGTTCCTCCATTTCACTGGGACAGCGGCAGCTGGTCGCGCTTGCGCGGGTGCTTCTGAAGAATCCTGAGATTTTCATCCTCGACGAGGCGACCGCGAGCGTCGATCCGTTCACCGAGGCGCAGATACAGGAGGGACTCGCCGCAATCATGAGCGACAGGACCGCCATAGTCATCGCACATCGGCTCTCCACGGTGAGAACCGCAGACCGTATCCTGGTGCTCGACCGGGGCCGCATAATCGAGGAGGGCACCCATGACGGGCTCCTCGCGGCAAACGGCCACTATGCGGAGCTCTACAATACCTACTTTCGGCATCAGTCGCTGGAGTACATCGAAAGCCTTGGAGCCCGAAATGAGGGGCAGGAGGAGGACAAAACGACCGTATAAGTGCAATTTGGAGCTTTTTGGGTGGTAACTTGAGGCCAAATGGGCGAAAATTAGAAGAGAGGAGTTACCATGATCGACAGAAACGAAGCACGAGGTTATTACGTGACAACAGGCATAGTGGCAGTGCTGGTATGCGTTGCCGCAGTCTGGGGTCTCGTGAATCCACGGATGTATCAGCCGTTCGCAGGCCAGGGGCTGGTCCCCGTCGCGATGGGGCAGGACATTGTTTCGATCGCCGCGGCCCTCTTTCTTCTTCTGATGATGTACAGTGTGCGCCACGGTTCGAGGCCTGCGGGCCCCACCTGGATCGCCGCTCTCGGCTACATACTTTTCGCCTACGGACAGTACGCGATAGACGGCTTCTACGATCCGCTTTTTCCGCTCTACATTGTAATTGCAGGTATCACGGTTTTCACAATCATCGGGCTCTACGTGCTGATGGACATGAACGGTTTCCGTGCGATTGAGCTGTATGGGGCGCTGCCCATCGCGATCGCGGTCGTTCTGATTCTGGTGCCTGCCTGCCTTGCGCCGCTCTGGTTCTACGGCGTCATCGGCGGAATTTCTTCGGGCACACGGCCCTTTGGCCACGCAACTTTCGTGCTCGACCTCATCTTTGTGCTGCCGCTTTCGGTGATCGCCGCGATCCGGGTGATCGGAAAGCGCTCGGGAGGGGAGATGCTTGCCGGGATCCTGCTCGTCATCTATACGATCGTCGGCCTCGCGGTAACCCTGGGCGAGCTTCTGCGCCTCGCCTTCGGACAGCCGTTGCAGCTTCTTACCCTTATCATTTTCGCGGTTCTGACCTTCCTCGGAGCGGTGCTCACCGCGATGTACTATCCGCGCGCCCGCACGGGCACCGGTATCTCGGCCACACGGGCGACCGTGTAGCGGCCTACTGCACAAAGGAGGGCGGCCGACGGGCCGCCCCTTTTCACGACCGTGGAAAAACATGCTGCAAAAAGTCTTGAACGGATTCTGTCCCGGCTCCGGGAGAAACACCGCAGTGAATCGGCGCAATTCGATGCGTTCGCCCTCGATCTGGAGGCGTCGTTCGAACGTCTGTTCTCTCTCCTGCGCGAGCTCTACGGGGACCAGTACGATTTCTTCTTCCATCTCGAGCTCATCGTCGAAACGTTGTTCGAGACGTGGAGTGCGCGGCCGGAGCGGCTGAAAGAACGTGACCGCACCTTCCGGGGACAACACGAATGGTACCTTTCCGCCGGACGCGTTGGTGGAATCTGCTACGCGGACAGATTTGCGGGTGACCTGCAGGGCGTCCGCAAACGCATCCCCTATTTCCTCGAGCTCGGCCTCTCCTACCTTCACCTCATGCCGGTCTTTCCCTGTCCCGAAGGCGAAAATGACGGCGGCTACGCCGTTTCGAGCTACCGCGATATTCTGCCTGCGCTCGGCAGCATCGATGACCTCCGCGTGCTTGCCTCCGATCTGCACGAGGCGGGAATACTTCTCTGCCTCGATTTCGTCTTCAATCATACCTCGGACGAGCACGCATGGGCTGAAGCGGCGCGCAACGGCGACGAGGCGCACCGCGACTACTATCTCACCTTTCCGGACCGCACGCTGCCCGACCGCTATGAACAGACGCTTCGTGAGATATTTCCCGAGGTGCGCCGCGGCAGCTTCACCTGGTGTGCGGATATGGGGCGCTGGGTCTGGACGACCTTCAACAGCTACCAGTGGGACCTCAACTATCACAACCCGGAAGTGTTCCGCAGCATGGCGGAGGAGATGCTCTTTCTCGCCAACTGCGGCGTCGACGTGCTCCGTCTCGATGCTCTGGCCTTTGCCTGGAAAGAGATGGGCACAAGCTGCGAAAACCTGCCGAAAGCGCACCTTCTGATCCAGGCGTTCAATGCTGCCGCCGAGATCGTGGCACCCTCACTGCTTCTCAAATCGGAAGCGATTGTCCATCCGGACGAGGTGGTGAAGTACATTTCGGAGGGGGAGTGCAGACTCTCCTACAACCCGCTCATGATGGCGCTTCTGTGGGAGAGCCTCGCGACGCGGGAGACGAAGCTGCTTTCCCGCTCGCTGCAGAAGCACCTCGCAATACCCGAGGGGTCCGCCTGGGTGAACTACGTGCGCTGTCACGATGACATCGGATGGACCTTTTCCGATGAGGATGCTGCCGAGGTCGGCATCAATGGGAACAATCACCGCCACTTTCTCAACGACTTCTACACCGGCGTCTTCCCGGGAAGCTTCGCGCGCGGTCTTCCGTTTCAGTTCAATCCGGAGACGGGAGACTGCCGCATCTCGGGGATGACCGCATCGCTTGCGGGGCTCGAAGAGGCGCTCGTGGAGAATGACCAGCAAAAGATCGAGCTCTCCCTCAGGCGAATCGAGCTGCTCTATGCGGTGACGATAGCTGTCGGCGGAATACCGCTCATCTACCTGGGCGACGAAGTGGCGCTCCGGAATGACTACTCCTACCGGAGCAGCCCGGGGACGGCGGGAGACTCGCGCTGGGTCCACCGTCCGAAAATCCGCTGGGAGGTGGTCGACAGGCGCTCCGAGAGCGGAAGCACCGAGGCACGGATATTCGGATCGCTGAAAAAGATGATCTCGGTCCGTCGCGCAGAGCCGCTTTTCTCTGCCGATGTAGCGCAGCGTGTCGCCGATGCGCGTGACCCGCACCTGTTCGCGCTGGTCCGCGCACAGGCGGTCGACCGCCTGGTTGTGGTCGCAAGCTTCAGCGAAGAGACACGCGAGCTCTCCGGCGCAACACTCCGGCTCCTCGGCGAGGGGGAGACCTTTACAGACCTGCTGAGCGGCGATTCCTTCGGCGTGGACGGTCCGATACCGCTCGAATCCTATAGAGTAATGTGGCTGAAGAGGAGCGGTTGAAGGAAGCTGAGCGCCCTGTTCGGTCGCGCGTCATGCGACGGTATTCGATCTCGCGCGGAGCACCGCTTCATCCCGGCGAAAGCGGTGATGGAGATAGGGAAGAAGGATCGGAAGCGGGACAATCCGGCCGAGCACCTGGAAAACCTTGTTGAACCAGCCGGGAACGATGAGCGCCTGTCCGCGGAAAACCCGCGGGAGCACGTACCGTGCGAGCGTCGACGGCTCCATTGAGGAGAGCTTGCCGTAGAGGCCCTGCAGCTCGATGCGGCGGCGAACGTCCGCATTCGTTATTACGCCTCCCGGACAGACGACGCTTACGCCGATCCCGCTTTCGCGCAGCTCTTCACGAATCGCAAAGCTGAAATTCATGACGAAGGTCTTGGACGGAGAGTAGATCGGCTTGTAGGGCATGGGAAAGAAGGCGGCGGCGCTTGCGATGTTCAGGATGTGTGAGCGGGGTACGCGTTTGAGCAGGGGAAGCACCAGATATGTGAGGCGGGTGACCGCCATGATGTTGAGGCCGATCATCTGCTCGTGCTCTTCGAGCGTACGATCGTCGAAACGGCCCGCAAGATCGACGCCTGCATTGTTGACGAGCATGCGCAGGCGAATTCCTGTGGATCTCAGCCGGTCCCGTATCTCGATTGCAGACTGAGGATCGGTGAGGTCACATTCGAGCGTCTCCACCCGAACGCCACAGCTTTCCGCTATTCGGGCGGCTGATTCGGCGAGCCCGCTCTTCGGAAGTGCCACCAGAAACAGATGCATCCCCATCCGGGCGCACTCTTCCGCGATGGCCAGTCCGATCCCGGAACTTGCGCCTGTCACCAGGCAGTACAGATTTTCCGAGCTGCCCTGCTTCTGAATCGGGTGTGCTTCCTGTTTCGTCACCGCAATAGTATATACCGAATGATCGTTCGGGTAAAGAGCAGACACTAATTCTCTCGTGATCGCGAGCGCCAGATGCTCTTGAACTGCTCGGCCCCCAGTCCGAGCACGACGAGGAAAATACCGACAACCTTCTCCGCGCGGAGCGGCATTCCCGACGCCAGGTCGAGCACCACTCCAACCGCGATCTGACCCGCATAGAGCCCGAGTACCACCTTCAGCGCGGAGGCCCGGTTGAAAAGATAGGCGGATGTTGCCACTACGAGCACACCGAGGAATCCGCCGCCGGCGAGGAGCGCCGGCGGGAGCGAGAGAAGCCGGGTCGCCGTCGCGCCGTTCAGGAGGCCGAATGCGGCGGCGAGAGGGACGAGCACCACCAGTGCGCTGACGTAATTGAGCACGACCATCTGCGGCTGTCCGAAACGAAGGGCGTTACGGCTGTTCATCATCGACTGGACCATGAGAATGAGCCCTGGAATCCACGAGACAGCGATCCAGATCGGTCCGGCGCCGCTCCTCAACCCGATGAGGACGGTACCCGGGAGTATAAGGGCGAGGGCGACCACGCGTTGAATGCGGGAGGATCGTCTTCCCTCGAACCAGCGCGTGCCCTCGAGGAGGTGCGCTGCGAGGGTCTGGCCCGCAAGGGTGCCGCTGAGGGTGAGGAGCACGCCGCCCCGGACGAAGACAGCGTTGGTGAGAAAGACCACCCCTGCTCCGAGCGCCCCGGCAATTACGAACCAGAAGGGCATGTTCCCGGCGTTCCCGGTACCGCCGGCGTTCTCGGCGTCCGACGCCGGGGCGGACCGAAAACGGAAGGCGAGCAGGAGATATCCGGCCGACGTCACGAGACCCGAAAGGTGAATGACCAGGAGCGAAGCTATCACGCTCGAGTGTATCTGCAGATTGCCGTTCACCTGAATCATCAGAGCGACGAATCCGCCGGTCAGAATTGCGAGGATGGTGTACATGGCGGCAGGCCTCCGTGAAATCGATCGCGAGCGTCTATCTTAGCACAACCGGGTGGTACAGGCTCGACGTGACCTGTCCGGACGGGCTATGTCCGTAGACCGGCAGGGCTATTTGCCCGCCGCAGGCGGCGCCTTATTTTGAATATGGAGGTACACACTATGCGTAACTACATAACTATTTCGATCAGTGCAGTCGCATTGCTGCTGGTCGGCTCCATGGTCAGTGCCCGGTCCGGCGATCCGGCCGGTTTGACCCAGTATGGTTATCCGCACGTGGTCGGAACGATCACGCTCAACGCCGGTCAAAGCGGTTCGCTCAAGGTTCCTGACCAGTACTCAGGCAGCAAGAACGCCATGGGCATGGCGACAGTGACCATACCGAAGGGAGCGTTTTCGGTTCCCGTAAAGTTCCAGGTTCTGGCGTCACGGAACTCCGCCTGGGACAATAAAGTGAGCTCCAGTCAGAAGGTTGTCGCGAACTTCGCCTACCGGGTGATTGATACGAACAACGGCAAGCTGGTGAAGCAGTTTCAGAAGCCTGTCACCTATTCGGTGAACGACCCGATGATCACAAGTGACAGCATCTACTGGGCCACTACGCCGAAGTCGAATCCGAAGATCATCAACGCCAACAAGGCAACCATGATCAGCAATCACACGCTGTCCCATCCGCAGCCGGTCGCCACCGTCGGCTGGATCATCACGACGCCCCGCAGTGATCTCTCCAGCAATAGCGGCTACTGAACGGGCCCGAGGCAATGCGGCGTGCGGCGGGAGCCGCCGCCGATGAGCCTACTGAATCGCGTAGGAAACGCGGACGCTCACCTGAATCGAAAGCTCGCCGGGACTCACGGGCGGCGCGCCTGAAAACGCTGCCGCGCGAAGTACGGGTCCCCCGGACCGGGGTCCACCATCGGACTCCGAGATCGAGAGGACTCCGCCGAGCTTTACCGATGCGAGCCGCGCGAGCTGCCCCGCGCGGTTCTCCGCATCCTTCATTGCCGCATCTCTCGCCGCCGCTTCGAGCTTCGCCGGATCGGAGATGTCGAAAGAGATGCCCTGGATGCTGTTCGCCCCGGCAGCCGTCGCGGCATCGAGCACCGTACCGAGACCCGTGAGGTCGCGCACGGTGATCGCTGCAACGTCAATCACTCGATAGCTCCCGGCAGTACCGTTGTCGGCGGACCGCCCTGAATTGTCCTCAGGAATAAAATTCACATTGTAGGAAACGGTCGCAATATCCGTTGCAGCGACCCCGGCCGTCCTGACGGCTGCGAGCACAGCATCCATGGCGCGTTTTGTATCGTCCAATGCATTTTTCACCCGGGTGCTTCGGTGCTCGACTCCGAGCCGGACAACGGCAATATCCGGCGCTCCGGTCGCCGAACCATAACCGGAAACCTCGATTGTGCGCGGAGCGCTCCTGTCCGAACTTCCCTGGGCGCTCACCGGAGTGAGAGCGGCGAGAAAGAGCAAAAGTCCTGCGGCAGGAGCGAGCCGGCCACGAAGTTGAAATCTCATAGTATATTTCTCCAACGCGGCATTGTAACAGGAAACATACGCTCCGTGTAGGCACAGGCAGTTGCGCCGCCGCAGACAGGAAGGAGGCAACATGGCAGATTCCGAACGATACGATGCGGCAATAATCGGATCCGGACAGGGCGGCACGCCGCTTGCATCAGCACTTGCGGCGAAGGGCTGGAAGACTGCCCTGATCGAGAGCCGTTTCGTCGGTGGTACCTGCGTCAACTTCGGCTGCACGCCGACCAAGACGATGGTCGCGAGCGCCCGAAACGCTCACATGGTTTCGCGCTCCGGCGACTTCGGTGTCCGCGCCGGCGCCGGGGAGACGGACCAGGTGCTCGTGGACATGACCCGTGTGCGCGAGCGAAAACGAGCCATCGTGAGCTCTTTTCGCGAAGGAAGCGAACGGCGGATCGAACAGGCGGAGAACCTCATGCTCATTCGCGGACAGGCTTCTTTTTCCGGTGTCCGCGACCACGTGTTCGAGCTTTCGATAAAGGGCGAGGCGGGCTCGAACAGTCAGATTGCGGCGTCGAAGGTCTTCATCAACACCGGCACGCGTACGGCCATACCGGAGATCGAAGGGATCGAGGCCGTGCCCTATCTCACCAATGAAACGGTCATGGAGCTCGAGGTGGTACCGGAACATCTCATTATTCTCGGCGGTGGATACATCGGCGTGGAGTTCGGGCAGATGTTCCGGCGATTCGGGGCTCATGTCACCATCCTGCAGAGAGGAGACCGCCTGCTCAACCGGGAGGACGCGGATGTCTCCGATGCGATGGCCGAGCTTCTGAAGGGGGAGGGCATCGAGCTTATCTTCGATGTGAAACCGGAGTCGGTCCGTTATCGTGATTTCATAACGCTGACGTTCAGCGACCGGAACGGCAGACGAGAGATCGAGGGCACGCATCTTCTCGTCGCCGCCGGCCGTACGCCCAATACGGAGGTGCTCAACCCTGCCGCGGCAGGGATCAGCTGTGACCGCCGCGGCTACATCCGTGTAAATGACAGGCTCGAAACGGATGTGGAAGGAGCGTGGGCGCTCGGCGACGTGAAGGGCGGGCCCGCTTTCACGCATGTCTCCTACGACGACTATCGCATTCTCATGAAGAATCTCGATGGCGACGGCGACGCCACCACTGCGGGCCGTCTTCTTCCCTACACGGTCTTCACCGATCCACAGCTGGGGCGGGTCGGAATGACGGAGCTCGATGCCGCCGCCGCCGGACGATCGGTCCGCGTCGGCAGGATTCCCATGAGCTACGTCGCCCGCGCGCTCGAGGTCGACGAGACCACCGGTTTCATGAAAGCGGTGGTGGATGCGGAAAGTGACGAGATTCTTGGCTTTGCCATGCTCGGCATGGAGGCGGGAGAGATAGCGGGCGCGGTGCAGCTTGCCATGTTGGGACGGCTTCCGGCGGCAGTCCTTCGCGACGGCATGTTTGCGCATCCCACTCTCATGGAAGCGCTGAACACGCTTTTCGGCTCGCTGTGACTCCGGCGCCGCCGTCTTGACCGGAGCGCCGGTCGCGACCATAATCTGGTCAAACCAACTTCAACTAAGTCTCTTCGCCCAGAGTTCCGGGAGGTCATCGTCATGCAGGAAAAGCTACGTATTGAGCTTGGGCCGGTGCAGGAAACTCTGCTGCTTCCGTTGTGGGGAAGAGCCGTGGAAAGCGGCAGGAGGAGGCCGAGGCTGAGCGACGCTGCCGCCGTCGAGGTTATGGAGAAGGTCGACTACGACTTCAGGAAGCTCGCGGAAAGCATGAGCGAGATCTCCCGCATGGCATGGATCGCGCGGAGCCTGGCCTTTGACGGCATGATTCGGGACTTCCTCGAGCGGAATCCGGGCGCCGTAGTCGTGAACATCGGCTGCGGTCTGGATACCACCTTCGAGCGCGTCGACGACGGAAAGGTGACATGGGTAGACCTCGACCTGCCTGACGTGATCGAGCTGCGCCGGCGCTTCATGAGCGAATCTGCACGGCACACCTTGGTCTCCGCTTCGATTCACGATGACGGGTGGACTTCGCTCGTGCCGGGTTCAGGATCAGGCAGAGCTCTCTTTGTTGCAGCCGGCGTGCTGTACTACTTCACCTCGGATCAGGTCCGGTCGCTCTTTCACCGACTCGGCGATTCCTTCGCTCCCTGTGAGATCATTTACGACTCCGCGAGCCCGGCAGGCGTCGATATCGCCAACAAACGAGTAATCGCCGCCGGCGGAATGAGCAGCAGCGCAATTCTGCAGTGGGGAATCCGTTCGGCTCGCGAGCTCGAGCAGTGGGACGACAGGATCCATGTCGTCGATGAGTATCCAATGTTCAAGTATTTCCGCAGGGGGCTCGGTCCGAGGCGCCGACTTGGTGCGTGGTTATCCGACAGATACCGGATCATGTCGATAGTACATCTGCGTATAGAATAGCGGCCGCGGCCGACTCAGCTCCCGCGGGCAGGTTTCGAGCGGGCAAACTCCTGCCACAGTCTCTCGGTCAGCGCCGCGAATGACCGGTCGGCCAGGAGGTCGATCGCCTCGGGCAGCCTGCAGACGCGGCGTTCCCTCTGAGACCGCTCATCCCAATCATCCTTCAGCTTTTCCACCTCCATCGGGAAGTAGCGGATGTGCGAGCAGCGATATCCTCTCCAGTAGAACAGATCGTTTGCGCCCCCGATGAGCCTGCCGCCTGCGCCCGCCTCCTCCTGCGCTTCAACGAGTGCAAGCTCTTCGTCGCTGAGCTTCGGCTCGGGCGTTCCCTTGGGAAAGATCCAGCGCGCCTTCGACTTCGTTGTGATCAGCACCACCTTCGTCTCGCCCTTTGCCTGCAGAAAGGGAACCGCGCCCACCGCAGGCGCGGGCTGTGCGAGGAGCGCGCCGAAAACGGCATTCGCCTTCTCGGCAGTAAGGCCGTACAGACTCTCGTCGGTGAACAGTGGATCACCGGTCACCTCCGGTCCGAGCCATAGCGGCGGCTCGAATGGCCGGATATCCGTCGCATCTGCGTCTGTTCCGAGCCGCTCCACATCGGCGAGACGCAGTCCCGCAAGCTCGTCCGCGTAGCGATCCAGCGAGATCCGCCAGCGATCCCGCGTGACCGTCGTGCGCAGCTTCGCGGCGCGGTTTCCTTCGGTCGCCGGCCAGAGCGCCGAGAACTGCCGTCTTGAAAGCCTGGTGCTGTGGACGGACCGATCCGCCGACCCGTCTATGTGGATGTTCAGCCTGTAGTCCCGGCCATGACGCAGAAGATGCGCGACCCTGTCGTCACCGGTGGCGAGATGTCCCTCGTATACTATGAGTTTCGAGCGTCTCTCTATCTTCGGCGGAACGTAACTTACCAGAAATCTGCGCCGCTGGTATGAGTTCTCTTTCTTCTTCACAAGAATCCTTTCAGGTCGAGCTCAGCCACAATCGAGCGCGATCATTCGGCGTTTCCCCGCGGAGGAGGCTGCGCGGCGTCGCGCCGCGAAGACAGGAGAAGGACGATCCGGAGGGTAACCATCAGGCCGAGAACAGCCGGTTTCTGGAAGGCCTGTTTGACCGGCAAGCCGATTGCGAAGAGTGCCGCATAGGGGAGAAGCGTCATCTGAAGCAGGAGCTGCAGCAGCCAGAACCGAAGCTCTCCGATCGATTTTCGTGATTCGAGCAGAAGCAGGACCGTCGTTCCCCAGAAGCTGCCGAACACCGCCGCAGCGCCGCTCATGTGGATGTTGTCGTTGATATTGTAGGGAAAAATGATGACGATAAAGCCCGCCGCACACAGGACGGCGAGGCCGCATTTGATCCTGCGGTGTTCGACGGCAGTCTTTGCCAGGCTTGCTCCAACCGAAAACATGATGAGGCTGCTTGCGAACATGCCGGGATCGAAGAAGAGCATCGACGTGATATTCGAAAAGCCGTGCTCGGTGACCGTTGCCCCGAGATCGCTCAGAGGATACTTCCAGAATCGAAATGCTCCCCTGTAGAAGATAATGGCGAGAACGATCGCGCCGATCACGATCGCAATTACAGTCGAGAGCCGCCGCGCAAGGAGCGGAGTCATCGCTGGATCACCGATCTCGATCGCTGCAGCTCGATGCCTGAGATCTGCCCGGTCAGCCTGATTTAGTTCGACAGCTTTCATCTCGATCATCACCACCTGCATAAAAGATACGGCACATTTGGCGCAACGCATAGTTCTGTGAGCCCGACCACCGAAGGCAAGTTGACGAATACCTGAGTTTATAACTAAACTATATCAGTGAAACAGAGAAAAGAGAGCGACGAGTGGGGTCTGATGCGGCCGGCGGTGCTCGCCTGGCTGCGGCTCGCGCGGGTATATCAGAAGATCGAGATGCACTCCGAGCAGCTCTTCCGCAGCCACCGGTTGAACAGTGCTCAATTCGACGTGATCGCTCACGTCGGCGCGGCGTCGGGTCTGTCCCAGCAGGCGCTCGCCGATGCGCTGCTTGTTACCAAGGGTAATGTCTCGCAGCTTCTCCGTAAGCTCGAGGGGCGCGGACTTGTCGAGCGACGCCACGACGGCAGGACGAACTGCCTGTCGCTGACCGGACAGGGAAAGGAGCTGTTCGACACCGTGGTTCCTTCGCAGGAAAAACTTGTTTCCGCGATGCTCGACCCGCTTTCCGTCGACGAACAGCGGGAACTTCTGCGGCTTCTCCGAAAGCTCGATCGAGCGATAGTCGGATGAGCCGGAACGAAAGGAGATATTCAAAATGCTGCAGTCTACCGAGACTTTTATCCATCGTTTTATGCCCGGCCGGAGCGCCGATGCTCCCACGCTGCTGTTGCTGCACGGCACGGGCGGAAGCGAGGACGACCTGATAGACATCGGCCGCATGCTACACCCCGACGCGGCGATCCTGAGCCCGCGCGGCCGCGTCCTCGAGAACGGGCTGTCGCGCTTCTTCCGGCGCGTCGCAGAGGGGGTCTTCGATCTGGATGATCTGAAGATGCAGTCGGCGGCCCTGGCCGCTTTCATCGCCGCCGCGGCCGGGGAGTACCGGTTCAATGTGAAAAGGGTCTTCGCGGTTGGCTACTCGAACGGGGCCAACATCGCAGGAAGCCTTCTTCTGCTTCATCCGGGAACCCTCGCCGGCGCGGTGCTCTTTCACGCGATGGTTCCCATCGTTCCGGATGAGCTCCCCGACCTTCGAGGGGTTCCGGTCTTCATGGGGGCGGGCAGGCTCGACACGATGATCCGGCCCGAGCAGAGCGAGGAGCTCGAACGGCTGCTCTCCCGCGCGGGAGCCGCAGTTACGGCTCACTGGGTCGAGGGCGGCCATTCGCTTACGCGAGATGAGGTCGAGGCTGCGGCGGAGTGGCTCAAGGCTGCATCCGGCGGGCTCGAGGAAGCGGCCGGCTCTGAAGAAGAGGAGACATCATGAAGAATGCGAGTTTCACGCTGAACGGCCTGCACCATGTGAGCGCGCTCAGCGCACATATCGAAAGGACACACAATTTTTATCCACGGGTGCTCGGGTTGCGGCCGATCATCAAAACCGTGAGTCAGGACGAACCGGGCATGTATCATCTGTTCTACGGCGACGGAGCGGGGAGCCCGGGATCGGATCTTACGGTATTCGATCTGCCGCAAGCCGCTCCGGAGCGTCACGGGAACAACAGCATATCGTGCACTACCTTCCGCATCCACGGACCGGCGGCGTTCGGCTACCGGAACAGCGGAGTGGTTGACCGCCACTATTTCCGCTCCGCATACGTCCGCGAACCGAATGGAATTCTGTTCGAGCTGGCAACCGAAGGCCCCGGTTTCGAGGTCGACGGCCCGAAGGATGAGGATCGTCTCTCGCTTCCGCCCTCACTCGAGCCGCGGCGGCGTGAAATCGAAGAGCAGCTCAAACCATTGACCAGGGTACCTGCCTGAGCGCAGGAGCAGCAAAGGAGCATTACATGGACCTCAAAGGTATTCACCATCTGACGGCGATCACCGCGCAGATCCGAGTCAATCACCGTTTCTATACTCAGACTCTCGGCATGCGCCTGGTGAAGCGCAGCGTCAATCAGGACGACGTGAGCGCCTATCATCTTTTCTACGCCGACGCAAAGGGCAGTCCCGGCAGCGACCTTACCTTTTTCGACTGGCCGGTACCAACGGAGCGGCGCGGATCACACTCGATCACGCGCACGCACCTGCGGGTGGCCGGACAGGATGCGCTTGAATGGTGGGCCGAGCACCTGCACAAGAACGGCGTCCCCATCGGGAAGATCGCCGAGCGCGACGGGCGGCTGACGCTCGACTTCGAAGATCCGGAGGGGCAGCGGCTCGCGCTCGTCGACGATGGGGGGGAGGCAGAGGCGTATCCCTGGGAGAAAAGCCCCGTGCCCGAGCCGTATCAGATTCGCGGGCTCGGCCCGATCCTCATGAGCATCCCCGAGCTGCGGCCGACCGATATGCTGCTGCAGAAGGCGATCAACATGAGGCCGGTTCGCGAGTATCCCCATCCGGACAATCCCCGCGAGACTGTCCATGTCTACCAGATGGGAGCGGGTGGACCGGCTGCTGAGATACATCTGGCGGTTCAGCCTGGGCTGCCGGCGGCCCGTCAGGGAGCCGGCGGTGTCCACCATGTGGCGTTCCGAACCCCGAGTTTCGAAGAGTACGACGAGTGGGCCGTACGGCTTAACACGCTCGGTGTGCCCAACAGCGGGAAGGTGGACCGGTTCTGGTTCCGCAGCCTCTATTTCCGGGAACCGAACGGCATCCTCTTCGAGATTGCCTCCGACGGCCCCGGATTCGGCGTGGACGAGGACCCGGCGACGCTCGGCGAGAAGGTGGTTCTGGCCCCCTTCCTGGAACCCCACCGGGAGGAGATTGTTGCAAAGCTGAAACCAATCGAGTAGATGACGGCCGCAGTAGCGGCCCTCGGTTGGTTTGATTACATTCTATTGGTGCAAATTTCTCTGACCGCAAAACAGGCCGTCCTCAGCTCTCATGATGCACTCATAGCTGCAGATCCCGGATACACCCGGCTCCAGTTTGCGGGGCGGACGGCCATAACGGTGGGGATCACCCTCGGGCTCCTTATCGGGCTCGCCCGGCTTCTCGGCCAATCGTTCTTTTCCTTTCTCATTGGTGTGGTGGTGAGCATGATCTCGTCGGTCGCCGTCAACGACCCCGAGCCGGACCGGAAACGAATCACCGCACTGCTTATTCCTGTGCCCTCAGCGGCCCTGATTACCCTCGGCAGCCTGCTTTCCTTCTCCCGCTACGCGGCAGAGGCGGTCTTTGTGCTGGTGATGTTTGCCGCGGTCTACGTCAGGCGCTTCGGTCCGCGCTGGTTCGCCTTCGGCATGGTGTCGTTCATCTCCTATTTCTTTGCGATGTTTCTGCACGCAAAGCCTGCGCAGCTTCCATGGATGTATCTCGCCGTGCTGATCGGCGCGGGAACAAGCTTTGTCATGAGGGAGTGGATCATGCCGGCGCCGCCGCAGCCTGCGCTGCGTCACCTGCTGCCCGCGCTGCGGGCGCGGGCACGGATGATAGTTCGGGCGGTGCGTGCGGCCATCACCGGGCCGGGCAGACGCCCGCGACACTATCGTGGTGCACGGCGCGAGCTTGTCCGGCTCAATGAGCTTGCCCTGATTTTTTCATCGCACCCGGAGCAGGCAGGATGGGACGATGCGATCTTTGATGCAGAGCTCACCGCCCACCATCTCGTCGAGCTCGCTCACCGCCGGCCGCCTGAGTCCGGGCGCGCGGGGGTCGTGAAGGATCTGTACACGCTCGAGCGCTCATTCCGCCGGCGCGAGCTTGTTCCGGCCGGTAGCATCGCGTGGCAGACGGACCCGGAAGACTTCTACGGCAGACTGCTGCGGGGCCTCGCCGACAGTCTCGCCCGCTGCTTTGTCGGCTGCGTCGATCCGGATGAGAGTGAAGAGCCGGAGAAGAACGGTCCGCCGGACGAGGAGGCGGAAGCCCCGGCGGCGCCTGGCGGACTGCTGCCGACCACCCGCCAGGCGATTCAGGTGGCGGTGGCGAGCCTGATCTCGATCTCCGGCGGACAGCTCCTCTCCTCGAAGCGATGGTACTGGGCGGCGATAACCGCCTTCGTCGTCTTTGCCGGGACCAACTCACGCGGCGATGTGTTCATCAAAGGATGGCAGCGGGTTGCGGGAACGCTGATCGGGGTCTTCGTCGGCGTGCTGCTTGCCACGGTGGTGGATGGAAATCAGCCGGTTTCGCTTCTCCTCATCTTCCTCAGCATCTTTCTTGCCTTCTACTTTGTGCAGGTTTCCTACGCAGTCATGATTTTCTGGATAACGATCATGCTGGCCTTTCTCTATGGGCTGCTTGGTCTGTTCAGCGTCGAGCTGCTGGCGCTGCGGCTCGAGGAAACGGTGATAGGTGCGGCAGCCGGGATAGTTGTTGCCGTTCTCCTGCTGCCCACGCGGACGCGGACCATCATGCTGGAAAACAGCAGAGCCTTTCTGCAAAGCTTCCGTGAGCTGCTCGAAGCGTTCCGCTCGAGGCTCACATCGGCCCGGCAGCCGGGCGGCGAGAACGTACTCGCGGCGGTACGGGACCTCGACCGCTCCTTTCAGACGCTTCAGCGGAGCGCTGGACCGCTGATCCTTCGGGTTCCCGGCCTGAGCGAGCCCCGGACCTCCCAGCACTGGCTCCGGGTGGTTCTTCGGCTGCGCTACGAGGCCCATCTCCTCGCCCGTCTCAGCCGGTCTCCGGAGGCCGACGCGGCGTACGACGGTGGTGCCAACGTGCTGGTCGCGCATCTGGAGGCGCGCATCGGCGATCTGGCTGATGCGATCGGCGAGCGCGAACCGAGCCGCCGTACCGTTCAGGATGCACAGAAGGGAGACCATGGGTTCACCGACGGCCCTGCCGAGAATGCGGTCACCGCGCTGGAGCGCTGCCTCAAGCGCATTGACTGGATAGTCACCATGTTGTCGGTAGATCTGGGAATTGCCGAACGGCCGATAGTGCCACGGAACGAGCTGTCAATCGGGATTCCGGAATAGTAAGTTCGATATGGAGGTTCGAGCACATGATTGAGTACTTCCGGCTCTCAGCCGAATACAATCGCAAAGCAAACGAAGCGATGTACGCCATCCTCTCGTCCCTTTCCGACGAGCAGCGCAGCGCAGAAATCGGCTCCTACTATCGTTCGATAGCGGGAACCGTCCGCCATATTCTCAGCTCCGATCTCATCTGGCTGACGAGAATTTCCGCGGCCTTTCCCGCGCTGGCGGCCGTGCGGTTGAACAGCGATGAGCTGTCGCCGGCAGAAAACATCGGCTTCTCCGCGCTCCGGGATCGGCGCGCACGGGTGGATGCAATTTTCGAAGGCCTTGCTCGCGAGGTTACCGAAGATCTCGCACAAAAGGATCTCGTCTACATCGACAAACGCGGAAACGAACGGCGTTATGTTTTCTGGCAGGCGCTCCTGCACATTTTCAACCACCAGACCCATCATCGCGGGGCGGTCTCGGAAGCGCTGGACCGGCTGAAGGTCGAGAACGACTACAGCAACATCATCTGGTACATCTCTCCACCGAAATAGGCGGAAGGTGCTTCGTCAAAACGTGGAAGGCTGGATCAGCCGGAGGAAGCCGGTTCGCCCGGGCCCCCGGCGACCGCTTTCTCGACATTCGCTTCGAAGACGAGCCTGGGTCTATCGTGGTAATTGAAGCCGGACTCGGCGATCTCGTGCTCGCCCGCCTTGAGGATGGTCTTTCGGACTCCCTTGTCCGGTGCGCGGTACTCGAGATTGCCGAAGCTGATGATTGCACCCTTGTACATCATCGCCTCAATTACCGCGATGCTAGAACGCGCAGCCTTGATCCGTTCACGCAGTGAGGGGATGCGGCGTCGAAGCTCCGAGATCTCGTAGTTGAGATGATCGAGCGTTGCCTTGAGCTGCGCCCGTGCGGCGGCTGCCTTCTCGTCGCCGCGTCCCACCTGGATGATTCGCTCGATCTGCTCGAGCTGCTGCTCCGTGCGATCCCACTCCTCCTGCCTGGTCTGTGTGTTTTTCATGGTGGTGCGGTAGGTCAGAAGCAGATTCGGCTCCACCCCCACGCTGACGTGAGTCGCAGTTTCGTAGATGTTGCCGAGCTTCTTGCACCAGAAACTTCCACCTACGATAAGGGTGCTCGCGATCACCTCCGAGCGGCGGCCGTTGAGCACGCAGTGCTTGAATGCGGTCACGTTCGAGTGCATGATCGCCTCTTCCACCAGGATGTTGCCGCGGCAGGTGACGGTCGAGCTCTCGATGTACTTTGCATAAAGATCGCCGCCGCAGTCGATCGTGCCCTCGTTGTTTCCCGTTATTCCGGTCTTGAGCAGAATATTCCCGCCCGCTTTCAGCGCTGCCCGTCCGACGCCCTTGCCGACCTGGATACTGCCCTCGGCCTCCACAATGAAGCCGTCGGCAATGCCGCCCTCGACCACCACGGTGCCGTCGAAGTGGATATTCCCGGTTTCGTAGTTCACATTGGCCACGGTGACCACCGGTTCCACCATGACGACGCCGTTCTTGAGCCGGACATTTCCGTCACACTGCGCGTACAGACGTGTCCTGTCGCTGCTCAGATGCGTGTTCGGACCCGCGACGAGCTCGACGGTGGTCGGATCGGTCTCCGCCGGTATAATGTCGCCGGTGACCGTGCGGCCGTCGACCGGCCGGACCGGCGGCTCGAGCACGGCAAGCAGGTCACCTACGATGCAGTTCTCTATGAAGTTGAGTTCCTTGAGATTGATGCGGCCGAAGTCCATTTCGAGGTAGGGCTTCCCGCGATTGACGTTGAAATGATAGACGATGCGGTGGCCCTTCCCGAACACCGGCTCGATTCCGGTGGCCACCGTGACCGGAGTGCCGTACTCGCGCGCCGAAAGAATCCGGGCGATCCGCCGCTCGTCGATTCCCTCGAGCACCCCGGCGTGGTTGAGCTCCTCCAGAACGTCTGAAAGCACCGGCGGTGCTGCGCCCTTCCTCGGCGCATCGATTCCGACCGACGCCGACATGCGGTCTTCGGCTATCGTCACCTCAATGGAGGAGGCGAGCGCCTTTCCGGCAGGCCACTCGACAAGCGCTTCCGGTTTTCCTGTCGCGCGCTCTATGACTCCCCGTACCACGCCTCCGCGGACAGGTGGAATCCCGAGCAGCTTCATCCTTCCTTCGATCTCTTCCGGATAGACCGTCCGGCCGGATATCTCCGGCGGATAGACAATGAGATAGGCCCAGCCCTTGCGGTAGAAAAGCCTGAAGGTCCGGTTGGACGACGGTGTGACTGACATCTCGCAGAAATTGTACCGGCAGCGGACTCCGGACGCAATGGCCGCTGATGGAGCGGCACCGGAACCGGCAACCATTCGTTACGAATCCGCCATTTTCCCACGCTCTGTTTTGCATCCCCGATCATTGTGGGTTATAATGGGCGTAACCAGATCCTTGTCCAACTTTCGCTGTCTTAGGCATCGGCCCGACCGCAAGTCCCTTCATCGGTTAATCGGCGGAAGTGACACGTCATGGAGGGACAGATGAAGACGGTAAAAGTTGTAGTGACGGCACTTTCTTTCCTGAGCCTGGTGATGTTCAGCTGCAGCACCATCGGCAGCTCCGGCGAGTACTACGGCGTCAGCACAGCCGGCAAGAACATCGTATTTGTCATTGACGTTTCCGGAAGCATGGAAGGAAAGAACGAAGGAAACATCACCGATCAACTGCGGGCAAAAGCAGCTCAGAAGGCAGGTGAAGCGGCCGGAAAGACGGTAGGGGGACCGCTCGGAGGGCTGCTTGCGAAGGGAGTTTCGCGCGAAACAACGAAACTGGCCAGCGTGAAGCGGGAGCTCGGACCTGCAATTCGCGGTCTCGACAGCACCTCCAGTTTTACCATAGTCACCTTCTCGAACGACGCCAGATACTGGAAGGACACTCTCGTTGCAGCAACGTCGGGAACTACCACTGAAGCGTCGATATTCGTCGAGGGTCTCGAGGCCAGCGGTGGCACCTCCGCACTCAAGGGACTGCGGGCAGCCTTCGCCCTGTCCAATGTCGACACCATCTTCTTCCTCTCCGACGGTTATCCGTCCGACGCCTCACCAGACAAAATCATCGATGAAGTCCGGCAAATGAACTCCGGCAGGGGAATAGTCATCCACGCGATCGGCGTCGGAGACGACAAGGACGCGACCTTTATGATGGAGCTCGCACGCGACAACGGCGGCAGGTACGCCGAGGGTTAGGACGGTTCTGCCGTCTTGCAACAGCACGAAGTTTGAAATTCGCCGCGCGCATGCGGCGTGTGCATCAGGTGGATGCCGGTTGGTCCATCGCTTTGACCTCCCCGGTCGTCTCTCGCTTCCGTCCAAGCTCAGGGCCGGTGAACAGCGGTATTGCGACGGCCATGACCACGTAGGCTGCCGCGAGCCAGATATTGAGCCGGGCGGGGTCGGCCCGCGAGAAGAATGGATTGAATACGCCAACCCACAGGTTGACCGACGCATGCAGGAACATCGCGATGAATACGCTCCCGTTGGTTCGGTTGAAGAGCCAGGTGTTGAGAACGGCGCCGGAAATGATGATGAGAATGACAACAGGCGAATCCTCTCCGGTTATGAAAAGCGGGATGTGCCAGATGGTGTGCAGTACCCCGAGGATGACGCTCGCGAGAAGCGCCGACCTGCCGATCATCAACCGTGGAAGTGCGAAACCGCGGAAACCCGGCTCCTCTCCGAGTGCGATCACGATCAGAATGAAGAAGAATCCGAAGACGAGTTCGCCGATGTCCGGCAGTTTCGCCCCAGCGGTGATCTTCGCCCCGGCGGCAATATTGAGGCCAAAGGCAATAAGCCTGAGAAGCAGCGGCAGAAGCAGCGCGATCGCATACCATCTCACACCGACCCGCCAGCGCACGATGCGCTTGAGGTAGGTCTTGAGCCCGGCACGCCCGTCCGCAATGCCTGATACAAGAGCTCCTCCGAGACACGACCCGTAGATGAAAAAGAGCCACAGCTCGGACGGATGAATAGCCCGCATGTAGAACCCGAAAAAAGAGGTTGACCACGCGATCAGCCAGAATGTGATCTGAGGATGCCGTTTGATTACGGCCGTAACGGCGTTCATAGTTTGCTCCTTGATCCATTTCAATGGGTTTGATGTGGTGATCAAGAAGCTGAGTCACGGAGACGGCCGCGCATATCGATATGACAGCTCGAACGAGAGAGTGAACTCGCAATACGGCCCATTCCACACCCGGTTACCTTCGCCACGGCATCGTCTGCCGGAAGTACGTGTTGTGTTACGGGTCTGAAGCGAGATAGCGGTGACGAAGGTTTTCGAAAAGGCCGCACGTGTGCCCGCAACAGCTCATTATAGCCCGGAATCTTATCGGAATGGTAAGAATATTCAGGTCTTTTTGAGCCGGAGTCGACCTCTCCGCGACTTTCGCCCTCTCCGTTGGACAGCAGCGCAGAGGCGGCATCCCCCTGCGTGGCCGCAGCGGCACTCGTTCGCTCGTGAAAACAGCCCGCTCCTGACGATCGAGGATTGGAGACGCCCGGGAAGGGATGGCCACACCACAGGTGGTATCAGGAATGGTGAAAAAGCCCGTTCCGCAACCGACCTCGAGTACCGAACATCCCCTCAGGTCTTGAATTTGACGGAGTATGCCTTCCGAGGAAAGAAGCGGTACCGGAATCGACTCTCCATTGCGGCTGCAAGCAGCCTGATAAACAGCATTCCTGTCCGTGAAGAGGCCAATTCTTCAGTCTTCATGTCACCCTTTCGTTGATCTACCCACGTGCGCGGCTGGTAGAACCATAGGAGTCGACTCGAATCTGCATGCAGTTGGGCTTGTCAGGCAACGTACACTCAATCCCGCCGCGAAGCAACTGGCGGTCCGAGCGCTCGTGCGGTGACCTCGGGCAGCGCAACGAGAAATCGTGGGCCCGGTTCGGCTATCAATCTTTCCGGAATCGCTGCGGTACGTAGGCTGGGAGTTTTGAATCGATGAATTTCGGAACGATGCGCGCGAAGCGCTGGACGCCGTTCTCTACGCGGACATCGGGCCAGCAATCGCCAATAAGGGGCTGCGCATAGGCGATGAACTCGTCGGTAACGTCGAGCCCGTTTCTGGCAATCCAGTGCTTCGGCAGGTGGCGCTCCGAATTGGCCACAAACTCGAGAGGCACCTTGTCGTAGACTGCCCTGTAACCGGCGCCCGGCGCGCGGCGAATGGTGGCCATGTAGCCCGTTCCGTCGGTGAGCGCCACATCGATCGCCTTTCGTCCGACCTGATAGGCCTCTTCGATGTCGACCGGCGAGGCGAAGATCGATGTGGACCGCTGGAGTACGCCTGGAACCTGCGCGCTCGCGGTTCCTCGAGCTTCGAGACCGTTCGCGTTGAGATAGTTGATGACGACCTGGGCGACGGTAGTCTGGCTCGCACCATACTCGATGTGGCCAAAGCCGTCGTGCGCCTCGCCGAGGCTCCCGACGTCGAAGCCTTCGCTCACCACAACGATGCACCGACCCGATCGTTTGAGCTCGATGTTGACGTGCTCGGCAAGCGATTCGAGCGTGTGGTGTGATTCCGCTGTATATATCTGTAGCGGCATCTTCCGTTCAGGATCTGCGAGGCGGGAGGCAGCCGGGATGAATCCCGCCGACCGGCCCATCGCCTGGATCACGCTCACGCATTCCGAAGGGCTCATGCCGCGGTTCTCTTCGTCGAGGAGCTGGGTGACGTAGGCCCAGTAGCGCGCGGCGCTGCCGTAGCCCGGCGTATGGTCCACGAGCTGAAACTCGGGGTCGCCCACGTCGTTGTCGATGGTCTTGGGGACACCGGTCGCACAGAGCTCGACTCCGCGATCACGGGCGAGCCTGGCAACCTTGCTCGCCGTATCCATCGAATCGTTTCCGCCGATATAAAAAAAGTACCCGACATCGTGAGCGAGACAGATATCGATTATACGGTTGAAATCTTCGGTCTGCTCCGGTTGGAGCTTGTAACGGCAGGTGCCGATTGCGCCGGCAGACGGTGTGTTCCGCAGCAGCGCGATCTCGGCCGGATCCTGAGCTGCGATATCGATCAGCTCCTCTTTGAGGATGCCCTCGACCCCATGCCATGCGGCAAAGACGCTCCGAAACCTGTCCGGCATCTCCTGGCACGCTTCGATCACGCCCTGGAGCGAGGCATTGATGACCGGCGACGGCCC
>CAZNYW010000045.1:3739-40093 GCA_964577375.1 uncultured Spirochaetales bacterium | reverse complement strand
GCCGAAGAGCTCGAAGCGAAGATCATGGAGAAGATGAAATCCTATGTCCTCGGAAACGGTGCTGACCCCGCGGTGACTATGGGCCCGGTAATCAACCGGGCGGCCGGCGAAAGCATCATGGCCTACATCCAGAGCGCAAGAGACGAGGGTGCAACGGTGAAGGCCGGAGGCGGGCAACTCAAGGGTGGTGAATTCGACAAGGGTTTCTACATCGAACCGACTCTCATAACCGACGCAACCCCGTCTATGAAAGTTTCGATCGAGGAGATATTCGGCCCCGTACTGGTAAGCATCAAAGTGAAATCATTCGCCGAAGCAATGCAGGTTGCCAACAATACCGAATACGGCCTCGCCGCCTGCCTTTTCTCCGACAATCTCTCGTACATACACGAGTTCCAGCAGAGCATCGAATCGGGAATGGCGCACGTCAATCACGGCACCGTTACCGACAGCACTATGCCGTTCGGCGGAGTGAAGCATTCGGGGATCGGACCGTTTTCCAAAGGAGTTACCAACAAGGACTTTTTCACCACCTACAAGGTCAACTACGTGAAGTATTCCTGAGGTCGTAGGAGCATATCGGATGGAACTTGAAAATCGAGTGGTGATTGTGACGGGGGCCGGTCTCGGAATCGGGAAGGCAATAGCGGAGAAGGTTTACGCGGAGGGTGCACAGGTCGCTCTCTGGGACATGAACTTCGAGTCGGCGCAGAAAGTTGCTGCAGAGCTGGATTCCGGCGGCCGGAGGACGGTGGCGGTCAGCGTCAACACCACGAACGAGACCGAAGTGCGGGCCGCGGTCGAAGAAACGGTGAAAAAGTTCGGGCGGATAGACGTCCTTGTCAACAACGCAGGTATTTCGCGCCACGCGCTTCTCGAGGAGATGACCGTCGAGCTGTTCCAGCAGGTGATAAACGTAAACCTGACTGGACCATTCCTGTGCTGCAAGTCGGTCGCACCCGTGATGAAGAAACAGAAGTTCGGAAAGATCGTGAACATCGCATCGCTGGGCGGACGGACGGGGCGTCCGGGGGTCGGCGTCAACTATGCGGCGTCGAAGGCAGGCCTGATTGGCATTACAAAGCTCCTGGCGAAAGAGCTCGGGCCGGACAATATATACGTGAATGCAATCTGTCCCGGACCCATCCTCACGGACCAGACCAGGCAGTATCCGCCGGAGGTGTTCGCCGGCTGGAATGCCGGTCGTGCCGTTCCGAAGGACGGATTGCCGGAGGATGTCGGTGACGCGGTCATTTTTCTGGCGTCAGGGCGGTCCGACTGGGTAACCGGAGTGTCTCTGGACGTGAACGGAGGTATCTTCATCGGCTGACGTCGGTGGCTCGGTCCGGTGGGGCCGAACGGCACGAACAGGGGGACGTCGACATGAACATTCAGGGCCAGACCGCAGAATTCGGGCGCATTCCATTTGCCGCCGACAGGCTGACCTTGCTGACAGAGCGGGCGGGGGTGGATCTCATCCTCGCGTCCTCTCGACACAACATACGCTACCTCACCGGGGGATACTACTACCCGCTCTACATGTGGGACGCGCACACGAAACGGACCCAGCACCTCTCCTTCCTGGGGATTCCCCGGAGCTCGTTGGAGGATTCTTTCTTTGTAGGCCGCCCGGGTGAGAAGGCAGTAATGGCGGAGGCAGAGGTCTGGGTGGAGCCCTGTTTCGAAGCCAAACGGATCGGCAGCCTGTCGACCGTCGAGCGGGCCGTCGAAGTGCTCAGGGAACGCCACCTCGATTCGGGCCGAATTGCCGTGGAGCTTTCCACGCTTCCTGCAGACGCGTTCAACCTCCTTCGACACGGACTGCCGGATGTGGAGTTTGTGGAAGCCGCCGATATCCTCGATCCGCTGCGTGCCGTGAAATCTCCACAGGAGATCGAGCTCATGCGTGACGGGACCGAGAAACTGCTGGAAGCAGTTTCGCATGCGCTCGGAAGCGGCTTTGACGGTGAATCGACGCTCGAGGTGGCGGACCAGGTCAAAGCCGGGTGTGCACCCCGCGGACTGCATTTCCTTTATGCGCTGGTTTGTGCCGGTCCCGGCTATTTCCGTGCGCCGTCACGAAAGCGAATCTGGAACGCCGGCCGGCCACTTCACATCGACTCGGGCGGCCTCGTCGGCGGATACGTGGTCGAAGTTTGCCGGATGGGATTTTTAGGCCGTCCGGACGGTCTGGTCGATGAGCTTTTCGACGGCTGCCGGCAGCTCGAGGAGGCTGTCCTCACGGGAATGCGGCCGGGAGTGCAGGCGAAGACACTTCATGCCCTGGCGGATGATTTTCTGTCGCGGTACAAATTCGGGGAGTTCGGGAGATTCATCGCCCACGGAATTGGAATGGTGCATCACGAAGACCCGGTCATCTCTCCGCAGTCGGGCCAGGTGCTGGAGTCGGGAATGGTTGTCTCGGTTGAGATGGAATTCCTTCATCCCGACACGGGCCATATCAAAATCGAGGACATGGTAGTTGTCACCGACGAGGGCAACGAGGTGATGAGCCCCGGGGGCGGTGCCTGGAGCATCTCTCTCCTTGAGTGAGGATGCGCCGCTGCCCCGGCAGCCGGCGTCGATACAGGTTCTGACGACTTCCATATTGAACTGTTCGGAGGACTTCATGCTCGAATACCAGAAGGGTATCGATATACTTGCCGACGCCGGAGAGGTTAGATCCCGGCAGGCCGCTGAGAATATCCTGCAGACGCTGCTCGACCGGCGCAATCTGGAGAAGATGCACCGGATCGACAGCGACGAAGTACTGGTGAAAATCGCCAATGCGGCGGCTCTCTGCGGACCGGCCTCCGTCTTCATCCACTCCGGTTCGAAAGAGGACACGCATTTCGTCAGGTCGATGGCACTTCAGAACCGCGAGGAGTTCACACTCGCTCGGCCGAATCAGACGTGTCACTTCGATCTGCCCGAGGATCAGGGCCGGATGGTGGACAAGACCTTCTACATCGTGAACGACGGCGAAGATGTGAGTGTTCTCGCACGGAAGATCGCCCGCGAAGAGGCCCGGGACTATGTAGGCCGGCAGATGCGCGGAATTATGGCGGGGAAAACCTTGATCGTCGGAATGTACAGCCGCGGTCCGGTCGGTTCGCCGGTAGCGATTCCCGCGCTCCAGCTCACCGATTCATTCTACGTCGTGCACAGCGCCGACATGCTCTACGTCAACGCGTTTCCGCAGATGGCGACCGAGGTCAGGCGCGCTGGTGTGTTCTTTACGAACCTGCATTCGATGGGGAGATTTCGTTCCGACGACATTCCCGATGCACGCATTTTCATGGATCGCAGCTGGCTGACCACCTTCAGCATGCACTGCACCTACGCGGGCAACACGCTCATGCTCAAGAAGGGGAACCATCGATTCGCGGTAGACCGGGCAGTGTACAAGCGAACGGGAGAGGAGCTTTCCGAACACATGTTCATTACAGGCCTGACCGGTCCCGGCGGACGGAAGACCTTCATTGCCGGCGCCGCGCCTTCCGGGTGTGGCAAGACCACCACGGCGATGGTCGGGACTGACCTGATTGGAGACGACCTGGCGCAGCTGTGGATCGCCGAGGACGGGACGCTGCGCGCAGTGAATCCGGAGATCGGCGTTTTCGGCATCGTGCAGGATGTAAACGGCGAGGGAGATCCGCTACTTGTCGACAGTTTCACGCGCGATTCGTCCGAAGTCATCTGGTCGAATCTGCTCGTCGACGACAACGGACGGCCCCGGTGGGTGGGAGACGGAAAGGCGCCACCCACCCACGGGCGGAACTGGCTTGGAGAATGGACACCCGAATCGACCGACGAGCGCGGCAGACCCGTACCGATCTCCCATCCCAACGCGCGGTTCACGATGAGAAGTCATGCCATCGCGAACTACAACGGCAGGCTCGCCACCTCGCCGGCCGGCGTCCCGGTCAGCATCATCACCTACTCCGGGCGCGACAGCGACACGATGCCGCCGGTGTGGGTCGCGAAGACCCCGGACGCCGGAGTCGCCATCGGCGCCTCCATCCTTTCCATGGCGACCGCAACCGAGGTGGGCGTGTCCGGAATAAAGCGGCAGCCATGGGCGAATGCCGCCTTCATCCCCGGGCCGCTTGCCCATTACATGAGCGCTCAGTTTGAATTCTTCAATTCAAAGAAACTCAAGCCTTCCCCTGTAATTGCCGGTTTGAACTATTTCCTGAACAGTGCGGCGCGCGGTGGAGATTCTGAAGACCTTCTGGGTGAAAAGCGCGACGTGCTCGTCTGGTTGTCCTGGCTGGAACGGTACGCACACGGGGAGATGACCGTCATCGAGACGCCGATCGGATACATCCCGACCTATCGCGACCTGAAGGCCCTGTTTGCTGCGATGATTGACAAAGTGTACCGCAGGGATCTCTACGAACGGCAGTTCGCCATCTACGTCGACAAGATCCTTTACCGCCTCGACTATCTGCAGCAGTCCTATGGCGATGAACCCGATATACCGTCGCGGCTTTTCGAGATCTACGAAGAGCAGCGGCGGCTTCTGAACAACCTCAAGGATGAGTACGGTTCCATCGTGGCGCCGCTTGAAATGGCGGAGTATGCCGGGGCCTGAGTCCGGGGTGAAATCCTGAAAAGACCAAACTGCGGCCGGTCAGGGCACAAGTGGCCTCGGCGTCGTCTCGCCGTCTGCGCCTGCTCTCGAAAGTCCGATCAGGAAGACGCTCGCGTTCTGCAGGTGCTGCCTCATCGCGCGCTCAGCATCGTCCGGTTTGCCGTCGAGGATTGCTTCTATTATCGTGTTGTGCTCCTGGATGACATCGAAAAACCGCCGTCTGGTGAGTCGTTTTCCGTAGTAATTTCTGATGCGGAGAATGCGGTCGATGAGTCCGGCATAGACGTTGATGAGAAGCTGATTGCCGAGAGACGATACGATCGCCGTATGCATGTCCTCCCACGTTCCCCATTCATGTACGTAGTGCTCTTCACTGTCAGGGTGCGCGAGGCTATCGGCGTAGCTGTCGCGGATCTTCGCCAGGGCCTCGCTGCCTCCGAGCAGCGCGGAACGACGCGCGGCCCCCGATTCGATGATTTCCCGTATCTGGAATACGTCGACTATCTCGTGTGAGGTGATATGGGTGATAGTGGATCCCCGCGACGGCACATTTTCCACCAGCCCGTCCCGTTCAAGCTGCCGGAGCGCCTCACGGACGGGGGTCTTGCTCACACCGAGATCGCTCGCGAAGTTCGCTTCGTTGATGGGCATTCCTGGCGGCAGTTCGTTGTTGATGATTCGTTTCTTGAGGGTTTCGTATACTCGGACTTTTTTGTTACCCGTACTGGCCATGAACCGACTCAAATATACTATAATTATATCGCAAAATCGGTCGATCGGTCGATAGCCGGACAGGGAAGACCGACGTGACGGTTTCGCACCTGACTGAACTGAAGAACTCTGCTATGATGCCAGGCGTATCCGGAGGTGGCAGGAGTGCCGAAGCGCGTTGTCGTAATTCACGGACCCAATCTGAACATGCTCGGGAAGCGAGAGGTTGGGATATACGGCGGCAAGACCATGGATGACATCAACAGCGAGATAGCGGAAGAGGCAGTTCATCTCGGTGTCGAGCTGGAGTTCCATCAGTCGAACAGCGAGGGCGAGCTCGTCAGCACCATTCAGCAGTGCAAGGGCAGAGTGAACGGCATTCTTCTCAACGCCGGTGCATACACCCACTATTCGATCGCGTTGCGCGATGCGATTTCCGCATCCGAGGTTCCGACGGTAGAGATTCACATTTCCAATATCTACAAACGCGAGAAATTCAGACACACCTCCTATGTTGCGCCCGTCTGCATAGGGCAGATATGCGGGCTCGGCTCTCATGGCTATGTGCTGGCGTTGCGGGCGATCATGGAAGAGCGTCTCGATCCGTGGCTCGTGTAACGGGCGAACAATACAGGTGGGGAAGGGCAAGTGGCAGATCGTAAGTTCATGGTCATTTCAGGTCCGAATTTGAATCTCCTCGGCACCAGGAAGACGTCGATCTACGGACAGGGCTCTCTTCAGGACATTCATACCGGTCTTCACAAACGCGCGGAAGAGCTGGGCGTTGGGGTCGAATGTCGCCAATTCAATGAAGAGGGTAAGATGATTGACTGGCTGCAAGAGGCACCCGGCAGCTTCAACGGGGTCATCATTAACGCCGGCGCGCTCGCACACTACAGCTACAGCCTGAGGAGCGCCATCGGCGCTACTCTGCTTCCGTGCATTGAAGTCTTCATTTCCAACGTTCACGCGAGAGAGGAGTTTCGCCACGAGTCCGTCATCGCGCCGGTGTGCGTCGGGGTGATCGGCGGTTTTGGCAAAAAGAGCTATTTGCTCGCTCTGGAAGCGTTGGTCAACCTCACCAACGCGTAGATATCGCGAGGGGGGCAGAGTTGAGCGTTCTGTGGACAAGAATGGTCTCGCAGTTTTCGGATATCAACGTCGCGTCCGCGGACGGTTTTGATGCCGTATATCTGAACGGGAACGGGCTGATGGAGCTCGGCGCGGAAGAGCAGCGCCGCATTGCACAGGACATTGAGAAGCTCCGTATCTCGGTCCCAGTCTGTTCTCTTCCTCTTCCGTCGGAAGTACGTGTGACCGAGAAGGGCTTCAACCTCTACATGTGGGGTGAGCACGTGAAGAAGGGCGTACGAAGCGCCGCGGCGCTCGGCTGCAAGAGTCTCGCGTGGAGCGACGGAAGGGCGAGGGTGCTTCCGTTCGAAGGGGCAGACGTTCAGCGGCTCAAAGAACAGCTCCTGCAGTTTCTCTGGATCCTGTGCGACACCTGCAGCGAGTACGGCATGCAAGTCCTCATAGAGCCGCTCAGCCCACGACGGACGAATTTCCTCAACTCAATGGACGAAACAATGAAGTACATTCAGCTCATCGAGAAGGACAACGTCGCGGCACTGATGAGCCTCAGAGAGCTGTCGGAGATTGGCCTTGACGCAGGCGACCTCGCCCGATACGCAGACTCGATCGGTATGGTGCACGTGGAGAATCCGAAGGCTCTCGAGGGCCCGCGCGTAAGTCCGCGACGTGACGACGGGTACGATTACCACCCGTTTGCCTCCGCGCTCCTGCAATCGTCGTATGCCGGTCCATTGGTGCTGCCGGCGGATGCAGACGCAGACGCGCTTGCCTATTGCCGATCGGTCTGGGAAAACGCATAGTCATTCCTCGACCGGAAGTTCGGGAATCTGTTCGCTTTCCAGTGCGGGCGGGACCGTAAAAGTTTCGACTGTTGATCCCAGCTCGTCCATCTTGATCCTGTTTTCTTCAGCTGTCCTGTTAATGTCGAGCAGTGTATTGAGAATTTCCTTCGCTGCCGAGTCGATTTCGGTGATCCCGCGCACGACGTGAGACGAGATTTCCTGGGAACCGCGCATCGCCTCTGCAATGTCGTCGACCGGCTCGCCATCTCCCGGCTTCCTCCCGCAAGTTCGTTCATAGCGTTTGCAACAGAGTTGAATGCATCAGCGAAGGACCTGACTTCAGTGCTGATGTTTTGAAAGCTTGCGCGGCTTGATTCCGAGAGACTGAGCGCTTCGCGTATCTGTTCGGTTACCGACCGGAGCGAGACCCCGATGGCAGCCGCATTCTCGTATGTCGCCGATACCTTGCCGCCTCCGTCCGAAATGACGCTGAGGAGATTGGCGAGATGTTTCTGCCGATCATCCGAAAGATGCGAAATGGATTCGATCGATGCGTTCATCTGTTCGATCGATGCCGCCGACTCCTCGATCGCGGAAGATCTCGTTAACGGCGGCGACAGATTGCGTCGTCCCCGCCGAGAGCGTGTCTTTCAGCAGGAGCACCTGGCGGGCCGCGAGCTGAACTCCCCGGAAGAACCGCCTGAGAATCTCGAGCATAGAGTTCACGTGCAGCGCGACGGCAGCGAGCTCGTCACTTCCGGAATCTTCGGCGTGCACGGTCAGGTCCCGGTCGGAAACCGTGCCCAGCACCGACTCGATCTTCGAAAGGCGTCGTCCGAAGCCGTGATTAAAACGAAGAATGAACAGGGTCGCGATGACGATCAGGACCGCAGCAATCGCGATGGAGATCAGGCGGCTCGCCCGGCTCAGTTCGGTGACCCTTCGGGCAAGTTCCGATTCCACGGACGACAGATCCTTCGTCATGAACGTTCGCGACGCGAAGTCGGCGTTCTGCAGCTTGGTCCTGGTGGTGAGCAGGGTGAAGAAAAACATGCCGTCGGTTCTACCCGCTTCGATGAGCTTGATGATGATCGAATCGAGCCCCGTCTTATCGGCGGCCGGAACATCGGTTGACGCAGCGATTGTCCCTATTCCGTCCTCAGTTCCGGTCAGCTGAGCGGCAGTCGGCTGCCAGTCGGTCACAGCCGATTTGATCTGGTTTCGCAGTTCGGCACTCAGATAGGGGATATTCGCATCTTTCTGAAAAGTCGTGATCGCCTCTTCGAAACTGCTTCGAGCACTGTTCCACTCGTCGACAGCGTCGCTCAGCGCCGTGGTTGAGGTAATGAGCGCCTTTGTCCTGTCGGTCAGGTTGAATAGGTTTCGAGCGACCAGCTGCGACTCCAGCTGCAGCTTTCGAAGCGAGGTCGTGACCGTATTGAAGTAGAGCAGGACGCCGAAGGCGAGGACAAATCCGGCAACGAGCAGGAAGAAGACCAGATTCAGTTTGGCTCTTATTCTCATGTGCGGCCAACCTCTCCAGTTGTGTACGAAACCCGAAGCCGGCACATCAAGATACCGGCCCCGGGAAGAGAAATAATAACATTATAATTCAATTATAACAACACGCGACAGGGTGAGGGCAAACAAGCTTCCGGGTGAGTCGCCGGATGGTCCTCTCGAGAGTGGTGAATGCCATCGGTCTCATCTTCTCATCCTGAGTCCTGAACTCCTGCGTCAAACGGGATAGATTGAATTGCGAATGCCGTCCGTCCGGCGGCGTGCAATTGACGCGGTATTCCCGCGACGAGGAGTTAGACATGGCAAGCGCAATAAACAAAATCCCACAGCACATCCGTGAGCACATACGTCGGATTACGGCGACGTCGGGACTCCCGGACAATGACGACTCGGTCGACAGAATTGCGGAGGCGTGGATCGAGAAGCGCGAGGCGTTCGAAACCAAGCTCGCCGAGCTCCACATGGAGGAGTGGGACGAGTATGCGCGCGACGAGGAGCACGGTGCGCTCATCATGACCTATTCCGGATCTCTTCTCACTGTCGGTCCGCTCGTCGACGAGACCAGAAACGCCGACTATCTGAGCATCGGTCTCCGCCAGGACGTGCCGCCGAGCGCAAGCGACTCCGACTCGCGGTTCGCCGAGGATATCCGGATTGATGCTCCGGTGGTCTTCGAGAGCGGCCCGGTGCACAAGACGTCGCCTGTCTTCAAGATCGCGGTTCTGACCGAGCAGCTCGACCCCGAAGAGGAGCAGGAACAGCTGCATGAGGCAACGCTTGTGCTGAGCCGGGCGTTCGTCGAGGTCAACAAGACGATAGTCGCCGAGTAACAGGGGTGATCGCGCGGGACCTGCCGGCCGGGCGCGACGTCCGGACGGCACAACCCGTGCGGCGGCCACAACGTGACTGACGGTACAATGCATTTTGACCGCCTTCGGGAGCTCCTTGACCGGCTCAGGACGGCAGCGGAGGTGCCCGGGGCGGAGACTCTTTCAACCTTTTTCGAGCAGCTGGTAAACACGCTTTCGTCCGAGGATTCCGAGATCCGGCCGAAGGACGCGAACGGCATTCCAGGTGGTCTGGTTCGGCTCGATCCGGACCAGCCCACGGTGCTTCTTCCGGACATCCATGCGCGTCCCGGACTGGTCGGGGCGGTTTTTTCCATGGACCTGACGCCGGGGCTGTCCGTGATCGACGCGCTCGCCGGCGGGCGGGCCCAGGTGGTCTGCGTGGGCGACTACTTCCACGGCGAGGGCAGGGTGCGCGGCCGCTGGGCGGAGGCGCTTCAGGAGCACATCGGGGGCTACCGGACCCACGCGGCAATGGACGCCGAGATGGCGGAGAGCCTTTCGGCCCTGCTGATGGTTTCGGCCGTCAAGATCACTTTCCCCGGACGAGTCCATCTATTGAAGGGCAATCACGAAAACGTGTCGAACGAATCGGGCGGCGGCAATCACCCCTTTGTGAAGTTCGCCAACGAAGGGGCAATGGTTGCCGACTACCTCAAGAAGCTGTATGGTCCCGGAGTGCTTGCCCGGATATACTACGCGGAAAAACGGATGCCGCTTCTCACGGTCGGCAGGCACTTCCTCATCAGCCACGCAGAGCCTGCGCGGCTTTTTGAACCGGAGGAGGTGATCGACTACCGGAATCGCCCGGAAGTGGTATACGGGCTCTCATGGACCAACAACGACGAGGCTGAAGCGGGGTCGGTTGTCCGAATGCTTCGCCGGTACCTCCCTCCGGAGGAAGCCGAATCTGCGCTCTACTTCGGCGGACACCGTCCGGTAAGCGGCCGATTCGGCTTCCGAGCCGAGGGGAGATACGTGCAGATACACAACCCGGACCGATACATCGTTGCCGTGCTGCCGGCGGACCGTCCGCCGGATCCCGAAACCGATATCCTGGACCTGGGACCGAACGAGGACGCCGTCGATGGCTCGTATTCCTGACAGTATTGGCAAATACAAAGTTACCTCCGAAGTGGCGCGTGGCGGAATGGGGGCGGTGTATACCGCGAAGCACCCGACGCTCGATCGGACAGTCATCATCAAGAAGCTGACCTTGAGAGGGAATTCCGCGGTCCGGGAGCGGTTTCGCCGCGAAGCTTCGATAATGATGGATTTTCGAAACGAGTACATCGTCGACGTGCTCGATCACTTTCGCGAAGGCCCCAGCTACTACATCGTGCAGGAGTACGTCGACGGGCTCTCGCTCTCCGAGCTGCTCTACCGGGAACGCTACCTGCCCGAGCGGATTGCACTCCTGATATTTCAGGACTGCTGCAACGCACTGAAGTACGCGCATGACCGCAGGGTGATTCACCGCGACATCAAGCCGGGAAACCTCCTCATATCCCGCGCCGGCGATGTGAAGCTGGTCGATTTCGGGGTTGCGCGCGCCGAGGATGTGGACGAGCAGGTGCTCACCCGCGAGGGAATGACGCTCGGCACGCCGAGCTACATGGCGCCGGAGCAGTTCAACGACACCCGGAGCGTGGACCGTCGCGCGGACATCTATTCGGCGGGGGTGATGCTCTACGAGATGGTGACCGGGAAACGGCCTTTCCCGGGCTCGATAACGCCGGAGACGATGCGGCTCATCCAGCACGGGCGCTACCGAAGGCCGCGGCGGCTCAACCCGGCTGTCAGTCGCTTCACCGCACGGCTCATCCGGCACTGCATGCAGTCGAACCGCAAACGGCGATATGACGATCTCAGCGCCGTCCTGAAACGGCTCCACCGCAGGCTTCGAACCGCCGACGTCGCTTCCGAACGGGCGGAGATCTCCTCCTATCTTTCGGGGAACTGGAGACCCGCCCGCACCCGTTCTCCCCTCAGTCGGTTTCTTGCCGCGGTGATCGTGCTGGTTGTGCTGGCCGCCGCGGCGGCAGCCTATTACGGAACGCGGACGGGACTGCTCTACGAATACCTGAGCCCCGGCAGCTACGGGGACCTGCAGCTTGTCGTCCGGGTGCCGCGCGGCGCGGTGCCCGCCGCGCCGGAGGCGGAAGTCGTCACCGCCGATCTTTCACTCTACGGCTCCGGCGACCCGGCCGGCGGCAATCCACCCCCGGCCGGGAAAGCGGCAGGGCAGCGCGAGGGAATTCTCGTGCGTTCCTCACGCTGGGTAGTGCAGACCTTCGGACCGCCGCCGGCCGAACGAGGTCTCCCGCTGAACCGCTCGGAGAAGCTCTCGACTCAGGAGACCGCCGTGTTCGAAAGCGGCCTGCTCCACCTGCCGGCCGGAAGCTATCATCTGACGATTCGCGCTCCCGGGCAATCGGTTTCGCAGGACCTGTTCGTACCGTCGGCAGCGACCTCGTCGGTCGGGACAGACCGGAAGATCGTCTCCCTTCCGGCCGTAGCGCCGCATGAGCTTTCTGTGTCCGTGCACGTTTCCTCCGCCCTCACCGGCCGCGGGATAGGCCCGGGAAGCAGGGTCGAGCTCCGTTCCGGGCAGAGCTGGGTCGACTTTCCCGGGGCGATAGCGGGTCCGCTCCGCGCAGGCGGCGATTACCGCTTTCGCGTGTCGCACGACGGGTATTACACAACCGAGTACCGCGTGCGTTCCGCCGCGTCGGAGCTGCAGCTTTCCATCGACGCTGCGCTCGTGCCCGATGCGGGCGAGATAGGCCTGGCATCGAAGGTCGGCGGCCTGCAGATAACACTCGACGGATCAAGACACTACCGCGCCTGGGGACCGCATCCGGCGGAGAAGGAGCTTCCAAAGACGGCAACCGCGCCGGTGGTCCTGTCTCTCGCTCCGGGAAGCTACGAGCTTGCGGTTTCGAGCGGCGCCGTTCATGCGTCGCGGAAGGTGACGGTGCAATCCGGTTACCGCCTGCAACTATCCCTTGTCTCGCAGAAGGGAGGAAATCTGCAGCTCGAAGCCGACGGCTACGCCGCGATGCAGTAACGGAGGACTACGCCATGACGATGTACATTCGAAGACTGATCCAGCTCGGGCTGGGAATTGCGGGCGGGCTTGCAGCGTGGCCGCTGATGGAGCTCATGATTCACGTGCAAGGCAGCTTCTCCGGCTACCTTGGATACACCGCGGCCTCGGGAGCGATCTTCGGATTCATTTTCGGAGCGTTCATCGGTGGGGCGGAGGGAATTATCGCCTCGAGAGGCCGCCGTATCCTCACCGGCACGCTGGCAGGGGCGCTCATCGGTGCGGCAGGCGGTGCGCTCGGCTTCGTCACCGGGCAGGGAGTGCTGTTTCTGGTGGGCGACCGGATCGCCGCTACAACCATCGATATACAGCGCGTCGCTCTTCCTGTGGGCCGCGCGATCGGCTGGGCCATACTCGGTGCGTGCGTCGGCGCCGCGGGCGGGATCCGCAGCATTGCCGGCCGCAAGATTCTCATCGGCGCGCTCGGCGGCTTTGTCGGCGGGATCGCGGGCGGCGCGGTCGTCGAATATGGCCGACTCCTTTTCGTTGCCGCCCCGGCCGCGCGGCTCGTCGGTCTGATTCTGCTCGGCGCCCTGATCGGGCTCGCCTACGCATGGATCGAGAAGCGTCTCTCCTTCGGCGTTTTTCGCATACTGAACGGCCCCTACAAGAGCCGCGAGTTCATCCTCAATCAGCGAAAGATGACCATCGGCACCCTGAGCCGCTGCGATATTCCCCTTCCTGCGCCTGATGGAAGGCCGACCGCCGAAGGAAAAAAACAACCGCCACCGCTTGCTTCCTCCCCGAAAGCGGGGCGCGCTCGGGGCTATCGCGGGGTCGAGCCGACGCATTGCCGGGTGCTGGTCCGGGGGCGCAATCTCTATCTTCAGCCGGTACAGGGGGCCGTTCGCCTGAACGACGAGAAAGTCACCGGCGAAGGAGAGACAAGAGGCAACCCACTGAAGTTCGACGATGTCATCGCCTGCGGCGAGGTGAAATTCCTCTACATGCGCGGGTAGGAGGACGATATGGCAACAGGAGACACGAAAGCGAAACCATTCATCCGGACCGCAGCGGTCCTCGCAGCCGCGCTCATGTTCAGCTTCGCGGGAGCCGTGGCGCGGGCCGATGACCAGATCGCCCAGATCGATCCCTCCCACCTGCTCACCGAGCAGAAGGTGGATGTCTACGTCAGCGTCACCGACCAGAACGGCAGTCCGGTCAACGGGCTCGGAACCCAGGACTTCACCATGCAGGAAGGGGTTCCCGGCGGCGACCTTCTTCCGGTACGAAGCTTCACTCTTCACGAGGGAGCCGATACCAACGCGGGCATTACCTTCTTCCTGCTGGTGGATAATTCGGGAAGCATGTACGACCCCGTATCAGGCGCTGCCGGCGGAGAGACAAAGATCGAAGCGGCCCGTGCGGCCATCCGGACTTTCGTCAACTCGATCACCAATCCGCTCGACAAGACAGGCCTCGCAACCTTCAGCACCTACTACCGCCCCGAGGTGCTGCCTGAGGTCACGCGGTCGGCGGTCGAAAATGCTCTTGGCAACATCAGAAAACCTGCCGCCGAAGGCGCATACACCGAACTTTATGCCTCGCTGCGAAGCGCCGCACAGGATCTTGCAGGCTGGAAGGGCCGGAAGGTCATCATTCTCCTCACCGACGGCGAGAACTATCCCTATACGGTCCACACCGGCAAGCCGAGCCCTCAGTTTGGCACCGAGGTGGTTTCGAGCTCTCAGGCAGTGGACGCGCTCATCCACCAGGGAGTATCGGTCTTTCCAATCCATTTCGGTCCCGCGACCGAGGATGCAAATCTCCAGAAGATCGCCCGTGGTACCGGCGGCCGCGTCTTCGAGGCAAGCAACGAGTCCGAGCTCGCAGGAATCTACCTCGACGTGCGCTCACGCGTTCTCTCCGAGTACCGGCTGACCTACACGCCCCGGATGATCCCGGGTGACCGGCGTATGGTCCGCGTGACCTACAACAGTCCGCAGGGCGCCGACACCGCCGAACAGATCTACTTCGTCGGCACCCTCTTCGGCGCAGCCTCCGGACGGCTGAGCCCGCTCCTCCTCATTCCACTGCTTCTCGCGCTGCTCGGCTGGTTCCTCCTGACCCGGCTTCGATTTCTCAACCGGCGAAATCAGCCCAATCTCGAGGTGCTGGGGCCGCGAGCCGGGGGCACGAAAGTCTTTGCGATCGGCGACGATCGCACGGTGCTGCGCCCCGAGCCCGACCAGTCGGTGACGATTATCACGCAGAAGAGCGACGAAGAGAACATTCCCGGTCCGGGAGAGGTGACGATCGTCCGCAGCGCCGGCAGTTACACGGTGCAGAGCACCGATCCGGTGATGGTGAACAACCGTCCTCAGCGGAAAAGAAAGCTGGAGCCAGGCGACGTGCTGCGGGTGGGAGAAGCGACCGTGGTCTTCGATGATCCGACCGAGGTATAAAGAAGCGTGTTGATGCTGCAGGCGCAAGCATCCTCGAGACAGGCATTTAGCAGGGACAACTGCTTCAGAACGGCGATATTTCGGCAAAGTCTCTGATCGAACGGACTTGCGATCGATTTATCAACAAGCTTCTTGAAACCGTACGAGACTGCTCTACTCCCTGGCGTCATCGTCGAAGTGGCAGTTCCGCCGCCGGCCCAGGCGCAGAAGCAACAGGAAAAGGGCCGTTCCCACGATCCTGCCACCTGAGCTTACGCCGAAACAGAAATTGAACGAAATTGCGTCGATGATCAGACCCCCGATGACCGGTCCGATCACCGCGCTCGAAAATACTACGGTCTGGTAAAGTGCCACTGCGCGCGGTCGCTGCGTCGGGGGGCTGTAGTCCAGCATCAGATTGAAATTGGACAGATTGTATCCGCCCCAGAGGATTCCGCTCAAAGCTGAGATGAAGTAAACCTGATATGGCTCGCGGATGATGATCCACATTGCGGGCAGAATCGGAATGAGCAGGCCCGTCAGTTTCTGGACCCAGTAGGAGCTGCGCGAAACGATCAGCCGGCCGAAAAGATACTGACCAAGGAGTGTAGTCAGGCTGGTCACGCCCGCTGAATAGCCTACGACGTCCACACTCGCGTGAAGGTCGCTTACCAGGTAGACGTTGAAGAACGGGCCCGCAACCTGGATCGAAATGTTCCAGACGAACGCGCCAACGAGAAATGCAATGAAGTCCGGTGACTCGCGAAGAGATTTGCGAAGATCGCCCCGCTTGTGGACGACGATCTTCCGGCTCTGCGAACCAAGCTCCGGGATCCGTGCGAAAGCGAATGTCGACACTCCACCAAAGGCAAATGCAGCAAAGAAGACCACCTGGTAGCCGAGGTGCCCGCTCAGGCTGGTTCCGCCGAGCGAGTGGATCAACCACCCACCGAGCGGAGCAGCCAGCAGCGCAGCGACTCCCATCAACTGACCTCGGGTCAGAAAATATCGTCCGCGCATATGGGACGGAACCAGATCGGCTACCATATCGGTCCATGGCGAGTTCGAATAGTTGTTGAGAAATGTTCTGGCCGCGTTCACGATGATCACGATCCAGATTGCCGCCGTGGCGGGAAGCACAAAGAAGGGTAACGCGGTCAACACCAGAAAAAGGAGGCGCGAAGCGCCACCCGCCGTCCAGAGTACGACTCGTTTTCGACTTTGCGCCCGCTCGGAATGAGCCGCTCCCGGGAACAGGGAAATCGTTCCCAGCAGGTTTGCGATAGCAGTCAGGAGGCCGATTTCCGAGTTCGACGCGCCGAAGGCGAGCGCAAAGATCGGCACGAATGTGATCGCAAGATTCTCGCTGAAGGAGCTGAAAAAGCCGTCAAGCAGGAAACGACGCAGTCCACCAACGTGCTCCGGGTCGAGCGGCTCGATCGAAGTCCTGCGGACCGTGCGGTCAAGCCTCTCGTTGATGAGTGCCCAGTTCCACCGTTGCGGTCGCAGGTGGTCGCGGGGCGAGAATACACGCTGAAAAGATGTGAAGGGAGACCGGAGCATTCGGGGCTTCGGACTGCCGGTCCCACTGGGTCTTGAAGTCAACATGGGTATATCAATCTGGTGCTGCACGCATTTTGCGCACACTTTCCGGGTAGTATCAAGAACCCTGTTGATAAATCCGGGCGAATGGGCCCGCCGCGATCGTTTGCTGATGACCCCGGGTATCAACACGCTTCCTGATACCACCCTTGATTCGCGTCGCCGGGATTTGCATCTTGTACTCGGAGGATCGATTATGGCTCAACGACAGAAGCGTGCCCTCGTGTTCTTTGCTCCCGGGTTTGAAGAGGTCGAAGGTATTACCCAGGTGGACTTTTTGCGCCGCGCAGGAATTGAAGTCCTCATGGTCGGCGTAGGGAGCCGCGATGTTGCGGGAAATCACAACATAACGGTGCACACCGATGTCACCATGGATGAGCTGCCGGACGATAGCGCCTTCGATGCGATCGTGCTGCCCGGCGGTATGCCGGGCGCGAAGAACCTGTCCGAGCACCCAAAGGTGAGGCCGATTGCCGAGCGCGCCTTCACCGACGGACGGCTGGTGGCTGCGATCTGTGCAGCACCCGGTGTCGTGCTCGGCGGGACGAACATTCTCGATGAGCGCAGGTTCACCTGTTATCCGGGATATGAGGAACGTGTTCCGAAAGGGCATTTCTCCGAGGACAGGGTCGTACGTTCGGACAATGTCATCACGAGCCGCGGACCCGGAACGGCTGCCGAGTTTGCCGAAGCGATAATCACCTACCTGGTGGGCGCCGAGGCAGCGGAGTCGCTGCACAAGGCCACGATTCAGCGTTAGCCTCTCCTGTCGCAAATCGCCTGTTAGAAGCAACCTGGCGAAACCCGTATCAACACGCTTCTTTATACCACCAATGACTTGCGCTAAGTGCTGCCGTAGTTTACTATTGTGTTAGTAACGCGAGTGTCTGCTATGAATAGAGTGCTACGGGTTTCAAGCATCCTGCTGATGGTGTCGAGCTTCCTGCTGATCGCAGCTGCATCTGCGATCGCGGGCGGCAACCGGGAGAAGGGCGACCGGGTGGGGCAGTCCGCTCGACCAGGCGGCACGGTCGCGCTTGTCGCCTCCTGGAGCGGTAACGAACGGGCGGTGCTCATGGATATGCTCAAGCCATTCGAAGACCGTACGGGCATCAAGGTAAACTATACGGGAACCAGGGACATCGCTGCGGTGATTACCACTCGCGTCGCGGCGGGCAATCCGCCCGACCTCGCTGCCTTTTCGAATCCTGCTCAGATGAGAGATCTTGCCCGGCGCGGAAACCTCAAGCCTCTCGACGGAGTGCTCGATACGAAGAGCATCGAACGGCAGTATTCACCCGGGTGGATCGAACGGGGCACCGTCAACGGCCGCCTCTACGGTATTTTCACCAAGGTGGCGGCGAAGGGGTTCATCTGGTACGATGTTCGCGCCGCTTCAAAGGTGGGGCTCACGCCGCGGACTGCACCGGCCACCTGGCAGGGGCTCCTCGATCTGTCACGGCGGATTGAGCAGCGGGAGCAGGCTGCAGGCAGCACGGCGGCTCCATGGGCGATAGGTGTGGAGAGCGGAGCGGCGAGCGGATGGGTTGGAACCGACTGGCTCGAGAGCATCTTTCTGAAAAAATACGGTCCGCAGGAGTATGTGCGCTGGTACCGCGGCGAGATTCCCTGGACCTCCGATGAAGTGAGGTCGGTATGGTCTGAATGGGGAAAAATCGTCGCAGACCCGAAGATGCTTTACGGCGGAACCGACTATGTTCTCGGGACCAATTTCGGCACGGCGTTTGAACCTCTGTTCGAGGTGCCTCCGGGTGCCTATCTGCATTTTCAGGCGACTTTCATTACCGGCTTCATTCATCGGGCCTATCCGGATCTGGAGCCTGTCCGCGACTACGACTTTTTCCGCTTTCCGGCGATCGATCCGCGTTATGCAAAATCCATCGAAGCGTCGGGCGATGTCTATTCGATGTTCAGCGATACACCACAGGCGCAGGCTCTGATCCGGTACGTGGCGACGCCCGAGGCGCAGCAGTACTGGCTCGCGACCGGCGCGATTTCGCCCAACAAGATGGTGCCGATTTCCGCCTACAGCGATCCGATCACGCGGCAGGCCGCGCAGATGATGAATAAGTCGGAAATCGTGGTGTTCGATGCGTCCGACCTTATGCCTAATCAGATGAACCAGGCATTCTGGAAAGCGGTTCTCGACTTCATACGGGACCCCGGCAGTCTGGACTCGATTCTTGCCGGTCTCGACCGGGTGCGGAAGGAGGCCTATCGGTAGCCCCCATATCGTTTTCGGGGTGTCTTTCGATTCACCGAATCGGTAGAATGTCGGCATACGTCAGGAGGAAGCATGCAGAGGCGACGGGTATCGTCTGCGGACGTCGCCCAGCGGGCCGGGGTGTCCCGGACGACAGTTTCATTCGTGCTCAACAACACTCCGGGAAAGACCATCTCCGAAGTGACCCGGCAGCGGGTACTCGAGGCTGCGTCGGATCTTGGATACGAGCCTAACGTGAACGCGCGGAGGCTGGCGCTCCTTCGTGACAAGGCGGTTGGATTGTTCGTGTGCCAATCGCAGAGCATCGTCTCGGACAGCTACGTCATCCGGCTGATCGAGGGGATGAGCCAGGTGCTCAACAGAAAGCGTTACAGCCTGGTCCTGCAGCCGGTGCGCGCCACCGAATCGAACTACGCCGGGATTGCCGAGATGGACGCGCTCGACGGCGTAGTGCTGCTCAATGCACACGAGAACGACGGCGGCATCGCGGAGCTGCAGGCCGCTGAAGTACCGCTTGTCGTCATCGGCACAATGGCCGACCCGTCGGTCTATCAGGTGGACATCGACAACCGGATCGCGGCCGAAGAGATGACCGCTCATCTGATCGAGCTCGGACACCGGCGCATTGCCATGGTCGTCCACGCGCCGCTTCTCTTTCACGCGGCCAACGAGCGTCTCGCCGGGTACCGCTCCGCGCTGAAGCGCGCCCGCCTGCCGTTTCACGAGGACCTGGTGAAGGTCGCCGACTTCACCGAGGAGAGCGGCGAGCTCGCCATGCAGAGACTCCTCACGTCCGGCGAACGTCCTACAGCTGTCTTTGCCGGCAACGACCTCATCGCCTATGGCGCATACAAGGCGATTCGTGACCGGGGGCTGTCGATTCCCGATGATATTTCGGTGGTGGGGTTTGACGACGATTATCTATCACGGTATCTTAATCCACCGCTCACCACCATGAGCCTTCCGGCGGCCGGTCTCGGTTCGATTGCCGCCGGTCTCGTTGCTCAACAGATTGTCGCTGCCGACGCGGCCAGGCGGCAGCCCGGCGCGGGCGACGCACCGGCGGCGACGGCGGACGGTGCTTCGGCTTCGAAGCAGACCATACTTCCGACAAGGATTGCGATTCGGGGGAGCACTCGAAAGCTGCAGAGACAGCGGTAGGGTGCTCCGGACGGAAAGCGGACAGGATGACGCAAGTGAATCAAAAGGATTCGGTTACCTTTGAGCCTCAGGGGTTTCTGATCGTAGAAGACAGCTACGAACCGGCGAATGTGGCGGCGAACGAAACCCTCTTCTGCCTCGCCAACGGCCTTATCGGGATCCGGGGAACCTTCGAAGAGGGGCGCGGTGCCTTCCATCACGGAACCTACCTCAACGGCTTCTACGAGAGCGAGCCAATAATCTACGGCGAGCACGCGTACGGTCTTGCAAAGAACAAACAGCGGATGATGAACGTCACCGAGGGCACGATGATTCAGCTCTACGTGGACGACGATCCGCTCGACCTCTCGACCGGGAAGATTCTGCACTATCGCCGTTATCTCGACATGGAGCACGGCTGCCTGAACCGGCAGCTCACCTGGAGCTCGCCGAGCGGGAAGCTCATCACCCTCGAGACCACGCGCCTGGTCTCATTCGTCCGCGAACACATTGCGGCAATCCGGTGGAGGTGCCGGATGCACGAGCAGGGGGCGACGCTCACCGTCATCTCGGGGATGTTCGGAAAGGTGAAGGCTCAGGTCGGACACGAGGATCCGCGGATTGGCACGGCGCTCCGGCAGAACGCGATGATTCCCACCGGCCGCAAGATCGATAACGTCTACGGCAGCCTCCGTCACACCACGCGGGCGACCCGCTTCACCATCCTCTGCACCATGGCAAATGAGCTTGCAACCGAGTCGCACTACGGAGTTTTCAAGCAGGCGAACTCTCAGGAGGTGAGTCACCGTTTTCAGATCAACGCGTACGCGGAATCGGAGCTGACTCTCACCAAATATCTGTGCTACTACAGCTCCATCGCATCGGCGCCGAAGAAGCTTTCGACCCTCTCGATGCGCGACATTCAGGATGCGCAGACGGCGGGATTCGATCGCCTGCTTGCCGAGCAGTCGGCCTACCTCTCGGATTTCTGGCGGGGGAGCGACGTGCGGATCGACGGCGATCCCGCGGTGCAGCAGAGCGTCCGGTTCAACATCTATCACGTGCTCCAGGCCGCCGGACGGAACAGCCGTACCAATATCGCGGCGAAGGGTCTCACCGGAGAGGGCTACGAAGGTCACTACTTCTGGGATACCGAGATCTACGCTGTGCCGCTTCTGATGTATACCAACCCGAGCATTGCGCGTCACCTGCTCGAGTACCGCTACAACATTCTCGACAAGGCTCGCGACAGGGCTCGCGAGCTCGACCTGAACGGCGCGCTCTTCCCCTGGCGCACCATAAACGGCGAAGAGGCGTCGGCCTATTTCCCCGCCGGAACTGCGCAGTATCACATAAACGCCGACATCTTTTACGCCATACGGAAGTACGTTCAGGTCACCGGAGACACCGAGTTCATGCTTCGGTACGGAGCCGAGATCGGAATCGAGACGGCTCGATTCTGGCTCGATCTCGGGGACTACATCCCGGGAAAGGGCTACTGTTTCAATGAGGTCACCGGCCCGAACGAGTACACCGCCCTCGTCAACAACAACACCTACACCAACATCATGGCCCGCAACAACCTCGAGCAGGCGGCGCTGGTAATGGAGTGGATGCGCGACGATCATCCCGAGGAGTACGCGCGGGTGAAGGAGAAGACGCGCTTCGAAGAGTTGGAGATCCTCGACTGGAAGAATGCCGCCGACCGCGTCTATCTTCCGCACAACCGGGAGCTCGGCCTCTATCCGCAGGACGACAGCTTCTTCGACAAGGCCGTCTGGGATTTCGACGGAACCCCGCCGGAGAAGTACCCGCTCCTTCTCTACTATCATCCTCTTACGATCTACCGTTACCAGGTTCTCAAGCAGCCGGATGTGGTGCTTGCGATGTTCCTGCAGGGCAACCGGTTTTCGCAGGAGGAGAAGCGGCGCAACTTCGATTACTACGACGCGCTCACCACAGGCGACTCCTCTCTTTCGCCCTGCATCCAGTGTATCGGTGCGGCAGAGGTGGGGTACACCGACCTCGCCTACGAATACTTCATGGAGACAGCCCGCATGGATCTCGATGACATAAACCACAACGTGAAGGACGGCGTGCACACCGCAGCGATGGCCGGAACGTGGCTGTCGCTCGTATACGGATTTGCGGGCCTCAGGGACTATGACGGCGAGATCAGTTTCCGTCCGCAGCTTCCGCCGCAGTGGAAATCGATCTCCTTCAGCCTTCGTGTCCGGGGATCACTGTTCCAGGTGCGCATCGGAGAGCGCGAAACGACCTACGAGCTGCTCGAAGGGGACCCGATCCAGATCAGACACGGTGACGATGACCTCCTGATCCAGCACGGAAAGCCGGTTTCCGGGCACCACGGGGCGCGGCCCCTCAACGGAATCCATTCCGGAACGCCTCCGCGAAATCTCCGCCGCCAGAAAGCCTGATACCCCTTCCCGTCTTCCGGAAACGGTTGCCCATCATCGCAGGCGGCTGAATCAGCGCCGCCTGACGGGCGTTTTTTCCTGCATGAGCCTGTCCCGTGCTCTCAGCCTGATCCTCTGCGCGGCCGCTCTTCTATGGCCGCATCCGCTTGCCGCCGCTCCCGGTGCCGCCTGGACCGATGAGCCCGATGCCGGCGTCGAGATCGGAGGCGATTCAACCGAGGATGATCCGATGGGCGGCGAAATCCCGCTGCTGCATCCGGCGACGGAAGGCCACGCGGCGCTGCTGCTCCGGTTCACGGGTGAGGGTGATATCGGCGGCTCCGGCGGGATGGGCGGCGAACGGCCCCTGGTCACCCCCGGCCGCGTAGCGGCCGAAGCACGGGCGGTCTACCGCTCTTCGGCAATCGACGCGGCTGTAACGAGCGGAATCCGCTACACGGTCCCGGGCGATGCGTCCCAGGTGCCGCTGACCGAACGCTATACGGTATTCGGCGTCGCCTCACCCTGGGCGAGCGCCGGAAGGCTCGATCCGCCTCGCCTCTACCGCGCGCTTGCCGACTCCTTCACCACCGCTTCGGATCTGGGCCGCCTCAGCCCCGAGCCGCCGCTTCTCCTCCGCAGCGACCTGCCCTCGTTCAGTTCCAGCGCCGCGGTGATGAACCGCTTGGCGCTGCATCCCTTCGGCGACACGATCGTGCTATGGGCAGGCTCCAACGAGGCGGAGGAGCGCGAAGCTGCGCTGTTCGTCCGGCTTCGGCCCGCCGAGGCCGTCGCACTCGAGATTCTGGCGGCGGCAGCAGCGCCGGCAGTCGAGGATTTCGGCGAAACGGAGGATGCCTGGTTCCCGGACGCAGGGGAGCTGCCGCTCCGGCTCGCGGGCGCCGGCATGAGAGCCTCTCTCTTTACCCGACCGCTCCGTGCCACCGTGACCCTGCTTGCGAGCGCCGGGCCCTGCGCTGAACCGGGGACGGCCGTCTCGCTGCAGCTCGACGGGTCGCTCGGGCCGACGGCGCTCCGCCTGCGCGCAGGTTCCGCCGACGACCGCTTCCGCGAGCTCCGCAGCGGTCCTCCCAAGAGGCTCTTCGCGGCCGACTGCCGCCTGGGAGTCGGCGATGACTCGATCGTCGGTGCCGAGGCCGCGGCGAGCATCTCGCTTGCCCGTCGCCCTCTCTTTCCGCTTCCGCAGGACGCGGGCCGCTCTGCGCCTCAGGGCCCGGTCTTTGCCGCGGCGGTGCGACCGGGCCCGGGGCGGCCGGGCCGTGAGCGGTGGCAGGCGGGCCTGCACGTCGGTCCGGAACGCTTGCGGTTTTCAGTCGGCGGACGGCTCGAAACAGAGTGGAACGGAAGCGGGGGGCCTTTGCGTACCGAACGGCTCGAGACCGCGCTCCTGCTGCAGGGAGCGGAGGCACGCTGCAGGATCGAGCTTATCGAGGGCCGTTACGATGCGACTGAAGGAAGGCTTGCGGTGGCAGTGGAGAGGGGACGCTTTGAGGGACGGTTTGCGGCAACGCTTCTCTGCGGCGGCGGCCACGCTGCAGAGATAACCCCGGAGGCGCGGGCAATCTTTCAGGCGGAGCGGTTTGCTCTGTCGCTTCTGTGCGAGGTCACCCGAGGGATCCTGCTCGAGCCTCCCGCCGACCGGCAGCGGCGAATGCCCGCCGGTGTCGAGGGGATTCCGCTTCGGCTTACGCTTTCGGTTCAGCTCGAGTGAGGCGGGGGTCAGTCTTTAGCGTCCCACTCACCCACGAGGAGCACCTCCGGGTCGAGCAGGAAGCCGCGTTCGCGCAGCACCGACTGCTGCAGGTGGTCCATCACCGCCTTTATGTCGGCGGCGGTGGCGCTGCCGGTGTTTACCACGATGTTCGCGTGCAGGTCGGAAACCTTCGCGCCGCCTATGCTGAAGCCGCGGAGCCCGAGGCCGTCTATGATCCGGCCGGATGGTGCTCCGAACTCGCGGTTGTTCTTGAATACCGAACCCGCGCAGGGGGCGGCGAAGTGGCCCTTCTTCCTGCGGTCGGCCTCCACCTCGCGCATCTCTTTCCACAGAAGCTCGGCCGATCCTGGAAGCAGCCGGAACGCGGCCTCCAGTATCACGGTGCGGCGTCCCTGAAAGGGAGAGATCTTGTAGGCGAAGTCCTCCGCCTGAGGGATGTAATGGTGGAAGCTGCCCGCCTCATCGATGTAATCGACGTGGACGAGGATGTCGGAGATCGACGCTCCGTAGCAGCGGGCGTTCATCCAGACCGCACCACCCACGCTTCCGGGCATAGCGTAGATGAACGCCATTCCGGACAGATTCTGCCCGGCGGCCTCCGCGCTCGCATCGCTCACCGCCATGCCGGCACCGGCGCGGAAAAGCATCGAGCCGTCGGCCTGCGCCTCGAAGCGCACCGAGGCGAACGCCGCGGTGTCGAGCACGATGCCGCGGATTCCGCGATCCGAAACAAGGATGTTGGCGCCGCCGCCGAGCACGAAGAGCGGAATATTTTCCTCCCGCGCTGCGTGGACGATCTGCGTTACCTCGTCGACGGTTTCCGGCCGGAAGTAGAGGTCCGCCGGCCCGCCTACCTGAAAGGTGGTGTGCTTCCACATCGGTTCGTTCCGGCGAATAGTCCCCGAAATATTGATTCTTTCGCCGAATTTCCGTAGTGTAGCATCCACGAGTGTATCTTATCGGTTTTCTTGTCCATTTTCCATAGGAGCTCTGATTGCTGAAATTGTTCAACACGCTCGGTCGGGCCGTGCAGGAGTTCGTCCCGATAAACGACGGCCGCGTCGGGATGTACACCTGCGGACCTACCGTCTACAACTACGCTCACATCGGCAACCTCCGTTCCTATCTCTTTGAAGACACGCTGCGCCGCACCCTCGAGTATCTCGGCTATGATGTATCGCACGTGATGAACGTCACCGATGTCGGGCACCTCACCGACGACGCGGACGCGGGCGAGGACAAGATGCTCCGCAGCGCGCGGGAGAAGGGCATGTCGGTGTGGGAGATCGCGCAGTTCTACACCGATGCCTTTTTTGCCGACACCGGCCGCCTCAACATCCTGTCGCCGACGGTTGTCTGCCGCGCCACCGACCACATCGCCGACATGATCGGCATGATCGAGCGGATCGAGAGCAACGGCTACACCTATTTTTCGGGCGGCAACCTCTACTTCGACATTTCTCGCTTTCCGCGCTACGGGGAGATGGCGCTGCTCGACCGGGCGGAGCTGAAGTCCGGCGCCCGTATCGAGGTGGACCCGAACAAACGCAACCCCGGCGACTTTGTGCTCTGGTTCACACGGTCCAAGTTCGGACACCAGGCGATGCTCTGGGATTCGCCCTGGGGCGAGGGGTATCCCGGCTGGCACATCGAGTGTTCGGCGATGAGCACGCGCTACCTGGGCGAGCAGTTCGATATTCACTGCGGCGGGGTCGATCACATTCCGGTTCATCACACCAACGAGATTGCGCAGACCGAGGCTGCAACCGGCCGAAAGTGGGTGAACTACTGGCTGCACGGTGAGTTTCTCGTGCTCGACGACGGAAAGATGGCCAAATCGAAGGGCGGGTTCATCACTCTGCAGACACTGGTCGACGAAGGGTACAGCCCGCTCGATTACCGCTTCTTCAATCTCGGCGCCCACTACCGCACGCAGCTCCAGTTCAGCTACGAAAGCCTCTCTGCGGCAAAAAACGGCCGCGAACGGCTTCTGGAACGGGTGGCGGATCTGATTGCTGCACTTCCCGAGGAGGAGAGGGCGACCGCCGGCGAAAGCGGGGAGAAGGGCGACGGGGCTGCCGGCCGCGCAGCCGGGCGTTATCTCTCGGACTTCGAGGAGCACATTGCGGAGGACCTCAACACGCCGCGTTGTGTCGCCGACCTCTGGGGGCTCATCAAGGACGAATCGGTGGCGCCGGGGGATGCGCTCCACGCGCTTGCGCAGATGGACCGGGTTCTCGGTCTGTCGATCATTTCCGAAGCGCACGCCCGTCTTTCGGCCCGAAGCCCCGAGGCGCTCGAGCCTGAGCTGCTTTCGCTGATTCAGCGCCGGGAGGAGGCGAGAAAAAACAGGGATTTCGGGGCGGCCGATGAAATACGCGATACGTTGAAGCAGAAGGGAATCCTCATCGAGGATCGCCCCGACGGCACACACTGGAAGAAGATGTGAGTCTCTTGTAACCCATTCGGCGGACTGTTGTTTTGAGTATGGACCGGCAGAAGAAACCAAGGGACGATTTCAAAACCGTATATGAGACCGTTTTTCCGATCATCATTCGTATTGCCTATCGGATTACGAACGATCCGGACGTCGCCGAAGAGGTCTGCCAGGAAGCGTTCATCCGCTACTACGAGCGCAGAAACGCAATTCCGGATGCCGATCAGGCAAAATACTGGCTGATTCGCGTCTGCAAGAATCTCTCATTGAACCATGAGAAGAGAAAGGGCCGTGAACGGAGGGCCTACGAGCGAGTATTCCACGAGCCGAAACGCAGCCAGGACACCGGGGAAACCAAGGTCCTGAAAGATGAAACATCGGAAGCAGTTCAAGAGGCACTTTCAGCGCTGCCCGAGAATCTCCGCGTAGTGCTGGTATTGAAGGAGTACGCCAATTTGAACTATAAGGAAATAGCCTCGATTGTCGGAATCAGCGAAGGTAACGTCAAAGTACGAGTATTTCGCGCCCGCGAACGGTTGGCAGAATTCCTGAGGGATGGGGGTGCCTATGTCCCCTGAGAAAGACTTCATTTCAGCATTTCTGGACGGCGAGGTCCCCTCGCCCTGGAAAGAGCGCCTGGAAAAGAGCATCGAACAGGACTCCCGGTTTCGTGCGCTGTACGAATCACATGCAGAGGTGCACCGACTTCTCGGCGAGCTGCCGGAACCAGATTTCGCGGAGGCCCGGTCGCGGGTCTGGGAAAAGCTGCAGGAGAGCATCGAGTCCGCTCCGCTTCCCGTTCGCGCCGGGCATCGGCCCGGCAACCCGGTGCCTGTGTGGCGGCGCAGAGTGGCGGTGCCGCTTCCGGTGGCAGTGGCCGCCGCGGCCATCGTGGTGGTTTTTGCGGCGTTCACCATCTTCCGGTTCGTGGAAGGCTCCAGCTCCAACGGAGCGGTCATGGCTCAGAGCGTCGAGGGTCTGAATGTCACGGTCAACGTAAAGGACGTCGAGCAGCTGCTCGATATCCTGAACGGCCAGAACAAGATCCGAGAGGTGAAGATCGAGCTTCCCGAGCCGCACCAGTTCAGGCTGATGGGAGAGCCGCTGCTGCTGCGCGCATCCGACACTTCCGGAGGTTTTCGCTGATGCGAAAATCGGCGGCGCTCAGCCTGCTCATGCTGGCCGGCCTTACAGCCTACGGCTACGCGCTGGACCTGGATCAGGCGCTCGCCCTTCTCAAAGACAAAGCCCTTGCCGTCCACATAACCGCCCGTGTTACCGAAAACGGCAAGCAGACCATCTGGAACATGGACCTCTCCGAGGTGACGATCTTCGGCAGGTCCGTCACCGTCAAGCTGAACGGCAGCAACATCGTCGTGGTTGCGACCTTCACCCCCTACCGCGAAACGTCGAACAGCGTGCTGCTTGTCGCACAGGGACAGACCTGGATCACGTCGCCGGTCGACAAGCAGGTGAAGTATGCGACCTCCTTTCGAAGCCTTCCGATAGACATGGGTGAAAAGGTGCTCTTTTATCCGCTCGGTGTGAATGTACAGACCGAGAAATATGGTAATATCAACATCGAGCTGGAAGTCCGCGTAGTGCCCTACGAGCAGCATGCCGGAAAGGCGCGCGCGGACGGATCGAATACCCAGACACAGCAGCCGCAGTCCGTGCAGCCTTCGGCAACGGGACCGAAGCCGGGCGCGGCGGGTGCAGACAGCTCAACCGACGGAAAAAGCACAACAGGTCAAGCCAAAGAGTAGCGCCGATGAGCGACCACCCATTCTTTTCTCGCACTGCCATCATACCCATCGCGGTTCTCCTCATACTCTCCGGGGTCCTTTATACCAGCATTCGGATAACGAATCAGGGGCCGGTGATCAAATCGATCTCGCCCGCGGTCGCAAGCCCCGGTGACGATCTGTCGATAACCGGCAGCCACTTCGGCAAGGTCCGCGATCGCGGACACGTCAGCATTGCAGGGATCGTTCCCACCACCTCCGGTTACAAGCAGTGGAGCGACAATCGCATCACCGTGACGGTGCCGGACAAGGTCACCTCCGGTCTGGTCTACGTGGTTACCGACAAAGGGCAGAGCGACGGGGTGCTCTTCACCAACCGGCAGAATATCCCGGAGGTGGTATCCCAGGCCGCCGTCCCCGGGCTGCCCCACATCGAATCGATCGACCCCAGCTCCGGGCCTCCCGGAACGCTTCTGACCATCAAGGGACGCAATTTCGGCATGAACCGCGGGACGAGCAGCGTCAGTTTTCCCTGGGTGGCCGTCTACGGGACCCAGGCGCAGAATCCGCCCGCCGCGCAGACGTTCATCAGCGCGTCGAATCGTGATTTCGACTACGTGAACTGGTCCGACCAGGAGATCCAGGTGCGCGTGCCCGACGGCGCGGTCTCCGGCAACGTGAAGGTGACCACCGACAAGGGGGCGAGCAACGCGAGCTACTACGAAGTCTCACAGGTCGTAGGCACCAAAACCTTCCGCGACCGCCGCTCCTACGCGCTTCACTATGGCGTACAGGTGGGCGGTGTGCACCTTTCAGGCGGCACCGGAGCGCATAACTCGCTCTTTCTCTGGGTGCCTCGCGTCCAGAACGTGCCCGATCAGCGCGATATACAGCTTCTGACGCGCAACCGGGAGCCCATGTTCGACAGCGTCGACGGACTCTCCCTCTACAGGCTCGACAATCTCGAGCCGGAGCAGACCTACTCCGTCTCGCTCTCCTACATCTTTGACCGTTTCGCGGTGGAAACTACCATCGTTCCCGGTCGCGTTTCGGCGAAGTACGACCGTTCGAGCGAGCTGTTCAAGGTCTACACCGCGCCTACGCAGCGTATTCTTGCCACCAACGACGTGATCCGCCAGCTTGCGCGCTCGATCGTCGGCCGGGACGACAATCCCTACCTTCGCGCACGCAACGTGTACGACTATCTGCTGAAGACGCTTACCTACGATCCCTCGATCAGTGACCCGCTCAAGGCGCTCGAGCAGAAAAAGGGGAACGACGTCGCATTCGCGACGATAATGGTCTCGGTGCTCCGCAACGCGAACATACCTGCCCGCGTGGTTGACGGCGCCGTCGTGGAAGACAATCAGAAGGCGGTCCCGCACCAGTGGGTCGAGTTCTACCTGGTCAACTTCGGCTGGGTCCCGGTCGATCCCTCGCTTCCCGACGGGGCGCTCGAAGGCAATTTCACCCTGCCCGACGGGGCGACCGATTACTACTTCGGGAATCTCGACAACCGTCACATCACCTTTTCGCGCGGTGTGCTCGAGGCAAAGCGGATGGACCCCAACGGCCGCATCGCAGCAAAGGGGGCCGATTTCGCCGTGCAGTCGTTTGCCGAAGAGGCGACGGGAAATCTCCAGTCCTACACCAGCAGCTGGGACAACCTCATCATAATCGGCGTCTACTGATATAATCATCTCATATCATCACCCAAGGAGCAGCCTCATGATCGCCACGGAAATCGAAAAGGGCGTCTACGGTATCGGTGTAAATGACCGAACCACCGACCTGTTCGAAGGCCTCTGGCCAATCAGCCAGGAGGGGGTCACCTACAACTCATACCTCATCAGGGACGAAAAGACGGTACTCATCGACCTGACCAAAGAGTTCAAGACCGACACCCTCCTCGAGCAGGTCTCACAGATCGTCGAGCTTTCGAAGCTCGACTACGTCGTGGTGAACCACATGGAGCCCGACCATACCGGAGCGCTCAAGACCCTGAGACGGATGAACCCCGACGTTACCATCCTCTGCACTCCGAAGGCGAAGCCGATGCTCGCCAACTACTATGGAATCACCACAAACGTCCGGGAGGTGGCCGACGGCGAACAGCTCGCCCTCGGCTCGCGGACCATCACCTTCTTTCACGCGCCTTTCGTGCACTGGCCGGAAACGATGGTCACCTGGGACCCCTCGACGCACGTGCTGTTCTCCTGCGATGCGTTCGGCGGGTACGGCGCGCTGCCGGGTGCGATGTTCGACGACGAATGCAACGATATCGAGTTCTACATCCGGGAATCGCTGCGCTACTACACCAACATCGTTGCAAAGTTCTCGAAGCCGGTGCTCGATGCAATCGCGAAGCTCGGCCACCTGCCCATCAAGGTGATAGCCCCGTCTCATGGCCTTGTCTGGAGAAAGGAGCCGGAGCGGATCATCAAGCTGTACGAGAGGTGGGCCGGTTACGCGAAGGGAGACAATGAGCCGGGCGTGACGCTGCTCTACGGTTCGATGTACGGGAACACGGAGCTTGTAATGAACTTTGTGGCAAAGGGCCTCGCGTCGGAGCGGGTGCCGGTGAACGTCTTCGACGTGGCGCGGACGCACACAAGCTACATCCTGCCGTCGCTCTGGGTCAACGCGGGAGTCATCATCGGCGCGCCCACCTACGAGGGAAGTCTCTACCCGGCAATGGTGCACAAGCTGGCGGAAGCGGGGATAAAGCGGGTGGTGAACAAGAAGGCGGCCTACTTCGGAAGCTGGGGATGGAGCGGCGGCGCAGTGCGTGAGGTCCGCAGGCTGATCGAGCCGCTGAAGTGGGACTTGATGGAAACGCTGGAGTTCGCAGGCGGCCCCACCGAGGAAGACCTTGCCGGCGCCATGGAGTTCGGCGCCCGTTTTGCCCGCCGTGTGAAGGGCGCGGAGTAACGCCGTGCGGCGGGCTCAGGGCTGAGCGGGGCGGTCGTCGAGTGTGACGGCCGTCTGCTCCTGCGCCGGGGATTCGGAATCCCGCGCGGAATCCTCCTCGGAAGCCTCCTCGGAATCCTGCGCGGGTTTCTTCTGCCCCGACTCGAGGTCGTCCACCTGACTTCCCCACTCGCCGGAGTCCGTGTCGGCGCTCTCTGCAGGCTCGCTCGCATGGCCGTTCCCGTCCGGCCCATCGTCGCTGTGAAGCTCTTCTATGTGGTGGTCGACGTTCGGGCCGCCCGCCTCCTCCGGCGAGGTCAGTCCGTCGGCCTCGAGCGTGAAGCTGCCGAGAATCTCGTTCAGCGCCTCCATGCGCTCGCGGCTGTCGCCGGTCTTGGCGCTGATATCCACGAGCGATGAAAGGATCTCCTTCACGCCGTGATCTATCTCGTCCATCCCGCCTACCGCCCCGGCCGAGATGTCGCGGACGTCCTGCATCGCCACCTGGATCTCACGCGCTCGCCGGTCCATCTCCACCGAGCGCTGCTGGATGCTCGTGGTGATTCCCGCGATGTCTCCTGTCGCCCGCAGGATCTCACGGCTGCCCGATGAAAGCTCATCCATGTTGCTCGAGATCTCGGTCATGGCGCCGGCGAAATCGCGTACGTCGCGATGGACATTCTCGTAGGTACGGTAGCTCACCTCGCTCGAATCGAGCGCGTCCTTGATCTTGTCGGTAATGGATTTCAGCGACCGGTCGATCCGGGACGCATTCTCGCTGGTGGATTCGGCAAGCTTGCGGATCTCTTCGGCGACGACAGCGAAGCCCTTTCCGGCTTCCCCCGCGTGGGCGCTTTCGATTGCGGCGTTCATCGACAGAAGGTTGGTCTGTTCGGAAACGTTGTTGATGATCTCGATGATCTCGAGGATGTCGTCGATCTCCCGCGTAATCGATTTGATCAGGTCATTGGTCGCCCCGATCTTCTCTCCTCCCTGCCGGATGACGTCGGTGAGCTCATCTGCACGCCGCTTGCGATCCACCGAGAGGCGCGCAACGCTCTGAACCGAGGCGTTCATCTCCTCGACTGAGCTGGAGGTCTCGTTCATCGAGGAGGACTGGCGGGATATGTCCTGCGTGAGCTCGCTGATCTCCGCTGCGATCCGGGTAACCGCATCGGTGGTGGTAACCACGTTCTGGTCCAGGCGCTGGAACTGCTCCTTCATCGATTCGATGTTCTTGGTGATCTGATTGAGCGCGGCCGCCGACTCGGTGGATCCGGCCGAGATTGCGTCCTTCAGCTCGTCCACCTTCACCGTTGCGCTCCGCACGGTGCCGAAGAAGGTCCACATCGCATCGAGCGTGCTGTTGATATGGCCGGAGAGCGTCCCTATCTCGTCGCGCGCGTGATCCCGCGTCCTCACCGTGAGGTCCTTCCGGGCAACCTGGCTCATCACGCTTTCGATGGATCCCACACGGCGCGCCAGGTTTCTGCCGAAGAGCAGCAGGAACAGCACGCTCCCTATAATCATGAGCGCCGCGACGCCGATCGCTACCGACAGATTCCGCGTCACAATCGCGTGGTTCTGCGCTTCGATTCGCGAGGCGAGACCGCCGAGAATCTGGACGATGAACTGCGCGCCGGAGGACTGCGCCGAATCCGCAGCGGTTTCGAGGGCGTTCATGTCGAGCGCGAGGGAACCCATATCGATTCCGTACTGGCGGGCAGTGGCGGACATCCGCATGATGCCGTTCTTGATGCCGATAGATGAGGTGTCTGCCGAAATGATGTGGTCCAGCGCGACCTGCACGTTCTTGAACTGAGGATCTACCAGGTCCCAGACCTTTCCGGCCTTGTCGATATCGTTCTGAAGGTCCTTCCCGAGCAGAGGACGATACGGGTTGCTCTGCAGGGCCTTGAACGCGTCGGTAAAGTCCTTATAGGCGGCGAGATAGTCGGTCTCCGCCTGCTGCAACGGCCCTGAGGTGGTCAGAATGTTCTGGGACGCACCGTTGAGGTGATACATCCCCGAAATGACTTCGCTTGCCTCGAGACTGAGCGAATTGAGGCGCATAGAGAGTATGGATGAATATACAAGAAGTCCTGCGGAAACCGCAAAACCAGCTATTACGGTAATCAGCGCAAGATTGAACTTACCGGTGATTTTCATGTAAGTCCTCCATTCGACAGGCGAAGCTCATTGTGCAAGAACGCAGTGTAACCGATAGAGCCTCCAAATTCAAGAAAAACGTGGTCTTCGCGGGCAGTCCGTGAAACGACGAATCGTTGACACTGAAAACCCTTTCCCCTATGCTCTGCTAAATGCGCCGCAGAGGTATGTAAACGCTTCCGCGCTGGGCCAAGGAGTGCCAGAATGAGCCTACTCGAGCAGGTCGATCCCGAAGTTTTCCGTGCCGTACAACTAGAAGAACGGCGTCAGCACGATAAGCTTGAGCTAATTGCGAGCGAGAACTTCACGAGCCGCGCCGTCCTCGAGGCCGCCGGAACGGTGCTCACCAACAAGTACGCCGAGGGATATCCCGGCGCCCGCTACTACGGAGGGTGCGAGTTCGTCGATATCGTCGAAAACCTTGCGCGTGACCGGGCGAAGAGGCTCTTTTCCTGTGACCACGCGAACGTGCAGCCTCACTCGGGCTCGACCGCAAACATGGGCGTCTATTTTGCCGTACTCAAACCCGGCGATACGATTCTTGGCATGGACCTCGCTCACGGAGGTCATCTGACGCATGGTTCCCCGGTGAATTTTTCCGGAACGCTTTATCATATCGAGAAGTACGGCGTCGGACGCGACTCGGAGACAATCGATTACGACGAGCTTGCCGATACCGCGCGCCGCGTGAAGCCAAAAGTCATCGTCGCCGGCGCCTCCGCCTATCCGCGGATCATAGACTTTCAGCGCTTTCGCGCCGTCGCGGACGAGGTCGGAGCCTTCCTCATGACCGACATGGCGCACATTGCGGGACTGGTTGCGGCCGGTGTACACCCCTCGCCGGTACCGCACTCGCACTTCACCACCACCACCACCCACAAGACGCTTCGCGGCCCGCGCGGCGGAATGATCCTCATCGGCCGGGATGCCGAGAATACGCTCGGCGTGGTGGCTGCCAAGTCGGGACGCGTAAAGATGTATTCCGAGCTGATCGACTCGGCGGTGATGCCGGGACTGCAGGGCGGCCCGCTCATGCACATAATCGCTGCCAAGGCCGTGGCCCTGAAGGAGGCATTCGATCCGTCCTTCAAAGCCTACCAGGCGCAGATCGTCGCCAACGCGAAGCGGCTCTGCAAGACGCTCATCGACGGCGGTGTGCGCATCATCTCCAGGGGAACCGACAACCACCTGATGCTCGCCGACGTCACACCCTTCGGGCTCACCGGCAAAGAGGCGGAAAAGATGCTCGATGCCGCGAACATAACCGTCAACAAGAACGCGATTCCCTTCGATACGAAAAGCCCGCTTGTGACCTCGGGAATTCGCATCGGAACCCCCGCGATCACCACCCGCGGAATGAAAGAAGGACAGATGGAGGAGATCGGGCAGTTCATAATAGATGTGCTGAAAAGCGGCGGACGCGACGATATAATAAACGGGGTAAGAGAAAAAGTGTCGTCGTTTTGCGGTGCCTATCCGTTGCATGCCTGATTGGACCGCCAAATTGGCGCTGATTGACAACGATATTTGCGGCTCTTATACTAAGTTGTGTCTGTCATTACGGCTTTGCCTGACTCGAAGAAGACAGATTTATATTTTTGTAAGTTGAATGCCGGACTAACTGGGAAGTAGCATGAGCAATCCGTTACAGCTGTCTATCGTGAACTTCAACAAAGGTGCGTACATCATTGTTGAAGGGAAGCAGAATGCGGATAACTTCTATATACTTCGATCCGGTAAGGTTCGGATAAGCAAAGAGGTCGAGGTTGTCGAGGAGGAGGGGGGCGGAATCCTCGCTCCCGGAGACTTCTTCGGCGTCGTTTCGACCATGAGCTCACACAGCCACATCGAAACCGCGCAGGCGCTGACCGACGTCTCGCTCATATCGGTCCACCGTGACCAGTATCCGCTCCTGATTGAGCGCAATACACCGGTGGCGATGAAGATCATCGAGAGTTTTTCCAGGCGGATGCGCTACCTGGACGACAACCTCACCCGGCTGACCCTCAAGCAGGCTCCCGAGCCGGACCTGAATCACCTGTTCGATGTCGCCGAATTCTACGCGCGCCAGAACCAGTACAATCTCGCCTATTACGCCTATTACCAGTACATCAAGCTCGTGCCCCAGGGGCCGCACCAGGGAACCGCCAAAGAGCGGATCATGAAGATCAAGCCCTACGCGAATCCCGTGCACCTCGACGGCGGCGACTCCAACTTCACGCGAACCTACCCGAAAGATACGATGATCTTCACCGAATCGATGCCGGGACGGGAGCTCTACATCATACAGAAGGGCAGCGTGAAGATTTCGAAGATCGTCAACGACAACGAGGTGCTTCTCGCAGTGCTCAAATCCGGCGACATCTTCGGCGAGATGTCGCTCATCGAGAACAAGCCGCGATCGGCCTCCGCCATCGCCTTCGAGGACGCGACGCTTCTTGCGGTAAACAAGGAGAACTTCGCGCGGATGGTCACCACCCAGCCGCAGATCATCGCGCGGCTGACGACGCTTCTTGCCGAACGGATCTGGTTTATCTACAAGCAGCTCGCCAACACGCTGCTCACCGACAAGGTGGGCCGCCTCTACGATGCGCTCCTCATCCAGCTCGAGCGGGCGCGCGTGAACATCAGGCCCGGTGAAGCCTACACCTTCGACTTCGGTGTCAAAGAGCTCATCAACATGGTCGGGATGCCGCTCAACGAGGGCAACATCGCCGTGCGCGACCTTTTGAAAAACACGAAGGTGAAGTCCATGGACAAGCACATCTTTGTGGCGGACGTCGAGGAGGTCGAAAAGCAGGCCAAGTACTACCGCAAGATGCAGAAGATCGAGCGGGCCCGGCGGGAACAAAGAAGAGTTTAAACTCGGATCAAGCCGGCGTTTCCCGGCGCGAGCAGAGAAAAGTCATC
>CAZNYW010000045.1:0-3639 GCA_964577375.1 uncultured Spirochaetales bacterium | reverse complement strand
CGGCGCGAGCAGAGAAAAGTCATCCAAATTCAGATCAGGCATTTCGCGAAATTCAACAAGTAACAACTAGAGGGGCTCGCGGCGCGAGCAAAGAATAGTCATCTAAATTTAGATCAGAACCTCGACGGCCGCGGTCACTTGTGGTGGCTCGCGCGCGAGCAAAGGCGCGTTATCTAAACTCAGATCAGGCCCTCGCGAAATTCAACAGGCAACAACGAAAGTAGCTCGCGGTTCGTGGTATTAAGAAGCCTGTTGATGCCGCGCGGTCAAATACAGGCTGTATCAGAACCTACGACGCAGTGGGTGCGCTTTTTGCAGACAAAGACCGTTCCCGCAATGTTCTATGTCGATTTATCAACACGCTTCCTGATACTAGCCTCGCGGTTACTTCGGTTGGCCGTAGTATGCATCTTTGCCGTGCTTGCGCTGAAAGTGCTTCTCGGTGAGCTCCCGCGGCGCAGGCGGGGCTTTGGGGGCGATCAGGAGCGTGTGCATCGCCATTCGCGCGACCTCTTCGAGGATGATCGCGTTGTGGGCCGCATCCATTGCATCCCCCCCCCACGCGAAGGGCCCGTGGTTGACGACGAGCACACCCGGGGTATGGGTCGGCTCGATTCCGCCCGAGCGGAAACGTTCCACGATCACCTCGCCGGTCGCCTCTTCGTAGCCGCGGTCTATCTCGGCGGCCGAAAGTGCGCGTGTCAGCGGAATCTCGCCATGGAAGCTGTCCGCGTGGGTGGTGCCGAAACAGGGAACCGGCTTTGCCGCCTGCGCCCAGCTGACGCCGAAATGCGAATGGGTGTGGACGATGCCGCCGATGCCTTCGAATTCGCGGTAGAGGACGAGGTGTGTCGGCGTGTCGGATGAAGGACGAAGATCCCCGTCGATCACTTTTCCGGTTTCCAGCGAGACGATGACCATGCTCTCCGGTGTGAGATCGTCGTAATCCACGCCGCTCGGTTTGATTGCCATCACTCCCTTTTGCCGGTCGACCTGGCTTGCATTTCCCCAGGTCAGAATGACAAGGCCCGCGGTCCGGACCAGCATGTTCGCCTTGTATGCCCGTTTTCGGATTTTCGCGAATCGATTGGATGCCATACTGTCTCCCACTTTTCAAATAAGCTGCTCGGGCATGGGCCCGGGCGTACGTTCCTGCCTGCGGTGCTGCAGGGTTCTGAGTGCAGTATATCTGCTTTCCGGGGGTGGTATAAAGAAGCGTGTTGATTTTTCGAGGAAAAATATCGGTGAGAAATGCTCCTGGTTCGATTTCGATGCATATTGAGCCGCAAATAACTGCCAGGGCCTCATTTGCCTTCCGAATATCAACAGGCTTCTTTATACCCCCGGCACGATCCCTGGCTCGCTTGACCAGCGTTCCGCTTCCTCATAGTATCAATTACAACAATCAAAGACATCCACGGAGGGACGGCAGTGACGAAGGCGGAAATCATCGAAAAGGGTTCGGCCATTCTCGGCGTTGAGCTTGGTTCTACACGAATCAAGGCACAGTTGATTGCACCGGATTCGACGCCGCTTGCCTCGGGAGCGCACGCGTGGGAGAACAAGCTCGAGGACGGGGTGTGGACCTATCACATCGACGAGGTCTGGAAGGGTATCGCGGCGAGCTTTGCCGACCTTACGCAGGACGTCAAGAAGCAGTACGGCGTCACTTTGAAACGGCTTGCCGGTGCCGGATTCAGCGGAATGATGCACGGCTACGTTGCTCTCGACAAGGACGACGAGCTTCTGGTGCCGTTCCGGACATGGCGCAACAATATCACCGGCAAAGCTTCGGAGGAACTGACGTCTCTCTTCGGCTATCCAATCGCGCAGCGCTGGAGCATTGCCCATCTCTATCAGGCCGTCCTGAACGGTGAAAAGCACCTCCCGCAGCTTGCCCACATTACTACAATTGCCGGTTATGTCCATCTGAAGCTCACCGGGCAGAAAGTGCTCGGGCTCTGTGAGGGCTCCGGCATGTTCCCGGTTGATCCGGGCACAAATGACTACGAACCGCAGATGATCGACGCATTCGACAGAAAGATCGCCGACCGCAAGCTGCCGTGGAAACTGCGGGACCTCCTGCCCAGGATAATGGATGCAGGTAGCGTTGCCGGCAAGCTCACCGCCGAGGGCGCGAAGCTTCTCGATCCCACCGGGACACTGGAGGCCGGCGTCCCGCTCTGTCCGCCGGAGGGCGATGCAGGCACGGGAATGGTAGCTACAAACAGCATCCGCCCCCGAACCGGAAACGTATCCGCCGGAACCTCAGTTTTTGCCATGCTCGTTCTGGAAAAGAAGCTTTCGAAGGTTCATCCGGAGATCGATCTGGTCCTCAGCCCGGACGGGAATCTTGTCGGAATGGCACACTCGAACAACTGCACATCCGATTTCGATGCATGGATCGGGCTGTTCGGTCAGGCGGCGAAGGCTCTCGGTCTCGAGCTCGACTCCGGGGATCTCTACGGCAAGTTGATGCCCCTTGCACTCAAGGGCGATGCCGACGCAGGTGGTCTCCTCGCATTCGGGTACCTCTCGGGTGAGCACGTCACAGGCTTCACCGAGGGAAGACCGCTTTTCGTGCGCAACTCGGACGGCAAATTTACAATCGAAAACTTCATTCGCGTGCATCTGTTCACCTCGCTCGGAGCGCTGCGGACCGGCCTCAACATCCTCACCGAAGAGGAGGGCGTAAAGGTCGACCAGATTCGCGGACACGGCGGGTTTTTCAAGACGCCGGAGGTAGGCCAACGCATTATGGCCGCCGCGACCAACTCTCCCGTCGGCGTGATGGAGACTGCAGGTGAGGGCGGATCGTGGGGTATGGCTATTCTCGCCGCGTTCATGGTCCGGGAGAACCGCGGGCAGGATCTTGCCGCCTATCTTGACGAGATCTTTTCCGGCAGCGCCGGCTCGGTCGTCAAGCCCGACGCGAAGGACGTGGAGGGCTTCAACAAGTTCTTTGTCAGATACACGAAAGGACTTTCCATCGAGCGCGCCGCGGTCGAAGCGTTGGAATAGTCCGGCGACCCGCGGGGTCTGATTTGGAGTACCCTCAATGAGAAACCTGCTGGAGCTCGTTAAGCCCGATGGCTGCTCGCCCGGGGAACCTCGCGACCTTCAGATCGCAGAAATCCTCGCCGGCGACCGTGCGATTGAGGAGCTTCCGGCGCTTCTCGCGCGTCTGGCTCAGTCCGGCAAGTGGGCCCCCGGGCCGATCGCCGTCGTCTGCGACCGTAATACCCGGAGCGCGGCCGGCGACCTGCTTAACGCCTCGCTCGAAGCAAGCGGGCAGAAGTTCACATTCTGCGAGCTGAAATCTGCCGACGGTGAGGATATTGTTCCCGACGAACGTACGATCGGTACCGCACTCCTCGCAGTACCAGCGGAAACGGCGCTCATGATCTCACTCGGGTCCGGGACGGTCACCGACATTACCCGCTATGTCGCAGCTCGCATCCGCCTGCCCTTCGTGGCCGTCGCTACCGCGCCGTCTGTCGACGGCTTTACCTCTTCGGTAGCGCCGCTCATCGTCGGCGGCCTAAAAACGACGATTGATGCGGCGCCGCCGGCCGCGGTGCTCGCCGACACGCGGATACTTGCCGCGGCCCCGAAGCGGCTGCTCGCCGCAGGCGTCGG
>CAZNYW010000044.1:31675-40199 GCA_964577375.1 uncultured Spirochaetales bacterium | reverse complement strand
CTTGCTGATCTGGACTCATGGTATCAACAGGCTTCTTGATACTACCTAGGGATTGAGAGCCGCGTAGCGGTTTGCAACCTCCGTCGCGGAAAGGGCGCGGTTGAATATATTGACGTCGTCGATGATGCCGTCAAACGGAAAATCCTTCGACGCATCGAGCCCTGGGACCTGCTGGCCGATGAGCAGTCCGCCATCGGTATTTCGGACGGTGAAGCCGGCCGGGAGCGTCTTCGTCTTCTTCAGCACGCCGTCGACGTAGAGAGACATGGTAGGCGTCGCAAGCGTGCTGTCCCACGTCCCGACAATGTGATGCCACTGGTTTTCCGACACCTGCGTCGTGTCATACAGATAGGTGGCGGAGCCGCTGGTGTTGGTGATCACGAACATAGGCTGGCCGGCGTAATTGTACTGAAGAGTGTAGGCCTCGTCGGAGAAGTCCTCGTTGACTCCCTTGTGAACGAAGCCCGCGGCATTGGTGTTGTGGATCGGATAAATCCACGCCTCGACGGTGCCTGCGGTGGAAAGATCGAGCGAATCCGAGTCAGGCAGGAACACGTACTGTCCGGCCCCGGAAAACTGAAGCGCGTCGCCGCTCAGGCCGGTCACCCACTGCGGAAGCGGGGTTCCGTTGAGCGTCGCAGGGCTGTCGACAGTGATGTTCTGATTGAAATCGAATCCGGCCACGAGCTGGTCTGCCGGGTCGACGGCTACCCCGTTATCGACGGGTGTGGCCGCGCCGGTGGGCGCGCCACCGGCGGCGGAGGACGTGGTCAACGGGTTGGAACAGCCGTACAGGGCGAGTGCCGCCGGAATTGCCAGAATTGTAAGAAACTGCCTGATCATCTTTGGGCTCCTTAGCCCCTCCCACTCATATAATAGCAAACATTGTGCCAGGTGGTGGATGTTGGACTTTAATCTATCTATCGTAAATACTTATGCGAAATTGTCCTGAAGGTCCGCCACGGATCGGAGCTATGCACTATGCATGGAACACAGGCTCTCTTCCCTGTAAATATTTTTATCTAAAAGACTTATGCGAAAATCCACTCCGGATCGGTATGCATTGTGCATGCAGGTTTGCCGCCGACCTCGCAGCGGGCCTGCCCGATTCGAGACAATAAATCGTTGACGGCGTCGCCGCTTTGCCGATTCCGCAAGTCCTGTGTATGTTGGATCGACAGGCCGTATCAGAACCGAAAGGAGGCAACACTGCCGAATCGAATCATGCATACCGAAGTCTGAAGCGAGTACGGACGGTATATCGTTGCAGCTCTGACCTTTCTCGCCGACCCGGATTCGGTGCGAGAGACGCTCTGGCGCGAAACAGCCGGCCGAACGACCGAGGAGCGCGGAATGGTGTTCAGCGAACATATCAACCGGATTGCCGAACGAAACGGCACCGAGCGGCTGACGCAGGTGCGGAGGGACAGGGAAGTATCTCTGAGATGCGTACGGCGGGAGGTGACGGATGCCGAACAGGATCATGCAGACAGAAGCGTGGACTGAGCATCAGCGCTACACAGCGGCGGCGGTGACATTTCCTGCCTATCCCGATTCAGTGCGGGATTTGTTGTGGCGCGAGTCGAACGGCCAAAGCACCGACGAACGCGGCATGGACTTCACCCTTCACATCAATCGAATCGCCGAGCGTCTGCGTGAGCGTAGATTGGCGGAGCTGGACGAGGAAGCTGAGTCAAAGCGATGAGGCGGGGAGTGGCTTTCTCCGTAGATTGATTCGGGTCCGGCAGATCGCCATAATGGGTGCGTGCCCGCGAGCTTTCCGCGAAATCTGCAGTATTTCAAGTTTTCACTCTATGGATTTCTGAAGAATCTGCGCTTCTTCGAGCCGTTTCTTATTCTGTTTTTTCTCGAGAAGGGCCTCAGCTACTTCGAGATCGGGGCACTGTACGCGATCCGGGAAGTATCGACCAACATCCTGGAAATACCCACGGGAGTGGCTTCCGACGCGCTGGGGCGTCGCCGCACCATGGTGTTTTCCTTCATCTCCTATATCATCTCCTTTGTCGTTTTCTACGCGTTTTCGGGTTTCGCAGTCTTTGCGGGAGCGATGATACTCTTTTCTTTCGGCGAAGCTTTCCGGACCGGCACCCACAAGGCGATGATCTTCGAATACCTGAAGCTCAACGGATTGACCGATCAGAAGGTGCACTACTACGGGCACACGCGCGGCTGGTCTCAGGCAGGATCGGCGGTCTCGTCGCTCATCGCGATGGGCCTGGTGTTCTATCGCGGCCACTACGCGTCGGTGTTTCTGTTTTCCACAATTCCCTACGCGCTCGACCTTCTCCTCATGCTCACCTACCCGAAGGAGCTCGACGGTGTCCGGAGCAGTATATCGGGTGCGGATTTTGTTCCGCGGTTCGTGTCGGTGGTCAAGGATTTCGTCTACTCCTTTCGCAGTCCCGCGCTGCTCAAATCCATTCTCAACCTCTCTATCTATACCGGATACTACAAGGCGGCGCGCGACTATCTTCAGCCCGTGCTGAAAACACTCGCGCTCTCGATGCCGATAATGGTGGCGGCGACGGCGCAGAAGAAGACCGCGGTGGTGGTCGGCGTCGTCTACTCGATCATCTACGCGCTTACCTCTCTCACTTCGCGGATGTCGGGCCGGGTGACGGATCGGCTCCGGTCGCTTCGCCGTCCGATGAATTTTACGCTTTTTGTGGGCCCTCTTTTCGGCGCGGGGGCCGGAGTCTGTTATGCGCTCGGTTCAAGCGTCGGGGCTATTGTGCTGTACGTCGGTGTCTATCTGATAGAGAATCTGCGCAAGCCGATCGGCATCGCCTACGTCAGCGACATGATGCGGTCCGATATCCTTGCGACGGCGCTGTCGGCGGAATCTCAGGCTGAGACGCTGGTTGCGGCGGCAGTGGCACTGCTGCTCGGTTTCTTCGCCGACCGCCTGCATCTCGGACCGGCGCTCCTGGTGGTTTCGGCCATTGTGATCGCAGCTTCGATCCCTGCGGTCATCCGCCGCGGTGGCCGCCGTGACGCCGATGGCAACGGTGAGCGCGCCGTCGGTGATGCTGCCGGCGAGCCGGACGGCGCGCGCTAACGGGGTGGAAGATGAAGAGGCTCCATTCGCTGGGTGTTCTCCTCTTCTCGGTAGCGGTTCTGGCAGGAACCGGAGAAGGTGCGCAGGCGCAGAGCCGCGCGGAATCGTCGTCGGGAGTTTCGATCATCGTGAATGCCGACGACGTGGGAGCGCACCCGCTGTTCACCGATGCTTCGCTCGCCGCGCTGGAAACCGGAAGGATCAGCAGCGCGAGCATCATAGTCAACGGGTCGGATGCCCGTCGCGCCTTCGCCCTTTTCAGGAGCCACCCCGAATATGATGTGGGAGTGCATCTCTGTCTGAACGGCGATGTGCTGCCGCTCACACCGCGCGAACGAGCACCGAGCCTCTACGGCCCGAGCGGGACGATGTGGGCCACCGAGGCCGAGGTGGCCGCGAACGTGGTTCCGCGCGAGGCTCAGATGGAGTGGGACGCCCAGGTTCGCAGGGCGCTCGATGCGGGCCTCATCATCACCCACCTCGATGCTCACATGGCCTGCTATTTCCAGACTCGTGAGCTCTTTGCCGCCGCCCTCGCTGTTTCGCGCAGGTTCCGGATACCTCTCATCACACCCTACGTTCCTCCGTCGACCTCCGCGGGTGAGTTCGAGTTTCGCCCGGTTGCCTCATACACCGGAATCTACCGGATCGAAGGGCAGAGTGAATCGCTTCAGAACCGCATGGATGCCTACAGGAAGCTTCTCGGCGGCCTCAGGCCCGGCGTTCACTATTTCTATACCCATCAAGGCATGAGACCCGGTGACGGCGAGCTTTTCGGCGACTTCGACCTTCGAATCGATGAGTCGCTCTTCTGGACGACCGAGCGTTCCACGGCATTGCTTCAGAGCCTCGGCATACGACTTGTCGGCTGTTCAGCGCTTCAGGCCGGAGCCCGCTGAGCCTTTCGTGTTGCCATGGCCCGCGCGCCCGCGTCCGTTACTGCCACTTGCGGACGTCGAGGATTTCGCCCTGGTGTTTCCCTTCCACCGCTTCCACGTAAGCTTTCACGAATGAACGTACCGGGAGCCCGGTCGATTCGTCCATTCCAAGGGCTTTGAGCGTTTCGGTTGCGAAGGGCGGGCTGACGATGTTGATCCTGAGGTTGCGCGGCATCTGAATCGCGGCGGCGCGGACAAAGCCTTCGAGTCCGCTGTTGACCAGGCTTACTGCCGCACTCCCCGGGATGGGCTCGCGGGCGAGCACGCCGCTCGTCAGGGTGAACGAGCCCCCGTCATTTACCGCAGAAAGGCCTGCCCTCACCAGGTTGACCTGCCCCATGAGCTTATCGCGGAGGCTTCGAGCGAAGTCCTCGTCGGAAAGTCCGTCGAGCGGCCCGAACGCTGCGCCTCCGGCCGCGCTAACCAGGGCGTCGAAAGCACCCACCTTCCGGTACATCTCCTCGATCGACTGCTTCGAAGTGATGTCGACACGCAGGTCACCGCTCGAGTGTCCAACCTCCACGAGATCGTACCGGGCTCCCAATGCCTTCACGAGCTCCTTTCCGATGAGTCCGGTTGCACCAATAACGATTATTTTCATGCGTAGTTCTCCCAATTCAGCCTTTGGAAGAAGTTATTGGGAGGCGCCCCGCAGGTCAAGCAACGGACCCTTCGGAGCCGGCGGCGACAACGGCCGCAGGATGGAGCAGCGTTACTTGCCGCCTGTCTCAGCGAGGAGCACAACGAGCTCCTTCTGCAGCTGGGTGCGCACCGAGTTGGGAATACGTCGATTCAACGCCACTCGCGACGGCGAAAGCGATTCGGTTGCGAGCCCGAACATGGTGCGCTTGTCCATCACGGTGTCGGGCGGGACATTGAGATTACGCGCGTGAAGGTCGCGGATCTTGTAGATCTTCTCGAACAGCGTCTTTGCGCGTGGAGGAAGGTGCAGATACTGTCCGGACTTGAAGATACGCGGCGTCCGGTCGGACAGGAAGTCCCGGTCCTGCACCCGTTCGTTGGCGCTGATGAACTGCTCGACCAGCCCGGCCATGCGTAGCTGTTCGGTCAGCGCGTCGCGGAGCCGCAGGAGATGAGCCACATCCGACAGCGCGTACTCGATAGCTTCGAGGTCGATCGGCCGTCGCGTCCAGTTGTACCGCTGAAACTTCTTCTTCTTTTCGATGCGGATTCCGAGTGTTGTTTCCAGGACCGAGCCCAGATCCTTCTTGTCGAAGGGTAAGAGCTCTGTTGCTGGACGCAGGTCGAGGATGGTCTTGATGCCGAAGCCGTAGCACTTCTGCACAAGGGCCTGGTCGCTGAGAGAATCGTACATTACTTTGAGGAGTGATTCCGACTCGAACAGCGCAGCGAGGTCGGGCGGATCGATGGCAATGGGGTCGACCGCGACGAGATCACTGCCGTCGAAGAGCTGGATGAGACAGAGCATTTCGCCGTACTGATGCAGATTGAATTCGCCTTCGAGATCGAGCGCGATTGTCTCCACCCCTGCGGCTTCGAGCGATAGCAGATAGTCCCGGAGCTCTGCGCCGCGGGTGATGATTCGATGCTTCATGGACAGCAATCTATCACAAATGTTCTCCACCGTTTCGCGTGTGGCGCCCGCCGGTCCGGTTCACGGGGCACATCCCCGGGTCATCCGCGCCACCGGGTCGTTCGCAGCATCCGCTACAAACAGGAATACATCGGTCTCTTTCCGTGGAAATCCGTCCCGCGTCAGCCTCATCGACAGAGTCAGCAGCGAATCCTTCAACTCCCAGGTGAGCTTCAACGAGTGCCGCAATTCCTTCGAGTCCATCGGCAGGAATCCTTCGGCGCAGGTCGGATCGAAATAATGGGTAATGATGTCGTCTCTTACATTTGCGAACAGCATCTCGAGCCGCCGATCATCGGAGGATGCACCGTCAAAGCTGACCGTGAGCCGGGACAGCATCGGCGTATCTTCCGTGCGAATGAAATAGAGCATCAGAAACGACGGGTGTCCGTATCGGGTTTCGAACAGGCCCAGCGTATCGGTATTTGGATCGCTGAGGAACTTCCCGGAGAATGATTTTTGCAGCGATTCGCGAGGTGTTCCCCATTTGAAGTGGTCAAGCCAGACCATAATCGTATTGCCTCTCGAGAATTCAATTATACCTATTTAAACGATAAGGTCCACCAATTCAACTATATCCATGAATACGCCCGATCTCTGCGCTGCGTCTCTGCGAGCACGGCGTCGGGGCTACTCTTACAGGTCGCGATCTGCCAATTGCCAGCAACCGACGGACAGCGCGGCTATCGGGTCATGATTGATGTCGCCCGCGAACATGAAAACGCCCGCCTGCTCTTTCGAAAAGCCATCGCACACGCGCTTGATCGACAGCGCCATCGCTATGTCGCCTCGTACCCATGTCAGTTTTTCGGAATAGCGAAGCACCGACGGGTCTGATTCATCGAAATTATCGACGCAGAGAGGAATCGCGTAGCTCAGCACCGCATCGTTTCGGATTCTTGTGTACAACTCCTCGATTTCGTCTTCCCTTACGCTGGAGGTCTCGAAGGTCAAGGTAAGTCGAGATAGCGTCGGCACGCCGGTGCGGTCTGAAAAATAGAGCATTAGAAATGACCGGATCCCGTATAAATGGCCCGGAAGACCGATGGCGTTGGTCAGGGAATCACCGATGAAGCGACCTTGAAGCGAGGTTTCGAGCGAGTTGCGTGACATATTCCAGTTGAACGCGTCCAACCATACCATACGAGCCGTCCAATCGAGATTCCCCCACTTTTTTATTAGTTAATTACTCATATATTATAACAAGTTGTCGTGCTGAATTCGAACCGCTTCCCAATAAACCGCAGAGAAAATGTGTCGCACGTTTGACGGAAAGTTTTCAGCGCCGGCGGTCGCATCTTGCATTCTCGGCAAGCGGGAAGCGCCTACGGGGAGACGGCCTCTTCGTAGTCCTCGATCAGCAAGCCTTCCTTTGCCGTGCGGACGAGCAAACCGCCGGAGGACTCCTCCAGCAGAGTGCCGGGCGCTTCCGACGCCTGCGCAGGAGAGAGGCTGACGACCCGGGCGCGACGCGCCAGAATCGAACGGCCACCGACGGTCGCCCGCGTGCCCTGCCTGCCCCAACCCCGGATCTGGTTTCGCAGCTGGGTCGCGTCGCGGCTCCAGTCAAGACGGCGCTCCGCATCAGTGGCGAACGGCGCGTAGCTCGCGCCCTCCGAAGGCTGAGGTGTGCCCGGTTCCCCGGAAGCGACCTTTGCCAGAACCTCAGCAATCATGTCGCCCGCCGCTCCCACGAGTCTCGGATAGAAGCTGTCGATATCGTCGTCGGGAGAGATCTCTATGGCTCGCTGGGCCAGGATGGGGCCCGTATCGAGATCGGCCTCCATGCGGTGCATGGTGAGGCCGCCCTGAGTCTCGCCGTTCATGAAGTGCCAGAAGAGCGGATTAGGCCCGCGATACCGCGGAAGCAGCGCAGGATGAGTGTTGACGCTGCCGAGCCGGGGTATGGCCAGCAGCTCCGGCGGAAGTCGCCGCGGAAAGCCGGTCACAAATAGAAGATCAGGCTCGAGGGCTTCGATCAGCCTTGTAAGCCGGCGCACATGACTCGTCACCAGTACATCCTGCCCGTCTGCGAGATTGGCGACCAGCTCCTTGTAGGTTTCGGTCCTGCGAGCGGCCGGCCCCGGCGTCGTCACAACAAGCAGCACCCGCTGCCCAAGCTGTTCGAGCAGGCCCAGTACCACATTGGTGACCGCTGCGGGCTGACTCGTGAAGTAGATGATGCGCATGGATGGAAGATCCGGTGCGGACACAAGACACTCCTTACAGGAGGAGAAGTTCCTCCATCATCCCCGCCTCATTTTCCTGATCTTTCCCAGATCCAGCTGTCCCTTCTGGCCCCAACCCCGGGCGCCGGGATCAATGGCGGGTCTGAACTTCTCGTACAGGCTGAATGCCACATCATTGAGTCTTTTCGGATCAACGGAAGCGGCCAGTTCGGCCATGAGGTCGGTAAGCTCTCCGAGGACCTCTCCGAATGACTTCTCCAGATATTTCCTGACACCTACAGGATCGACAGGCCGGTCTTTCACCATCGATCTCACGCCGTCGGCAGTCTGCTTCGCCGGAATGTTCCTTCCGCAGAGCCTGACCCAGAAGTCCTCTCCGATGTTGATCTTCGGAGCAGGGCGGCCGTCTTCGGTCCTTCGCGGATGATAGATACCCAGGTTGCGTCCCTTGGCCTGTGCGGTCAGACCCGCGACTGCCTTTCCGAGGCTCAATGCTTCATCGGGATCGTATCCGAGAGTCGCGGCCACTACGGTCGCCCAGAGCGTCAGAACGGGGGCGCGGTTGATCAGGATTGATTCGGTTGGCAAGGCTCTTCTCCTCTGTCTCGACAAATATAACACCTCACCGCAGGAGAAGAGTCGTCCCCTGGGATTTCGACCATTGCGGCCCGCTACCCCGTGGCCGAGTTGGATCAGATCAGAT
>CAZNYW010000044.1:30147-31575 GCA_964577375.1 uncultured Spirochaetales bacterium | reverse complement strand
AATCTGTTCGTATCGTCACCGTAGTCCACGGTACAACGGGAATTGTCGAGCGGCCCGGGTCTGGATTCGCTGAGACAGCTTTCACTCTCTTGCAGTGGTTGAGGAGGTTGCGACAAGGTATATTTCCCTACGTAGATCGACGAGATCAGGGCGCAAGTGCGATTGTCGACCGAAGCCATCCGCAGCTGTTGCGCCGGTCTGTACCAGACTAGGCGATGATCGCAAGATCATCTCACTCACGCTTGAACAGAAAGGCTCAATGGAACGGCGATCGGTACGCAAAGACAGCCGGACTCTACAGATGAAGCTGTGCAGGGTGCTCCTGACTGCGGCCATGTTCTCTCTGTCGGCCGGGGTGTACGCCCAGACCTTCGCTCCGACGCGCTACCCGCATCAGGGACCCCAGTACGTAGAATCCGACCCGATGACGCAGAACTGGCTCTATTCGGGCTCCAGCACGCTCACCGGGGATTATACCGGCGCCAACGTTGTCTTCTTCTCGGTTCCCGACACAACGACGCAAACGCTTTACTTCGCGATCCGGAATCCCGATGTCGACGTGGACGGTACCCTAGCCAACAGCCAGCCCGACCTTCCCGTCAGCGGCTACGGCATGACCTACACACTGATCGGGGGGTACAGGTGCCTATTCGGCCGCGGCGGGGCAGCACCGCGACTATACCAACGCAAACAACGGCGGAACGGTCCTCGACTCGAGAGCCGGCGGCAGCTACACGGGGCCGTTTCGCGTGGGTACCTGGGTCTACTTCAACGGAGTCTCCCCCGCACAGGCGGAGCACATTGGAAACAGGTACTACTTCCGCCTCACGGCAGTGACTCCCAACTACGGCACCCCGACCGGGCTCTCGAACGGATACGCCTTCAGCTACGACGTCACCTTTACCCAGATATCCGCCGCCGTTTCGACTTCGGAAACGTGGGACTTCTACCCTTTCGTGCCTTTCGGCGCGGGGAGCCCGATGACGGTCACCACCGTTGCCTTCAATTACGCAGGCTCTAACAGCATCACGATCGATTCATGGACCGACAACCTCAATTTCCCGCTGACGACACCGACGATGGCCAGTAACATAGCCACCAGCAACTACAACGTCTCCGCCGCGCAAAAGAATGCCACCTGGCATCTGCAGTTCTTCTTCGTCGACGACGCGCCGGCGCAGACAGCCAGCTACGGGCCGCTCTGCTTCGGCCGAATCACCGATGCAAACTCCTCGACCTGGTACCGTAACGTCCGCCCATGGGCGATCAATATCAAGCATGTCATAAGCCAGCGCGCCGACGTCACCATCCTCAACAACGTAATCAACCCGGACCGCGGAGAGAAGACCAGCCCCTACTACTTCCTTTCGAAGGACAGCACGGTGACGATCATGGTCTTCGATCTATCGGGCGACGTGATCACCGTAC
>CAZNYW010000044.1:0-30047 GCA_964577375.1 uncultured Spirochaetales bacterium | reverse complement strand
GGCCGGTGGCGAGGGGCATCTACTTCATCCGGCTGATCGCAAGCGGCATCGACGAGTATCGCAAGGTGCTCGTGGTGCGGTAGCGAATCCGTTCGGACCGGAAAGGGCGAGGCTGCAGATAAGAATCACGTGTCGACTAAATGCCAGACCGACCAGCCGATGGTTCCGTTGCTGCTCCAGGAGGAGGGCCGCGTCGTCGCCTGCGTCAGTATTATCAAAGCAGAGTGATCGATAGGAGAAACAGGATGCTCATATCTACCATGAACGACGTCGCCGGATACGAAGTGACCGACGTGCTCGGTGAAGTCTTTGGTCTCACCGTCAGAAGCAGGAACGCTGGATCCCAGATTATCGCCGGTCTGAAATCGCTCGCCGGTGGTGAGTTGAAGGGGATGACGAAGAATCTCGTCAATAGCCGAAATGAAGTGATCGCCCGCATGACAGAAGCTGCCCAGGAGAAGGGCGCCGACGCGGTGCTCGCAATGCGTTTCGATACCTCCGAGATGGGAAACGCATGGACCGAAATCTGCGCATATGGCACAGCGGTGAGAATTCGGAAGTTGTGAGGGATACGTTCGCCGTCGCAGCGGTCTGAGTGTTGCAAGGATTCGACATGCTGACGCAGAGAGCGATGTCGGGCCACAGGCGTTTGACGGTAATCAGTGTCGTCTTGTTCATCATCGGAATAGTCCTGGCGGATTCTGCCAATGGGCGGAGAAACAGGTCTGATTCAGGCTAAAGCAGATCAGCCTGCCGTCAAATCGTGCTGCGTCGGGACTCGCCGGTGCGCGATCGGATGAAATCTCCCGGGCCCAGGAAAGATGTTTGAATCGAGGCAGACATCTGCGGTGGCGCTCGAAGAGCTCGCTCGTCATTTGCCTGATTTCCGAAGGACTGAGAACTGCGGGTGCGGGCGGATCCATGCAGATTGCGTGAAAGACCTTTCTCGGGTCTCCATCGAAGGACGCGGCAACCGCGAGTTCCTCGATTCTGGCGTTGACTCCTGTCAGAATCGCAAGGTGGGCAGGAAGCTCTCCGACCGGGATTGGCTCCAAACCGGATCGTGAGGCCGGGACCTCGACGCAGCACCCGTCGGGCAGGTTGCCAACGAGCTCCATGTTGCGCACGTTACAATTGAACTGAAACTCTGTGTAGTCGCCGAATATCGCATTGAATATCCAGGCCGCATACTCGTTGCCGGGCTCAAGATCTACCTGCTCCTGCGATGGCCATGATTCAATCTCGCGCTTACACTCAACTTCGCGGCGCTCGTATTCGCGCAGGATGAATGCGTGGGCGCCGGGATTCCAGCCGGTTCCGCTGGTACAGCAACGCTCGATAGGGTCCGGGCGCGTGCGAAACCAGGCGTTGTACTCCGAATTGGGACCGGAAGATTCCGTCACATGACAATCAAGATGGAGGAACATCTCGTTTCGCACCTGTTCTTCGCTGCAAATCTCCGGTTGAGTCAGCACCGCCTCACGCAGCAACGGATATGAGTCCTTGCCGCACAAGCGGCAGTCGAGGTACCAGGACTGGTGATTTATGCCGGCGCACCGGTAGGTGATTTCCGAGATCGGGGCTCCAATCCACCGTGCAAGCACCTCAGCGGTGCCCTGAGCGCTGTAACACAGTCCTGTCACGCCTACTTTCGCCTGCTCCTGGATAGCGCGGCAGTACATTGCCATCGGATTCGTGTAGTTGAGAACCGGTGCATCCGGACAGATGCGCTCGATATCGGCCAGGATCCCCAACACAACCGGAATTGTTCGCAGCGTCCGGAATATCCCTGCCGGACCGCGCGTGGCCCCGGCGTTGATATCGACTCCGTATTTCTCGGGAATTTCGATATCATAGCGCCACACATCTGCACCGCCGGCAAGGATGGTGATAACGACTCCGTCCGCACCCTCGAGGGCTTCTGCGCGATCGCGTGTTGCGGTCACCGTCGCGGGATAACGCCTGCTTCGACAATTTTCAGGACGGCCGTTCGCGATGCATCCAGTCGCTCGCTGTCGATATCGGTAAGCCAAAGGTGACAGTCACTGAAGGCGGGAAACGACAACAGATCTCGCGCGAGCGTTCTGGTGAATTCAAGACTACCCGCGCCTGCGAAGAGCCAACGCCGCGCTGACACACCACGAAGATTTCACAACGAGATGAACTTCGACAGCGGAGACGAGTCAAATCCGAGGTAGGTCTCGTCGATGGAAAGCTGCTCGACGCGGCTCAGGTCCATCTCATCTGTGCACGCCACGGGTTCGGGATAGTAGGGTATCTGCGACCCGCTTCGAACGAAAAGCGGCACCCTCGAGAGCGGCTCGTTCACATTGTCGAGCATTACCGGACCGACGGTCCTCGTTCCTTTCCAGAAGTCGATCCACTCGCCCTCCGGAACGTATACGCTTCGAACACCCTCGTCGTTGAGAATCGGCGCGACGAGAAAATCATTTCCGCTGAAGAACTGATCCTCGATCGTCCACGCAACTGGATCGTGCTCGTGGCCAAACACCAGCGAACGGAATATCGGCAGTCCGCTTGTGACCGATGTCTTCGCCTCCTGCAGGAAATAGGGAATGAGCGCGTATCGAAGCTTCAGCCACTCGCGAACCAGGGCTTCAATTTCCGGATATTCCCACGGTTCCCGGGCGGATGATCCGTGGAAGCGCATGTGCGAAGTGAAAACACCGACCTGGACCCAGCGGACAAACAGATTGTCGGAGGGACGGTCGTTCATGAAACTGGGAAGGGAGTGAAAGCCGGGAATGTCGTGGCTCCAGAATGCGAAGCCGGATAGCCCCAGCTGGAGGCCGCCACGGATGGTAGCTGCCAGCCCGTCCCATGTGGCCGCTGCATCGCCTCCCCAGTGGACCGGATGGCGCTGATCGCCCGCCCATGCGGACCGCGCCCAGATGATTCCGTCGGAGTAGACTTCCCGAGTCACCTCGATTGCCGCGCGATGGTAGAGCAGGCAGTAGATGTTCCTGAGCTGTTCGGAACTCAGTCCATGATAGGTCGCGTCCATGTCGATCGTTTCGCCGAAATCGGTCTTGATTACCGCCGCGCCAAGCTTCAACAGGCGCCTCAGAAGCCCTTTGTACCAGCTCACCGCCTCCGGGTTGGTGAAGTCGATCGTGCAGCCGCGCGCGTCGTCGAACTTCGACTCGAGCGGAGGAGCGCCGCCGGGGGCGACGTAGCGCTTCTCTTTCGCCGTCGCGTACAGCTCGGTGCCCTCGGTTACCAGTGGAAGCTGCCACAACGATATCCGGAACCCCCTATTTCGCATTTCTCGCATAAAGCCTTCCGGATCGGAAAACCTGTCGGGGCTGAACTCCCATTCGCAGCGCCAGTCGGTCTTGAACCAGCCGGTGTCGAGATGAATCACATCGCAGGGGAACCCCCCTTTTCGCAGGCCGTCTGCCACAGCCAGTGCCTCGTCGGCCGAAAAGTAGCTCATCCGGGCCATCCACGCTCCGTAGCTCCACAGCGGCGGCAGCGGTGGAACGCCGGTCAGGCGACGATAGGTCGTCAGGATCGATTGGACGGAGCGGCCGCCTATGAAGAACAGGTCCAGCGTCGATGATTCGACGCCCGCCTGTACCGCACGTGATGAAATATCCGCAATCGAGAGGCGCGTCGTGCTCGCTGTGTGAATGAAGAGGCCGTATCCGGCGCTCGAAACATAGAATGGCACGTTTTTATACGCCCTCCGGGAGGATACGCCGAGCGCATCGGTATTCTCGAGAAGGACGGTGGATCCGGCAAGGCCGAACCGTGAGAAGCGTTCGCCGGTGCCCAGAAAGCGTTCTCCCGGCCGCGCGTGCAGAGAAAAAAGAGAAAGCCGGGCCTGTCTGCCGCGCACGACAAATCCAAGCCCTACCGATTCGCGGTGCGCCGGGAAGAAGGTGTCGTGTGCCATAAACGGCACTTCCACCGTCGCGTCAGGACGGACAACCGCATCGAATACGGGTGGCGGCTCCGGTTGGAGGCTGCTCCACGGGTGCGTCGGCGGCCGGTGCGGCAGCGTCCGGAACACCACGCTGCCTGATGCGTCCGTCACCACGTACTCCCCGACGGAGGTTCCCTCTTTCACTGAAAGCGTAGCCGGAAGGAGCCCGGGATCCCGCTCTATCATGGGACTTGAATCGAGTGTGGTGAAGCCGTCCGGGTTCTCATTGTCGAACGCCACCGACAACCGAATGATGAATCCGCCCCACTGTTGAATTCGAAGCTCGACCGCCGTGCGTGGAACAGCAGTGTCCTCCTCGAAAGTGGACGCCCTGCAGGCGAACAGGGGAACCGTGAAAACCGCGGCGTCGCCTTCGACGCGAGCATCCGTGGGCGGTGCTGCAATGAATACTCTATCGGTTTCCGCCGAGGGATCTTCCAGATCGAGCATGTCCTCGCGGAATCGGTTTGTCTGTTTCAAAGTTTCAGCCCTTCACGGCACCGGCCGTCACGCCGAGCGTGACGTAGCGCTGGAAGACGAGAAAGATGATGAGTGGCACCGCCATCGCAATGACGAGCGCCGCGCTCTGAATGGGTACACGCAAACCGTACTGCCCCTTCATCATAGCAATTCCCAGAGTGACGGTCCGGGAGGCCTCGGTTTGCAGGATGAGCAGGGAAAACGGCAGCTCATTCCACATTGACTGGAAACCGATGATGGCGATAGTCGCGATCATCGGCATCGCGATAGGAACCATCACCGTTGTCAGTATGCGCAGGTGCGATGCCCCGTCCATCCGTGCTGCTTCCACCAGCTCATACGGCATGTCGGTGAAATAGGTCGTCATGATGTAGGTGCCGAACGGAGCGAAGTAGGCCACCCAGGTCAGAATGACGCCCAGACCCGTGTCGGTCAGGTTCAGAATGGAGATAACCCTGAACACCTGTGTAGCAAGGAGGAGCTGCGGAAAAATCATGAGAAAGAGGACAAACAGCAACAGGGGGCGCCTTGAAGCGAATCGCATCTTTCCGAACGCATAGCCTGCACTCACGCAGACAGCGATATAGAATACCAGACCAATGGGCACCAGTATGAGGCTGTTAAGGGTGAACCGCAGAAGACGTCCGCTTGTAGCAGCGTACACATAGTTGTCGATGATCGGCGAGTTCGGGGGAAGGAACGTGTTCACAAGAAACTCGTCTCCGGACTTGAAGCTTGCGGCCACCACGTCGTAGAGCGGGAGCAGGGAAGCGAGGACCAGCAGTATCATCATGATCTGCACGAAAATGCGCACCTCGCCTCGGATCGACTGCGCGTTCCTCACGGGTTTCTCCTCCTCATCACGCGGATCTGCGCAACCGAAATCGCCGCGCAGAAGAGGAACAGGACCACCGACCAGGCGCCGGCGTAGCCGGAGTGAAACTTCGCAAATCCCTGGACGAAGATCCCGTACTCCAGCGTGAACGTCCCGTATCCCGGTCCGCCCTGGGTGAGGGTGTAGATGAAACTGAACATGCGGGCAAACACCTCGATGAAGCTGAACACCACCCAGAACTCCACGGCAAACCGTATGCTCGGAATGGTGACCCGGGCGAAGGTCTGCCAGAAACCGGCGCCGTCGATGAGAGCCGCCTCGTACATCGATCGATCAATTCCGCTCATCGCGGCCAGGAAGTAGATCAGGCCGAATCCGAGATGGACCCAGACGATCTGGACAATGCCGACTACGTTGATGGCATAGACAGGCGAGGTCAAGAATGGACTCGTCGAGCCGGTCAACCATTTCAGCGCGAGGTTGATGGGGCCGTCGCCGCGTAGAAAGATCGAAAAGACCACCGCAATAATGACGGGCCCGAGAAGATTCGGAATGAAGAGTATCGCGCGATAGGCCTTCCAGCCGCGCAGACCTTCGGCGAGAAGCGCGGCGACAAATATGGTGATGATCGTGCTCACCGGAATGTAGCAAACGAGAATCGCAGTGTTCGACAGGGATGTCCAGAACGACTGATCGCTGATCATCGTTTGGTAGTTGGCGAGGCCGATCCATTTCATCGGCCCGTAGCCCTTCCATTCGGTGAAGCTCGCGACAAGGTTCATCGCGACGGGATAGAGAATGAATGCGGCAAGCAGCAGCAACAGCGGCGCGAGAAACAGGTAGGGGGCGATGCCGTCATTTGACAGGCCTCGGCGGGTCATGCTCGATGCTCCATAAAGTAGGCGGGACGGGCCTGCGCCCGTCCCTGGTTTGTGATTAATTCTTACCTGCTATGAGTTTCTGGTATTGCGTGATGAAATCGTCTACAGAGAGCTGACCGGTGACGAACACCTGATCGAGGAGCCGGTTGGAGTCATCCTCGTATCCGCCGTAGTTCGCAAAGACGCCGGAAAGGTAGTCAACTGCCGTGTTCTTGAGGTAGCCCTGAATGACCTTCAAGGAGGGATAGGTCGCCTCGAGGCCGGTTGACGCGGTGAGCGGCGACATTGCGCCGGTGCCGCTGGCGTAAATCTTCGCCGCCTCTCCAGTGGTGTAGAACTTCACAAAGTTCGCAGCGGCTGCCTGGTTCTTCGACCATGTCATGACACCGTAGCCGATTCCAGCCGGCTGCGCAACCTGCAGGTCCCGGTACTTGCTGTCGGGGAAATTGACGGTGGGGAAATATCCCACGTTGGTCGCGCCCAGCTTGTCGGAGAACACCTTCCAGTTGCCTACATCCGACAGAAGGCCCACAAAGATGGCTCCGCCTCCGGCCGCATACTTGTCGATGCCGTCCATGAAGTAGGGCCGGGAGTAGCCCTCCTTCTCCAGATAGCCCTTGTCGATAAGCGTCTTGATGAACTGAACGTTCTCTTTGAACAGAGGATTGGTGAACTTCGCCGACCCGTCCTTGAGCCCGGTAACGTTCGGCCCGAAGTCATTTGCCACGAAGCAGCGAAGCGCGAAGTCGAGGGTGTAGGTCTGACCAACCGTGATAGGAACTATGCCGGCCGCCTTGAGCTTCTCACACGCAGCGAGAAACTGGTCCGAGCTCTTGGGGGCAACCTCAGGATCGAGGCCTGCCTTCTTGAAGTAGTCCTTGTTGTAGTAGAACCCGAAACCCTGCATGGTCATGGGAAGCAGTTTTACCTTGCCGTCCTTCGAGCATGCGATGAGGCTTGCCGCAGTGAACTGGTCCTTCACGTCCTGAATGTAGGGAGTGAGGTCTACGAGGATGTCGTCGAACTGGTTGGCCCTGGTACCGGGGTGGAACATCACCACATCAGGCCCCTTGCCTGCGCTCGCGGTGGCCTGAATGATCTGATAGTACTGGGGTTCGAGCGGCTGTGCAACGTGTTCGATTGTGACATTCGGGTTCTTCTGCATGAACAGCGCGTCCATCTCCTTCATTGGCTTCTGGGCTCCGCCTGCCTGTGCTTCGCTGTACTTGAAGTCCCACACAGTGAGCGTTGTCGGCTGCGACGCGCCTTGAGAAGCCGGTTCCGACTTCCCATTCGCGAAGAGGCCCGCCGCCAGGGTGACGGCTATCACCATGGAACAGAAAACGATTCGTCTTGCCATATGCTCCTCCTTAAACTGAAAAGACCACTCTCAGTATCCCGCCCCGCCCGGCAGCCGTAAATGGACTCGATTGCGCGGGGTCATGGACAAAATTCCATTTCGCACGATTCGGGCTGTGTGCTATGATTTTCCTGTGTCACGCCGTCGAACCGTCAGAGGATCCATCTTTCTCTCCGTTTCAATCCTCCTGACGTGTGCACTACTGGCTTTCTCTCTGGTTGTGTACGACTACGCTTCCGTCGTCGCGCGAGAGCGTTTTGCAAACGCACTGACCTCCCTTTCCAAATCCGTGCTTTCGAACCTGGACGGGCGGGTGGCAGAGATGGACCATCTGAGCCTCGCGCTCATCTACTCTCAGGTCTTTCAAAACCTTTACGCGCGCCACCTGGCGCTGCCGCGCGCGCCTGCATCGGGACCTGAGCGAATCGCCGTCCTTTCGAACGCGAAGGCGCTTATCGAGATTATTGAAACGATTCTCGGCCCGAACCAGTCGGCACCGCAGGTGAACGTCTTTGACCACCGCGGCGAGATGATTGGGGCAGGGTACTTCAGTCAGCTCATCAAGAGGGACGTCACGGGTGAACCGTGGTACGGGGAGGTGATGGCTTCGGGCGGCGAGCGCCTGATTCTTCCGCCCCACGCTGATTCGCTTCTCGAGCAGACGTCGATAATCGTCAAGGGTGAGCGGTACGTTTCATTGATCCGGACCTTCCAGGATGCGTTGCTTTCGACCCGAGGCGTCGTTGAGATTGAGCAGTATGCCGAGACGCTGTTCAGCGAGCTTGATCTCCTGTGGGGCTCTTCCGTAACCAGTTTCGTATATGACTCGGCCGGGAACCAGCTCTATCCCTACGATCGGGCGGAGACAGATCCCGCCGCGCTCCGCAGGATTGCGGCCAGGGCGGAGAAGGACCCGGTCACCACCAGAGACCTTTCCGGCGAGCCGAAGATTTTTGTGGCTGCCGTTTCTCAGGACACCGGCTGGACGCTGCTATTGGGGGAACCCGCGGCAGGGCTAGCTGAGAGTGTGCTTCAATACGCTCTGCGAATCGCTCTCCTGGCGCTCGCCGCGATTGCCGGATCGCTCGTAGCCTCCTATTTCATCGCGCGTCGCGTGACGGTGCCGATCAAGGCTCTCCACCTGGAAATCGAAGAGCTGGATATCGGCAATCTGGACAGGGCGGCGAGCGGGCCGCGGAGATCCGATCTCGGCGAAATAGATGAGCTTCGTCTTGCCTTCCGCGATATGAGATTCAAGCTGAACGAGTCGATTCAGGAGGCGGTCGCCCTGCGCGCGCATGAGAAGGAGGCACAGCTCGTGGCGCTGCAATCGCAGGTGAATCCCCATTTCATTCACAACATGCTGCAAACTATCTCGATCATGGCGGAAGAAGGAGCCACCGCAGCGATACAGGATCTGATTTTGAATCTGGCCCGTATTCTCCGTTACGCCTCCTCATCGGAGGGGACGACCGCGACCTTGGGAACCGAGATGGAGTATGTGGAGAGTTACCTGGCCGCGATGCAGGCGAGGTTTGGAGAAAGCCTCGTGTACCTGCTCGACATTCCGTCCGGCATCCGGGAGGTCGTCGTTCCGCGCCTGATCCTGCAGCCTGTCATAGAGAACTGCTTCAAGTACGCAACCTCCACGCGTCCTCCGTGGCGCATCGAGCTCCGCGGCGAGGGGGCTCAAGGGAGCTGGATGATCGAGATCCTCGACAACGGGCCGGGGTTCGACGCGGCGACGCTCGCCCGACTGTCCGCCATGTTTTCGGCGCACCTGCAGAACGGCAGCTTCCGTTCTGCAATGTCGATCTCCGGTATGGGAATAATCAATTCCTACGAGAGGCTCAAGCTCGCGTTCGGGAAGAATGCCTGCTTCGAGATCTCGAACAGACCGGAGGGCGGGGCGCGCATCGCGATGGGGGCGGCGCGCAATGGGTAATCCTAAGTTTACCTTTGTTGTCGCCGAGGACGAAGAGAGGATGCGCGACTATCTCGCGTCCAAGGTTGCGGAAATCGACCCGGTGTTCGAATGCGTCGGAACGGCGGCCGACGGGGAAGAGGCAGTGGAGCTGACCGAGCGCCACATTCCCGATCTGTTGATCACCGACATCAAGATGCCGGTCCTGAGCGGGCTCGAGCTTGTGAGCCGGATCCGCGCTACCAATCCCGACCTGAGAATTCTGATTGTTTCAGGCTACAGCGAATTCGAGTTTGCGCGAAGCGCAATCGAGCTTGGCGTCGAGGACTATCTGCTCAAACCGGTGGACCTGGAGAAATTACGGGATATCCTGCTGCGCATCCGGATCAGACTGGAGGCTGCGGCTTCCTTGGTCGAATCGAAGTTCGGACTGGATCGAATTGGTGCCCCCGAAACCGAATTAGTGGATGCGGTTGACACCTACCTCCGCGAAACCTATACCCAGCAATACTCCCTCGAACGGCTCGCCGCGACTTTCGGCTATAAACCTGCCTATTTGCTGAGGCTCTATCGCCGTCTCAGGGGAAGCACGCCTACACAGGACATAATTCGCCTGCGTATCGAAAAGGCGAAACGACTGCTACTGGGCCATCCGCACATCGAAGTGAAGCAGGTTGCCGCCTCGGTCGGGTACGAAGACCCGCTGTACTTTTCGCGTTTGTTCAAGAAGGAGACGGGGTTTACCCCCTCGGCGTTCAGAGACTCGATGAGTCGACCGGAGTAGGCTGGGCCCACGCGGGATCCTTTGCTGCGGCAGCCATGTTGGCCCGCCGTTTGTCAATATTGGAGAGGAAGCGCTGCGGCGTCATCGCGCCGATCAGCATCTGCTCAAAATCCGCTTCCATTTCCATCCATTGCGCCATCATGTACTTGACCCCGCCCTGGAGCGGCTCGCCGCCGAGTTTCGCGGAGCCGAGGAACGATTTTTCATTCGGGAGCAGCGGAACCGGCCGGGTCGGAAAGGACAGACTTGTCCCTTCCGGCTGCTCGGCGGCGTATCTCTCCAGATTATCCTGTCTGGTCAGGAATCGGAAGAATTGGAGAACGGCTGCCTTGTCGTGGCTTCGTACATTTCCAAACCAGGTGGGTGCAGAACGCTCAATGCTCACCGTCCGATTGTCGAGCCAGGGGATGGGAAACATTCCCCAGAATTGCACTCCCGAGTCAGGATTGGTCTTCAGGACGCTGCGAGCGAATCCGATCTTGTTCAACGTCATCGCCGCCGCACCCGAGATGAGCGCCGTTTTCGACCCTTCGATGGTATTCGTCATGAAATCGCTGCCGAAGTACCCGCTCTTGACCGCCAGAAGAATCTGGTCCAGGGCAAGATGGAACGGCTGATACGCCGCAAACGTCAACCGGTTAGTGTTCAAGCGGTTATACAGCCCCGGGTCTCTCTGTTCAAATGTGGACCCCATTTCAAAGAACGTCAGCGCAGCATGCCATCCGGCGGCTCCCGGCTCATATATAGGCAGGATGCCGGCCTGTTTTATCCGGTCGCACAGAGTCATGAATTCGGCGGTGTTTTTCGGTGGACTCAGGCCCAGTCTCTTGAAGATTTTGTCGTTGTAGGTGTAGACCCACCCGACAGTATCGTCCCAGACGACGAGTCCGTAGATACGACCCTTGTACGAGACTGCCGGAAGCCACTCCGGCTTCAAGCGCTTTGTCCATTCCTCGTTCGTCAGGTCGATGCAGTACTTCCGCGGGTCGATGTCACTGCCGAGATACCATCTCGTCGATTGCATCATGAAGATATCCGTCGCTTCGCCGGCGTTGAGCATCGTCTGGAGAGCTCTGAAATACACACCGGGCGCGTAGATCGTAAACGCAACCTTGATGCCGGTATCCTTCTCGAAGAGTTTCGCGGTTTCTGCTACGACATCGTAGATCCACCCGTCCGACGCCATCACCTGGATCTTGCGTGGTGCGCCAACTTCGGGCCCGGAACTCCTCCCGATTCCGCACGACGCCAGTCCGATAACGAGAAGGGATAGAAGCGCTGCGTTCGGCACGAGCGCGCAGAAGGTCCGGCGTTGCCTGATCATATCGGAATTATAGCACGCCTGATTCGCGGAAAAATTCGACTCTGATTCCATGCGTATCGCGCGACGAGGCGATCCGCTGTGTTCCTGCGACTGACAGGACACCGGAATGCAGATATCATAATCGTATGTACGACTGCTCGCCGTAGCTCCACGAAAACCGACCGTAATGCGAAACGATGGGACTTCGCGGAGATCGGCACCGCCTGTTGTGCGAAGCGGTTCGCAATTCCAAAAGTCAAAACAAAAAGCCGTTCACGAAAGGAGGAATTCGCCGGACGTGGTGAGCCTTCGGGAGGCCGTTGCACTTACCAATGAGAAAGAGATTCTCGCTCGATAGCATTGAGTCGGTGGTATAAAGAAGCGTGTTGATGATTGGCGCTTAAGTTTTATTACAGAAAGGATTACACGATTTGGGCGGTACTTTGACGTCCGCGGTACGGCCGAGCGGCGCTAAACTGCCACGCTGCAGGAATTTGGCGAAAAGCCCCATCAACACGCTTCCTGATACCGCCCTCGTCGTGGCCATCTCCGTGACAGGTGAGGTCGAGCGGACGGTTGTTGCGATGCTTCGCGCGCAATTCTGCCCGGTATCAGAACTTGTAGTGCGATTGGCATGTTTTTCCTGGTATATATATGTATAGCAATGATTTACACTCATTTATCAACACGCTTGCTGATACCCTCAACGCTTCGCATGCACTCGGCCACCCGAAAGAGGGTGGCCGATTTTCTGTGGGCTGCAAATTTCAGCCCTGTATCGCTGTCGGCGTCAACGTCGCAGCGCCGCCGGTCCGTTGACTGTCGTCAGCTCGAATGGGTCGACTTGTCGAGCTTCCATATCTCTGCGATGATCTTCTGGTTGCTGTTATACACGATGGTGGAATCTACGTGGATGGATCCTTTGCTGTTGTGAAGCACGACCGTCTCATCTATCGCAGGGCGGTCGTTCGTCAGGTCGTAGGATACCTTGGTGACGTCGAACCTCATTGGCGTCGTCGCGCCGGCGAACTTAGACCACATGGTGTCGATCTGGTTCTTGCCGGTGTAGGTGCCGTTGAGACCTCCGCCGACCCACGCTACCACCGCGTCCTTGGCGTATTCGTTTCCGAGGCCCGTGGCGTTGCGGTTTGCGACTGCCGTCCAATGGTTCAGAACCAGTTTCCTTGCAGTCGCGACGCTGACCTGCGGGGAAGAGCTGGACGAGCTCTGGCTGTTCGCGCTCATTGAAGACGAGCTGGAACTCGAAGAAGAGCTCTGGTTATTCGACGACATTGCTGCCGACGAGTTTGACCCCGACTGCGAGGTGGAAGAGGAGCCGGATGAATTGTTCTGGGCGAATACCGGAGTCGCCGCGAAAGCCACAATGGCCGCAAGCGCGATTACGAGTCCGAATTTCCGGGTTGGCATATTAGGTTGCATGTTGCTGCCTCCTGTTGTTGTAAAGCTGAATCTAGATTACTAATGCGTGGACCGAAGTGTCAAAGGCGTACCGGACCGCGGGCCGCGTACTCTGCGAACGGCGTAAGGCGGCGGAACGCAAAAACCGTCCGGGCACCCGATCTTTGGCCACCGCACACGCTGAAAATAGGCTGGACGTTCGATGGACGATCTGGAGTGAAGGCGAATTTTATCTTTTTTGGCAGAACTTCGATTGTGGGCTGTCTGGAACGTGTCGGAGACCGTGCCGCCGCCGCTGACGTGATATAGTTTCTAAATGGGAGACAGCGTCATGGATGAAACAATCTACAAGAGAAGCCCTGAAGGCAGGAATTTCGCCCACGGTTCCGAAATGAAGAAGTTTCGTCTGAGTTTTCGGAATCAGATGATCGATATGACGAAAACGATTCGAATCGGCCGGGACAGCACTAACGACGTGGTGATCGCGGACGATCCTCTCGTTTCAAGGCGTCACGCCGTCATTGAAATCGTGAACGGGCAGTACTGTCTCAGGGATCTCGGGAGCACCAATCAAACCTACCTGAACAAGAACCCGGTGCCACCAAACACCAATGTGGTGGTCAGGATCGGGGACACCATCACAATCGGCCGTACGGTGCTCCAGATTTCACACTCCTGACGATTTCCTTCCCCAGCACCTCTGTTGTCTTCACACTTTGTGAAGACCGTGGACCTCGAAGCTTTCACCCCGGACTTGCTGGAGTTGGCCTTGAGGAATCGGCTCGGAGAACATTGGCCCGGCAGTTGGTCGATGGAGTGATCGGTCGCCGGCGGCTGAATGAATCCCGTTATTCGAGCGAAACGTACTCGATTCCGTCAGATCGGGCGGATGGATTCTACTGTCATTGTCAATGTTCGGATCGATATGAATCCACGTGCTTGGCCTCCATGTCCCAGGACCCCGCGTGCCTGACCCCGGTGTCCACTATCAGAGTCTCCGGGGGGACGATTGCACCGTATTTCCGCTTGAGCTGCATGAGCCCGCTTCGCTGCTCCGCATAGATCTCGAACAACTTCGCCGGAACGTTATCCTCGCATCGGTAGGAATCTTCCTGCAGGTCGATTCTCGAGATGATGCGGTCTACATAGAGGCTGAACTGCAATGTGTACAAATCGCGCGGATAGTCCTTTTCGATCAGCCGGCCGAACAACCGGGCAAGATCATCGTACATCGGAAGCAGACCGATGGGCGAGTCAATTGCGCCCACCTCGTCATGAGCTCGCAGCTCAAGCCAGGTGAGCCAGACGATCACGTCGCGTTTCTCACCGAGCAGGCCTTTTCCGGAACTGCCCCGCGCCTGGTGCGTGAGGAAGTAATTCAGTCCTGCGATCAGCGGGGGAGTGCTCAGCGAAGGTGAATTGAAGAATTCGAACTGAACGCGCATGTAGTCGGCGAGCGACCCCGGAATGAACGCGGAGTTGGCCCACGGTTGTCGTTTGACTCCGGTAGCACCCACCTCGGTCGCTGTCGCGGCAGACAGAATGGACGCGCCGATGACTACTCCTGCATCCGGACTCTTTGCAACCCACACGGGGGGCATTGTGTCACTGTCCCTCCCTGAATACGTGATGACGCCTATCGGTACGCCTTCCGGATCGGTTGCCGCTTTCGCATTGTAGTTGCGGATTCCGGTGCTCCGGAGGGTTACCCGGGAGTTGGGATGCGAAACCGGGATCGGCCGGTTTTCAGAATCCTTTTTCCCGGCGTGCCACTCGCCGAGCCAGTTCTTCCCGCCTTTCGGCGCGGGTTCGCCGTCACCTGCCCATCGCGGCCGTAGCTCGTCGTCAACAAGCACGTTCGACCAGACAACCTCGCTGCCGGGCTCACGCAGGCAGCGCATGAGGTAGGGGTCGCTCTGATAATTCACGTCCTGGACTATTCCAAAGATCCCTATCTCCGGATTGACTGCCCGCAGCGAGCCGTCGGATGAGATCCATAGCTGCGCGAGGTCGTCACCGATGAAGTCGGTTCCGACCATTGCAGTGGTGGTCTTTCCGCATCCGGATGGAGCGGCACCTGCGAAATAGGTAGTACGCTCTCCCGGTCCTCGCAAGCCGGTGATGAACATGTGTTCCGAAAGCTCCCGTCCCTTTCCGTGTGAAACAGCAAGGTCGACGGCAAAGCGATGGTTGCCTTTCTTCAGCATGAGCGTATTGCCGGCGTAGGTGCAGAATAGGCTGAAGGTCGTGAGCCAGCTTCGATCCATGAAGATCCTGGCTTTTTCGATCTCCGCAGAAGAGAAGCTTCCCATGCTGTGAACGTTTGTAAAGAATTTTCCGGCGCGATCACACTCGCGTGAGAAGCGTTGATATGCGGTGGTGTAGAGGAGGTCCGCACTGTGAATCACGTAGAAGGAATCGGTGATCTCGAGAGCGGGCACCGAAGCCGGTGCTCCGAGAGGCCCGCGGCTGTATGCGGCGACGATCATCGTTTTTCCACGCATGATGCCGCGCATGTGCTCCTCTACATACGACAACGCACTCACCCGCGGAATGCTCTTCGCCAGCGCATTTGTCCGTTCGTTTTCATTCACGACATAGAACGTCCTGTCCACCATCCGTCCCTGATCCTCCGGCAGGTCGAAGTGACAGGTGTGTCCTTCAATCGCGAGGGGAAACTCTTCACCTTGTTCGATTGCGCGGCTCCTGACGAACTCGCGGTCAGCAACCGAGCCTGTGTGAACAAAGACCGCGCCTGGACTGCACATTGAAATGGCGTTGGCGATTCTCGTGATCACGTCGGAGTTTTCGAGCGAATACAGCTTTGCAAGCTCGACAGAAGCGACGGAGTTGCGCAGAAACCGTTCCGCCTCTTCGCGGGACGGAATTCCTCCCACGTCGCTCAATATGTCGCATCCGGATTTCAGCGTGAGCATGACAAACCTCTCAGTTGGAAAGATTGTGGAGAAACAGTGTGACAGCGAGGAGATCCGCGGAACCTCCCGGACTGATACGTAGCGTTGCGAAGCGATTTGCCATGTCGAGCACACGTCGACGACCCGCAGTTGTGAACATGCCGCCCGCACGCAGCGCCGCGCCCGACTCGCGTTGCACGGTAGCGAGTGCTGCGGGGCCGAGTCGTCCCAGGACGTTCGTGTCCGCCACTACCGACATGAGGCGCAACAGCACGGCTACACCAATCGCATCGCTCTCGTGCGAGTTCAACGATCCCGGGAACTCGTCCGGCGCCCCGTGCGCCAACAGGAGACCGCGCAGCAGGGGAAGTGCCGCACTCGTGACATGCGGGAAGCCGGCCTCTGCCTCTCCGCGTGCGCCCGTGAGGCCGTAGAGCCGATAGATGCGCTCGCCGTAGGTTTCCCGCTCCGGAGTAGACGGGCGCGCAAAGCAACGGCGCACAATTCCAGCCGATATCTCTGCCGCCGTTGCGCATACGTCTGCAGGAAGAAGCGATGGAAGGGCGTCACGCGCCTGTCGGTCCCGGTCGAACGCCGCATAACCGCGGCGTCGGCAGAGATATCCGGCCGCCCCACAGAGCAGTCCGAGTGAAAAGACGAGCCCCTTGTGTGTGTTCACGCCACCGGTAGCCGCGAACATTGCCGACTCTGCAGCCCTGCCGATCATCTGGAGCGACGGAAACAGTTCGCTCAAGGGCTTCCCCTCATGATCCATCCCCGCGCGAGCGAAATCCTCGAACCACGGCGAGATTGCATCGATGCTCACCCGGAACAGGTCGAGGTCCATGTCCTTGTGGGCGCCGGAGCCGAGACGATCCACAAGACCGGGCTTCGGAGCGATCATCACCTCGGCGGTGAGCGCAGACCGGGCGAGCGACGCGATCTGCGCCGCCGGTCCCGCAGGGTCGCCGAGGCGACCCTCGACCGCCGCAGATGCGTCCTGCCTCGGCGGCCGCACATCGAGCGTGAATAACGCCCCCCCTTCCGCTCTGGCCGTCATGTCTGTGCTGCGACCCGGTTCTTCCGGATATCGCGGATAAGCGGCCAGGCAACAGCAGCCACGGTCATCAATATGAGTACGATCGCGAGGGGTGAGCTCCAGAAGATGTTCCAGTGGCCGCTCGAGATGATCCGCGCCTGTCGGAAGGACTGCTCCATGGTGTTGCCGACAATTGCCCCGAGAATGAGCGGCGTTGTCGGGATATCCGCCTTTTCCAGGAACAGGCCGATGAGTCCGAACGCCACCAATATCAGCAGGTCGGATGTCATGTTGTTGATCGCGTACGTGCCAATGAACGCGAGGCCGAGCACGAGAGGAAAGAGGATTCGTGCAGGCACCGAGAGCACGCGGACGAGGACCTTCGCAAGAGGGAGATTGACGACAGCGCATACGATGTTTCCGATGAACATGCTTGCGATCATGCCCCACGCGATCTCCGGGTGCTGGTCGAACAGCAGCGGCCCCGGTTGAAGTCCGAGCATGAGGAGGGCGCCCATCATTATCGCGGTTGTGCCCGATCCAGGAATACCGAGCGTCATCATCGGAATGAGCGCTCCTACCGACGCTGCGTTGTTTGCCGCCTCGGGTGCTGCCAGTCCCTCGATCGCTCCTTTGCCGAATTCGTCAGACCGCTTGGAGATGCTCTTCTCGTTGTTGTACGACATAAGCGACGCCATGGTACCGCCCGCCCCTGGAAGCGCTCCGACGAAGAAACCGATTGGCGTGCTTCGGAGGATGGCCGGCCAGGAGCGTTTCCACTCGTGGCGGCTTATCCATATGCGTCCAAAATTCGTCTGCACCTTCCGGGTCCCCTCGTGGATCATTCGGAAGCTCTTGAAGACCTCGCCGAGGGCATAGATGCCGATTATGATGATCAGAAAGTCGATGCCACCCTGCAGCTCCAGAGCGCCGAAGGTGAAACGCGACACACCGGAAAGCGGATCGAGGCCCACCGTCGCCACCATCAGGCCGAGGAACATCGACATGAATCCCTTTACCATGTTCTTTTTTGAAAGGGTAGCCGTGGCCGAAAGGGCAAATACCATCAGCAGGAAGTACTCCGCGGGGCCGAACAGCAGCGCGAAGTGCGCCACCGGAACCGCGGTTACGACCAGGACTGCCGTGGCTATTACGCCCCCAATAAAGGAGGCAATTGCCGAAATCGCGAGTGCCGCTTCCGCGCGTCCGCCGATCGCCATGGGGTAGCCGTCGAAAGTGGAGGCAATCGCGGCCCCGTCACCCGGCGTGTTTATGAGGATCGAGGCTCGGGATCCGCCAAACATCGCCCCGTAGTAGACGCCTGCCATGGTGATGAGTGAGGCCACCGGGCCCATGGAAAAAGTGAGCGGGAGCAGAACCGCGACACCAGTTGCCGGTCCGATTCCCGGCAGCATCCCTATTACGGTTCCGAGCACGCCTCCCAGCGTCACCCACATGATATTCATCGGCTGAAGCGCAACGTGGAAACCAAGTCCCAGGTTCGCAATTACATCCATCATACGTCACTCCCTGCTTCAGATATCGAAAAAGGGCATGCGCGGCAGCGGAATTGCCAGCACCGTCGAAAAGAGAAAGTAGACGCCGACACTGAATGCTACCGACAGGGTTATGCCGAGCTTCCAGCGCTTGAATCCGTTGAACAGCAGCAGGACCGTGCCGAGGAATAGAAAGGTCGACAGGACGTAGCCGACGCGTTCGAAAAGAAACGCATATCCCGCACACAGCGTCGCGACAATGGCGATGTTGCGGCCGAACACGGTTATCTTCATCGACCTGATCCGTCCCTCGCCGCCGGTCTTGCGCAGTCGAATAAACTCCTCAACGGTGAGAATGATGCCGAAGATCCCAAGGCCGCAGCCGAGAATGATGGGGTACAGTACCGGCCCCATCGGATTCCCCACGGTGGCTCTGGGCAGCACGTAGGCCTGGTAGGCAAACGCTGCGCCGAAGACGATTGCTGCCAGTCCGCTTATACTTGTCCATGTCATAACGAGTACCTCTCAACAGAGCGGAACGCCGCCTGCGCGGCGTTCCGCGGAAGTCTGCGGGTGACTACTGCTTCAGCATCCCGATTTCGGAAAGAATTGCCTTGTAGTCCTCATTGGTCTGATCAAGGAACTGGCTGAACTCCGGCGCATCCAAGTAGGACTTCGTGAAACCGTTTGTCTTGCAGGCGGCATCCCATTGCGGCGTCTCTACCATTTTCGCGAGCGTCTTACGCCAGTAGTCGACTGCATATTGCGGCATGTCGGGTGACCCGAAGAGCCCGCGCCAGTTGATGAAGACCGCGTCGAGACCCTGCTCTTTCATGGTCGGAATGTCGCGGATGACGTCGACATCGACTCGCTCGGGCGCGGTGGAGGCAAGACCGCGGAGATCCCCGCTTTGCAACAAGCCGCGGACGTCCCCGAGACCGGTCGAGAGCACGTCTATGTGACCGCCGAGTGCCTGAGCGGCGCTCGATCCGTCCTGAAAGCTGACATACTGAATCTGCTTCAGGTTCTTCACGCCTGCGGCCCGTGCAGCAAGCAGGAACTGGATGTGATCCATGCTGCCGACGGCAGAGGTTCCACCGATTATTACCGACTTCGGGTCTTTCTTCAGCGCGGCCATCACATCCATGATCGTCTTGTACTTGGAGTTCTTCGCTACCGCGAACGCTCCGTAGTCGGCAATGAGCCGCGCAAGCGGAGTCAGATTCTTATAGCTGTAGGGAGTCTGACCGGTAAGGTTGATCAGGATGATCGGCGGGCTGTAGACGACGATCTCGCGGTCACTGCCCTTCTTGTTCTGCAGATATGCGAGGGTAACGCCGCCGCCGCCGCCCGGCTTGTTGGTGACCGGCATGCCGACCGAGACGAGTTTGGTCTCGCCAAGCACTTTCGCGACCGTACGGATCGTGAGATCCCACCCGCCTCCGGCGCCTGCCGGTGCGAGGAAATCCAGCGGTTTCGACGGATAGCTCGCAGATCCCTCCGAGCTGCCCGATGCCATCAGAAACGTGGGCGCCAGCACAAATGCCGCCGCCGCAAGACCGATAAGGAACGACCTTCTTTTCATGATAACTCCTTGAAAGAACGTTGTGTTTTCAACCCGCGCACGGCGGGAGCGATACCAAATCGACTGTATTTAACGGTCCGACGACCGGTGCCTTGCGGGCATCCCGGCTGGGACCGGCTGTGTCGCCGCGAAACGGCACTAACGCCATTATCCGGTCGATCTCCTGGATCAGCGCGTCCACCGGATGAGCTCGTTGCCGCACGCATTCGAAGTAGGGCCGCGCGCACAGAAGACATCGCCGGGGAGGAAAGCCAAGCTCGGTGCGCGACACTCGATGCCTCGCAGTGGTGATCACGTCGAAGTCGAAGAGGCGGCCCACCGGATGGATCTCCTCGATGGCAACCAGCATACGCTTGAGGTCGTGAGGTTCGGCTGCAACCGCAAACAGCGCTTCGGTGCCGCCGTCGGTTGCGCCGACGGCCTCGTACACGACCGGGAACCTGCGATCCGCGAGATGCGAGCGAAGAGAGTGTAATGCGAGCAGGAAGGCTTTGCGGGCGGACTCGGTGTCCTTTCTCGCGCCCGGAGTCACGACCGTCAGCGAGACAAGCGGTGTGCCAAAACGTTCGATCACCGAGACCTGCCGAAAGTAGCGGCGTTCGCGTGCTTCGAGAACCGCATCGAAGGTCACACCACCTCCCTGATAACGTCGAGGATTGTACCGTCCCGGTATTCCACTAGGCCGACGATCCTTTTCCCGAACTTGATGGGCTCGGGCTTCCCGGTCATCCGTTCCGCCTTCTCCTGTAGCTGCGCGATCGTGTAGACCGGCAGGCGCGCCGCACGGAGCCGTTCCTCCACCTCCGGGCGTCGAGGGTTTACCGCGAGCCCGTGATCGGTCACGAAGACATCCACGCTCTCACCGGGCGTGATTATCGTCGTCACGCTGTCGACAATGGTAGGGGTTCTTCCGCGAACCAGGGGAGCCACGATAACCGACAGGCCCGAGCCGATTGCAGTATCGGAGTGCCCGCCGGAAGCGCCGCGAATAACTCCGTCGGAGCCGGTAATGACGTTCACGTTGAAGGCTGAGTCAATTTCCATGGCGCTCAGCACGACGACATTCAATTTATTCGCCACGCAACCCTTGTTGAGTGGATTCGCATAGAAGGAGGCATCTATCTCGGTGTGATAGCGGTTTTCTCCGCTGGAACGGATCGCGTCCATGTCGAAGCTCTGCACATCGAGCACCCGCTTGACCAGCCCTTCCTCATGAAGCTTCACGATCTGGCTGGTAATGCCGCCGAGAACGAAGCTCGCCTTTATTTCACGCTCCAGCATCTTTTCACGAAGGAACTTGGTCACGGCGAGCGCAGCGCCTCCCGATCCGGTTTGAAACGAGAAGTTGTCTTCGAAATATCCGGAGGCGGCTATGGTATCCGATGCCAGGCGAGCGATCAGGAGCTCACGCGGGTCCTGAGTCATGCGCGTGGCTCCCGTGCTGATCTTCTGGGGATTGCCCACGGAATCGACAACGACGATGTGGTCCACATGGTCCTGGTCGATACTGAACGGCGTATTGGGATAGTCCGTCAGATTGTCCGTTATGAGGACAACCTTGTCGGCGTTTTGAGAGTCGACGATAGCGTAGCCGAGCGACCCGCACGCTGACTTGCCGGCGAAGCCGTTTGCGTTGCCGTACAGGTCGCTCGCGGGGACACCGAGGAAAGCGACATCTATGTGAAGCTGCCCGCTCTCAACTGCTCTCGCGCGGCCTCCATGCGAATGAATGAGCACGGGTATCTCCAGCAGACCGCGGGAAACTGCGTCGCCGAGGTCTCCGCGAAGGCCGCTCGTAACGATGCGCCGGATCACCCCGCTTCGAACATGCTCTATTACAGGCGTGTGCACGGATGTGAGAGAGCTCGACGCAAGAGTCAGGTTCTTGATACCGAGATTTGCCACAATCTCGAGCACCTGGTTTGTCAGGACGTCCCCTTCACGAAAGTGGTGATGAAACGAGATTGTCATTCCATCCTTCAACCCTGTGCGCTCAATTGCATCCTCGAGTGTGTCAACCAGCTTGTTGAGCCGCGGAAGTGTTCTCGAGCCTTTTTCGCGCCTGATCAGCGGGGTGTGCGCATACGCCCCCTCGTATGGTCGGATTCCATCAATGCCGGGGACCCGCGAAGGAATTTCCCGGCCCGCACCGTTTGTTGCCATTTACAGAAGCTCCCTGTTCACATCGATGCCGGAGGCGGCTGCCAGTTCGAGAATTCTCTGTGCTCGTGCCAGCATCGGCTTGTCGATCATCTTTCCATCCAGAGCGGTGACGCCCGAGCCTCGCTCCTCGGCCGCGCGAAGTGCCGTAAGCGTCCTTTCCGCGTTTCGGACCTCCGTGGGGGTAGGGGTGAAAACCTCGTGAGCGAGTTCGATCTGATGCGGCTGGACCACCGATTTTCCGTCGAACCCAAGCTGCTTGATCAGCCTGGTCTCCTGGAGAAAACCGTCGTCGTCGCAGACATCCGAATACACGGTGTCAATCGCATGTATGCCGGCCGCCCGCGCAGCGAAGAGAATCCGGCTGCGCGCGTATAGAAGCTCGATACCCTCTTCGGAGCGGGTAGTCCCGAGGTTCGTTACAAGGTCCTCCGCACCGAGAGCGATCCCGACGAGACGGGATGACGCGCGTGAGATCTCCGGTGCATTCATGACGCCGAGCGGGGTTTCTATGGCGGCAAACAGCTTGATCGTTCCAACTTCCAGACCGATCTCCCGCTCTACCGATTCGATCGCCGACTCCACCTCTCGCACCGAATCAGCCGTATCGGTTTTGGGAATACGGATAATGTCCGGACGTGCACGGACAATCGCCTCCACGTCGTCGAGTCCGTAGGGAGTATCGAGGCCATTTATCCGGACCGCGGTTTCCACGTTCTCGTAGTCGATGGCCCGGAGCGCGTGGTAGACAAGCATCCGCGCGGAATCTTTCTCGGTGTAGGGAACCGAGTCCTCGAGGTCGAACATGAGTGTATCCGGACGGTAGATGTGCGCGTCCTTCACCATGGCCGCCCGGTTTCCCGGAACGTAGAGCATGGTTCGCCGCAGGTTTTTCATTTCAGCAGCTCCCATACCGGGTGCTCTGCCTTCGCGGCACGATGTATTGCGGTGACAAGCCGTGCCTTGATCGTGCAGTCAAGGGCGCTTCGATCTTCGACCTGCACCCTGGCCTCACCAACTGCCAGCTCCCTCAGGGTAGTCTCGATGAGCGCGCGTATCTGTACGCCAAAACGCGCCTCTGCGATGCTTCTAAGCACGATTTCCACACCGCCGCGGTGCGGGTCTACCGTGACGAGCGTGTCGCTTGACTCCAGACTCCCAGCGACGCCGGTACGTTCAATCTTCATGGACTACTCCAGCTCCTTCTCTGCCTAGTGCCGGGAGGTCGAGCTCGCGATCCTCCGACGGATGTCTTGCGCCTCATCAGAGACGAGGAACTCGTAGGTCGTTCGCGGAACGAGGGACCTTACGAGCTCCATGTCATCTTCCTTGATCGCCCGGCGCACGGTGGAGGCGCTTATCACCACGCCGTCCTTCTCGAGCCTCTTTATTTCGGTAACCTCGACGCCCGCCGCCGGAAGCATCTCTTTCATGACACAGTTGTAGGTACCGGTCACTTCATCCAGCGGCTCTTCGCCGATAAATCGGCGGGAGATCCCCAAAGCCGGCGCGATCCTGCGCCCGAAAATGGCTGCGTCAAGCCGTGCATGGGTATCGACAATCGAAGAGGGTTCCCGCAGAAAATAGGAAGGGAACGTGGCTGACGAGATGATGTATTTCCCGCCGTGGTGAACACTCACGTTGGCAAGGTCGGAAACCCCGGCCTTTACGAGCCCGTATCGAACCGCAGCGGGAAACAGCGAGCGATCTTCGTCCACGACGAAGACATGGAGTCGGTCACATGCCGCGGCCGCCGTCTCGATGAGGTACCGGTGGCCGAGCGTAAACGGATTGCAGTTCACTACGACTGAGGCGACTTCACCTTCCGGAACGCGTTCGGCTGTGAGCTCTTTGAGGTAGCTCGCAAGGCCCTGACGATTCTCCAGGAGCACCACGCGTCCTTCGACCCGTTCGACTGCGCTGAAGCCGAAAGAGGCGAACACGTTCTCCGACTCGGGTCGCGTGAAGACAAATATGTGGGCGATTCCGCGTCGCATCTCCTCGGCGAGGAGATGTGAAACAAGCGTGGAGGCGACCCCTGAGCCTTCGGAGCCCTCCGCCACAGCGATATCCTTGAGAACGTATCCGGAGAGTGCTCCAACGCCGACAACGACACCCTTGTCGTGAAGTGCTACCGCATAGTCGACGTCGCTATCGAGGGAGAGACCACGCGTCGCAAGAAACTTTTCAAGCTCCCGCCGATCGGCAGGGTAGCTCAACAGCACGCTCCGTGTTTGCATCGAAATAATTGTAGAGGTGCAGTTCACATCCGATATGTAGGAGCGATTCCGATTTTCGTGTAGGAATTCTTCCTACTTGGTCTTCAATATGAGGTTATGCAGGAAGGCGTAGTGTGTGAGTTGTGAGTTGGACTTCATTGACATTTTCTCGAGAAGGCGACCGCGATAGGTGCTAACGGTCTTTATGCTGAGACGCAACTTGTCGGAAATTTCGCTGAGAGTGAAACCCGACGCTATCAGGAGAAAGACCTGGTGCTCCCTGTCGGAAAGCGTGAGATGCGGCAGATCCGATTGATCGTGCCGCACGTCTTCCACCATGCGGTCTCCGGCCGCCCTGCTGATGTAGGTGCCGCCGCCGACCACGCATCGAATCGCATCCAGCAGTTCGGCCGGCGCCGCGGATTTATTGAGGCAGCCGGAGGCTCCTGCCCGATAGGCGCGCAGGGCGTACTCCTCTTCGGGCTGGATGCTCAGCATCACCACGGGCAGTTTCGGATAGTTTCGCTTTATGTCCTTCAGCAGGTCGAGACCATCCCTGCCCGGCATCGAGATATCCAGAATCACCACGTCGAAGGACTCGGCGGACAGAATCGCCAGTAGCTCGTCACCGTCGGAAGCTTCCGCGACCTTGTTGATATTGATCGCTTCAGCAAGCGTCAGCTTCAGTCCTTTGCGGATGAGCGGATGGTCGTCCGCAATCAGCACCCTAAGCATTCGTCCACATTCCCGGTCTCGATCCGAGAGGGCGTCCATTCACCGGAGCCCTGACAATGACCCTTGTTCCTTCTCCGGGACGTCCGCCAATCGAGAACTGGCCCCCGAAAAGAGCACAACGTTCTCTCATTCCAAGGATGCCGAAGGAGTCTCTGGCGTGTATCTGCTCATCCGTGATACCGCGGCCGTCGTCGCGGACGTCGAGAACCACCTCGAACTCCGACCCGTCAAAGGTGACCTTGAGTGAATGTGCCGAGGAATGTCGCGTGACGTTCGTCAGGACTTCCTGGAAGACGCGGAAGAGACCTGTCCGGACCGATTCTGGCGGTTCGGTGGTCACGTCTGAGATATTGGCTATGCACCGTAGACCGGTTTTTCGACGGAAGTCGTCAACCTGCCATCGAATAGCTTCAGCCAGACTCAGATTGTCGAGGACTTTCGGTCGCAGCTTGCTCGATATTGTCTTCGCCGATTCCAGGCCCGCATCAACCAACTCGACCAGGTCGTGCGCGGTCTGCTCAATTGCTGAGGCGTCGGCGTCTGCATGGGATTCGAGCCAGCACAGCTGCATCTTCAGCGCGGCCAGATGCTGCCCCAGCTGGTCGTGAACCTCCCGAGCCGCATTCTTGCGCTCCTCTTCCCGTGCCGTCTGGATGTGATTCGAAAACGCCTGCAGCTGGTAGGCACGCCGCTTCAGCTGCAGCATGCGGAAGACGTAAACGGAAGCAGCCAGAGCGACCAGGAGAATCCCGGCCGCAATTTCAAACCAGAGACTCTGCCACCAGGGCGGACTGACGTGAATACGAAGGGAGGTCCCGGTCTCGTTCCACAGCCCGTTGTTGTTTGCGCCTTTAACGCGCAACAGGTAGTTGCCCGGACGCAGCGATGAGATAACAGCGGTGTGATCATGTCCCAGGTATGTCCAATCGGTTTGCAGGCCCTCTATCTTCATCGCATACTGATTCATTGACGGCGCGGCATAGTCGAGTACCGCGAAGTCGAAGCTGGCCATGCGGTCGCCACTGTCAAGGTAGAGCGTTGTGCCGGGGTGGTCGCTCCGACCAAAAAAGGCCATTCCTGCAAAGTCGCGTCCTGTCGCCAGTGTTTTCCCGAGGATCCTGACACCGGTGATAACAACCTTCGGCACATTCGGGTTTCGTCGAACGTTCATTGGATCGAAAAAGTCAATTCCGCGCGGCCCGCCGAAGTACATCGTTCCGTCCGGAGCACAGTAGAATGCGTTCTGAGCGAACTCGTCGGTGGTGAGGCCGTCGGCAACGCCGAAATTCGAGACTGCCATGGTGTTCGGATCGATTCGGGATAGTCCGTTAGCCGTGCTCACCCACAGGAATCCCGCTTGGTCCTGCGTGATGCCGAAGATATTGTCTGCGGCAAGGCCTTCGGTATGCGTCAGATGCTCGAAGCTGCCTGTGCTCTCGTTGTACCGGTTCAATCCGGAGCCGGCCGTTCCGATCCAGAGTCTGCCGTCGTGGTCTTCGAATATGCAGGTGACACTGTTGTCGCCGAGGCTTGCAGGGTTCTGCGCGTCGCGCTTGAAGCTGACAAAATCGTCCGCCTCCGAACGATACCGGCTCAAGCCTCCGTCCCAGGTACCTATCCACAGCCGCCCGCGCGAATCCTTGAAAATCGTCCTGACGGAGTTGCCGCTGAGGCTGTGTGGGTCCCGTGAAGAAAACCTGTAGTGAGTGAAGGCTGATGTGGTCGGGTCGAAACGGTTCAGTCCGCCACCCTCCGTTCCGACCCACAACGTTCCGTCGTTGTCCCGGAAAAGCGCCCAGACGGTGTTGCTGCCGATGCTCGATTCCTTGTTTGGATCGTGAAGGTAACGAACAGCCCTGCCGGTGGCCAGATCGAGGTCATCAAGACCACCTCCATCCGTTCCGACCCAAAGGTGACCTGGATCACCGGGAACAACCGAATAGACAATATCGCTGCTGATACTCCACGGGTCGGAATCGGAATGCGCGTATACGGTATCCTGTCCGGTGGCGGGACTGTGTATTATCAGGCCACCCCCGTCGGTGCCATAGAGAAGTCTGCCCTCGGCATCCTCGGTGATCTGCCGAACGGGATGTCGCGTGCGTATGTGCGAGATGGCTCGGGACCGGGGGTTGTACAGATTTATTCCGGCATCGCGCGTGCCGATCCACACCAGCCCGCCGTCGTCGATGCAAACGGAACGGATCTTGTCTCCAGAGAGCGCGTCCTGCCGCGTGTCATCGCTGTTGATATGGCTGAAGGTACCGGTGGTGGGATTGTAAAGGTTTACTCCCGACGTCTCAGTGCCGATCCAGATCTGGCCGGTCGAATCTTCCACAATGCTTCGGGCGGTCTGGCCGCTGAATGATGTTGGATCGTTCCTCCTGTGCCTGAACGTGACAAACGAATCGGAGTCCGGCAGATACAGCGAAAGCCCGCCACCTTCCGTTCCCACCCACAGCCTGCCGCGAGTATCCTGATAGAGTGCGCGTATTGTATCTGAACCGACGGTTGTGTTGTCGTCGGCCCGGTGACGGTAGGTCACAAAGCCGTCAGTTGTTCGGTCGTATCTTGATAGCCCGCCTCCGGCAGTTCCAATCCACAGCCGCTGCGATTTATCGAGAAGGATGCAGCGAATCGTGTCGCTTTTCAATGAGCCGGGAGAAGCGCCCGCCCGGTAGTGAGCAAAGGTGGTCTTGCCCTCATCGAGCCTGTCCAGGCCGCTGCCTCCTGTCCCGACCCATATGCTACCGAGCGCATCCTCCGCAAGTGAGAAGACCTGGTCTCCTGCAAGCGAGCCGGGATCAGCCGCATTGTGGTGGAAGGCGGTGAACGACTGAGTCCGTCGGTCGAAGCGGTCGAGTCCGCCGCCATCCAGACCGACCCAGAGATTCCGTCGACTGTCTTCCAGAAGCGCAAACACGACCGAACCGGTAATGCTGTTCGGGTCTTCGGGGTCGGGTTTGAAGACGGTCGCGCTGTTTCCGTCGAACCTGTCGAGCCCGCTGAATGTTCCCAGCCACATGAAGCCATAGGAATCCTGCAACATGCAGAAGGCGGAATTGTCCGAAAGGCCATTCTTGATCGAGAGGTGGGCAAACCGGTAGCGGGTGTTCTGCGCAAAAAGCGTCACCGATGAGAGGAGAAACAAAAGAATGAGAGCGCTGCCAGGAAATCGGCGTTGCACGTTTCGGCTGCGACGTCGATTTACCGCTTCCGCAATGGTCATTGCTTCATTCTGCGGGCCCCTTCCGGATCTTGTCAAGAAGTGCAGCTTGCCGCGTCGATGAGCCCGATCAGGAAAAGGGCGATAACGGAGCGAGAGCAATCCACCGCATGAATTGAGAGTTGTACTTCTCCTATCGCATCCACGCGAATGACGACAGTATCACCGCCGCCGATATCACGTTATGTCCTCTATCAGACAGGCTCCTCCGATGCGACCGATCTTTTTCGGGGAGGTGTGCATGGCGGGAGCATCACCTTCAATAATCAAAGATACAACACATCAGCGCAGGAGCAGCGAGTCGCCGTTGGCGATCCAGCGCCCTGTGGCGAGCTCTCGAATCTACTTGCGGTCAACCGAAGGCTGGGCCTGAAAGTCGAAATCATCGAGGCCGACCCCGATCCGGACGGGAGACATCTGCTCCGGACCGGCAACGTGAAGATACATCGGGAAGGTCCGCGGCGGGAAGACTTTCGCATCGATCAAACGCCAGGACGTTTGATCTTTGTCGCCGTGAAGTAGAAGACGGCGCCATTCTCTTCGCCGCGCGGGACGAACGAGAAGCCGTGCCGTTCGAAGAGGCGCCTGATCTCCTGTTCGCCGAGCAGGTTCCCGCGTATCGTCGCGCCACTGCGGTTTCGTTCCGGCACGGGCACGCTTCCAATAAAGCGGGCACCACCGCGGAGCACTCGCGCGGCCTCAGCGACCGCGCGGTCCTGGGACTCGAAGAAGTTGAGGGCGAGCTGACACGATACAAGGTCGAAGCTTTCGGTCTCGAACGGAAGATACTCCGCCGGGCTCGAGTACAGCGTCCATGACCTGATTCCCGAACGAGTGAGCCGCGCAGCGGCACGTTTCAACAGGCGTTCGCTCACATCGACACCGTAGTAGTCGTTGTCATCCGGAAGCACCTCAACGACAACAGCAGTCCCGGCGGCGATATCGAGAACGGATTGGTCGCTCACGCCCGCGAAGAGTCTGCCGATGACGGCCATGTGCCGTGAGTAGGAGGCCGCGAACTTCCGCGGAAAGAGCGAGTTCGCCATAATCCGGTCGTAGAACGGCGCGAACAGATCACCCGACCAGGCGCGCCGATGGTTGTCGCCCTCGGGGTCCTCAACCCGCATGAATCCATTCCGCTCCAGAACCTTAAGACTTTTCTTCAGCATATACTATCTCCCCGGGGGACCTGCGGGCGTACGCCGATCGGTCGCGACGCCTGCAACGCTCCCCTCCCTATAGACGAACGACAAAGGCGTTTTGTGAAGCTCGGCCGCCAGAATCCTTCGCTGTCCGGCGCGTCCGTTGACGGTCCTCCGGGGAGAGATGATAATGCGATCATGGATGAAGAGATGAAGCGGAAGATAGATGCGGTGCTCGATCGCGTGAAGGACCCGGAGTCCGATCTCCCCATCTCACGGCTCGGCGTCATCACACGCCTTCGGTACAACGAGGAAAAGAAGGAGCTCTACGTCTTCTCCGATTTTCTCTCGCACATGCCGGGCTGCCTGACCTGCGTCGGCATCGCAGCAACCGTCATTGACGGAATAAAACGCCGCCTCCGGAGCGAGCTTGAGGCTGAGTTCCCGCAGCTTTCGATCGTCTTTGTGTGATGGTTGCTGCCTGGAGCCCGGGCCTGGCGCCGGCCAGGCGATGTTCGATATAGCATTGTGCGATTTCGACAATGCATCGGCGCGGTAGCGAAGGAACTCAAGCGCGGCGCAATTCTTCGGCGCG
>CAZNYW010000043.1:0-41901 GCA_964577375.1 uncultured Spirochaetales bacterium | reverse complement strand
ACTTACCGCGGAATTACTCCCCTGATTTTATCCACAGGGTTCTTGATACTTCCGACGCGCCGGCCTCATTTTTCGCGGTAGGACTCGAGAAGCTCCTCAAGCCTTCCGACGCTGTCATCGAGTCCGCCCGGCCGGGAACGGGCCAGCCACAGCCGACGGTATTCGGCAATCAACGGCTCGAGTTCGGCTTCGAGCCGGCTGCGGTCGGCCGCACCTATCTCGTCGATGGAACGGACGCCGGCGCCCAGCCGCAGCTCGGCAAGATTGCATGCGTGAAGCATCAGGCGAGCGGTGTAGGCGATCTCCTCCCTGAGCAGCGGGTCGTCGAAACCCTTTACGGCGCATTTGACCCGGGAAAGGGCCCCTTCGATCACCCTCCTGCAGGAGGCGAAATCGCTTCCTGCGAACTCCGGATACCGGTTGCGGCAGTAGGGATATCGCGAGTCGATCAGGATCATCGCAAGCACCGTCGAATTGTGAAGGCGGATCGGAATGGAGCTGGTTGCATCGCCGAGATCGATCAGCGCACGCGAAAGCTCCCCGCCCGTGTCGCGGAGAACGTGAAGGCTGAGGGCATCCGCGACCGGGAGTCCCCGGCTCTCTGCAACCGACCACGAAAGCGCGGCGCCGTAGAGATATCCCGGCAGGCTGATCGGGTACTGCTGCATGTGACCGTTGTCGCCCCACTCGGTGATGAGAAATCCGGCGGCCCCATGCGAAAGTCCCTGCGCCGCCGCGTTCTCGAGGTTGCTGCGTGCATTCTCCCATCGCCCGCCGAGCGAGTTCCACGCGCTCGTCCCTGCACAGACGTAATATTCGAGCCCCGATTTCTCGAAGGCCGAGCACTCCTTTTCAAACGGATGATCCGCTTCGTATCCCCAGGTAAGCGCAACCGCGTCGGCCGGCAGCTCACGGATGAGCTCGGGGTAGTGGAGGATGACGTCGCCCCAGCAGAGCATCTTCCTGCCGCGAGCGGACACCAGATCATGAACCTTCCTTACGAAATCCAGATAGACCCGGCCGGTACCGCGGCTCCTGCACAGGTCTGCGCTCCTGCCCTGGCCCAGATCTATCGTCTCGTCACACCCGACGTTGAACTTGTCGCTTGTGAAGTTCGGAAGAAGCTCGTCGTACAGCCCGGCAAGGAAGGGGATAGAATCGGGAACTGCAGGGCTCAGTGAAAAAGGCTCGCGCTGGAACACCCCGTCGAAACCGTTGAAACCGTTCGGCGCCTCCGCGAGATGCAGGTACTCAGGATGCGTGAGCCACCGTTCCATGTGGCCAAAAGAGTTCTGATTGGGCACCAGCTCGATGTAGCGCGAGGCACAGTAGGCGTCGAGCGCGCGAAACTCATCGGCGGTCATCGGCGATGCATGTTCCCAGACTTTCGGATGCGCCGAGTAGGCAAACGTGTGCTCGGTATAGAGCTGCAGCTGGTTGATCTTCAGCTCGCTCCACAGATCCACCAGATGGAAGAGCGTCTCCATGGTCGGCACGCGGTCCCGGCTGATGTCCAGCATGACCCCCCGATTGGCGTAGTCCGGCCAGTCACGGATGTTCAGGCAGGGCACGTGATCCGGCGCGGCGTGCCTGAGTATCTGCCGGAGCGTCATCATGCCGTAGAAGGCACCCTGCGGGGCAGACGCCGTTATGGTGACCCCGTCGACGGCGATCGAAAGCTCGTAGCTGTCGCGCATGCGCTCCGCCCCGGGTGCATTGTCCGAAACCGACCGCCCCACCATGATATGGACGCCCGGAACCGGACCGTGATCCGCATCGTAGTGACGCACAGCTTCGAGAAGCGGCCGCGACGGATGGAATGCGCCCGGGGCGCGCTCCATCCGCTTGGGAACCGGAGCGAGTACAAGTTCATCTGGGCGGATCACGGTTACTCCTTCAGCGCGCCTTCCGCGAATCCCTTTGCGAGCTCTTCATGGAAAAAGATGTAGAAGATGATCATTGGGATGGTTCCAATAACGAGGGCTGCGAACTGGAACCCGTAGTTCGCTCCAAGGGCGCCCGCGAAGGAGTTTATACCAACCGGCAGGCTACGTAGTGTTTCCTTGCTCGTCAGAATGAACACCAGAATGAATTCGTTCCAGTTGTTAAGAAAAGTGAGGATGGTCATGGTGGCCACCACCGGACGAGCAATTGGCATGATAATGTCCCAGAAGATGCGAAGATAGCCTGCCCCATCCATTCGTGCCGACTCTTCGAGGGAGTCGGGAATTCCCTTCACGTAGCTGGTCGCCAGGTAGATGGACAAAGGTAGCCCGAATGCGATATAGGGCAAGATCACGCCAAATCGCGTATTCCCGATTCCGGTTTTCGATTCCATGATAAAGAGCGGGACAATTACGGAATTCACGGTAACAAGCAATCCGATCATAAAGAAGAAGTAGAAGAAGCTCGTAATCTTGTAGTTGAACTTCGCGAACCCGTATCCGGCTGCGAGCGCGAAGAGGACGGTGAGCACGGTCGCGACCGCCGTGTATATGACGCTGTTCACTGCGTAGATCCCGAGGTGTCCGAGCTCCCATGCCTGCGGGTAGTTCTCGAATGTTGGGTGGATCGGAAAGGAAAGCGGATTCCGTTCGATCGCGGCATTCGACTTGAATGATGAGTAGAAGAGCCAGAACAAAGGTCCTATTGTCAGGAACGTGAAGATTCCCATTACCAGATAGGCAACAAACTTAGCCCAGGGGCTCATTCGTCCGAAATTGGTGGAAACACTCATGGGCCCTCCCCTACGCGAACTTGCGCTCGAAATAGCCGAGGATGGTTCTCACCAGGGAGATGAGCCCCACGCTGAGAATAACCGTAATTACTGCCACGGCGTTGCCGAGTCCGTATTTGTAGTAGCTGAAGGTGTTGTTGTACATGTAGATCGAAATGATTTCGGTAAAGTGCGCCGGCCCTCCCGCCGTCATGGCGAAAATCAGCGTGAAGCTGGTCAGACTACCCGAAATGGCAAATACGACAGTCGTGAAAAGCACGCCTATCATCGCCGGAACAATGACGCGAAAGAGAATCTGCGACTCGCTCGCCCCGTCGAGGAGTGCGGCCTCGATCGTCGATCGGGTTATCTTCTGCATGTTGGCCAGAAAGATGATCATGTACAGTCCGGTGTACATCCAGAGAATTACGAACAGTATCGGAACGATTGCCCACGTCTGGTTCTCGAAAACCTTCAGCACGTATCGCGGGTCGTGATTTATGTACCGCATCAACATGGTGTAAATGCCGACGGGCGAAAAAATGCGGTTCCATAGCACGGCGACGATGACCGCCGATAGCGTGATCGGCAGAAAAATCATAGTTTCGAAGAAGTTGCTTGCGCGGACCATTCTGCGAAAAAGGATGTACGCAAGCACGAATCCGAAGGGAATCTGCCCGAACACAGAAACGAACACGATCAGCAGATTGTTACGCAGATCATGCAGGAAGACAGGATCGGTGAACATCGTCACGTAGTTGGCGAGACCCGTGAACTTCGGCACACCAAATCCGGACCATTCGGTGAAGCTTATCGTCAGACTGTAGAGAGTCGGAATGACGATGATCGCCGCATAGACGAGAATCGCCGGGCCGGTAAGCACGGTATAACTGAATCTCTTGAGCGCTCGCTCATTCATTCGTCTGTCTCCCCGAACCGCTCCAGGCGCAACTCTCCCGACAATTGTCGGGAGAGCCGCGCGCAACACGTTGTGAGCAGCAGAAGCGCCGGTTTCGGTGAAACCGGTACCTCTCTATTTGTTTCCGTTCTTTGCAATGAAATCCTGGAGATCCTTGGCAACCTGAGAGGGGGTCAGCTGACCGAACATCATCTTCTGGATATCCGGCTGGAGCACGTTTGCCATGCTCTGGGCGCCGAGCTTGTTGTCGAGAACGTAGGTCATGTCGCGGGAAGAGAGAAACTTCACAAGTTTGACATTGAGCGGTTCGAGATCGAACTTCGACACGTCCAACTTGTACGCGGGAATGAATCCCTGCTTGAGGTGTATGGCCGAACCTTCGGGTCCGGAGTAGAACCAAATCCAGTCCCATGCCGCTTGTGCCTTCGCACCGGTAAGTTTAGCACTCATGCCGTACCCAGTGCCGGGAACCGCGGACGTCGTGTCCGACTTGCCTTGCTGTCCCGCGATATCCGGGAATGTGTGCAGGCTGGTGGTTTTCTGTTGATCGGCGCTTAGCAGTTTGATGAGATCCTGCACCTTCCAGCCGCCGTCGATATAGTAGACCGCCTTGCCGTTCGAAAAGAGCTCCGTTCCCTGATTATAGTCCATCTGGTTGATTCCAGGGGCAAACATCTTGTCTTTGTTAAGCGTGTCGATTACCTGGAGTGCATCCACGAACGGCTTGTCGGTCCAGCTGGCACCGTTCTGGTTGACGGCCTTCGTGAACCAATCCATTCCACCTTCCCGGGCCGCAAGCGTGCTCAGGAAGCAGGATTGCATTTGCCAGCCGTCCTTGTTGGCCATGGCGATAGGAATGAGACCCGCATCGTTGATCTTCTTTCCCTGATCGAGAAGTTCCTGGTAGGTCTTTGGGAAGGTCAGCCCCAGTTGCTTCATGAGTGTGTCATTGGCGTACATAACGTGCGTAGAAGTAACCTGCTGCGGAAGCTCGTAGATTTCGCCGTTCGGTCCCTGCGGCGCGACCGCCATCGACATGAAATCACCCTCTTTTCCCTTGAGATAGGGTCGCAGATCCCCGATGAGGCCCCGTCCGGTGACGTACCCGGTGCGTGCGCCCGGCCACAGGTATACAACGTCCGGGAGATCTCCGGAGACTGCGAGCGCCTGGAGTTTCTGATGATAGGGCTCGTTGAACAGGGTCTCAATCTTGAACTTGATGTTCGGATACTTCTGCTCAAAGGCGTTGAGCACAACATCAAAGTTCTTTCCTGACGCTGATGTAACGTCATTGTAGTTATACATCGAAAGCGAAACGGGTCCGCTTCCTGCCGCCGCCGCGGTGCTTTCTTTCGATCCGCCGGCGAACACTGCCGCGACCGAAAAGACGAGCAACAGCGCAAGCGCGAGTGACACAATTCGTTTCATGTGTACCTCCTGTAAATCTAATTCCCCCCAACAGGGGAACGTTTCCCGAGTGGTTCCAGACGCTCGAGGAGACTGGTCATCCCCGAGATCGTCCGCTCCTCACCCGCCGGTATCGGCCGGCTGGTGAACAATCGCTCGAGCAGCATCCCTGCCGCTCCGTAAGCGACTGCACGGTCTCCCACCGACGAGTAGGAAACGGTGCAGTGAATGTCGTCGAGGTCGTAGGCCCAGTTGCCGCGGATTTCCTCGATGAGGATCTCGTCGAATGCCACCGGATGATTGTGAAGATCTCCGCCCACGAACACCTGATTGAGGTTGAGCGTGTTGACGAAGAGCGCGAGGTTGCGGGCAAGCTCGCGCGAAAAACGGGTCAGCACCTCGTTGTCGGTGGCGATCCGCCGGATGTCCTCCAGTGGAAGCGACATCTGCCCTCGCGTCGAGCCGTTGCGGAAGGCACTGCGGAACTCGCCCCCGTAGAAGTCCTGTCCGTAGTGAACACGGCCGTCGACTACCAGGCCAAGTCCGATACCGATCCCGCCGTACTCGGATTTGCTGAAATCTCCCTTGCGGAACTCGACAAGCGTAAACAGAAAGTTGCGCAGCCGTTCCGACTTGTGGAAGGCGAGCTCGCCCCAGGCGCAAGCGTTCGCGTCGTTTTCAACAAAGGCGGGGATGTCGAGGTCGGCGGCAACGTCGCGGGCGAAGCTGTAAGGCTCCTCGATCCCCATGGGAATCGACTTGACGATCACCCCCTTGTGAGGGTTGATGACTCCGGCCACACCCAATCCAACGCCAAGAATCGGTACGCCGCTCTTGGCAACCTCGGCGGCCGCCTCGCGATAGATTCGCTTGAACTCGGTCGCGAGGTTGTCCTTCGAGACAACGAGTTCGCCCTCCCGCGCGTGCAGGATTTCACCTGCCAGATTTACCACAACAGCCTTGTAGTAATCGGTCTGGAGCTCGATGCCCACAACGGCGGCGAAGTCTCCCTGGATGGTCAGCTGTACGGGTTTCCTGCCGCCCTGCGGGCTTGCATCGCGCTCATCGCCAAGCTGCACGATCCCGATGTCGAGCAGCTCGGAGACCAGATTCGTGACGGTCGATTTGTCGAGAGCCAGTTTCCGGGAGATCTCGACGCGGCTTATGCCGGGATTCATCCAGATGGAGCGCATGATTCGCGAATAGTTGATAAGTTTGTTTCTTTTGACCTGCACCCTGCGCCCCAAAAAGTTCAGCCGGACGGTCCTGTCGGCCACGCCTCCCCGGGAGTCCCATCCGGGGGGTTGGTTGGTTTTAAAACCAACCAAATTATTACATGCGGCTTGCGTGATGTCAAGCTTTTTCTCGAACCGGATAACGTCCGGGACATTGGTTAGTTCGAACGCGCATTTCGCGGTATCTTTTGCTGGAGAGAGGGTGCACATGAAGAACTCACGTTTCACATGGGCGATGCTGCCCATTCTGGCGCTCCTTGCCGGCATTGTACCGGTATTCGCCGGAGGATCGAGCGAAGCCGGCACGATAGTCGGTCATCCGCACGGCGTCGTTCAGTTTTTCGAGGGCGATGCGAGCATCAACGGCAGGAAGGTTGACTTCGGCCAGGTGGTACAGCCGGGAGACCGCATTCAGACCGGCAAGGCGTCATCGATGGACATCATATACAATGGTCAGAACATCATCCATTTTGCCGAAAACACCGTCGCGGTCCTCACCATTACCGAGGGCGCAAAAACCATCGACATGAAGACAGGCACATTCGCCGGCGTTTTCGCGAAGCTCTCCGCACTCGGCGGCAACCAGAACCTCCAGGTCCGCACTCCCACGGCATTCGGCGGCGTCCGCGGCACCACCTTTTTCGTGAAGGTAATAGACCAGAACGATACCTACATCTGCGCCTGCCACGGCGTGGTAGACATGCAGAACAGCACCGACACCGTATCCAGGGAGGTGCGTTCGCCGAAGCACGAAGCGTTCGAGTTCAAGAGAACCGACTCGGGGATCACGATGTCGCCGGACGGTATGCTCTATCATACCAGCGACGATATGAACAAGCTTGCCGACAAGATCGGCTTCAAGATCGACTGGGGTCATTTGAACGAATAGGTCAGCCGGCCGCAGCGCGTCTGCCGGCGGCTCCGGACCGGTCGAAACCGAAGTACCGGTCCCTCATGTAACCGACCCATTCCCTTGAGGGGCTTGAGGTATAGCTCTCCACAAATCTCAGGTAGGACTGGAAGGAGATGCAGCGCGCTCGGGCGCTGCCGCCCGGCCCGCGAAACACGGCTAGATCCGGCGGCAATGCTCGCCTGCTTCGGGAGCGTCGCGGCAGCGAAGGGGCGCGCTCATCGAAAAGAGGAGCGCAACTCCTGAACCTGGTTCAAGAAGCGCACGCAGCACCTCCCAGCGGCCCTCCGCGCCGGGACAGGACAGAGCACCGTGCGAACGGAGAGGCGATCCCGAAACCGGTCTCCGATCGAAACGGAGCGATGCTCCTTCCCAGCCCTTCCATCCCTGTTCGACGAGAAAACAGCACCATGACGCGCGGGTTCATCATGTTTGCCGCCGCCGGCAGATCAGCGATATGCCGGTCGCCGGCAAGGCGTTCGAGGAGACCTGGGTAGAAGTTGAGCGGCCACCTGTGCGACGGAAGCAGGTAAGGAAAAGACTCCAGACCCTGCCCGCCGCCGCGCTCGATGGCCGGGAAGTTCTCCTCCCGCCACGCAATCTGGCGCCGGAGCAGGGCCCCGGCCGTCGAGGCGGCGGGCGGTCGGGCCCCTACCGGACGCGCTCCCATGCGCCGCTCTTTTCGGACCGGAAGATCGCATCGATCACCTGCATGTTCGCCAGTGAGTCCGACGGAGGCGTCGGCACTGCACCGCCGTCCCGGACGGCGCGGGAGAAAGCGTCGAGCTGAAGGCCGTACATGTCTACCGGACCGGTGAAGATGTCCCTCGCGCCGACGCCGTTGGTGACGGTGATTCTGACCGGGGTGTCGGGGTAGACATTGAAGGGAAGATGAACCGTGATCGTGCCGCCGGCACCGCGGATGTCGACCCTCTGATCGCCGAACATCTGCGTTGAGACGGTGAACTCCGCCTGCCTGCCCGATCCAAAGTCCATCAGGGCAGAAGCAAGAATATCTGTGCCGAAACCGGAGTCGCGCTGCACGAGTGAGACAACACGTTCGGGCTCTCTTCCCATCGCGAGGCGCGCGCTGGAGATGGTGTAGCAGCCGATATCGTAAATTCCGCCACCCCCTGTTTCGGTCTGGTTGCGGATATCCCCGGGATTGGCATTGTTGTACGAGAAAAATCCCTGGACCGATTGTACGGTACCGATCTCGTTTGAACGGATGAGATCGACCACGCGCGTCCACTGCGGATGAAGGCGGTACATGAATGCCTCCATGAGCAGCACGCCCTTGGCCTGGGCATAGTCGACCGCGTCTTTTGTCTGCGCCGCGTCCATGCAGATCGGCTTTTCGCAGAGCACGTGCTTGCCGGCGTCGGCGGCCTTCTTTATCCACTCGAGGTGGACGTGATTCGGCAGCGGGATATAGACCGCCTCGATCTCCCTGTCGGCAAGGAGCTCCTCGTAGGATCCGTAACTCTTCGCTATGCCGAGGCGCCGTGCAGCCTCTTTCGCCCTGTCGGCATTCCGTGAGGCTATCGCAACGAACTCGGCCTCCGACGAATCACGGGCAGGTATCCAGATGCGTTTGACGAAGTGGCCGGATACGCCCAGAACACCCCATTTGACCTTTTTCATTTTCTGATTCCTCCTGTTCAACTCGGTTGTCTTCATTCATTATCCGGGCACTCGGGGCCGGCTGCAAGGGCGGTCGGGAAATACGCCTCAGCTCGCCGGGTCGACGCGTATCACCGCCACGTCGTAGCCAGGAAGCGACAGCTCCATTGCGCCGGCGCCGGTCTGCCTCACGTTGCCGCCATGGCGACCAATGAGAAGCTCCCCGCCGGGCAGCCCTCTCTGGAGCAGCTCGTTCGGCGTGTGGTTGAGGACGAAGATGAAGCGGCCGGCCTCGCCCGAACGGACCGACACCTCGATTCCACGCGTCGGATGCGAAACAAGGGGAACGAGACTGGCCTCGCCGGCAAGCGGATAGAGCAGTGGTTTCAGATTGCGCTCGTCAGGGAAGGTGCCGACGTAGATCACCTTTCCCACCCCCACGCGATTGAGCGTGCAGGCGGGCTGGCCCGCCACCGGCGGCTCGGTCCATCGGCCGAGAACGTCTGCGTCGTCGCCCAGCGGGGCAAGGCACTCGATCCACATGCTCTGCGGTACGCGAGGAATCATCGACGCGGGAGTGCGTGCGCGGCGCGCCTCGTCTTCCGGACCAAGGGCAAACTCATTCGGCGCATATTCGGCGTTATTCACCCGGGCGGCGTATGCAACCCGGACACCGGAGAGCGAGGCGAGAGGTCCCGGCGGCGTTTCACCGAGCAGGTTGCCGTGCTCGTCCTTGATTCCACTTCGAGCGGTTACCAGGAGCGTCCCGCCGAGCTGCACGTAATTGGTGAGCCGCTCGAGAAGATCCTGTCCAACAATGGGCCAGCAGGGAAGGACCAGGAGCTTGAAGGAAGCGAAGCTGTCCTGCGGATTGACGTAGCCGACCGAGTATCCTGCTTCGTAGAAGGTCCGATGGATGATCTCGCCGCACCTGACCGGAGAGGGCAGTCCCAATGTTATCGGCCGGTGGCTCAGCTCGGTCATACCGTAGTCGAGCAGGATGCCCGTCTCGGGTGAAAGGGAGGTGCCGAGAATCAGCGGCCCGAGGCGGGCAAACTCACCTCCCTCACGGCAGCTCTCCTCGAAGCGCGCGCCGGGCCGGTTGTCCGGCCCGATGATGCCTGCCCAGCTCTGCTCGGCGCCCGACCGTGCGGTCCGGAAGCGGAAGTGCAGAATACCGTCGGCCCCCCGCGCCACCGCGTGATAGGCGAAAAGGCGCATCTGGCCCGGGTCCGGTTCGTCATGACGGAAGTCTCCCTGTCCTCCCGGGCCCGACTGTAGCTCGGGAACGAGGAAGTTGCCCGAAAAGCTGCGAACCTTGTCGAGTGCGGCAGCGCCGCGTGCGGCGCGGTTTGCGGGCTCCTCGAACATGGGATAGTAGTCGAATCCGGCGAAGTCGAGGTCGTCGGTGAGCGAAAGAAAGTCCATCTCCCTGAGAACGAAATTGTGCGTGATCCACCAGTCCGGATTCGCTTTGCGCAGCAGGGCAACCTGCTCGTGCTGGAAATGCACCAGCTCCGCGTTCAGGAACAGGCCGTAATCAAGCATGTGAGCCGGGTTGGGGTGCGTTGGCCTTGCAGCCATCGGAAGCTCGATCTGATCGAAGCTCGAATAGCGCTGCGACCAGAATGCGGTGCCCCAGGCACTATTGAGCGCTTCGATATTGCGATACCTCGCCTCGAGAAAGCGCCTGAAACCGAGATGGCAGTTTTCGCAGTAACATTCGCGGAAGTGGCAGAAGTACTCGTTGTCGATCTGCCAGCCGATTACGCTGCGATTGTCACGGTAGTGCGAAGCAAGCTCGCCGACCACGGCGGCAGCGCGTTTGCGAAAGAGCGGGGAGCTGTAACAGGCGTGCTGGCGCGATCCGTGAACCATTCTGTGTCCGTCTGTGTCGACGCGAAGGACTTCGGGGTGCTCCGTGGTAAGCCACGCCGGAGGAGCAGCGGTAGGAGTGCCGAGCACTGTGCGAATGCCGGATGCACCGAGCAGCTCGATCTGCTCGTCGAAGAGCGAGAAGTCGTATCGTCCGCGCTCCGGTTCCACGTTCGCCCAGGCGAACTCGCCCATCCGCACGCAGTTGAACCCTGCCTCGCGCATTCGGCGCAGGTCATCTTTCCGGGTATCTGCATCCCACTGCTCGGGATAGTAGTCTGCGCCGTACAGGAAGGTCTTTAGACGGGTAGGGCGCACGTGATGGTTGTTGCCGCTCACACTGGCTCCTGTCAGCGACTCGTCGGTTCGTCGCCGGGTCCCTCTCCACTGCCAAGGGGATCGTCGATGATGCGCGCCTCATCGAGCGCCGGAAAAGAGGCTGCGGTCGGCCCGGCTGCACCTATGCGATAGCCCTTTTCGTGAAGCCTGGCCCTCCGTTTGATGTATTCGGGGTGCGACGACAGATTCCGGGAAATGTAAAGATGGGCAATTTCGTGGCCATACCCCTGTTTCTTGAAGAAATTGATCGCGCCGCGGTTCTCGAGCTCGGTGTCAACCAGCATCATCCGGGCCCCGGCTTCGATGAAAAGCTCGGTCATGCGGTTCAAAGGCCTCGTCCCGACGCCTGCCCGTTTCACGTCGGGACTCACACCTATCCAGATAAGATAGCCATAGGCCCACGTGCGGTAGAGATTGGGCCACTTCTCAGCGGTGAAGAGCCGCTCGCCAAGCGCGAAAACAACCGAGAGGTCTTCGAGCTCCATTTCCCGTATTGCGATGCCGGCCGCCGGGCGCTCCCTTCCTCGTTTTCCGGACTGTCGTGGCCGGTCTGGTATCTCCGCCATTCATTTCCCTTGACAACTGGACGTGGACTTTCCCACTATATAGCTAATGAATACCAACGCACCCTTCGCGGTGAAGGACGAGGTAACGGACCTCATTAATAATATCAAATCCGTGATCTATATTGACAACCGGAAACTGGAATATCTCATTGCAGCCAACATTGCCGGCGGCCACGTAATCCTTGCAGATTCGCACGGAGTCGGCAAGACTTCCCTCGCCCGCGCTCTTGCAGGATCAATCGACTGGAAACGGAAGTCTGCAGTGCCTACCAACGGGAAGAGTGCGACGGAGGGCGGAACCGGCTCGAGCGCGGGCGAAATCGTTCCCATGGACGATTTCAGCCGCGTACAATGTACCGTAGACCTCCTTCCGCAGGACATTCTCGGCTACAACCGGATCGTCGGCTCAAGCCACGAGCTTCTTTTCCACCGGGGGCCGATTTTCGCACACTTCGTGCTCTGTGATGAGATCAACCTGCTCACGCCGAAGACACAGGGCAGCTTTTTCCAGGCAATGGAGGAGCAGAACGTCACGGTGGAGGGACGGACTTTCCTTCTTTCCGATCCCTTCTTCATCATTGCAACGATGAACCTCAAAGGTGCTCATCTGTTCCCGCTCCCGGCTCCCCAGCTCGACCGGTTCATGATCCAGCTGTCGATGGGTTTCCCGGAGGCGGTTGACGAGGCGGAAATCGTCCGTCAGCACGGCAGAAGCGACTCCTGGAAGCATTTTGGTCCCGTGATCGGTTACGAACGGATCCTCACCTGGAAAGACATGGTGGACTCGGTCGCCATCAGCCAGGAGGTGATCGACTACGTAGTCGCCTGCGTCCGCCACACTCGCGAGCATCCTGAAGTGCTCATGGGTGCCAGTCCGCGCACCGGCGTCAAGATCTCACGGCTCGCCCGTGCCCTGGCGCTCGTAAGGGGCGACGATTACGTCTCGATAGATACCATCAAGGAAATTCTCGCCCCTGCCATGTCTCACCGGCTCGTTATGAAGAATCCCGCACAACCTGCACAGCCCGTTGTGGAAGAGATCCTCAATACGGTTCCCGTGGAGCGGCGTCCCTGAGGACGGCCATGCCAGAACCTGTCGTCGTACTCGAAAAATCAACCACCGAACGTCCTGCCGGGCGAACAAAACGTGAGGCGCGAACCAGTCTGCGCCTGGCGCGCGGATGGAGCACCTTTCTTGCCTATTTCCCCTTTACCGTCGCAGGAACCATTCTCTTTGTCCTGACGGTCTACCTGCTTGGTCACAGCGTGGTGGCGCGCAACGCCTACGGCCTCGCGATTTCGATCGCCGCGCTCTTCGTGCTCATACTCCTGGCGCTTCTCGGCAGATGGCAGGCCGAGCGGCTGGCGAAGGCCGAGGCCTCCTGGGATTTCTCGGCGCCGATCTATGCCCGGACCACAGGCAGGCAACCGGCGGTTCGGCTTTCGGGCCCGAATCCCCGGATGTACTACCGGCTGCACGTGGTGCTTCGAGGCCGCCTGGTTGCCGGGCTCAAGGCGAGGCTTTCATTCTACCGAAACGTTGCAAGCGAAACTTCCGAGCATGTCGAGCTTCCTCTCTTCTTTCCGGTCTGTGGACGGCTCGAGTTCCGTACCGAGTTCCATATCGGAGACGTGTTCGGATTGACGCGAGCGCGATTCGGGACCAGACAGATGTTCGCGTTGCCGGTCCAGCCGGCGCCCTTCACTGGAAGCCAGATTCCGCCCATCCAGGCAACGGGGGGCGACCGGGAAACCAGCCGAACCAAGCAACCGGATGAAGAGCGCTACTACATGCGGGAATACGTGCCGGGGGACCGATTCCGTGACATCAACTGGAAGGCGTCTTCTCGCCTGACCCAGTTGTACACCCGCACCTCGCCGGTCACGCAGGAGCAGACGCAGATCATAACAGTTCACTTCCGCCACTATCTCACCCCCGGCGGCAGGCACCCGGGTGAGTCGTTCGAATCGATTGCGCAGCTGAACGTCCTGAAGAGCTGGCTGGTCGCCTACCTCTTTCGCGTGAAGCGGGAGCATCCGGAATTCCATTTCAGGGTGATGACCGGCCGGGGCGTTTCGATACTGGAGAGCGAAGAGGACATCCACGAGATGTCCCGGTCACTCAGCGATCTCCATCTGGAAACCGAATCGGCAGTTCCTGTCGGCAGCCCGGCCGAAGACCCCGCAGGAGTTGCCGATCAGGACCGGCGGGACCGAGACAGCACGGTGTTCTCCACTGCCTATGACGAGGGGCTCTCAGCCTTCCTGCAGACCCACACCCGAGGACAGACAACCGTCTATCGGACCGTCTTCGCGCCAAGACCGGTGCGCAGACCCCCGGGAAGGGGATTTACCGCAACCGCACAGCCTAAACCGGAAGCAAAGCTTCCCCCGCCGAATACCATCCGCTTCAGCATGCTCGGAAAGGAATTCTTCCCGACCCTCGCATCTCTTTTTCCCGTGCAGTACATTCCTGTCCGGGAACGGGACCGAAGCGTCCCGGGGGTGATCACCGGACAGAGTATTGAACTCGTCGAGCGCAAAGTAATCCTCGAGTGGTAACTTGCGCCGGGAGTTGTCTTAGCAACCTTGTCATCTAATTGGGGTTGCATTATCATGATCAGGAGGAGGATCGGAGATTCATGACGATCCTGTTTTTTTCGCGTCTTGTTCTGTATCTGCTTGCCTTTGCTCTTCCGTTCATCAATCCTGCGATTGTAGTTCCCTACGACAAAGTAAGCGCTCTGATCTGGTTCTTTCTCGCGCCGGCCGAAATGGCGATAGCGTTCTTTCTTTCGCCGCCGCGATTCAGAGTCAGGGTCTGGCTGGGGGCAGCCGCAGCAGCCATAGCGCTCACGGTGGCGATGGTCCCGGGTCTCGACTCATTCTGGCTCATCATCGCCGTGGGTGCGGGATCTTTCCTGCTCACCACGCTGGTGTTTCACGTTGGCACACGCGCGCGAAGCATCTTCGTGCTCGAACAGTTCTTTCTGGCCCTGTTCTACTACCGGATGCTGAGCTTCTCGCAGGCGTCGGAAGACATCGCCCGCGCAACCGCCGGGCTGACCCAGCTGATCATGGCGCTCACCATAGTGGCGTTCCTGATCCACGGCCTTGTGCTCTATTTCACCTCGCAGCGGGCCGCACGGGATCCCGAGGTAAGCGGCATGGAGCTCGAGAACGGGGCCGCTGCCGGAAACGGGAAATCCGCCAGGCCGCGGCGAAGAGGGTCCAAACGGTCGCGGCGGGAGGTCATCGTCTACCTGGCGGTCGGCATCCCCCTGCTTCTTGCGCTCGCCTTCCTTATTCCCCCGGATTTCGTGAAGCATACGGTGGTGGCAAACCTGCTCAACGGACAGGTCCATCCTAAGCCTATTCCTCTCGACGAGTCGGGACGCGGCTTTCCGGACAACGGGAGCCTTCGGAACAACGAGTTCGATCCCTTCGGCCAGAACGGACGTCAGTTCGGACGGAACCCCGGCAGCGGGATGAACGGTCAGCGGCCAGGGCAGAACGGCCAGGGCGGCCTGCAGGGTATTCCCGCCGACAAGTGGCAGAACCCGACCGAGGGCAACGGGCAGGGCACCGGCAGCGGACAGGGGTCCAGCGGACAGCGGGCAATCATGGTGGTGGCAAGTCAGCACAGTCCCGTTTATGCCGCGGATGCCTACTACGACGGATTCGATCCGGTCAAGGGATTCGTGAAATCCGGTTCGAACCCGCTGAACGATCTGACGCACATGCGCCTTATCGGGACATGGAAGAACCAGGTACCCAACAACGATCTGGGCCGCACACCCTGGACCGTGCACTTTTTTTCCACCATCTCGGACCGCGTGATACCCTATCTGCCTGACTCCATCGATCCGACGGTGCTCAAGAGCAAATACTATCCGTTTCAGTACTTCTACGACACCGTTTCTCAGGTCTCGACGCCCGATGTTCAGGTATGGCAATCGCTCGGGGATCTCTCGGCCGACAAGAAAATTGCGCTCAAGAGCTATCTCCAGGTGCCGCTCTCACAGAAGGATCAGAAGATCTTCCAGTCGTTTCTGACCGGAGCCCTGAACAACGCGCCCAACAGCGACAGCTACTTCGGGCGCATCATGGCAATTCTCAAGAGCTTCAGGACCTATCAGTATCAAGTGGGCTTCACCGACGACGTCACGGTGGCACATCTGGCGAACTTCCTCACCACAACGAAGGACGGCGACTGCACCGAGTTTTCGAACACCGCCGCCCTTCTTGGAAGGCTCGCGGGCATTCCATCACGCGTGGTCACCGGTTGGCTCGCGTCCAGGAACCTGCAGACCCCCGCGCATCTCCGCGGTCTCTATATCCTCCAGCAGAGCATCCCCGAGCTCCAGAAGTATCCTTTGAGCCAGCTGATGCTGGTCACGACGGCACACAGACACTCGTGGGTGCAGTATTACCTTCCCGGTTACGGGTGGGTCGACTTCGAGTCGACGGCCTACGCCATCCCGCCGCCGTCGCAGCTCAACCCGAACAATCAGACCGTAATCATTCCGCTGATAACGCCGCAGAAGGAACAGGCGCCGATACTCCAGTTCCCGTGGCTGCTCGTCCTGCAGATACTGGCGCTGATTGCCGTGGCGATTGTGGTGCTGCTCTATCTCTACCGCTACGGAAGGGAGGCGACGCTCGTGCTGCTTGCCCGGCGCGGCGGACCGCGAGGCGCCTGGGCGCTCTACCGGGTGCTCCTCATGCGCCTCGCCGCGGCCGGATACCATCTGAAGCCACCGTCGCGAACGCCGGTCGAGTACGCGGAGGTTCACCCCGAGGTCCGGCAGTTCGCTGCTGCATATACGAGGCTTCGCTATCGAAGTCAGGCGACCGAGGAGGAGACCGCCGAAATGTGGTCGAAACTCACCGCAGACTACGCCACGGCGGTCCGTGACAGCAGAAAGCGGGGGATAAAGGAGCGATTGCGGCGCATTTTCAGCCTGAGAGGACTCTATTACTGATGAAGAAATCACCTGAGGCAGCATCTCGACGCCGGCGCAGATGGGCTCTGCCGGCTCTCGGCGTTGCCGCCCTAATTGCGCTTCTCGCGTCGTGCAGCGGAAACGGCGACTGGATCCAGTTCCGGGGAAGCGGCGGACGGGGATATACCGCCGACAGCATCCATCCGCCCATCGGCATAAAGTGGAAGCTCCAGCTCCAGACCGACGGATCCAGGGCGTTTGCCTTCAACAATTTCGTCATTCGAAACAACATCATGTACTTCGGGTCCACCGACGGGAACTTCTACGCAATGGACCTCGAAACCGGCTACATGAAGTGGGTCTTCAAGACCGGCGCGCCGGTAAACTCGATCCCATTTGCCGACGATACGAATGTCTATTTCGGCTCCAATGACGGCAATGTCTATGCGGTCTCGCGCAGTGACGGCAAGGAGGTGTGGCACTACTTTACCGGACGCACGGTCCAGTCGACCGTTGTGCGATACAAGGACCGCATTATCGCCTCGAGCGACGGAGGAAGTCTCTTCTTTCTCTCGCTCGACGGCAAGCTCATGGACGAAATCCCAAATCCGGTCTGGCATCGCGACACCTTCCAGGTCTACGACAACGTGATCTACCTGGCTCGAGGGCCGCTCTCGCAGCCCCGGTCGCTCGGTGCCTACGACCTCAAGACGCACACCTACCACTGGCTTCTGGACGCCCGCGTGATAGACGCGCACTGGTACTCGTTTCCGGCGGTGCAGGGCAACCGGCTGTTCATCTCGACCTGTACCTTCTTCAACGACCACTGGCAGTACGACTACTACGCGTTTCACCGCCAGACCGGTGAGCTGTTGTGGCACTACGAAGATCAATCGGTATTTGGTAACGATCCGCCGGCCAATCTGTACGATGAGCTGGACCGCGATCTGAGCATTCTCGATTTCATGGCGCCGTCTGTCTGGCACAACCGCGTCATCTATGCGTCCGGCGACTCGATCGTTCGCGCCTTCGACACGCACACCGGCTCCCTCGCCTGGAGCCACCAGTTCAATCATCGCACCACCAGCGCCACGATGGTCGCCGGGGACCGCGTGTATGTGGGAGTCCGGGGGGACGATACTCTGGGCCCGCCGCCCAACGACGGACAGCCGAGCCAGCTCAACTCGGCATTCACGCCCTCCGGCGCGCCTGCCCCTTCCCAGCTCGTCTGCCTTTCGGCTCGCAACGGCCAGGTGATATGGCGCATGAACATCGAAGGAAATCTGCTGAGCCCGCCGGTGGTCGCCGGCAAATGGATTGTCTTTGGGACGGATAAGAACTACGTTTATGTACTGGAGGAGCTTCTGTGACCGTCGATGAAAAGGTCGCCGATTATGCGGGCCGGGTGGCCAAGATCTCGGAGGCCATTTGCGGGGTCTTCGTTGGAAAGCCCTCTTCGGTCAATCTGCTGCTCGCCGGAGTCGTTTCCGGCCTCCACGTGCTCATCGAGGATGTTCCCGGCGTCGGAAAGACGACGCTCGCCAAGTCCCTGAGTGAGAGTCTCGGTCTGGATTTTTCCCGCATTCAGTTCACCCCCGATCTGCTTCCCGGAGACATAATCGGCATGACTATCTGGAAGCCGGACTCGCAGGAGTTCGTCTTCAAGAGCGGCGCGATCATGCATCAGTTCATCCTCGCCGACGAGATAAATCGCGCCTCGCCGCGGACGCAGTCGAGCCTCCTCGAAGCAATGCAGGAGCAGGCGGTGACGGTCGACGGACACACCTACCGGCTGCCGGAGCCGTTTGTGGTCATCGCCACACAGAACCCGTCGACCTTCATGGGCGCATTTCAGCTTCCCGAACGGGAGCTCGATCGCTTCGGCATCGCACTCAGTCTCGGATATCCGGACAGCGAAGGGGAGGAGGAGATTCTTCGCCGGTTCCAGACCGAATCCTCGGCGCCGGACATCCGCCCGCAGATCAGTCCGTCCGAGCTGCAGGAGATACAGCGGCTCGTGCGGTCGGTACAGATAAGTGATACGGTCCGGACCTTCATAATCGAGGTTGTGCGAAAGACCCGCACCACCCCGCTGATCCAGCTCGGAGCAAGCCCCCGCGCGGCGGTCCAGCTCCAGCGAGCAAGCCAGGGTCACGCGTTCATGTCGGGCCGACACTTTGTCATGCCTGAAGACGTCGTAGCGCTCGCGCCGTCGGTTCTCGCACATCGGGTAATCCTCTCTTCGGAGGCGAGAATTGGCGCCGCGGGCTCGGCAGACATCATCACCCAACTCGTGAAGGAGTGCCAGCTTCCGGTAGGAATCTGATATGAACGTGAACGTACGGTTGGTCGGCGTTTACATCTTCAGCCTTTCATTGAGTTTTCTTGCAGGGATATACTTCGGCCCCTATCTCTTCTTCGTCTTCTTCTTTCTTCTGTTCTTTCCCATCAGCCTCGTCGCTTCGACGGTGATTCCCTTTCGCTCGATCCAGGTGCAGCAGCACTGGAGTGTTTTCAAACCGGTTCGCGGCGAAAAGGTGTCGGCTCGGCTCTTCGTGGTGAATCGATCTCCATTCCCGATGCAGGGTCTGCACGTAGAGTTCGAAACCGACATGCGCAGGCAGAGCGGGGAGCTCGCGCCGATGGATATCACGCTGCGCGCCCGTACGAGCCATGATATCGCGATGACCCTGCTCTTCGCGCACCGCGGCGCCTATCGCCTCGGCGTCGAATCCGTCCGCGCCGCCGACCCGCTCGGATTCGTCGCCCTGCAGCGCAGGATCGAAACGCGTCCCTACCTGGTCTATCCCCGAATCCACGAGCTTCAGCACTTTTCGACGGTGGTCACCGACGTTCTCGGGGGAAGCGCCGTTTCGGCGGATCGCCACGCGGGCGATCTCGGCAATTTCGTGCAGCTCCGCGAGTACCGCGACGGCGAATCGATCCGGCAGATATCCTGGCGCAAATACGCTTCGACCGGCAAGCCCTTTCTGCGGGAGTATGAACGCGAGCAGAAAAACGGCGTCATCATCTATTTCGACACCAGTCCGGCGCCGCCGGAAAGTTCCGATCCGCGCGAGTACGAGGACGCCGGTGTCGAGATCTTCCTGGCGCTGGTGCGCTACCTGCTCGAGCACCGCGTAACCCCCATCGTCCGCGCTCCGGGGAATCCGGAGCTCGAGAAAGTGGAACTGGGACCTGAGTGCTTCGACAAACTGGTACGCAGCTCGATCTCCTGCAGTTACGCCAGACACGGAGGTCTCGAGGCTCTCGTCGACCAGGACGTGCGTGACGGGCTGCTCAGCCGCAAGGTGGTGGTGGCAATTACCCACGATGTGCAATCAGGCCTGAGGAACTCTCTGGAAAACGGAACGGTAACGGATCTCAAGCTGGTGTTGAATCTCGCGGGCCTGGGCCGGGGGCTGCAGATGAGGCTGCGAAGCGATGCGGCCGGGTTGTTCGGAGAGCGAGCGGACCTCTATGTCGTCGATGATGCCCGGACAATTGGGTCGGTGCTCGAAGGAAAGACCTATGGCGTCACGGTCGGGGGGTGAGATGGCGGCCGGTCCGGCGCGAGCTTCATCAGGCGCGGGCTATCTGTTCCTTCGCGCCGCCGTATATGCGGGCGTTCCCGCTGCTGCCCTGATCTGCCGTTACGCGCTTCATGCCGACATCAGCCCCTTCGACGCGATACTGATTTCCGCCGCTCTCGTTGTCCCGGCCGTGCGAAAGCGGACGACTCCCTCGCGCGGCTGGTCGACCGTGCATGCGGTAATATTCGGCGTCACGGGCGCGCTCATCCTCATGGCCATCCTGATCACGCCCTTTCGTTCCTACGAGGAGTGGTTCCGCGTGTTCGGATCGGCACTCAATTCCGGCACCGCTCCGGTATCCAATCTGTTTGTGGTGGTCACCACCTATTTCGCAGCCCTGCTCTTTCCCACGAGCCTCTCGGTTGGACCGGTTCGCGCCGCGGCAGGAATGGGGATGGTGCTTCTCTTTCTGGCGGGCCTGATCACACAGAACATCTACGTCTGTGCGCTGTTCGCCGTCTCTGCGATCGGGCTGCTCGCCGTCGGACGCCGATCGCGAAATGTCGTGATCGTCGGGGCAGTGGCAACCGCGGTGGCGATAGCCTTTGCGGGCCTTCCCGCAAAGAGCAGCCGCGACTACATCGATCTCAACCTCTCGCCGGCGCTCCGGCGGGCGGTTCTATCCTTCGATCCGGAGTTTCCGCTTCTCTACGACGTCTCCCGGGCGGCGACGACCTTCCACGAGAAGAAACTCGGTGGAGTGCCGGTGCTTACCGGCAAGCCGATCTTCGAGGTGACCGGAGACCCGGGGGCGACCTACTACATCCGCACCGATATTCTCGACGAGTACACCGGGAGCGCATGGAAGATCTCCTCCCGGGTGCTTCACGGCGGCACCCGCTATCGCCGCGCCACCAAGGGCTGGAGAGACGACGTAAAGCGGCTGAAGCTCAAGGTGCTCGCGGGTAATCTGGACCTGGTGCCGACAACGCTCGACACCATCGGGGTCGTCACCCACGGGGTTAGGCGCGACATCGTGGAGGGCAACTACGACACCGGGTTTCGTCTTTCGCAGCCGATCGCCAGGGACCAGACAATAACGCTCGTACGCGTCGCCGAGGTTGCCCCCTACATGCGCGAGGAGCTGAAGCGCGCCTATCTGCAGATTCCTGCAGAGCTGCCCGACCAGGTTCGAAACCTCGCGAATGTGCTTCAGGAAGACACTTCGTCGCCTCAGGAAATTCTCAAGAAGATTCAGAACTACCTGGCGCACAATTACTCCTACACGCTCTCTTCGGTTGCGACCAACGGCACCAGCAAGGACTTCGTCGACACGTTCCTTTTTCACTCCTCGGCCGGCTACTGCGTGAACTTCGCAAGCGCCTTCGTTATCCTGGCGCGGCTCGACGGCATTCCCGCCCGCTACGCGACCGGATACCTCGCCCACATTCCTTCGAGTTCGGACCAGGCGACAGTTACCGAGATGACCTCGCACGCGTGGCCAGAGGTGTGGCTGGACGGACGCGGATGGGCGACTTTCGAGGCAACGCCGGCGGTTGATCCTACCAGCTATCATCAGGACGCGAACGGACAGTGGGTCTACGACTACAGTATTCAGGAGGACGGGAACACTGCGCGGCAGCTCGCCGACATTCTCGGCCACAATGTTGCGCCGGCTCCTGCCGCCGCGTCGCAGAGTCCGGATTCATCGCCGTCCGGACCGGCGCTCTGGCCTGTGCTGATCGGGGGCGCCGGCATACTGCTCGTGTTGGGCGGTCTTCTGTTTCTTGTGGTCGCCAGACGCCGGCGATATACGCCGCAGCAGCTTCTCGAGCGCCGCTTCTACCGGGAGCTCAGGCGAGCGGTACAGCACTTCGAACGCAAGACCGGTCTCCCCGGTCCCTCGAACTCCGGCTGGATCGCGTGGATGAATCAGGCGCGCCACCATCTCAACGGTCAGGCCGGGTCGGTGGAGGAGTTCACCGCGATGGCGATTCGGCACCTCTATGCCGGTCAGCCGCTTCCCGTGCACGCACTGCAGGCCGCACGCACGGCGCGGAAATCGCTCCGCTTCGTTCCCGGACTGGGGATCCGCCATCAGTTCCGCGTCGGTCTCCGTCAAATGACGCAAAAACGATAATTCCGTATACTCGCGGACATGAATGAGCAGCTCCCGCCCCACGTCGGCCGCCTCAATCGCTTCAAGATCGTTCTCTGCAATCCCGACAGCAGCTTCAACATCGGGGCGGTCTGCCGGGCGATGAAGACGATGGGTTTCACCCGTCTCGCTATCGCCGGCCGCATTCTCAATTTCGACCCCGAAAAGATTCGATTCATGGCGGTGCACGCCTACGAGCTCTTCGAGTCCGCCGAACGGCACGACACGCTCGAAGAGGCGCTTCGGGACACCGTGCTTTCGGCAGGCGTGACCCGCAGGCACGGGAAGAGCCGGAAGATATCCTACTTTCTGCCCGAGGAGTTCGCGGTTCGTACGATGACGATGGACAAACCTGGAGATGTGGCGCTGGTCTTCGGCAACGAGGAGCACGGCCTGACCACCTCCGAGCTGGCCGCGTGCTCTGCGGCGCTGCACATACCCTCGTCGCCGGAGTTTCCCTCTCTCAATCTCTCGCACGCGGTGCAGGTAGTGACCTACTCGTTCTTCCGGACTGCCGCTCTCCTGCACTACGGCGAAGCAGAGGAATCCACAGCCGACCGCAGGCTTTTTGCCGCTCCGCGGGCGGTGGATCAGCGGCGACTCGAGCGTACGGTCGATGGTATGATGGAGACGCTTACGGAACTTGGATTTTTCACGATATCGGACAGCGCGCCGACCCGGATGTTTCTACGGGACGTCATGGCTCGCGCAACGCTCAACAATCGGGAAATGGACAGCATGGCCAACATTTTCCGCAAGATAAGGCATATCAGGAAATGACAATCTACTCTGCGGCAATAACCCTGCTCCTCGTCATGGATCCCTTCGGGAACATCCCGGTCTTCCTCGCTGTGCTCAAGGACTACTCGGGCCGGCGCAGGCGGTTCATTATCCTGCGAGAGATGGTAATCGCGTTTGCGCTGCTCGTGCTGTTTCTCTTTTTCGGAAAGTACATTCTCGCCGGAATGAGCATCTCCGAGCCGGCTCTCGCCATTGCCGGAGGGGTGATTCTCTTCTTCATTTCCATTCGGATGATTTTTCCATCGCCCTCGCGCGGGGAGGCGGCGCGGACCGAGGAGCCGATCATCGTTCCACTCGCAGTGCCGCTGGTTGCAGGTCCCTCATCGATGGCCACGGTCATCCTGTTTTCCACCGCCAATCCGGACCGTCTGCCGTTGCTGCTCGCCGCCCTTTCGATTGCCTGGACGGTGTCGTTCGTGGTGCTTTTCTTTTCCGATTTTCTGCACCGGGTTATAGGGAGCAGGGGACTCAACGCGCTCGAACGGCTGATGGGGATGATCCTGACCACGATGGCAGTGCAGATGCTGCTCGACGGGATCGCGAAGTTCGTACGCGGAATGTAGCCTTCAGCCGGCCGTGGCGCCGATAGGGACTATGGCCTGACGCGCTTGCGGTCGCGGGGGAAGAGCGAGGCCTCTTTGACGTTGGCCAGCCCGAGAATCTTCTGCGTCAACCGCTCCAAGCCTATGGCAAAGCCGCCGTGCGGCGGACATCCGTAGCGAAAGATCTGCAGGTAGTCGGCCATTCCTTCGGCGGTGAGCCCGAACTTGGGAAGCGTCTCGAGCAACATGGGAAATTCGTTGATTCGGCGGCCGCCGGTGGTAATCTCAAGACCCCGGAACAGCAGATCGAAGCTCATGGTCTTCAGGCCGTCGGGAAACGTGTAGAATGGCCGCTTCTTCCGCGGAAAGCCGTTCACGAATGCGGCGTCAATGCCGTGGTTTTCGCGCGCCCACTCGCACACCTCGCGCTCGCCCTCCGGATTTATCTCGAACACCCGGTGACCGAGCCTGCTGGAGATGATCTCCTTCGCCTCGTCGTGCGATATGCGCGGAATTCGGTCCACGTCGTCTGGTGTCGGGACATCGGCGTTCCACGCATCGAGGATCGACTGGTGATCCCGCTTCACTCCGGAGAAGACTGCTTTGAGGATTCCCGACTCGAGGTCCATCAGATCCTGTTCGGACTCGATGAAGGCAGTTTCGACGTCGAGCGAAACGTATTCGTTCAGATGGCGGGGGGTATCATGTTTCTCGGCACGATAGGCGGCACCGATTTCAAAGACTCGCTCCATTCCCGAGGCAACCATCGCCTGCTTGTAGAACTGCGGTGACTGCGCGAGGTAGACCCTGTTTTCGAAGTATTCGACGGTGAAAAGATTGGTGCCGCCCTCGGTACCGGTACCGACGAGCTTGCTCGATTTGATCTCGGTGAAATCCTGGCTTCGCAGGCATTCGGCGAAATAGCGCAGAATTGCCGACTGCAGCGTGAAGATCATCCGGATTTTCGGGATGCGCAGGCTTACGAGGCGGTTGTCGAGGATGGCGTCGAGGCCCAGATTGTCCGGTTCCTGATTGACCGGCACCGGGAGGTCAGGCTCGGCCCTGGCGAGCAGCTCGGTGTAGTCAACCGAAAGCTCGTATCCACCGGGAGCCTTCTCGTTTTCCCGCACCTTGCCCTTCACGTGCACGACCGACTCGAGCGTGAGGTCGGCCTTGCCTCCATAGACCAGCTGGACGATTCCCGACCGGTCGCGCAGGAGCACGAAGGAGATTGCACCCAGCTCGCGGATTCGGTGCACCCATCCGGACATGGTGATTTCAGTGTTGACGTGTGATGCGATGTCCCTGGCAAGCACCCGCATGCCTAATCCTCCATCAGGTGAACGACCTCTTCCTCGGATTCCGCCACCAGAAGGGCGGCGACGAGCCGAGTATACACCGATTCCGTCGTAAGTGTCCCCATTGGGATCGCGCCTTCGCGCCACAGCTCGTGGCCCGTGATGTACTCGGAAAAGTCGACCGACCCCTCCTGCTGCGAAGTGCAGAAGAACCGGACATCGCGGTCGCGCGCAAAATCGAACGCGTGACGGAGGGAAAACGGTGTCTCGCGAAGTGAGGCGGTGCCGGTGTCAAACAGCTCGAGAATGAAGTACTTGACGCCGGATTGGATCAGCGCCGTGAGCGAGCTGCCCTGCATGCCGGGGAAAACCTTTGCGATGAACACCGAAGCAATAGCCTTTTCGAGACGTTCCTGCAGCGACTTGCGCTCGAAGGTGAGCCGGCCGGAAACGAGCGACGGTCCGGCGTGTATCGGTGTAAAGAGGTTCCAGTTGCGGAAGCTTCCGTGCCCGGAGGTCCGGCTGCGTCCGGTTCCCGACACGATCACACGCTGAAACTTCAGGTTGATCGGCGAGAAGAGCTCGCCGCCGAAGGCGACGTAGACTCCCGGCTTCGCGTCCACCGCGGCACGAACGGCGCTCTTGAGATTTGCGACAGCTTCGTCGTCGGTCCCGACCGTACCTTCGCTCTCGATGGAGGCGGGCGTGTTCGCCGCGGTAAGGACGATAGGCACGCGGGTATCGGCAAAGATCCAGTAGAGCAGGCTCGCGGTGTAGGCGAGGGTGTCGGTACCGTGGGCAACCACGATCCCGGAGGCGTTGCCGCCCTCGAGGCAGGATCCGACTGCCTCGATCAGCGCCGCCCAGTCGGCGGGAGTAATCTCCTCGCTCAGGAAGCGGCCGAGCTGCACCTCGTCGAAGCGCACGCTGTCGGGAAGCTGGTCGTCCTCGCGAAAGATATGCTCGAGACTGAGAAGGTCTCCCGGTTCGACAAGCCCGTCGGCACGCCTGGTTCCGGAGATGGCGCCGCCGAAGGAGAGCACCTGTATCACGTTGAGCGCAAGTCTCTCCTTGAGCAGCTCCTGGACGAGCTGCGGCTCCGCCCGGCCGCCGGTCTCCTTCATCACCTGGCCGACAAGAAATCCGATCGGCTTCATGTTGCCGGCCCGGACGTCGGCAACAGCCTGTATGCTCCGCTCGATGACCCGGTCCACGATCGCTGCAAGCTCGCTTCGATCCGACAGCTGCTCCCAACCCTTCTCGCGTACGATCGCTTCCGGATCCTTGTCCTCCGCGAACACAGCCTCGAGCGTCTGCTTTGCGAGCTTGCCGTGTATGCGTCCCTCGTCGAGAAGCTTCAGAAGACCGGCGAGCCGCTCGGGAGAGAGCGGACTTTGGGAAAGGGCGACATTGTCGCGGTTGAGCATCTTCCGCACGTCGCCGGAGAGCCAGATGGCCGCCGCCTGCGGATCCGCGCCGCTGTTCACCGCCTCCTCGAAGTAGTCGGCGGTCTCCTTCTCGTCGCAGATCTGTTCCGCGTGCCGTTCGGAGAGCCCGTACGATTCGATGAATCGCGCCTGCCGCGCCGACGGGAGCTCCACGAGGCTCTCTTCCACCCGGCGCAGGAACTCGGCGTCGGTGCGGAAGGGGGGCAGGTCCGGTTCGGGAAAGTACCGGTAATCGTGGGCGCTCTCCTTGGTACGCATCGATTCGGTCAAATCGCGGTTTTCGTTCCAGAGACGGGTCTCCTGGACCACGGTGCCGCCGTTTTCGAGTATCTCCTTCTGACGGTCGATCTCGAAGTTGAGCGCTTTGCGTACGAAGCGGGAGGAGTTGAGGTTCTTGATCTCGACCTTGCGGCCAAGCCCCTTCCCGGCGACATTCACCGACACGTTGGCATCACAGCGAAGTGACCCCTCTTCCATGTTGCCGTCGCAGACACCGAGGTAGCGAACCATCCTGCGGAACTGATGCAGCAGCAGCTCAGCCTCCTCGCCGATTTCCAGATCGGGTTCGGTCACGATCTCCAGAAGGGGTGTGCCGGTCCGGTTGTAGTCGAGCAGCGACATGTCCCCGGCGTGGATCATCTTTCCCGCATCCTCCTCCAGATGGCACTCGTGGATGCGGACCCGCTTCTTTCGTTTGTGGAACTCCAGGTCGAGGTATCCGTTTGTGCCCACGGGCGCCCCGAACTGACTGATCTGATAGTTCTTGGGAAGATCAGGGTAGAAGTAGTTCTTCCGGTCGAAAACCGCCATGTCGCTCAGGCTGCAGTTGAGCGCCCGCGCAACCACGTAGGACATGCGCATCGCCTCTTCATTGAGGGCCGGCAGGACGCCCGGATAACCCATGCAGACCGGGCAGACATTGGTATTCGGCTCGTCTCCGAACGCCGCGCGGCAGTCGCAGAAGACCTTGGTTTTCGTCAGAAGCTGGATGTGGATTTCGAGTCCGATGAATGACTGGTACACGGCTATCTCCACCTCGCCGGAAAATCGGGCGGCTCGGGCGCGGGAAACTCCTCTTCCATCTCCCGTCCGGCCAGAAAGAGTTTCTCTTCGGAAAAGGGAGGCGCCATGAACTGCATCCCCGCCGGGACGCCCTCCTCAATTGAAACGGGAAAGGAGAGCGCGGGAAGGCCGGCAAGATTCGCCGTGCTTGTAAAACGGTCGGCGACCTTCTGCTGAAAGGGGTCGAGCGCAGACTCACCGGCCGCGGCGCCCCCCGCCTTGAAGGCGTTGGTCGGAAATGCCGGCATCAGGATCAGGTCGACCTCCCGGTAGGCCGCCGCAAGCTCGTTCCGTACCGCGGTTCGGATCTTCTGCGCGCGAAGATAGTACTGGTCCTGGAACCCCGAGCGAAGGACGTAGGTTCCCAGGAGTACCCGGAGCTTCACTTCGTCGCCGAAACCCCGGTCCCGTGCTATTCGCACCAGTTCATCCGGATTCTCGGCGTAATCGGGACGGAGACCGTAGCGGATCCCGTTGAAGCGGGCAAGGTTCGCGCTCGCCTCCGCGGTGGCAATCGTATAGTACACCGGAACCACGTATTCAAGCATGGGAAGCGATATCTCGACGATTTCATAGCCCCGCTTCCGGAGCCGTTCTATGGAGAGCGCATAGGCGCTGGCGACGCCGGGAGAGAGGCCGAGGTCGCCGCCGATGACGCCGATCCGGGATACCTCTCCCTTCCGGATCGGACCGGCGTCACCGAAGCCGGCGCCGTCGTATTCGGCCGCGTCCATGCTTGTCTGATCCATGGTATCCGAACCTCGCATCGCGTTGAAGGCGCGCTCCGTCATGTCGACCGTTCGAGCGACAACTCCGATGACCTCGAGCGAAGAGGCGTAAGCGACAAGACCGTAGCGGGACACCGAGCCGTAGGTCGGCTTCAGACCGTAGACGCCGCAGAAAGCCGCGGGCTGACGGATGGATCCGCCCGTATCCGATCCGATGGCGAAGGGAACAAGCCCTGCCGCCACCGCGGCCGCAGATCCCCCGGAAGATCCGCCTGAAACGCGGGTAAGATCCCAGGGATTCTTCGTGTATCCGAAAGAGGAGGTTTCGGTGGAGGAGCCCATTCCGAATTCGTCGAGGTTGGTTTTTCCTACAACGCGCGCACCGGCCGATTGGAGCCGCCGTACGGCGGTCGCACTGTAGGGCGAGACGAGTCCCTCGAGAATACGCGAGCCGCAGGAAAGTCTGAACCCTTCGACCGCGATATTGTCCTTCACGCCGAACGGCAGACCGGCGAGAGTCGAATCGGTTCCCTTTTCTCCGGCGGCACTGCGTCCCGGGTCGAACTCGAGAAACGCGTTGATCCTGTCGTTTCTTTCGCGCACGAACTGCGCATACCTTTTCTGGGTGTCCCCTGAATCAAGGACCTTCCGCCAACTGCTCACCGTGTCCGTCATGCTGTAGCCTTGTTATTCGGATACGGTCATAGATGACCGTCAGAGTACGTTCGGGATGACAATGAATCGATCTTCCAGTTCAGGGGCGTTTTCGAGTAGCGGATCTGAAGCGTTCTTCTGCCCCGGCACGTCCGGGCGCAGTCGATTCCGGAGAATGAGCGCATGTGTAGTCGGTTCGAGGCCGCTCACGTCGACCTCGTTCATGCGCGAAAAGTACTCGATCATCTGCTCGACCGCCCGTCCGAGAGCCTCGTATTCCTCGTGCTTGAGATCAATGTGAGCGAGGTCCGCGGTCAATTCGAGTTCGGACGTTTCCATAGTTGTTGCACTTTTGCACACCCTCCCTGCTGTGTCAAGGCGCACCCTTGAGCGCTTTCCGCACCGCGTCGCGTATCTCTACGATGGCAAGAGGCTTGTAGAGAACGGTGCCGGAGCCGAAGGAGGAGGCGATTTCGTCGAGGACGTGCGCTTCTTCCGGAACCTGGCCGGTCATGATGATCACCCGCAATTCCGGATACTTCTGCCGAAGCTCGAGCACGGTGGCGAGTCCGCCCTTGCCCGGCATCATGACGTCGGAGATCACCACATCGGGGTGCCAGCTCTCGACCAGATTCAGAGCCTCCGTGCCTGAAGAGACGGTACGCAGCTCGTAATCGGGCACGTTGAGGATCTCGCGGACCAGTTGCAGTATCTCAGGATCGTCGTCTATCGCCAGGATTCGCCACATGGATCACACTCCCGCGGATCGCCGATATCTCAAATTTGACTTTCGGGAAACCTTGTGCTTAATATGTATCAGATTAGCCAAATTTCCGGACGTTCCTCAATGCATCCTGACAAGAAAACGCTCTGTGCGACGTTTACCGACTCTTACCGTTTTTCTCTCGAGGAGCTATTGTGGTCAAGAAAGACTTTCCTACCATTCACTTCTACGACCAGGATTTTGTAGACGTTTACGACCAGACCTGGGCTTGGATCCAGGACTTCTGGCATAAAGGTACCGCAAAGAGCAAGCTCCAGCCAAGGTATTTCAACTTCCCGCAGAATAAGAGCATAAATCAGTTCGAAGCCTGCTTTTCCACCTTTTTCCTGGTCTACAGCAATCGCATCTACCCCGCCACGCCTCAGCTCGACAATTTCTACGACAAGCAGGAAAAGGACGGCGCGATACGCGGTGATTACAGCATCCGCGATGGAAAACCGATTTTCACCGACGACAATCCCGAAGGCGTGAACCCGCCGCTCTTCTCCTGGGCGGAGCACAACCTCTACCACAAGATAGGCAATAAGAAACGCATCAAGGATATCATGCCGCGCCTGGAGGCCTATTTCAACTGGCTCGACACCAACTTCAAGGGTGAAAACGGACTCTATGCCGTTCCGCTCGCCGCCACCACCATGACCAACGCGCCGCGCGAGAAGATGGCATATCCGATCGACTTCAATTCGCAGCAGGCAATGAACGCGCTCTACATGTCGGAGCTGGGCGACATCCTCAATGACAAGGAAATCAGCTTCAAGTACAAGCGTCACTACTTTTCCCTGAAGACCCGCATCAATTCGCTGATGTGGAGCGAGGAGCTGGGAATCTACTGCGACCTGGACAAGCAGGGCCGCCAGCTTCCCATAAAGACGGTGGCCGCCTTCTGGCCGCTCCTTGCCGAAATCCCAAACGATGCGAAGGCCGAGCGCCTCATCGAGCACCTGCGGGACGCCGATACGTTCGGAACCGAGAACCCCTTTCCCACCGTCGCGGCGAACGAAAAGGCCTTCGATGAGCGCGGCAAGGGCTACCGCGGCTCGGTCTATCCGCCTTTCACCTTCATGGTAGTCAAAGGTCTGGAAAAGTATGGAGCCTTCGATCTTGCCCGCGAATGCTCGATCCGCCATCTCTACTACCTGCTCGATACGCTTCATCCGGAGAGCAAGGAGAAGGGAACCGTATGGGAGGCCTACCGCCCGCGCAAGGACGGCCCTGCGGAGTGGTCCGAAAACGAGGAGTTTCCACGCCCGCTGTTTCTGCCCTACACCGCGCTTTCGACGATCGCGCTCATGATCGAGAACGTGGTTGGTCTCTATATAAGCCTTCCGCGAAAGACGGTCGACTGGATTGTGCCGACCCTCGAGATAATGGGAATCGAAAATCTGTCGCTCAAACGAAATCTCATCACAATTCTGAGCAACAAGAGCGGGCGCGGATGGGAGATCCGGCTCGAGTCGGAGAAGCTCTACTACTTCACGATCGATATACTGGGAAAGAAGAAGAAGACGCTGCCGATTCCTTCAGGCAAATGCTCGATGCTCATCGACAAACTGTAGCCGCTTCCGGCGGGGAAGCGATGGAACGCTTCTTAGCGCCGGAAATCCGGCACGTCGATGAAACCGACCGCTTCGTCCGCAAACTCATAAAGCCGCTCCACAGCCTCTTTCACCGATAGCCCCCGAAGATCGATCTCCCGGTCTATGGTGTTGTAGGAGAGAAACTCGTCTCCGTTCTGGCAGAGTATCTGTTTTCCCTCGAGATCGTCGATCAGATCCTCGGCAAACTGCCGCAGCCTCCGGAGAAATCGATCCGCTTCGACGAAGAGCGAATTGCGCATTTCGACGAGTCGCCGCAGGATGTCCTCTTCGTACTTCTTGGTGTAGTCACCGTCACCGATGCGCTTGGATTCCTGCTGATAGTTCGACAGGTTGCGGTCGAGCTGGTTGAAGAGATTGTAGAAGGTGTCTCGAACCATGGAGTACTTCACGTCGAGCTTCAGCTTCCGGGGAGTGAGGAATCCCAGAAATTCCTCATCGAAATAGTGCATGTAGACGATGAGGCCCTGGACGTCGCTAGGCTGATCCCGGTTCTTGGAAACAAGCTCTTCGTACCGGTCCCATATGCGGCCCAGGATCGGATATTCGTCGCCGGACAGGTCAGATAGATCTTCCTGGAATCCGTCACCGAGAAAGAGGTTGGTGTCGTGCAGCCGCTCCTGCTCGAGCCGGCTCAACTCGTCGACGATCTTGCTTCTCTGCAGTGAGTCATGGCTCGCCCGAAGCTTTCCCTGAAGCTTCTGTATGTTCTGGCGTATCTGCCGGTAGCTGTGGCCCTTATCTTCTTTGTAGTCTTCCATCACTCTACGTTCCGAAATCCTTCAAACATAAGTATACGGTCGGCAGGAACGGAATGCAAACACTTGTCAACCGCGATATGTCCTGGCAAACCAGTCAATTAGGCGCCTTGCGATGGTCGGATGGCCAGGAAGCTGATCGGGAAGCTCGGAGGGCGCAAACCAGCCCGCCTCGGAAAGCTCGGTATCATCGATATGGATCTCCCCGGAGCTCCATTCGGCGGTGAACCCGATCATCAGCGAGTGCGGAAAGGGCCACGGCTGGCTGCCGAAGTAACGAATGTTCTGCACAGAGACGCCGACCTCCTCCTTTACCTCGCGCGCAACGCACTGCTCGAGATTCTCCCCGCTTTCGGCGAATCCGGCCAACACACTGTAGTGCCCGCCGCGATATCGAACGTTCTGCGCGAGAAGCAGTCTTCCCTCCCGAACGACCGCGCAGATCATCGCGGGGGATATTCGCGGATACTGCTCGAATCCACATTCCGGGCAAACGGCAACCCTTTCGCTGTCCTTCTGCCGCGTGCGCGTTCCACAGGCGCCGCAGAAACGGGTTGTCCGGTCCCAGTTCACCACCTGAAAGGCTTCGCCGGCCGGCCAGAACAGCTCTTCGACGCCGCCGGTAAAGAGCGACCGGAGCCTGATCCACCGGTACCCGGCAGGCGCCTTCGCCCGCTCTTCCGCTCCGGCAGCAACTATTCCCGGCTCCCGGGTGCCGTTGAGCAGGTGCCGGCAATCGACAGCGACCGGCGGTTTGGCATCCGCATTCAGCACCGGAACTTTCGGCGGCTCTTCTTCTGAAACAAGAACCGAATCCTTCCGCAAAATGAACCACTGAAGAGGGTCGGATGGCTGCGAACTCACATACTGCTCCTTGCTAGATGATCATGACCCGCTCTCCGCCGCGGAAAAGACTGATTTTCTTAGTCGACTCCGAGATTACCACGCAGACCGCCTGGGTGACCTTACTGATGGTGGCCGCGGCGGCGTGGCGTGCACCAAGACCGGATTCCACCGTAACGAACGGAACCTCCGTCCGCAGGTAGGTTCCCGCGGACACGATGACCCCGTCACCGCGCACGATGAACGCGCCGTCGATCCGGGAGAACTCCTTTATGGTCTCCTCGAGTCCCGGATCGAGTATGTTTCGTTCCTCCTCCGGATAGCACTGGAAAGGGTTTATCACCAGCTGCTGGCAGTATCCGGCCACGTTGTTGTAGTCGCCCAGCACGAAGAGCGAACCGGCGGGTTTTCCTTCTCGGCCCTCCACCGCCAGATTGTGCGCGAGGAGTATCGCGCGGGAGAACACCGACTCCTGCAGGTCCACCGGACGGTCGGCACCGTGTATGGCAAAAAAAATCCTGAACTCCCACTCCACGTCGGTGTAGAGGATGGTATCCAGGTATCCTGCGCCGGGCGTTCCAAATACGTTCAGCACCTTGTCGCCCTTTCCCAGGAGTCCGCGCGAAAGAATGAACAGAAGCGACAGCTCCACGAGATTGGTGCGGGTCATGCCCCGGAAAGGAATCGTCAGGACTTCGCGGAAGCCGTAATCGGTGTGCTCGAACTGCTCCGGATCATTGGTAACAAGGTAGACCGCAGTTGCCGAAAGATCGCGGCGGATGAACTCCAGGGTTCCCACCGAATCTGAGTTGAGCACGACTGCGCGAACCCCTGTCTGAAGCGCCATGTCGAGTGCGTGCTCGAAGGTAGTCTGGGAAAGCATCATGCTCTCGTCGTGTTCCACGCGATGCCGCGGCTCGGGGCTCCTCCGCAGAACTGCAAACGCCTCGCCCTGGCTGCGTGCGGAAATGAGCTTTTCTGGAAGCTCGTCACGGTGCAGGACGCGGGCGAGCTGACTCAGCAGATCGATGTGGGTATCTCTGTCGGACAGCAGCAGGACAAGCAGATGAACCGGACCGTCGTCGCCTGAGTCGTAGACAATGCCGGTCCGGGAGATCCCGAACACGATCGCGGGCTCGCGGAGATCGGGAAGAACCACGTGGGGAATGGCTATCGTGGGGGATATTCGGGTAGTGAACTGCTCCTCCCGCTTCAGCAACCGCTCGTAAACCGATTCCGGATCCAAATCCACCCCGGAAAGCCCCGTTTCGCACGCGCGGTCGACGAGCTCACGGAAGGCGTGCTCTTTTGTCACCGATTTGAGAAAGAGGATGCGGTCCTGTCTGAAGGTAGATGAAAGCTCCATAAGCCCTTCCGCGAATAATATACTTCCTTGCGGCTTTCATGTTACCGTCTGCGCACATAGATCATGTTGCACGAAAGAATCGGAGAAATCGCAGCTCTCGTTACCGCCATCTGCTGGACTGCCACTGCCCTCGCGTTCGAGGCCGCGGGCCGCCGTATCGGATCGCTCGCGGTCAATATCACGCGGCTCGTGATCGCCTTTCTGATCTTCTGCGTGCTGTCGCTCATCGTCCGGGGTGCGCCGGTACCCGTCGACGCCGGTCCGGACGTCTGGTTCTGGCTCAGTCTCTCCGGCCTGGTTGGATTCGTGGTTGGAGATCTGTTCCTCTTTCAGGCGTTCATCCTGATCGGTTCGCGGGTTTCGATGCTCATTTACGCCTCGGTTCCCCCGCTCACGGCGCTACTGGGATGGGCCGTGCTCGGCGAGACTCTCAGCTTCCGGAGCATGCTTGGTATGGTCATCACTCTCGCCGGTATCGCCGTGGTGATTCTACAGCGGTCGGCGGCCGAAGCGACGCCGCCAACGGGGACCCGAATAGCTGTGCCCCGGCCGCGCGCGGGCGTGCGGCTTGCACATCCGGTTCGCGGGGTGCTCTACGCGTTCGGAGGTGCGCTCGGCCAGGCGGGCGGGCTCGTGCTGAGCAAGCTCGGCGCGCCCTCCTACGATGCGTTCGGCGCGACTCAGATTCGGGGAATAGCCGGAATCGTCGGGTTTGCACTCATAGTCACGCTGACCCGTCGCTGGCAGCCGGTAGCAGCCGGCGTTCGTGATCTGAAGGCGATGGGCCTGGTGAGCGTGGGGGCCTTCTTCGGCCCCTTCCTCGGCGTTTCTCTCGGGCTGTTCGCCGTGCAGCACACCTCCACCGGGATTGCCTCAACCATCATGGCTCTCACGCCGGTTCTGATCATCATTCCGGCGGTCCTTGTGCTCAAGGAGAGGGTGAGCCTCCGCGAAATCGGCGGCGCGGTGCTTGCGGTCGCCGGAACGGCGCTGCTATTCCTATAGGCCGAGGTCGGACGATACCCTTTTCATCCCCTCGATGGTCTCGGTGATCACCTCGCCGAGCTCCATTTCGAGCATCCCCGCCCCCTGTTCGATCACCCCGCGATTGACCCCGGCGGCGAAGCTCTTCTCTTTCCACTTCTTCTTTACCGATTTCGCCGTGAGGTCGGACAGACTGCGTGACGGCCGCACCAGGGCGGTTGAGATGACGAGCCCGGTGAGCTCGTCTATCGTGTAGAGCACCTTTTCCATCCGGTGCTCGGGTTTGACTTCGGTGCACAGTCCCCATCCGTGGCTCATGATCGCCCGGATGTAGTCGGCAGGCCACCCCTTCCCGGTAAGTATCTCGTTCGTCCGGGCGCAGTGCTGTTCGGGGTACATTTCCCAGTCGAGATCGTGTACCAGGCCGATGATTCCCCATTTATCTTCGTCCTCTCCGAACAGTCGGGCAAACTGCCTCATGGTCGCCTCAACGGCAAGGCCGTGCTTGATGTGGCTCTCATCCTTGTTGTACTCGGCGAGAAGTGCGTACGCTTCTTCGCGGCTTGGCGTGTGCTGCTCCATTCTTCTGCTCCTTGCGGTTAGGGTAATGGGTCTGAATCCATTAGACCACATCCGGCAAAGACCGTCACGTCATCCCTCGTGACGGGCTGTACTGCCGACCAAAAAAGTTGTATATTAATTCGACCCTACGGCAGATCCGCCAGTGCGCGAAGACCCCTTTCCGTATCTCTCGTATCTTCCGAACAGCCCCGGCGTCATGGATGCCGGTATTCAACTTTTTCAGGATTCCAATGAACAATTTCAGTTTTTCCTCTCTCAATCTGTCGCGACAAATTCTTTCAAACCTTCGGAACGAAGGATATGACGAACCGACGCCGATCCAATCGCAGGCGATTCCGCCGCTGCTCGAAGGTCGCGACCTGCTCGGTTGCGCGCAGACCGGCACGGGCAAGACCGCCGCATTTGCGCTTCCCATCCTCGAGCGGATAATGGCAACGCATTCGCGTCCTCGGCCGCGCAGCGTCCGTAACCTCGTGCTTGCACCCACCCGGGAGCTCGCGGCGCAGATCGACTCCTCATTCGGCGCCTACGGCCGGGGCGTTGCCTTTTCGCACGTCTGCATCTACGGTGGCGTTTCGAAAGCGGCGCAGATCCATGCGCTTTCGCGCGGAACGGACGTGCTCGTCGCAACGCCGGGCCGGCTACTGGACCTTCACAATGAGCACAGGCTCTTTCTCGATTCGGTCGAAACGGTCGTTCTCGATGAGGCGGACCGGATGCTCGACATGGGCTTTGTACGGGATATCCGCCGGATCGTAGCGCTGCTTCCGCAGAAGCGCCAGACGCTTCTTTTCTCCGCCACCATGCCGGCCTCCATCGCGGAGCTCGCGCGGTCGATCCAGAAGGACCCTGTTCGCGTGAGCGTTGCGCCGGAAAAGACCACCGCCGACAACGTCGCGCAGAGCGTGATGTTTGTCGAGAAAACCGAGAAGCGGGCGCTGCTCTCCTCGCTTCTCCGGCGAAGTCCCGTCGGGCGGGTGCTCGTCTTTACACGGACCAAGCACGGCGCGGACAGACTCGCAAAGAGTCTTACCGGAAACGGCATCGCCGCCGACGCCATTCACGCCAACAAGAGCCAGAACGCCCGGCTGCGCACCCTCGAGGGGTTTCGCCGCGGCGCGGTCAAAGTGCTCGTAGCGACGGACCTCGCATCACGCGGCATCGACGTCGACGGCATCACCCATGTCTTCAACTATGAGCTGCCCAACGAGGCGGAGACCTACGTCCACCGCATCGGTCGGACGGCGCGCGCCGGCGCCTCCGGAAAGGCGGTGTCGCTCTGCGCTCCGGAGGAGCGCAACCTTCTGAAGGCGATCGAGAAGCTGGTCGGCGGGAGAATTCCTGTCGAGTCGCGCTCGCGCGATGCAGCCTACGCCGGGGTGCGATAGGAGCCGAGGTGGCAATACGGATGGCGGTCTTCCTGGGCAATCCAGGAGCCGAATACCGAAACACCCGTCACAATGCGGGATGGATGCTCCTCGCCGCGCTTCCCGGCTCGGATGCCGTCCCGTGGCAGAAGAAATTCAAGGGTAGCTGCGGAGACTACACGGTCGGCAGCGCCGCCGACCGGCGGAAGGTGCTTCTCCTCAGGCCGGAAACCTACATGAACCTCAGCGGTACTTCGGTCCAGCCTGCGGCTGCGTTCTACAAGCTGAGACCCGAGGAGATCATCGTTGCCCACGACGAAATCGATCTCCCCTACGGCACGGTTTCAGTCCGTCGGGGGGGCGGTCTCGGCGGCCACAACGGACTGCGGTCGATCGCGGGTACTCTCGGGACCAACGAGTTTGCGAGGCTGCGCATCGGGGTTGGCCGCCCGAGTCGGGGTGACGTATCGTCCTACGTGCTCGGCAGATTTTCGCCCGAGGAAGAGCCGCTTCTTGAAGGAATACTCACCGGCGCATCAGAGCTTCTGGTGAAGATACTGAGCGGCGACGATCGGACACTCGCCAGAGGCCGCACCGTCGTGCTGCCCGGCGGTTGAGTCGACCTTCTCCTATCGCTTCATCCATATCGAGAGCAGCCGCTCGATCTCCGCATCCATCTCGGCATCCGGAAGTATTTCGTCCTGGTGGGCGGCCCACCACTCGGCGGACCAGCGCATGCCCTGCGCAAAGCTGATCACCGGCCGGTATGCGGAGACGATGCGCCGGATCTTGCTGTTGTCGAAGACCACGCTGTAGGCCTTATCCCCCAGCAGCTCCGCTCCCCGCTCAGGATCATGGATCGCGATGAAATCACTCGGCATGTGGACGATGTTGGGAACAACACCCAGCGCACGGCCGATGGTGTGATGTACTTCGTCCCAGGTAATTGCCTCGTCGGAGGTTATCTGAAACACCTCGCCGACCGCGAGCGGATTGCCGAGCAGGCCGACGAATCCGACGGCGAAGTCCCTGGTGTGGGTCAGCGTCCAGAGCGACTGACCGTCTCCGTGCACGATCACCGGCTTGCCGGCAAGCATTCGCGCCGGAACGGTGAAGTCGCGGGAACCGAAGACCGTCGGGAACCAGCCGACGCTGTAGGTGTGCGAGGGGCGGACAATGGTGATGGGAAATCCGTGTTCGCGGTACTCGCGGACAAGCCGCTCCTCGCAGGCAATCTTTTTCCGGGAATACTCCCAGTAGGGATTGTGAAGCAGCGTCCCTTCGGTGATCACATGGTGGGCCACAGGCTTCTTGTAGGCCGACGCGGAGCTTATGAACACGTATTGCGCGGTGCGGGAGGCAAAGAGCTCGATATCGGTTTCGATGTGGGCGGTATCAAAGGCAACCCAGTTCACCACCACGTCGAAGCTCAGATCACCGAGGGCCTTCTTTGCCTCCGCGCTGTTGCGGATATCGGCGGTGAGCGTTTTCACTCCGCCGGGGACCAGGTTCCGGTTGTTTCCGCGGTTCAGGTGGTAGACCTCGATGCCCTGTTTCAGAGCCTCTCTGGTACAATCGAGCGATATGTTTCCGGTTCCGCCGATGAAAAGCACCTTCATCTACTACCCCCTATGACGACAGCGGTGTTCTTCCGCGCAGCGACCGCGCAATCGTAAGACGGTCGGCATACTCGAGATCGCCGCCGACCGGCAGCCCGAGCGCAAGGCGGGACGTGCGAACTTCGGAACTTTCGAACAGCTTGACCAGGTAGAGCGCGGTGGTGTCGCCTTCGACCGTCGGATTGGTCGCCAGTATCAGCTCGGTCACCCCTCCGTCTTTCACCCGACTTACAAGACGGGAAATGGTCAGGTCCTTCGGCCCGATCCCTTCGATGGGGGAGATTACCCCCATCAGGACGTGGTAGAGCCCGCGATACTCGCGAGTCGCTTCGAGAACGGCGACATCCTGCGGCTGCTCGACCACGCAGATCGTCGCTCGGTCGCGCTGCGGGTCCGCGCAGACGTCGCAGGGATCCACCTCGGTATAGTTTCCGCAGACGCTGCAGGGATGTATCCGCTCCCGTACGCCGGCAAGAAGCTCGGAGAGGTTCCGGCTGTAGTTGGAATCGGCGCGGAGGAGAAAATAGGCAATTCGGGTGGCGCTCTTTTTGCCGATTCCAGGTAGCCGCGACAGCTGGCTGATAAGCTGATCGAGAGCGTTCACGCTACATTCCCATGAATCCAGGAGGAATGTTGAGCCCGCCCGTGGCGGACGAGAGCTCCTCTCTCATCTTCTCCTTTACCTTGACAATTGCATCCGTGAAGGCTGCGAGCATGAGATCCTGAAGCATCTCGATGTCGTCGGGATCGACTGCCTCGGGCGATATCTGAACGGAAAGCACCTGCATTTCGCCGGTCATCTCTACCCGAACCATATCTCCACCGGCGGTTCCCACCGCTCGGATCTGCTTCATCCGCTCCTGTGCCTCGGTCATTTTTGCCTGAATGCCCTGGAAATTCTTCAGAAAGTCCATCGGATTGATATTCACCGGTACTGCTCCTCTATTCCACCACTTCGCCGCGGAAGACCTTGCGTACGAGCTCCACCCGCGGATCCTGGTGTCCCTCCACGGACCCCTCCTGGCGGACGATCTGTACGCGGAGGCGGACTTTGCGCCCCAGAACCCCCGAGGCAACGTGGCTTACCACCTCCGCATCCTGTTTCACGGCATTTGCCGCGTAGGCCGTCTCGAAGGAGACTATGAGCTCATCCTCCTGAAGCTGCCACACGAGCGCCTTTTCGAGGTTCGATCCAAGGGTCAGTTTGTTCTTACGGACTGCGGCAATCACCGCTTCGGATTTTTCCGACTCGAGCTCTCCGGGAAGCCGTTCCGCGGTTTCCTCCGGCTGCCTGATGTCGTCGGACTGTTCATCGGACCCCGCAGGGTCCTCCTCTTCGTCCTTTTCGTCCTCGCCGTACCGTTGCGCCGACGAACCTTCCGCCGGGCTTCGCCGCCGTGTCGAAAGCTTTCCCTCCACGATCTCCTGGCGAACGTGTGCGATTCTCCGCGATATCTCTCCGGCTGAAATGTAGTCGCCCAGCGACGAGAGGCGGCTGAGAACGATTTCGAGCTCGAATCGGGGGTTGAGAGAGTAGCGAATGTTTCGATAGAGGGTAAGCAGCAGCTCTATTGCCTTCTCCAGCTGATCCGCGCTGAACGCCTCCACCAGCGCTTCGGGAATCGACTCCGGCCGATATCCGAGAACCGATTCCCGCCGTACGCCGTGCTTGAGAAAAAGCAGCGCCCGGTAGTACTCGGCAAGCTCGATCACGAATTGCTCGACCGACACCCCGGAGGCTACGAGCTCCTCGGCAAGATCGAGCACCTTTCCGTGGTCTTTGCCTCGCATCGCTTCGAGCATCTGCGACATCTGATCTGCGCCCAGAAGGCCGAGCTTTTCGCGGATGACCTCCATCCGTATCGTGCCGTCGGAGAAAGCCGCCACCTGATCGAAGATGGTGTAGGCGTCACGCAGCGAGCCCGCCGCCTCGCGGGCAACCCAGAAGAGCGCATCCTGTTCCGCCTCGACGCCGAGCTCCTGCGCAGCGTCGCGGAGGCAATCGATGATACGTTCTGTGGGAATGAGCCTGAAGTTGAACTGCTGACATCGCGAACGGATCGTTGCAGGCACCTTGTGGATTTCGGTGGTCGCGAAGATGAAGATGATGTAGGGAGGCGGCTCTTCGATCGTCTTGAGCAGTGCGTTGAACGCGCTGTTGGAAAGCATGTGAACTTCGTCGATGATGTAGATCTTGTAGCGTGCGCTTTGCGGAGCGAAGAGAACCTCGTCCTTGATCTGTCGCACATCGTTCACCGATGTGTTCGAGGCGCCGTCGATTTCGATCACATCGAGCGAGGTGCCGCGTGAAATCTCCTCACTTCCGGGGAAATCTTCGCAGGCGTCTGCCGTGGGGCCGGAGGGGCAGTTGAGAGAACGCGCGAGGATACGCGCAGCGGAGGTCTTGCCTACGCCCCGTGGTCCGCTGAACAGATATGCGTGCGCGATCCGGCCCGTCTTGAGGGAATTGGTGAGAGTAGCAACGACGAACTCCTGCCCAACCAGTGCATCGAAGGTTCTCGGTCGCCGTCGCGTCGCTGTTACTTCATATGCCATCGGCGTATCCGTTTGGGTAAAAAAGAAACCCCTTTAGCTCCGACCAAGCTTACCTGCACACACCGGCCATTCGCTTACCGTTGCTTCCTTCCGGACCTGGCGGGGTTGGGCGACGTCCGATTGCGCAGAGCCTGACCATCAACACTAAAGGGGCAACTATCAACCTGGTCAAACCCCGTCAGATGCTTGACCAGGCTGGTCGCGGAGAGAGAGGGATTCGAACCCTCGGTACCCTTACGGGTACACACGCTTTCCAAGCGTGCACCTTCGGCCACTCGGTCATCTCTCCTAACGTACAGGTGGGAAAAGGCGGAGAGAGAGGGATTCGAACCCTCGGAGCTGCAATGCAGCTCAACGGATTTCGAGTCCGCCCGATTCAACCGCTCTCGCATCTCTCCGAAACTTCCTGGTGCCCCGCCGCAGCTCCATTGGATGCGAACGGCACCGGGTCACTCCTGACCACTGGTACGGTCCGTTACTATACACAATGGACCGATAAGTTTCAATCACCGGGAGTTTCGGGCAGCGGTTCTCGCCCTGGCATGGAGCGTCGATTGGCCTGTGATCACGCAACTTCCGACACGCGATTCGGGTAAAAAAGAGGCCCCTCGCAATGAGGGGCCCTTCCACGTGCCCAAGAGGACTCGAACCTCCGGCCTTCAGATCCGCAATCTGACGCTCTATCCA
>CAZNYW010000042.1:17615-42512 GCA_964577375.1 uncultured Spirochaetales bacterium | reverse complement strand
CGTCTCCGTCCTCAAGGACGCGAATCCGGGGGTGGTTCCATGAAGAAAGGGCGTCTCTGACTTGCTGCGAAGTGTGAACGAACCCAACCGAAGCGGCATCGAGACGGTCTATGTTTTCCTGGATTTCTCGCAATGAAAGGTGCTCTTCGAGATAGTCGACAGCGGTACACTCGAGAAAAGCGACGTCGGCTCCGGAGCAGAGAGCAACGAGGGATTCAGTCCAGCCAGTATCTCCCGAAACGGCGATTGTTTTCCCGTGAAGGTAGATACGGTATCCAATTGATTCCTCACTGTGTGTCATTTGAATGACGTCGACGACCAGTCCATCGCACACGGTGTGGCGGGTGGCCGCAGAAGGGAGCTCTTCGAAATCAACCTGTTCCGACAGTCCGGACCCCGGGTAGACCAGGTCCACAAGACGGCTGATTCTGTCACGCGTGCCGGCAGGACCGATGATTCGCGTTCGGCGATCGTCACGCTGCAGTCGGAGCAGTAGGAAAGGTATCCCGGCAATGTGATCGCCGTGAAAATGCGTCAGGAGAATTACGTCGAGGTCTTCGGGCCGAAAGCCCTGCTTGATCATGTTCATGACGGCGGTGGAGCCGCAATCGACGCAGAAGTGAAGGTTCCCTGTCTCGACCAGAATCGACTGGTGCGCAAAACCGTCGTCATGGAATGCATTTCCGGTCCCGAGCAACGTTACCTTGACCGCGCTTTCTGTATCGCCTCTTTTCAAACTGTCAACCCTTAATACCGGAGTGCATGAAGCTCTGAATGAACCGCCGTTGAAAGATCACAAAGAATACCAGCAGAGGAAAGGTCACGATGATCGTGGCCGCCATTGTCAGTGTCCAATCGGGTGCGCTTTCGGTCGCCTGCGTAAGCATCGCTAATCCGACAGTCAGAGTTCTAGCTTTCACCGTGTCCGTCACTATCAGGGGCCAGAAAAACTCGTTCCAGTGGCTGCTTACGCTGACGAATGCGAACGCCACAAGTGACGGCCGTGCCAGCGGCAGGAAGACGTGAATTACGGCCGTCAGGTCGCTGCCCCCGTCCATTTTGACCGAGTCCTCCAGTTCGCGCGGGACCGCGCGGAAGGCCTGGCGCATGAGAAACGTTCCATACGCTGAAGCGAAATAGACCGCACCTATCGCCAGCGTGGTGTTTAGCAGTTTCAGTCTGGCCATGGTGATGTAGTTGGGGACGATCAGGCTCTGCGGCGGAATCATCAATTGGACAAGAAAGAGTACAAGCAGAAACTCGCGTCCCCTGAAGTGCAGTCGGGCGAATGCGTAGGCAGCGAGAGAGATCGTAACCACCTGCACGCAGAGCACCATCACTACAAGAAAGATCGTATTGATGTAGTAGCGAAGAAATGGGGCCACCGTCATTGCTTTGGCGAAATTAGTAAACACAACCTTCTTGGGGATCCACGAGAAGTTTACGGTCATGAGCTCAGGCATGCTTTTCAGCGCTGTCGAGATCAGCAGCAGCATCGGCACGAGCATTGCGACGACAATTGGCACAAGGATTATGTAGGCAAGAATGATGCCCTCGCGCTCGCCGGCGGACAATCGACCACGCACTCTTTTACACCTCGTAGTAGACTCGTTTGCCGAACGTGGCAAAGATCACTGTCACGCATATCAACAGGAACAGGCTTAGCAGCGTTGTCAGTGTCGACCCCATACCCATGTTGAAATACTTGAACGCCTGCTCGTAGATGTAGAAAACAATCACATCAGTGGAGTGTCCAGGCTTGCCCTGCGTCATGACGTACACAAAGTCGACGGATTGAAGTGAGTCGATGATGTTTATGATGAAGATGAAGAAGGTGTACGACGAGATGAGGGGCAGTATGATCCGTCTCAGCCGGACCCAACGCCCCGCACCTTCGATCCGGGCAGCGTCATAGAGCTCGCCAGGTACGTTCTGGAGGCCTGCAAGGAAGAGGATGGTGTAGTAGCCAACCTGCTTCCAGATGCCAACTACAATTATACAGAGCAACGCGGTGTTCGGATCGTAGAGCGGAACGAACTCCGAGAAGCCAAGAGGGCGCAGGATATTGTCCAGCAATCCATAGTTCGGCGCATATATCCACAACCACACAAGACCGGCTGAGACGCTTGGGATCATTGTTGGGTAGAATAGTGAAACCTTGAAGACACTGGAGCCCCGGATTCGTTTGTTGACCTGCAGAGCGAGCATGAGACCGCCAAGCATTCCAAGGGAAATCGTCGTCAGGGAATATATCGCCGTGTTGCGGAGCACAAGTCCGAACCTGGGTTCAGCGAACAGATCAAGGTAGTTCTGCAAACCGGCGAAGACCTTGCTCGTGTACGCAATACTCCACTGATACAGGCTCGTATAGCCCGCGAAAAAGATTGGATAATATGTAAAGATCGCGAGAAATGAAAAGGCTGGCAGCAAGAACAGCACCGGTGTGAGTCGGCGCTTGAACCTTTCATTCATGTTGTTTGTCCCGCGGATGAAGAGGGCTCCCGGCGAAACAGTGTCCACACGAGGAGCCCTTCGTCATTAAGATTACCTATTTGAGGTTCGCAACAGGCAGCACTCTACTGGGTCTGCCACTTACTGAGCAGCTGATTTGCCTGGTCCTGCGCCTTCTTGAGCAGGTCGTCCATATTTCCGCCGTTACGGATGTTTTCGTTCAACGCATTCAGCAGGTCGTATATCTCGTTCATGTGATGGGTCATCATGTTCCGTTCAACATCAGTCTCTGTCAGCTGTCTGTACGCGGTCAACGCCTGCGGCCACTTATCAGTGTATGCTTTGTATGCCGGAATATCGAACGCAGCCTTCTTGACCGGTATGTACCCGGAACCGAGGCTCCATTTTGCCGTGTTTGCCGGCTGAGTCATCCACTTGATGACTTCCCACGCTGCAGCTTCGCGCCGGGGGTCCGTGCGGAATATGAAGAAATTGCCGCCCCCTTCAATTGCGACCTGGCGAACATCCTTCGGCAGGAACGCCGTGCCAAAGTTGTATTTTGTGTTTTCCCGGACGTAGGTAAGTGCACCTGTCGAGTTGTACAACATAGCCGTTGCACCACTGGCAAAAGAGGTTACCGACTGGGACCAGCGAACAATCCCGGGGGTCACTCCGATCTGCCCGAGATGGAGCAGCCAGTCGTAGACCTTCCTGTTGTACTTGTCGTCGATAACGATCTGGGTGCCGGCCTCGTTGTCGGCCTTTCCCCCGGCTTCGAGCAGAAGGGGTTTGAATATCCAGTAATCGTTGGGGATCATGACGCCCCAACGGGTCACCTTGCCACTCGAATCTTTTACGGTGAGTTTCTGCGCATCGCTTTCAAGCTCATCCCACGTTGCAGGCGGCTTGTTGGGATCCAGCCCGGCCTGGCTGAAGAAGTCTTTGTTGTAGTAGAGGACGGGAGTGCTTCGCTGCCACGGAATCGACCACAGCTTCCCGTCTGCCTCGCCGATCTTCAAGAAGGGTTGAAGGAAGGTCGCCAGATAGGAGTCTCCGCCTTCCTTCTGAACATACTGATCCACTGGAACGATCGCTTTTGCTTCAATCAGGTCCAGAAGATTCGGAGCGTCAAGCACCGATAGATCCGGCGGACTGCCCGCAACGAATGCTGTCATGGCTTTCTGCATTGTATCCATATACCCACCGGAGAATATGGAGTCCACATGAACGTCCTTCTGCGACTTGTTGAACTCAGCGATCATGGAATCCATGAGCTGTGCAAGGGGTCCAGCAACGCCAACAGGGTAGTACATGCGAAGATAGACGGGTCCAGTCTTTTCTTCTGAAGTCCCGTTCGCCAAGGCCATCGCGCCCGCGAAGACGATCAAAAACAATGCAACCACGAGTTTTCTGATCATGCCCGTTCCCCCTTTTCCTGCTTTGTTCAGAAGACCATTAACCCAACAAGCCTAAACCCTGCTTGGGCTGATGTCAAGAAATTTGGTCATGTTTATGATTATGTCAATCATTATGGAAGGTCATTCTTGACAAGACAATCAAGAATGGGTCTTTGTCTGGTCTGTACCTTCCCCTGACCACGCCTCGCCGGAGTTTCAACGGACGCGGTCTCGAGCAGAAAGTCCCGCGAAAGGGGAGATTCGGTGCGGGTCGTGGCAGCCCGAGTCGGAAGTGCCGGCCGCAATGAGGCTGGCCGGCAAAGCGCATCCTAGTCTCCTTCGTCTGGCGCCATGAGAGCGATGCCAGTCCAACAATTTCATTCGAATGGGTCCTTCCCGGCAAGACGCAGCAACAGACGAGCCTCGCCATCGCCGCAACCGTGTAAGGTCGCAGGGTCGACCAGAGCACATGCGGCCGCAACCTCGAGATGCCGACGGATGGCGCTCAACCACGCCTCGCTGCGGCCGGTCGACGTGATCGGACACTTCCCCATTTGGAGGGCCGATGCCATGCCGCACCTCCGACTCATGAGCGGCCGTTACGCTTTGCCTGTGGATCCCAGCAGGCGGATGATGTCACGGACGTCCTCCATGAGCCGGACCTTCGCGTGCTGCTGAACCCGCCACATGTGACCTTTGTGTTCGAATGTACCGTTGAGCGCTTCCTTCACGTAGTCGAGGTACTTGTAACGGATGACGGTACCGTAATTGACCTTCGCCATGCCTTTGGCGACGCATTTGCGAACGGTGTCGGCCGGGATTCCGGTAGTCCCGTGGAGCACGAGCGGCAACGACGGATCGATGGTGTGAACCTGTTCGAGAAGGTCGAGCCGGATGTCGGGCTCGCCCTTGTAGAAACCGTGAGCATTGCCGATGCCGATTGCGAGCATGTCAGGCCTGCAACGCGAAAGAAAGTGCTTCACTTCCCCGGGATCGACCATATTCCTGTTTTCATGTTGCCGAGCGTCCTCGTCATTCCGCTGAAGTTCGCCGATCTCCGCCTCCACCGACACTCCTTTCGCGCGGGCGAACTCGATGACCTCCGAGACTGCGGCGATGTTCTCTTCGATCGGACGCGTCGAGAAGTCTATCATCACCGACGTGAAACCGGCATGGACGGCGCGGCGCACCGAATCAACGGATTTTGCATGATCGAGGTGAACCACAACCGGAACCGAACTACGGCTCCCGAGCCATCGTCCGAACTCGGCGAACCACTCGAAGCCTGTGTATGCGAGATTTCCTTCGTAGGCGGCAATGATGATCGGCGAGTGCTCCTCTTCGGCCGCGTCGACGATCGCGCGAACGATATCGTAGTTGCCACCCTGGGTATTGATCGCCGCTACGGCGTACTTTCCGGTAAGGGCGCGGGAAACGACGGACACCGAATCCGAGACGCTCATTTTACCACCTCCTGCGTGCGCTTAATATCATATCATGATATTATGGTGACTGAAACGGTATGTGAGAAGTATATTGCTGGGTCGAAAAGGCGTTGAGGCTGAGGCCGTAGGGTCGTCACGTCGAGATTATATCGTATCACGATAGAACCATAAGTACTTGACCGCAACGATTCTGCCGCGGAGCATGGAGGGCACGAATGAGAGCTGTTGTTTTCGAAGGACACTCGCAGCTGCACATGGCTGATGAGGCAGTCCCCTCTGCGGGACCGGGCGAAGCGATAGTCCGCGTCGCCTATTCAGGAGTATGCGGATCCGATCTGACGCTGTTCGCAGGAAAGAATCCCCGGGCGAAACTCCCGGTGATACCCGGCCACGAGCTTTCGGGTGAGGTTGTGTCGCTGGAACGGGAGTCCGGAACGGAAGCAGGTGTGGCCGGTGTTGGTACACGCGTAGCCATTCTTCCCACGCTGAGCTGCGGGACGTGCGATCTCTGTCGGCGGAACCTGCGCCACCTCTGCCGGTCGTTGCGGTTCCTCGGTATCCAGACCCACGGCGGCATGGCTGAGTACGTAAAAGCCCCGATCGGAAATCTCTACGCAGTGCCATCGTCTCTCTCGGACCACGTTGCGGCACTCGCCGAGCCGCTGGCGGTCGCGATTCATGGGGTGCGAAGAGCGCGGATTGAAGTAGCAGACTCGGCGCTGGTGATTGGAGCCGGTCCGATCGGGCTAATGGTCGCGCTTACTGCGCGGATTGCGGGTTGTTCGCGGGTCGTCGTCACGGAGCTTGCCGAGCGAAGAATCGCCGCCGCCCGGGCACTCGACCTCGAAACGGTCGCGGTCCGCGCCGGGGAGCCGATTTCTGCGCTTGTCGAAAGGCTCGGCGGCGATAATGCCGAGGTCGTCTTCGAGTGCACGGGTCATCCGTCGGCGACCGTTCAGATGATCGAAGCCGGCAGGTTCGCCGGACAGGTGGTGATCGTCGGCGCATTCAAGGAGCCTGCGCCGGTGGACCTTTTCCGACTCTCGCGGAAGGAAATATGGGTGACTGGCTCGTTCGCCTACACAGCGGACGATTTCGCCCGAGCAGTCGACCTCCTCGGCCGAAATGCCGATTTGTTCGAGCCGCTCATAACCGATATCCTGCCGCTTGAGCGGACCCGGGACGCAGTCGAAATGATGATCCGTGGCGAGTGCGTGAAAGTGCTTGTCGGACCGGCCGGGGATCAACGCAGCACAAAGTAGTCCGGATAGGGTGACGGGCCGAGCAGAGGACGGCAGTATTCGGCGAACTTCGGCGTGATGCTCATTCCGTCGTCGCCGATGTAACCGTCGGGCAGCTTCCGCTCGACGTTTGCAACGTCGGAAAGTGGTACGCGAACGGTCTGCACGCTGTAGGGTTTGTTCGACACCCGCCTGAACCCGATCATGAACCCATGGTTTCCCGTCGACAGTTCGCGGACCGCCGCGGCGCCCGCTTCCCGCGCCTCGAGGCGGTCGGTATCGGACACGAGCACTGCCGAAGCGCGTCCGAGCAGTCCCGGTTTCTCGCTTCGGCTCCGGATGCCGAGTCGTGTGCGGATGAGGGCCGCGAGATAGGCCGCCGCGCCTCCGGGAAGCCGGTGTCCAAAGGAGTCGACTGATTCGACGCCGCCCTCGGCGCCGAGCTCTCTGCCGCCCGCGCTAACCATTCCCTCGCTTACGACCACCACGAATCCTTGCGAACGGCTCCACTCCTTTTCGACCGAGGCGAGGAATCGTTCTTCGTCCAGTGGACGTTCCGGAACAAGTACGAACCTCGGCGCGTCAGGCCCCGCTTCTCCTGCAAGCGTCGCCGCGGCGCAGAGCCAGCCTGCGTTCCTTCCCATGATTTCAAGGACGCTTACGTGTATGGAAAGCGCACGGACATCAAGGCACAGTTCGGCAGTCGAGACGGCATAATAGCGGGCCGCGCTGCCGAAACCGGGCGAATGGTCGGTTCCGGCGAGGTCGTTGTCGATTGTTTTTGGGATACCCGCGACGGCGATATCATCCATCCGTTCGCTGAGTTTCAGACACGTATCCATCGAATCGTTGCCACCGTTGTAGAGGAAATACCCGATTCCGTTCGTGCGAAGCGTCGCGGCCACGAGCGCGAAATCCGCCTCGGTAACCTTGTGACGGCAGCTCCCGATGGCGGTAGCGGGTGTCTGTGAAAGCCTTTCGAGCTCCGCGCCGCTCATGGACGTAAGCTCTACAAGGTCGTTGGCAACAACTCCCTCGATACCGCGACGGGCGGCGAAAATCCTGTCCACCGCTCCCTGTCGTTGCGCTTCTGCGACGGTTCCCGCGAGCGACGCGTTCATTACGGCAGTCGGCCCTCCACCGTGCGCGACAAGGAGATTCCTGGCGCTCATTCGCCTGCTCTCCCGCCGAACTCGCTGTCGTCGGCCATGCAGAGATGGACGGCAGCGGTCTTGAACGTCCGCGGGAGGGCGAGTATTGCCGGATTCTGACCAACCAGCCGTTTCGCATCATCGAGTGCCTCTTCAACGGTCGCACAGGTCCTCATGCCCATTCCGCGGGCAAATCCCGGCTCCATCGCTCCGGCGATGTAGATCGCGGAAGTGTGCATCAAGGCGATATGGCCGCAGGAAACCATCGAGAACGCGTGGAACGGATGGTAGCCGTATCCGAACCGATAGCGGTCGATGTAGTCCTTCTTCACGGCAAAGTACTCGCCGTAAGCCGCGATATCCGGCAGTTTCTGGTGGTAGTCGTGCTGGTACAACTCGTAGAGGTCGCGGTAGCCGGTAAACTCTTCGTCATGAAAGTAGCCGTTGCACAGCGACGCGCACACGACGACCAGGTTGTCGGCAAGGATCCGTTTGTGGCGAATGATATTGGCGGCTATCGCCTGGAGAATCAGTATCGGATTCGTCCCGTGGCCGTTGCCGTAGTGGAACGCCTGCGGCATCCCGAATATCAGCACCTGGTATTTCTTTCTTGCCCAGGGAACATAGGTGCGTCGGTCTGCGACCTTCCAGGAGGCAGCCTGCACTTCGGGACATCCTCCTGCGAAAACGGCAATCTGCCGCATTCTGGTATCCAGGACGGCGTCACACACGAAGAACTTTTTTCCCATTCGTTCTTCCATGTAACTCCCGATTGAATCGAACTTGCTGCGCATGACGCTGTGCGAGGTCACGGGAGTGAAATCACTTCCATGCATCACCGAAGGAACGTGGTGCGACGCGATGCTCCGCCAGTGGGTAATGCCGGTCGCAGAGTGTTTGTATCCTCCCGAATAGCCACCATAGGGGTTGCCGAGCGTGTGTCCGATGAGCACCGGGAGGTCGGCTTCGAACACCTGACGGTTCATCAGCACCGGGTTGCCCTGATGATCTCTGCCCAGGTCGATGAGATTCTCCGGATCCTCGCTGTCGTGGTTCGAAATGCGACCGATACTGCTGAAACGGTTGTAGATGTCCCCGCCGAGAATCTCGCGGAGTTCTCCGGCACGCATTTTCCGGTGCAGGCCATTACTGCAGATGAGACTGATGTTTCGCTCTGCGACGCCGGCAGAGATGCATTCTTCGATGATGAGCGGAATCGCGATTTTGCGGTGCGAGGTCTCCTGGAAGCCGCCCTTTACCCGGTCGGGAAAGACGATCGCGACGGTCGAGTCTTTCCCGACGAGTTTCGAGATCGGCTCCATCCCAAGCGGTTTGCGAAGTGCCTCTTTCGTCGCGAGCCGCGGATCGTCAAGCGCGGGCGGATCCGGTACCGTTTCGCCCGGCACAAAGACGTCGGTCGAATCGGGAACCTCGGCGTCGACCGTACCCTGACCATATTCCAACGTCAGTTTCATCCTCTCCTCCCTCACCCGTTTCCGTGTGCGCGTGCAAAGGCGCGGTGAAAGACGGCGGCAATTTCCGCGAACTCCACCGGATAGAACCCGATCTCGCCGGTGAACCGCGTAAGCGCGACAAGCCCCCCCGCAATGTCGGGAAGGCCCCCGATTTCATCCGCGTTGGCGCTTTTTAGTCCGCCGCCGTACACCACTCCCGGCCGGAAACCGGCCTCTCGTTCGAATAGTTCCCGAATCCGCAGTGCCACTTCCTGGATGTAAACGCCGCTCGGAGGCGTCTTCCCGGGACCAATCGCCCAGACCGGTTCATAGCCGACTACAAGATTCGACTCGTCGACGATGCCGGCTGCAGCCTCGAGGACTGCGCTGATCTGCCGGTTCAGGGTCTCAATGGTTCGGTCGGTTTCGCCTGACGTGCCGACAGGGCCGTGCTCCTCGGCAGTCTCCCCGATGCAGAGCAGCACGTTCAGGTCCCTCTGCCGGGCGCAGGCTACCTCGTCCCCGATCACCCTGTCGACCGCGTCACGGATGCCGGATGTGTCCCCCCCACAGAAAGACACGAGTTTCTCTTTGTCGCGCCGCTCTTCCGAGTGCCCGATCATCGCCCAGTCACATCCGAGCGCACGTGCCGCGGCTGCCGGCAGATTGGCACTGAACGCGCCGAAGTTGCCACCCGGCGCGACGTCCTCCCGGTAGACTGTCTGGGTACCGAGGGCGATGCGTGCGCGCTGCCGCTCCGTCAGGCGTCGGAGCTCTCCGCGCGCAGTGAGAATCGCCGCTTCGGGGAGTATGAACACTACCTGCAGATCGAGGTCGTCGTACATTCCGGTTGCGGCGGTGTCACGGATAATTGATACAGCCCAGTCGGCCGGGTCGCCGAAAGAGGAGACTCCCCCGACTTCTCGCGGAACGTCAAACCGCTTGAGATTCACAAACAGCGTTGCCATAGCACCTCCCGATGTGAAATATCGCCCCTCGATAATATCCCCAGTGTAACACGCCTCTCCCTGTCGCGCAAATCACGTTCAACTGCGAGAATTCATCTCCCCGTACCATTGGCGGGGGCGGAAGAGCCGCCGTGTCGGTCCGCACGAAGACAGTCGCCCGTTTCCGCATACAGGTTTTTCTTGTCAACTGCAGGAAACCAAGCTAAAATATCGGAAGGCGACATTATTGAGCACGGCAGGAACCGATGGAGCAATTCAAGAATCGTGTTGCGCTCGTTACGGGTGGAGCTTCGGGACTCGGCAAAGCATCAGCGCGGAAGTTCTGCCAGAACGGAGCGCAGGTGGTAGTTGCGGACCTTAACGAAAAAGCGGCCGTGGCCGTGGCCGAGGAGCTCGCGGGTGAAGGTTACATCGCTCGGGCGGTCGCAGTCGACGTCAGCAGCAGCGAGAGCGTCGGTCAGGCGGTGAAAGTTGCCGCAGGCCCCGGGCGCCGGATCGATATTCTGGTCCATTGCGCGGGAATCGCCCGTGGCTCCGGGCAGATGGGCCCCGACGGCTGGCTCCCGATGCAGGATGTCTCCGAAGAAGACTGGAGCCAGGTTATCTCCGTTGATCTGACCGGCACCTTTCTCGTTGACCGGGAGGTGGGCCGCATCATGATCGCACAGCGTTTCGGCCGTATCATCAACGTCGCCTCCATTTCCGGCATGGTCGCTAACATGGGACTCGTCGGACTTGGCCCGTACAGCGCGGCAAAGGGCGGCGTGATCTCGCTTACGCGGGTGCTCGCGATGGAGTGGGCATCCGACGGTGTGACGGTCAACAGCATCAGCCCCGGGTACATGGCGACCGAGATGGGCATGCGGTCGCAGCGTTTTCCGGAATTCAGACGCATTCAGATCGAGCAGACGCCGGAACGTCGCCTCGGTGACCCGAACGAGTTCGCTTCCGCAGCGCTCTATCTTGCTTCCGACGACGCGGCGTACATCACCGGGCACAACCTGGTGATTGATGGAGGATACACAGTCTGGTAGCCACAATTTCCGACCTGGCAGTGAACGAGAATACACAGAAAGTCCTGACGCTCCTCTACACCTCAGGACCGCTTTCGAAGCCGGAGCTGGCGGAACGGGGAGGAATGGCGTGGGCTACAGTGGTCAAGATAATCGACAGGCTATCGGAGGCAAGCGTGGTGGAGCAGGTCGGAACGTCGCGACGCCCCTCGCTGCCGGGCAAGCACGCAGTTCTCTACAATGTCACCAATCATTATCCGCTAGTAGTCGGAATCGACGTCGAATACCACCTTACCTCGGTTACGCTCAGCAGCCTGAAGCGTGACATACTCGCCAGCACGTCCCTGCCTACTCCTCAGAAAACGGACGCCGATTCATTGAGATCATTTCTGGCAGACCTGGTCAAAAGTTTCCTTGCCGGGGTACCGGAGATTTCCGTCGATCGGATAATCGGCATCGGCATCGGAATACCGACAATCGGTCTTCCTCCATGGAAGCGCGGGGAGCGGACAGCCACGCACCAGTCGATCGGAGATTCTGTTGCGGCGGAGGTTGGCATTCCGGTTCGCATTCACGACAACACGCTCGCCTACACCGTCTACGAAAAGTGGACCAATCAGGCCTTTTCCGAGGACGACTTTCTTTTCGTCTCGATTCGAACCGGTGTTGGTTCGGGCATTTTCGTCAACGGGACGCTCCTCGAAGGGCATCAGGGTCTCGCGGGAATGATCGGCCACCTTGTGTCCAAGCCCGACGGCCCGCCGTGCAGATGCGGCAGGCGAGGATGCCTCGAAACGGTGAGTAACCAGTACTACCTCTACGAGCGATACCGCAACGAGGTGCTCGGAGTCACCGGCCATGCCGACGACGTCGCCGTTCCTGAAGTCCACGAGGCACTTCCGGATCTTTTTACCAAGGCACGCAGAGGCAACAGAAATGCACTGACCATTGTGGAAGAACTCGCGGAGAACCTGGCTGTGGCCCTCGCCCCGGCAATCATGATGTTGAATCCCCCATCGGTGATTCTCAGCGGGTATTTCGGGGCCGACGGGCAGATGCTGGAGCCGCTGATCCGCGAGCGAATTGCCGGCCGGGTGCTCGGCCGCATCGACTATTCCCTGAGGTACTGGGAATTCGATCCGGTCGGACACAACCTGGGCGCCGCGCTTCTATTCTATACCGATTTTCTTACGCCGGTGCCTGACTCGTGCCGGCGGACAGGATAGTCGCCGCGGTTGGCGGCACGGGATCTTCGGACTAAGGAGGTGAAAGGAAGAATACGGTACGGACACTATCGATGGGCTGCCGTATGAGCAGTTCCGGGCATTATTAGCACCCACTGCCTTTCAAACAGAAACCAAGGAGGAAGAGGATGAGACGATCCGTCATCACGTCATTTATTATCTTGATTGCGTTGACACTGGGTTCCGTCGCCGTTTGGGCGGGTGGCCAGAAGGAAGCACCCCAGCAGATGCAGCCGGCGCAAACTCCAGCCAAGGGGTTCGACTGGAAGGCGTACTCCGGTCAGAGCATCGAGTTTCTGGCCAACAACAATCCGGTCGGACAACTGCTTCAGAAATACGCTCCCGAGTTTACCGATCTCACCGGCATCAAGGTGAACATCAGTCTCTACAGTGAGCAGCAGTTCCGCCAGCGGCTCCAGACAATCTTCCAGGCAAAAAGCAACGAGGTCGACGTATTCATGTCGCTTGTCTCGCGGGAAGGCAAGCTGTACAGAAAGGCCGGCTGGTACGCTGATATCAACCCGCTGGTCAACAACAAGAACATTACGTCACCCGACTACGACTTCGCGGACTTCGGCGCAGGTGTCATCAAGTCGAAGACCGTAGACGGCATGCTCACGGGTATCCCGGTCAATATCGAAGGACCGGTACTCTACTACCGGTCGGATATTCTGAAGAAGCTCGGTCTCCAGCCGCCGAAGACTCTTGCCGATCTCGAGAAGATCGCGAGCGTGGTGAAGCAGAAAGAACCAAACATGATCCCGTTTGCGAGCCGCGGTCTCGCTCCTGCCCTTCCCTACACATTCAGCAATTTCCTGCACAATTTCGGCAGCGAGTATGTCAACGCACAGGGCATGTCGAACCTTTCGAGCCCGGAAGCAGTGAAAGCGATCGACTACTACGCCAAACTCCAGCGTGATTACGGCCCTCCGGGCGTGATCAACTACTCCTTCCCGCAGCTCACCGCCGTCAATTCCAACGGACAGTGCGTGCTGACGTTCGAATCAAGCAACGAGTTCTCGAAGGTAATGGAATCGGGCGCCCGCGAGAAGGACACATCCATCATGGTGCTGCCTCCGGGACCCGGCGGAAGCACCCCTGTGGTTATCGGCTGGGAGCTCTCCGTTTCTTCCCTGTCCGCGAAACAGAATCTCGCCTGGTACTTCATCCAGTGGGCGACAAGCAAGGACATGCAGGTCCGATTGGGGCTCGACGGTCTCGCGCCGCCGAGAACCTCGGTATGGAACTCGCCGAAGTTCCAGGACTGGCTCAACCAGGCTGACGTTCGAAAGGAGTGGGCGAACGCCCTCTCCGAGCTGTCCAAAACGGGAAGCTCTATTCTGGCTCCGCAGATCCTACTGCAACCGGAGTCCCGCCAGGTCATAGGCCAGGCGGTGGGAAGCGTGATCCTCGGCCAGGCCACGGCGGCGGAAGCCGGGAAGACCGCCGACGAGAAAATCAACGCGCTGATCAAGCAGTCGGAAAATCAGTAGAATCGAAAGTGACGATACGCCGGCGGGTCGGGGCCTGTCCCCGGGACCCGCCGGCGCCGTCGAAGGAAGGGGCATGGCTACAACGGATCAGGAAAGGGTAACCCACCTCGACCGTCGGCGACGGCGTTTTCCGTCACCGTTTTTCTGGCTGGTTCTCCCGGCAGGTCTCTACACCGTTCTGCTCACCGCTTTTCCGATGCTTTACGTGCTTCACCTGAGCACTCGAGAGATACTGGTTGGATCGACGGGCAAATTCGTCGGGCTGGCCAACTACGTCAAAATGGTCGGTGATCCCGTATTCTGGAACGGCATGGGAGTCACCTTCTTTCTCTACGCGATTTCGCTCGCCGCCCAGATTGTGCTTGGTATGTACGTCGCGATGGTTCTCAATGCGGCAATGCACCGCGTCCGATTCCTGCGTACCATCCTGCTGTCGCCGCTCGCCATGCCGCCGGTGGCGGTCGGGATGATGTGGCTTATCCTCCTCGATCCATCGTTCGGGCCGGTGAATTACCTTCTCCAGCTGCTCGGGCTGCACAAAAGCCTCTTTCTCGCGTCGCCGCAGCTGGTGGTTCCAACGCTCGCCGCAATCGACACCTGGCAGTACACGCCGTTTGTGGCTCTCATTTTGCTCGGAGGGCTGCAGGGGCTTCCCGAGGAGCCTTACGAGGCGGCGAGAATTGACGGTGCCTCGAAGGCACAGATGTTCTGGCGTATAACCATACCACTTCTCCGGCCCGCCATCGCGACCGCGGCGATTCTCCGCAGCATCGACCTGCTGCGGTTTTTCGACACGATCTACATCACCACGCAGGGCGGCCCGGGCAACTCCTCGACGACACTGAACATCTACGCCTACCAGACGGGATTCGTGTACTTTCATATGGGATACGGCAGCGCCCTGATGATTACCCTCTTCGTTGTGGTGCTCATCATGGTACTTATACTCACTATGTTCCGCCGGGCCTCGCGATAGGTTGCAGGAGTCACGTATGAAGAAAGGAAAAACGTTGCAGGCCGTCGCCCGGTGGGTTCAGTACGTGATCGTCGGCCTCATCATTCTTCTCCCGATCGCCTGGATGATAGTATCGAGTTTCAAGCCGTCGGCGGCGGTAACCGCCTATCCGCCGAAACTGGGATTCCAGCCGACGGGTTCAAATTTCGTACGACTCTTCAAGACGGTGCCGTACGCACATTTCACACTGAACAGCATAATCGTCGCAGGCGGATCGACGCTGCTCGGACTGGTGATCGGGGTACCGGCCGCATTCGCCGTATCCTGGTACCGCCGCAGCTGGCCGACGAGCGTCGCCCTTCTTGCGCGCATGGCGCCCGGCGGGCTCTACCTGCTTCCCTGGTATATCATATTCAACGGACTCCACCTGACCGGTACCTACCTGGTGCTGATCCTGACGCATACCGTCATCACAATGCCGCTGATCCTTCTCATCATGGCGTCGTTCTTCGACGAAATTCCGCGGGACATCCTCGAGTGCGGCATGGTGGACGGAAATACTCTGGGGGGAGTCATCGTCAGGCTGGCAATTCCACTTGGCGCACCCGGAATGGTGGTATCGACCATACTCACGTTCATCATGTCCTGGAACTATTTCCTTTTCGCGCTGGTTCTCTCCAACCTGCGGACGACACCACTCACGGTGGCCGCCTTCCGCTTTGTAGGCGAAGGTGTGACCGACTGGGGCATGCTCATGGCCGCCTCCACTGTTCTCGCGCTTCCGCCACTGGTTCTGGCCTTCGTTGTCCAGAAATGGCTGATACGCGGCCTCACCTTCGGCGCGGTGAAGGGATAGGGCAAGTGGCCCGTCTTCGCGTCTGGGTCGAAAGCAGGCTTCATCCACAGGCGCTGGGTGAACTCGAACGTATTGTGGATATACTCCCGGGTAGTACCCCGGCCGACGCAGTAGGAAGTGACGGGGTCGTACTGAGTACCAGGATCAGGGCGGATGCGCGGTTTTTCGACAGTCTGATGCCGTCGCTCAAGTTCGTGGCACGGCCCGGTATAGGCGTCGACAACGTCGATCTTGCAGCCGCAACGGAACGACAAATCCTCGTTGTCAACACTCCCGACGCTCCCAGTGAGTCGACCGCCGAGCACGCGGTAGCATTGATGCTGGCCGCGACCAGGCGGGTGGTACAGGCACACGTCAGCCTGACACGCGGCGGGGTCGAGGATGGGGCCATCCAGGGAACTGAACTGCGCGGATTGACTCTCGGCGTGATCGGCTACGGACGGATCGGACGCCGGGTGGCCGAGATATGTGGCGCAGGTCTCCTCATGAAGGTATCAGCGTTCGATCCGTTCCTTCCGGAAGGCGCGCGAAAGGCCCGTCCCGACTGGCTGACCTTCGCCGATTCACTCGAGGAGCTCCTTGCCGGCTGTGAGGTTCTCACGCTTCACGCATCGTTGACCGAGAAAACGCGTCACCTCATCGGCGCCCGTGAACTAGGTCTGATGAAGCGCGGCGCATACCTGATCAACGTGAGCCGGGGCCCTGTGGTCGACGAGGAAGCACTCCTCGAGGCGCTCGAGGCGGGACACCTTGCCGGGGCAGCGCTCGACGTATTCGAAAAGGAGCCTCCCGATCGGAACAATCCGCTCCTTCTACGCCCCGACGTCACGGCAACGCCGCATGTAGCATCCCTGACCGATGCCGCGCGACGCGCCATGGGAATGGGAATCGTGAACCAGATCAACCAGTTGATCAACAGGGAACGGCCGGAACACCTGGTGAATCCGGCCGCGTGGCCGGGACGTTTCAACCAGGAGGAGAAAAGGTGAGCAAACTGAGGGACAATCCTGTGCGGGCAGCACTGCGAGCCGGACAGGCGGTGACCGGTACGATGGTGGTCGAAATGCGGTCCACGGCCGTGCCACCCCTGCTTCGCCAGGCCGGTTTCGACTTCATGTATCTCGATACCGAGCACGGTGTCTACGACATGGCGACGATGGCCGACATCGTGCGCGTAGCGCGACTGGTGGGACTCCCTCCGATTGTGCGCGTGCCGGATGCCGAATATCATCTCATCGCTCGTACGCTTGATGCCGGGGCGATGGGCATCATGGTTCCGCGCGTCGAAACGCGTGAACAGGTAGAATCGATCGTTGCTGCGTCGCGGTTTCCTCCTCTTGGATCGAGGGGCTGTTCAACGGGGAAAGGAAACAGCGATTTCGTTGCGGCGCCTTTTCGCGAGTTCGCCGATCATGCAAACGACAACATTCTCGTGGTGCTGCAGATCGAACGCTCCCGTGCGGTCGACCACATCGATGAGCTTCTTTCGGTACCCGGGGTCGATGCGGCAGTGATAGGCCCGGTGGACCTTTCGCTTTCGCTCGGAGTTGACGACATCCATGATTCCCGCGTCGAGAAGGCAATTGGACGGGTGGTGGAATCGGCCGCGAAGCACCGGATCGCATCCGGCATTCACGTGCGCGACCTCCCGATGATCCGCTACTGGCGCGAGAAAGGCATGACCATGTTAGCCTACTCGTCTGATCTCGACTTCCTCACCAGTGGCTCCAACCGGGCGGCGTCCGACCTCCGCGATATCGCAACGATCAACGCGAAGGCATGAACACAAGCGATCGGTAAGAGCGCCGTATCGAACAGAAAATGGTGTCTTTGAACGCGCCGCGAATGTCTTCGGCGGCGCAACGTCCCTCACTTCGTTCACTTTGCGAAGTATCCGGCGCTATATCCCAACGGTAAAACTGCCCGAACGAGCTTCGATCGGCCACCTGCGATTCGACCAGGCCTCCGACGTCATTGTGTCGAGACTTCAGTGCCTTGGGAGATGTGCAACAGAAGGAGGAAGAACAGGATGTCGAGCCTTCAAACACTTGGTCGCATCATAGCCGTATCTGAAGACCTCACCGACTACGCGATGATGAACCTTCAGAAGCTTCTCGAGGCAGTCGTATACGCAGCGGTGCGAGTGGAATCGCGAAACCATCGTCGCGCCGGGGATCCGCGCGGACGGATTTCCGAGATCGAGCGGCTCCTTTCCGAACTCCCCGATGAAGTCCTGCCGGCCAATTTACGAAGTATCCTCGATCGCGCAGTATCCCATTATCGAGACCGCCCGCTTGGCGACCTGACCTACGAAGCGGCGCCTGACGTCTTCGTATGCCGAAACTGCGGCAACATCCAGCTCGGCGCCACCCCGGATAGCTGCCCCGGCTGCTCGGCCCACCAGGGTCAGTTTCGCCGTTTCCAGGGGATGTTCAACGGAGACAGTGCCGAGCCTGAAAATCCGGCGGAGCTCATCGAGCTTTTTGACGAGAACGCGCGTGCTATTCGATCACTCCTTTCCGGTCTTGATGAAGAGAAGTGCACTCTCCACCCATTCGAAGGCCGATGGTCGGTTCGAGACCACATCGCCCACCTTTGTGACGCACAAAGGGTGTTGATCAGACGCGTAACGAAGATCCTGAGCGAAAGCGAGCCTTTCCTCGGAACGGAGGCGCCATACGAAACGGCGCTCGACAACTCCGGACGACCCGTGATGACGGACGAGCTTTTCACGACGCTCGATCGCGAGCGTGCTGCATTCGTCGAACGCCTGCGCGGACTATCGAGAGAAGAGCTCTGGAGAAAGGGGCGCCACGAGGATTTCGGCGCGATAAGCGCCATGCACCAGATCAAGTATTTTTCCAGGCACGAGCAAACCCACATCGCCACGCTCGGCGAGCTCCGGCGCGCGCTTCTGGCCCGATGAAATACCCTGCAGTTCCAGGCGGGTTTCATCGCAGTCCGCCCGCGGCGTCGGCAGCCCACGTCATCACAGAAACGTACGGACGAGCGCGTCGATGAGCCACGCGGGCAGCAAGCTCAGAAAGGCTCTCGCCGGATCATTGCCAATCCGCTTGAGCCGCAGCGGGCGCCGGCTCTCGAGCACGCGCGCAATCAGGGCGGCGACACGGTCCGGTTCGAGCCCCCTATTTGCCGATTTCTCGAGCACCGAAGCTGCGCTGTCGAGCCCGCGACGGTAGATCTCGATCGTCGATGGAGGATCGAGGCTCCGGGCCGCCGTTTCAAGGAGCCGCGTCCGTATCGCTCCGGGCTGAATCACCGTGACTCGAACTCCCAACGGTAAGAGCTCTCTACGGAGCGTGTCCGCGTAGGTTTCGAGCGCAGCCTTGCTGATTGCGTAGGGACCGGTAAAAGGCAGAGCAACACGAGTGGATTCCGAGGAGATGAGCACGATACGGCTTCCCTTGCGGAGAAGCGGGTAAAGCTGCCTGACCACCGAAACGGCCCCAATGAGGTTGGCTTCGAGGGCACTCCGGATATGGTCTTCCGAAAGTGCGAGAAGAGGTCCGCCGACATAGACTCCGGCTGCGCACACAATCCCGTCGAGCGCTGACTCGGTCTTCTCGATCTCTGCTCGAGCGCTCGCCACCGAGCCTGCTTGAGCAACATCGACGCACAACGGATGAATCGCGCTTTCGCCGTGGAACCGGGTGAGTGCTTCACGGTCGAAGTCCACAGCGAAAACCCGCGCCCCCCGTTTCGCGAGCATCGTGGTCAGCGAACTCCCAAGCCCTCCACAGGCCCCGGTGATGAGGTACGTCCTCTGGTATGCGCCGGTAGCGATTCGATCGCGGGCCAATTCACTCTCCCGGCGCAGTGGAATTGACCAGCCCCAGGCTCTCGTAGATTTCCAGCGTCGGCTTCGATCTGTTCAATGTGTAAAAATGGATGCCGGCAACCTTGTATGCCAGAAGCTCGAAGACCTGTTGTGTGGCCCAGTGTATCCCCACCCTGCGCACGTTCGGCTCGTCCACACGGTGAACGGCGTCGAGGAGCCCCGCAGGGAACCGGGTCCCCGGCGAGAGCTCCGCAATTTTCACCATGCCCTTGCGGCTGACGATTGGCATGATCCCCGCCAGAATCGGGACGTTGATGCCGTAGAAATCACAGCGCGCCTTGAAATCGAAGAACTCGTGATTGTCAAAGAATAACTGCGTCGTAAGGTAGTCGGCCCCGGCATCCACCTTTTCTTTCAGGTAGTCCATCTCGACAAGCCGGTTGGGAGTGTCGCGGTGCCCTTCAGGATAGCACGCCGCACCGATCCCCAGGCCGGGGAACTCCCGCCGTACAAAGCGAATCAGTTCGGTGGCGTTTGAGAAGCCGTTTTTTTCCGGGACAAAATGGGTTTCCCCCTTGGGAGGATCTCCCCGCAGGGCCATGATGTTTTCTATACCGCCGTCCTGGTATTGGCCCACGATGTCGAAGATTTCGTCCTTCGTGGAGCCGACGCAGGTAAGGTGCGGGACAACCGTGATCCCGGTCATTTTGCCAATCTTCACCACCAGCTCGTGGGTGAGCCTTCGCGTCGTTCCTCCTGCACCGTAGGTGACGCTGACGAATGTTGGAGTGAGCGGAATCAGTTCATCGACGGTCCTGAAGAGCTCTTCAGCGCTCTTTTCGGTCTTCGGCGGAAAGAACTCGAAGCTGATGCTCATTTTCACCCGCTCTAGGATCTCACTGACCTTCATTCCTGTGATGGCCTCCTGGTCCCGGTAGTATTCATGATTACGCGCCGCGTGGGAAGGAGCAAGCGTATCGCCCCTTCCGTCTACGATATTCGGCAGGATCAAACCCGTCCAGATGTAGATTGGATCGAGCTATGAACATCACCGTCGTCTCAATCACCGCTTTCCACTTCCATCGAATTGAGCCATAGTGAGCGGGGGTTCTAATTCGATGTGCCGAATGCTTGCCTATGTTCACTGCGGGTCCGCGCTCTCGATGAGGGAAACGCTGGGCGCCCCTGTTCTCGATGAGTTCCAGAAACTGGCTGTGGTCCATCGGGACGGCTGGGGAATGGTACATACAGGTTCAGACTCGGTGTCGTCCTACCTCTCCACCCGTCCGGCGTCGAGCGATGCGGCGGTGTTCAAAGCCCTGACGATGCAGCCGATTGGATCGGCCGTCATCCATGAGCGGTTGGCCAGTCCCGGCATCGGCCTTCACCTCGACAATCAGCAACCCTTCGTCTCCGGCGGAGTGGCCTTTGCGCACAACGGAACCATCGGCAACAAGGAGGGAAACATCGTCAGAAGGCCCACGTCGTATCGGGAATCGCTCGGACTCACTGATTCGAGAACGATGTCGGATTCGAGGATCTACGCCGATCTGTTTTTCCTCCAGCTCGACGAGCTCAGGCGGAGCAGGCATTCCTCGGACCGTCCTCCGAATGCTGAAGAGGTGCGGGAGGCGCTGGCCTCGACCATCGCCATGCTCCGCGAAGATTATCCTGATGCCAGTTTCAACGCTGCAATAGAGACTGCCGATTTCACCTTTGCCGCCCGGGCTCATGCCGACGAGCCTATATACAGCGAAGGCCTGCGCCGGATATATGCAGAGGCGGGATGGACCGATCGAATTAAAAACTACTATGAGCTTGCGTACAGGACCTTCTCCCACAACGACGGATCGGCGACCACGGTCGTTTCATCGTCCGGCTATTCTGCGAGCGATTCCTGGGCCAAACTCGCAAACAACACCCTCTTCGCCATATCGCACCGGGGTGCCACGGCTCAGCCTCTGTCCCTGATCACAGAATATGTCCGAGAAACTTGACCGTCCGCTCGTTCCGGGCGGCGGTGAAGAGCTGTTCGGGAGTCCCCTCCTCGACAATCTCGCCCTGGTCCATGAAAACGACCCGGTCGGCCGCGGCCCTGGCGAAACCCATTTCGTGGGTGACCACCATCATGGTCATCCCCTCCCTGGCCAGAGTCACCATGACGTCGAGTACTTCCTTGACCATTTCCGGATCGAGAGCCGACGTTGGTTCGTCGAAAAGCATTACTTTGGGATCCATGGCCAGAGCACGGGCAATAGCCACCCGCTGCTTCTGCCCGCCTGAAAGCTGCCCGGGCAATGCGTCATGCTTCTCAGAGAGGCCGACCCGCTCGAGCAGGCCCATTGCCTTTTCTCTGGCCCTGGCTCGCGTTAGCCTCTTGACCCGCATGGGCGCCAGGGCAATGTTCTGAATGACGGTGAGGTGAGGAAAGAGGTTGAAGTCCTGGAACACCATGCCAACTTCCTCGCGGATCCGGCGGATATCGGCGCCGTCGTTTGTAACGTGATCATCATCGATCCAGATTTGTCCGGAGGTCAGGACTTCGAGCCGGTTGACGCTTCGCAGCAGGGTGCTCTTTCCCGAGCCTGACGGACCGATAATGACTAGAGTCTCGCCGGTCCCAACGGACATGGACACATTGTTCAACGCCCGGAGCGTCCCGAAGTCCTTGACGGCTTTCACTATACGAATTCTATCCGGCATTGCAATTCAACCTTTCTTCTGTCAGAACCACCGCGGTCATCCCGAAGGCTCCGTGACTACCCGGAAGGGACCAGCACTTCGCTGGTGTCCGTTTCCGGTCTGGTTGCGGGCGCACGCAGACGATTGTTGAGCCCCTGGGATGCCTTTGAGAGAGCGTAGTTGATTACGCAGTAGATCACGGCGACTATCAGGTAAACCGGGACAAGTGAGTTGTAGTTTGCGACCAGGATCTTTGCATTCTGCATGAGCTCTCCATAGGTCACCACATACCCGAAGGTTGTATCCTTTACCACGATGACAAGCTGAGCAAGCAGAGAAGGAACGACGTAGCGAATCGCCTGTGGAAAGACGACATCGAAGAACACCTGCCACCGGTTGAGCGCGAGGCTCACGGCCGCTTCCGTCTGTCCGCGGGGAACCGCCAGCACCCCTGACCGGTACACTTCGGCCACTACCGCCGCCGTGTTGAGCCCGATGGGCAGCGTCACCATCCAGTAGGAGCTCATTTTGAACCCGAGGGGCGGAAGAATCAGAAAGCAGAAATAGATAAGGAGCAGACTCGGGACTCCACGAAAGAACTCGATCAGCGCCACCGACACCCAGCGGATCGGCAATATCGACGATCGACGGCCGGCCATGAAGACGAGGCCGACGGTCAGGGCAATTATCCCCGCCATACCCGCTGAAGCCATCGTGCCGATCAGTCCGACAAAAAGGAACTTCCACGTTGTGAACTGAGCGAAGAACTTCCAGTAGCGGGACTGCAGCTGTCCGGCATCGTAGAACCGGAGCACGATCAAGGCAATCAAACCGAGCAGCAGCAGCGCGGCGATTATCGTGCCGATACGGATGAAAAGCCTGGTACGTGAGTCTGGATTCTCGAACAGCGCCTCTTCGGCGCTCCGTGCGCTCATCGCAGGATCCTCACCTTTCTGTCGAGGCGGGCACCGGCCCAGGAAATCAGCAGTCCGCTTCCGATGTAGAATATGGCAGCGATGCCGAAGGTGAGGATACCGGAGGCGGTCTCGTTGTTGATCTTGTCCACCAGACCCGTCAGCTCACGGTTGGGGACTGGCACCTGCGAGGCGATTGCCGTCGAGAGCATCAGGCCGATCAACAGCGAGGTCATCGGCTGCACAATCGACCGGAGAGCCTGAGGCAAAACGATATCGAACATCGTCTTGAGCAGGCTCATGCCGAGGCTGTACGACGCCTCGATCTGTCCGGCCTCGACGGTGTTGATGCCGGAACGAAGATAGTCGGCAGTGAAAGCGGAAGCGACGAGAACCAGCGCCACGATGACTGACGGTTCGTAGTCGATCAGTACATTGAGATCGGGCAGCGCAAACACGATGATGATCAAGAGCGCCACCGTCGGGATATTGCGGAAAATCTCGACGTAGGCGCTAACTGCCCGCCGGAGTGGCTTTATCGGAAGAACGCGCAGGACTGTCAGAACGATGCCGAGGAGAACGCCCAACGAGTAGGAAATGACAGTGAGTTTCCACGTGACAAGCGCGGAATTCAGAAAGGCGGGCCCGAAGTCCTTCAGCAGCTTTGCAAGATCACCCATGTGCAGACCGGTTCCCAGTGGTTGGATTCCCGCAGCGGGCCCGTGCGGCCCGCTACGGTGAATGAGACTACTCTATCGCCGGAGGATTCGGCACATTCATGGTGCCGGTGCGGTCGCCGATGGCGATCTTCCACAGTCTGCTCCAGGTGCCATCTGCTTCGATCTTCTTCAGGAAAGCGTTGAGAAACGCCACGCCGTCCGAGCCTTTCGGAACGCCGATCCCGTACGGATCCTTGTTTCCGAAAGAGGGGCCTGCGAGCTTGAAGTCCCCTGACCCCTGAGTGAGGGTACCCAGGAGGAGCGTTACGTCTGTGACGTAGGCATCGATCCGCCCCTGACGGAGGGCATCGAGGCACTGCTGATGAGTCTGGAACTCCAGGACCGTGGCCTGCGGAGCGTACTGTTTCAGGATCGCCACGCCGGTGGATCCCGCCTGGGTGGCTACCTTTTTCCCCGCCAAATCGGTGTAGGATCGGATTGTCGTGTTATTCGCCTTGACGAGCACCCCCGCTTGGGAGGTGTAATAGGGACCGGCGAAAGAGATCTTCTCTGCCCGGGCCGGCGTGATCGAATAGGTCGCAACGACCATGTCGACCTGGTCGTTGATCAGCACCTGCTCGCGCGTCGACGATGTGACCGTCGTGAAGACGAACTTCGACGAATCACCCAGGATGTAGCGGGTGATCAGCTGTGCCAGCCCCGCATCGAAGCCGCGAATCCTTCCATCCTTCTCATTGAGCAGAGAAAAGAGGTTCGATGTCTGGGTGCCGCCCAGCCGCAGGACTCCGGCATTCTTGATCTTCGTCGCCCAGGCGCTCGACGCGATGGTGGCCGCGTCGGCCACAGGGCCGTTCGAGACGAGAGTATCGAACGCCGCCGCATTGATCGGGGTGCCCTGAGCAAACAGCGGTACAGCTGCAAAGCCTACAGTAACCAGCGCCACTACCAACATAAAACGAAATGATTTCACAGTTCCTCCTTTTCCCCAAGAACTGCATAATTATACAGTGGACATTCTGCAGGTGCAACTGCGCGGGCAAGATGCTGCGACAGTCTGCCAAATTGAAAGAGATCGCTGCGGTGATTACCCTTTAGCGCAGGAGACCCACGCACCATCGCTTGCATGCACGAGGAGTCACCACGTGAATAAGAAA
>CAZNYW010000042.1:0-17515 GCA_964577375.1 uncultured Spirochaetales bacterium | reverse complement strand
TCGCCGCGTACAGGCGCTGAATGCTCTCAGGTTGCTCGACGAAAGCTTCGAGCCGAGTAGATTTCTCGATTCCGGACAATCATCGGTGACGACTTTCTCAGAAGCTTCGAACGGCGGGAACACACGGGACCTCGATTCCAGAGTCGAGGAGTTCATGCAGCGGACCGAGATTGTCGCAGAGGCCACCGCATCTCTTCTCGACCGAGCACGCCGAAGCTATAACACCCACGGCGAGGTTTTCGATGACGACGTGGCAACCGGGTACCTCGTATGCTCGGATTGCGGGATGATTCTCGCCGTAACCGGAACCGATGAGCCTGAGAGTTGTTCACTTTGCGGCGCACCGAGCATCGACCTGGAATGGTTCGGGCCGTTCTATCTGACTACTGCGGAGCGGCTCCTGCCTCGAACACCTTCGGAAGTCGTGTCCATTCTGGAAGAGACGCCGGGGCTGATCGAGAACTCCCTTCTCAGCCGGGATGAGAAGCTTCTCTCGACACGGCCGTCGGAAAAGGAATGGTGCGTCAAGGAGATTGTAGGCCACATACACGACGTGGAGGACCTCTTCCTTCATCGCATCACCCCGATCCTCGATTCCGATGAGGAGGTATCGTTGCCGGTCACCGGTGCACCATGGACGCTCCATGAGGGCAAAGGGTATGAATCGCGCCCGATCGAAGAGCTGCTCGCACTTCTTCGTGAAGGGCGGGATGAAATGCTATCGCGGTTGAGAGAGCTGTCTCCGGATGACTGGCTGAAAACCGGCCACATCTTTGGGATGTCGTTCAGCGTGCTCGATTTCGGACGGTGGGCCGCGAACCACAACATAGGACATGCTGCACAGATTCGAAGACGTCTCGGGGCGGGAGAATGATCTGCTCGGTGGTATAAAGAAGCTTGTTGATGCCGCGCAGCCAATTGCGTGCGGTGTCGGCAATTGGTCTGCCGCGGACGGGATTTTCCGGCTAAGGAGCGCCGCTGCAAACAAATAGAGCTAATTATCAACACGCTCGTTGATACTATTCAAGTCTTGACTATTCCAGACCGTGGGGTGAGACTGGATTCTGATGTAGGAATGCATCAATAAAACTCCGGTACGGAGGTCGACTATGCGAACGAGAGGTAGTTCGGTCGCGGTAGGGAACCAACTGTACTTGCTGGTGCTTCCGCTCTTCCTTATTCTGCTTTCATGCCAGACAGTACCCTATCCTCAGATCCCGCCCGAGCCGTCGCAGATGGATGACTCACAGAAGAAGCAGGCGTACAACGATTTCAAGCTCGAACGTGGGGGGAATTTCTTCTTTGGCACCTACTTCCTGCAGGGCAGCAAGCCAACCCGGTATCCCCCGGGTACGATCGGGACGCTTTTCGAGCAGGCGGGAGATCCGTCGAAGTCTGCATACAACCGTGGGTCCGGCTTCGCGCTTGCCTCGACCCTCGTTGGCTCTGCCGGCGGAAGTCTGATCGGCTGGCCGGTGGGCACGGCCATAGGCCGGAGCGCTTCAGGAATCAGCCCGGCGTGGACTACCACCGAGACTATCCTGGTAAGCACCGGAGGGGTCCTGGTCGTTGTCGGCATCATTCTTGGCGCTGTCTCGGATGGAGCATTCAACACCGCGGTTGTCGACTACAACGGATATCTTTCGCAAAGGTACTCCCAGCCTTGAACCGGACCGCGACCGGAATCTGACGCTTCCGCTGCCATCTGCCGGTATCGACAATAAAAAAAAGTTCGGCAATCCGTCGAATTCCCTGCTCCCCGAACGACGACATTGTGTGGAGGCACTATGAGCAGGATCAGTACGAACTTCTGGTTCGACAGCCAGGCAGAGGAGGCGGCGCAGTTCTACACGTCGCTCTTTCCCCGTTCGCGAATTGTCGACATAGTCCGCTACCCGGACGCCGGGAAGGAGGTTCACGGCCAGAACGCCGGCTCGGTGATGACTGTCGACTTCGAGCTCGACGGAAACTCCTTCGTCGGGTTGAACGGCGGACCTCTCTTCAAGATCAATCAGTCGATCTCGTTCTTCGCGAACTACGAATCCCGCAGTGAGATCGATCGGCTGTGGAAGGAGTTGTCGGAAGGGGGCACCGCGCACATGCCCCTGGGCGAATACCCGTTCAGCAAGTGGTACGGGTGGATCGAAGACCGGTACGGCGTCTCGTGGCAGCTGATGCTCGTAGACAGTGAGCCGAAACAGCGAATCATCCCCTGCCTTCTTCTTGTCGGCAAGCGGTGCGGACAGGCGAAGGAGGCGATCAGTTTCTACACATCGGTCTTCGGCTCGGCGAAGGTGGGGTTCATTTCGACCTACGGTCCCGGGCACGAGCCCGAGGCGGAAGACAACGTCAACTATGCCGATTTCGAGCTCGAAGGACAGCTCTTCGCGGTAATGGAGAGCGCACTCGATCACAGGTTTGACTTCAACGAGGCGATATCCTTCGTCGTGGCGTGCAGCGACCAGGCCGAAATCGACCGGTACTGGCAGAAGCTGTCCGCGGTCCCCGAGGCCGAGCAGTGCGGGTGGCTGAAGGACCGGTTCGGCGTCTCCTGGCAGATCGTCCCGACCGACACACTCACCGAGCTCATCACTAACGCGGATGCGCAGACGCGCGGCCGTGTGATGTCGGCGCTTCTGAAAATGAAGAAACTGGATATCGCGGGACTCCGCGCCGCGGCGAAGGGATGATCGGCGAGAATCAGGGAAAAGCTCAAAGGAGACACTTATGGCGACAGTGTGTACCTATCTGAACTTCGATCGTGAGACAGAGGAGGCATTCGAGTTCTATCGCTCGGTCTTCAAGACCGAATACGTTGCGCCCATCGTCCGGCTTGGTTCGGCACCCCGCGGCGAAGGCCAGCCGCCTCTCTCGGAGGCCGACCGGAATCTGGTCATGAACGTTGCCCTGCCCATAACGGGGGGTCACATTCTGATGGGCACCGACGCTCCGGAGTCGATGGGCTTCGGCGTAGTCAAGGGCACAAACATATACATCATGATTCAGCCGGACAGCAGGGCGGAGGCGGACAGGCTCTTCGCTGCGCTTTCGGCCGGCGGCGCGGTGGAGATGGAGATGCAGGAGATGTTCTGGGGCGACTACTACGGGTCGTTCACCGACAGGTTCGGCGTACGGTGGATGATCGACACGGCGAGCAAGGAGTAACGGCCGGCCTAATCGGATAGTGCCGGGCAGGGCGCCTGCCGGAGTCGGTGCGGCCGTCTCACGGCAGGCCCGGTATCTCCATGACCGGGCGGATTTCGATGGTCCCCACGGCTGCCACAGGAATTCGTTCCGCGATGCGAAGTGCCGCTTTCTCGTCCGGCACATCGACGATGTAGTAGCCGCCAAGCTGCTCGCGTGTTTCCGCGAAGGGACCGTCGGTGACGGCGGTCCTGCCGCCACGCACGCGCACGCTACGGGCAGTGTCAGTCAGGTGAAGCGGGGATGCATCGACGTAGACCCCTTCGCGGTCGAGCTCCTGCGTGAGCCCGGCCGAATCACGATAGCAGGCGTTTCGTTCCTCTTCGCTCAAGCCCTGTTCATCCAGATAGACCAGAAGCATGTATTTCATTCTCTTCGCCTCATTCGAAGTGACGGGTCGGACGCATTCTGTACGGATTCTGCTCGGCGTTATCCGAGCGCGATCAGACGTCGCTCGAGGAGCCGCCGTTCCGGTTCCTGACGCACGAGCGCGATTGCCTTGCGGTAGGACTCGCGTGCGAGCTCGACCCTTCCGAGTCTTCGCGCGAACTCACCCTGCGCGGTATAAGCGAGATGGAATGTGGTGAGCTCGCCCCGTGACAGTAGGGACTCGACGATCTCCAGGCCGGCGCCGGGACCGTCCCGCATCGCAACGGCTACAGCCCGGTTGAGCTCCACCACCGGAGACGGTCCGACGGAAAGCAGCAGGTCGTAGAGATCCACGATGCGACCCCACCGCGTAGCATCCGACACGACCGCGGTTGCGTGCTCGGCCGCGATGGCCGCCTGAATAGTGTAGAATCCGACGACACCCGACGACATCGCGCGGTTCACCGCGGCAACCCCCTCCTCTATCAACCCCGTGTCCCAGAGCGAACGGTCCTGGTCCTCGAGCAGGACTATATCACCGCCGGCAGTAGTCCGCGCGGAACGGCGTGACTCCTGCAGAAGCATTAGCCCGAGCAGCCCTGATGCCTCCGGTTCGGGCAGAAGCTCGACCAGAAGCCTGCCGAGGCGAATTGCCTCGGTAGTCAGATCGCTCCTGGTGAGCGCGTCACCGGCAGTGGCTGAATAGCCCTCACTGAAGACGAGGTAGATCACCTGAAGCACCGCCTCCAGACGCGCGGGAAGCTCTTTCCGATCGGGAACCGTGTAGGCGATCTTTGCATCCCGTATTCTCGCCTTGGCACGTACTATACGCTGTGCGATTGTGGCGGGTCTCGTCAGGAAGGCCCGGGCGATCTCCTCGGTTGTAAGTCCGCAAACTTCACGAAGCGTAAGCGCCGGCCGGGCGTCGGCAGGCAGGTCGGGGTGACAGCAGAGGAAGATGAGGCGAAGCTGGTCGTCGGGAACCGTTTCAAGGGCAGTCTCGGCGGGATCCCCGCGCTCCTGTTCCCCGGCGACAAGTGCAGGAAGCTTCGACGAAAGGCGGGAGCGCCGCCGAAGGGTATCGATCCCGCGGAAACGGGCAGCAGTTACGAGCCATGCGGCGGGGTTGTCCGGGACACCGGTGTTCGGCCACTGCCTCGCGGCGGCCGCAAAGGCGTCCTGCAGCGCGTCCTCGGCCAGATCGATGTCACCGAGCACCCGCACGAGCGTCGCGAGAATCCTTCGCGATTCCGTCTTGTAAACCGTGTCGAGCGTTACCTCGATCGAGGTGATTCCGCGTTCCGCCAATCGCCGCACCCCCCCCCTAATGACTTAAATAGTCAACTAATATTACGCCGACTGAGGGAACTCGGCAAGTTCACGGGCCGCCGGATCGAGGGGCGATGTCCGCGCAGTTTCAGCGCTTCCAGAACCCCGCGTGCACAGCGCGCGCCGCGTCGATTGCAGCGGGACCTTCCACCTTCACGACCCGTTGTCCGCGCGCAAATACTTCCCGGCACGGCAGATCGAGCGTCGGATTCTCGGGATCGCTGCCGGTCAGCTCCTTGAGCTCCGATTCCGAGAGGGCGAACACCACCCGGCCGATACCTGACCAGTAGATCGCTCCGGCGCACATGGCGCATGGTTCGGTGCTCGAATAGAGCGTGCATGAGCGGAGGAACTCGCCCTGATACCGTCCGGCGGCGAGCCGCACGAGATTGGTTTCTGCGTGGGCCGTACAATCACGGTCGACGGTCACGGAATTCCCGGCTTCGAGGATTTTCCGGCCCGCTCCATCGACGAGCACTGCTCCAAACGGGTGATTACCCGCTTCTCGCGACTGGCGCGCACATTGTATTGCAAGATTCAGGAATTCGATGTCAGTTCTGTCCAATCCGGATCACCTCTGCGGCATGCGGTTTTCCGGACCATACAGCGCCCGGGCCATTTTTAGAACCTCCGCGCGGATGGCGCCGCGGAGAGGCACGCGAGATATCATTCCGTACATTGCGGCATCCCCGCTTCGTTTGAGCTCCGGATGCGCCCTTACGGTGGAAACAGATTCCGCGAGGTCGGCCATATAGCGGTCGGCGATGAGCGCATGCCGGGGAGTCACCATGGCGTGGAGCCCCTCGGGCCGCTGCAGACGGTCGATGTGCCAGCCCTTCTGTTCCATCTGATCACCCACCGCATAGATGTCGAGGCCGCGCTCGGTCGAGCCGTAGGAGAAGACACTTGCGGGGGGATCGCCAAGTATCGCAAGGCCGTCGATCGAAGCGATGCCCTCCTTCAACCTTCCCGTCACCTCCATGGTCGTTCGAGCGCTCTCGAAGTACCCACGGCGCCCCATGGCGTTCATCGACGCCCACGCAGCGGCGATTGCGCCACCGGGTCGCGTGCCGAGCAGGCCGTGCGACAGAAATACGCCGCCTGGCCAGTTCTGCTCGATGAAGAACTGGTGCTCCATATAGTCCATGTTCCGGTAGAGGATCACCGACGCACCTTTCGCGGCAAAACCGTATTTGTGAATATCGGCGGAGATCGATAGTACGCCCGGCACGCGAAAATCGAAGAGCGGAAGCGGGTAGCCGGCCTCCTCCATGAACGGCAGAAGAAATCCGCCGAGGCAGGAATCGACATGAAGCGGGATTCCCCTGCGCTGCGCGATCGCACCGATCTCTTCGATGGGGTCGACCATACCGTGGGGATAATCGGGGGCCGATGCGACTATCAGGACGGTGTTGCGGTTTATCTTTCGAGCCACCGCTGCCGGATCCATCCGCAGATCCCTGCCGACCGGTACGCTAACCAGCTTCACATCGAAGTAATCGCTGCCCTTCTGCCAGGCAACATGCACGGTGTCTGCGACGATCATCTCGGGCCTTCGAATCCACGGCTTTCTGGCGCGGGCGTAGTCCCTCCAGGTCTTCACGGCGAGCAGGCAGGACTCGGTCCCTCCCGACGTCATTGTGCCTACCGTCTCTCCGTCGCCGTTGAGCATTGCGGCGGTCATCCTCACCACCTCATGCTCCATGCCTTTGAGGCTCCTGAAGGCGATCGGGTTGAGCGCGTTCTCGGAGAAGTACAGATTGTAGGCATCCTGAACAAGGCGCGTGTGATCTTCGTCGAGATAGTAGACGAGACTCCACGTGTGGGGAGCTCTGTAGTCGGGATCACCGGATTTCCGGGATGCCAGCGATGCGAGCACTTCGCTGTGCGAAAGGCCCTCTTCCGGCAGACGGTAGTCGTCACTCATGGGTCTGTCTCCATATGGTTGCCGAAATCAGCGTAAGAGAAACGCAACGCTGATGCCAAGGTAATTGCCCACCGCGTAACCGATGATCCCGGTGGTAATACCCGATACCAGGACGAGCCGGTTGCGCAGCCCCGCGGCGACCACAGGGACGAAGGGCGGTGAGCAGATCGCCGATACCGACGTGATGAGGAACGTGTCGACGTCGATCTCGAAGAGAGTGCAGAGGATGGAATGGAGCGCCATCGATCCGAAAATGCAGAGCGCGACGAACCCCAGGAGCGGCCAGTTCACATGCACTATGTCGGAGAGCTTCACCATCGAGGCCACCACCGTGCAGAACATGAAGATGAAGTACATTCCGAACTGAAAACTTTTAGGCGTGGACCGGACCCGTTTCACGAACGACAAGGCAATGCTCAGCGTAGTGATGGTGAGGATCGCCGCGGCGGCGGAGAATCCGGAAGGGACCGCCGAGGAAACGAGCAGTCCGCCTGCGGTCACCGCGAATGCCAGAAGCAGCACCCCGCCGAGTCCGCGAACTGTCCGATGATTGAATATGCCAATATAGCTTTCCATTGTCTCCGGTTTTTCAACCTCGACATTGCCGGCGGTCGGGCCGGGAGCGGAAAATCGCCGCATGAAGAGCAGGAAGAATCGCTGCGCAAAGGACACGGCGAAAAGGATGTAGATCAGACTGATCAGCGTGTCATAGGTGTGCATGAGGATGAACGAGCCGTTGTCGACCGAAAGGCCCTCCTTGATCGAAGCCAGATTCGGCGTTCCCCCGGTGTAGAGCCCGATTGCCATTCCGCCGAACTTCCAGGCGGAGCTCAGTGAGCCGCGAAAAATCGCGACGGCCACAAACGCAACGGCGACAATTGCAGCGGTAGCGAGTACGAATGAAAGAATCGCCTTGCCTGCAGTATTTCTCCATTCAGCGATATCGATTGTGAAAAGAAGAAGTGATATGCCTATCGCAATCAAGGCTTCCGTGAGCGTGTTCTGAAGCCCCGCGGCCGACGCCGGAATCAGACCGCTGTTCCCGGCTATCACCCCGCCGATGTAGCAGAGGATCACCGCACCAATCCGTTCTGCAAGCGGGATCCGGATGCAGAGCCGGATCACAAAGGCGGGGAAAAGTAGATAAAACAGAACGGTCGCCGCAATAGCCATGGAGAATGTGATTCGGACATATTAAGTGACTTCCAGGGAACCGTCAACGAAATTCATTCGTGCCGCGGCGCGCTCAGGCGGATCGGTCCGCGGGGGCAGCATCGTCTTCCAGATGCCTCGGACGTCCGTATCCCATTCGCGACCATAGCCGGTCCTTGAGGACGAACTGGTGATAGAACGCGCCAAGCACGTGAAGACCAACCAGCATGCCGAACAGTACGAATATCGCAGCGTGAATAAACGGCTCGAACTCCATCGGCGTGGAGACCGGTTGCCCGACAAGCAGCCCCAGTGTGTGCGACCGGACTGCTACCAGGACCCCGCTCGCTGCGACCAGCAGCGTGAGCAGGTAGAGCAGCGCGTGCGTAAGCTTTGCGACCAGGTCCAGGAACCGGCTTCCGCTCGAGGCGGGCTGCGGACGTTTCGAAACGAATCGGACGACGATCTGTGCCGTCACCAGAGCAAGCAGCGCAAATCCAAGAATCAGGTGAGCGGTAAGCGGCTCGATCTTCACCGCCGTGTTAGGCCAGAAGTGGAGGATCCCCACGCCGATCAGCGTTTCGGAGAGAACCACAAGCACGATCATCCAGTGGAGGGTGATTGTAACTGTACTGAAACGGACGGGCACGGCCTCCGGTGAGTTATTCTCTGTCATGCCGCCATAATGGCACCCCATCATGAAGAGTCCATGAAGCGGAATCGCTGCAACAGACCCTGCATTGCCATACCTCAGGCACGCTAAGTATGTTAGTTAGGGCAGAATAGCGGAGTGGCGCGCGCGAATGGAAGGAGAACTCATGATTACCCGGAGACTCGGCGCAGACGGTCCGGAGGTTTCAGCACTCGGGCTGGGATGCATGGCGATGTCCGGCACCTACGGACCGGTAGATGACAGGGAGAGCATCGCGACGATTCGAGAGGCGATGGATAGCGGCGTGACGCTTCTCGATACGGGAGACTTCTACGGACGCGGCCATAATGAGCTTCTGATCCGCGATGCACTCAAGGAGGGGAGACGGGATCGCGCCTTCATCCAGGTGAAGTTCGGCGCAAAGCTCGAGCCCTCCGGCCGTTTCATCGGTTTCGACGGACGGGCGGCCTCGGTGAAGACCTCCCTCACCTACTCCCTGACGCGGCTCGGAACCGACTACGTCGACCTCTATCAGCCGGCACGCCTCGACCCGACGGTGCCTATCGAAGAGACAGTCGGCGCCATCGCGGAGATGGTGAAGGCCGGGTATGTACGGTACATCGGACTGTCGGAGGTGGGGGTCGATACGATCCGGCGGGCGCACGCCGTTCACCCCATTGCCGAGCTGCAGATCGAGTACTCGCTGATGAGCAGAACCGTGGAGTCGGAAATCCTCCCGACGCTCCGGGAGCTCGGTATCGGGGTGACCGCCTACGGCATTCTCTCCCGGGGACTCCTTGCGGGAAACAGGGCCGGGGCACGCACGTCTGAATCTGGCCGGCGTGATATCCGGAGCCATTTTCCGCGTTTTCAGGGAGAGAACCTCGAGCGCAATCTTGCCATGGTCCGCGTCCTTGATGCGATAGCCGAACACAAGGGAACGCGAACCTCGCAGGTGGCGATCGCCTGGGTGCTCTCACGCGGTGAAGACGTGGTACCTCTACTGGGCTCGAGAAACCGGCAGCAGCTGCGTGATTCGCTGGGCGCCCTGGAGCTGACCCTCAGTGAGAGCGAGCTTGCGGAGATCGAGCGCGCGATTCCGGTAGAACATGTAGCAGGAAGCAGATACAACGAGGCGGCGATGAACAGCCTCGACAGCGAGCGGTAGGAGACAGTCTCCCGGGATCAGGATAAGGATCGGGGGACAGCGGGGCGGGACATTCTGTCGGCGAGATTCATCAACGGCCAGCGCGCAAAATAGGCGACCAGCACTGCGACGGTTTTGTCGAAGAGGTTGGCCGGCACGCGCGCCCAGAACGATGCGGTCAGCACCGTCTGCCCGGAGGCAACCATGCCGGTAACGAGGAAGTCGATGCCGGCACCCGTAATCCCGCCGTAGACAAACGCCGCGACGATACCGCCGAGCACAGCGTTCGCCATCGCTACCGCGAGGCTCGCGAGCAGCGCCTCTCCCACTGACCCGAACCGGTCGTGCTTCACGAACGCCCGAACTATCAGCACGGTTGCTATTCCGCAAATCGCAAAGGGGAAGAAACGCATCGTCATTCCATAGACGACCTCGAACAGCGCCTCGGTCCCGATCGCGACAACAAGCCCGGGCCACAGCCCGAGAGTGGCGGAGACGACTGCCGTGCCGATGGAATCCATGAAGAAGGGCAAATTTAGCGCATTTGTTGCGATGCTCAGCCCCACGTTCAACACGAGGGCCGTGATTGTCAGGAGCACCGCAAAGAGCCGCCTGGCGGAGCTTCGAACAACTGGTTTGTCTTGCAAGGTGGGTCATCATGCCATAGAATTGAAGTAGCTACAATGAGACAGGCAATAACCGGCTCCACCCGTTATGCATACCTGTTTGTCTCGGTCAATCTGGTCCTCCTGATGGCCTTCTTCCTTTCCATGTCGATAAGTGTGAGGCAGATCGATGCGTCGCGCAGCAGGTACGAACAGCTCGCACGCGACTGGTTCGCGCTGCGCGTTGCCGCCGTCTACCCCACTTCCATTACCGACTACGCCGAACATCTGCGCCGGTTCGACAGCTCACTCTACCGAATGTTCCATTCCGAGTTCTTCGGCGCCGCCGAACGTCTCTACCACCCTCTCGCCGCTTCTGCCGGAACCATCATGCAGACATGGCAGCGGCTCGAGCCTGAACTCGCCGCCGACGCACGTCTGCACGAATCCGGGCGCTCCGCTTACGACGAGACGCTGTCCGCAGCCTTTCAAGGCGCGCTGCTCGGCTTCGAGGGCGCCCTCGGAGAGTTCGTCGGCCTCCAGCAGCGTGCCATCCGCATTCTTCTCTACTTCCTCGGAGCGACCATTGTGGCGACGGTGGCGATTTTCTTCTTCGTTGAGGCCGAGCTCGCAGGAGAGAGGAGAGCGGCTGCACTTGTCCGCACCTTCGCGCGTGGATCGATCGACGCTCAGGAGCAGGAGCGCGAGCGGATCTCCCGTGCACTTCACGACTCGCTCGCTCAGGAGCTCACGCTGACGATGTTCGAGGTGGGCGAGCTGACCGGTCCGCAGCCGACGACCGTACGGATCAACGACCGGCTCAAGCGCGCGATCGACTGGGTGCGCGATCTCGCTCACGAGCTGCACCCGGCCGAGATTGATCAGCTCGGGCTTGCGGGCGCCATCCGCGCCTACTGCCTCGATGTCGAAGGATCCGGACGTCCAAAGATCGAGTGCATGGCCCAGGACCTCTCGGTCGACCTTTCCCGCGGACGTGCGATAAACATCTATCGCATCGCGCAGGAGGCGGTGACCAACGCGCTGCGTCACGCGAAGGCGACGAGAATCGACGTCCGGCTGGAGGTGCAGACAGGCGGGGATCTGGTCCTGTCGGTGGAGGATAACGGCGAAGGGTTCAAAAGGTGGTCCGTAGTACCCGCACACGACCGCAGCGGCATGGGGATGGTCAGCATGCAGGAACGTGCGCGCATGCTCCACGCGGAATTTAACGTTGAGACCGCCCCCGGAATGGGTACCCGGATTGCGGTCCGTCTTCCGGCGTCGGCGCTTGACGACGGTGAGGAGAGTTAGCTGTGGCGTCGGTTATTCTTGTCGATGATCATCCTGCGCTTCGCGCCGGCGTAGCTTCAATAATAGAGCGATCGGGAAGGCACAGGGTGGTCGCGGAAGCGGGAACCATCGAGGATGCCGTCACGGCCATCCGACGGAGCGCGCCCGGTATCGTAATAGTTGACGTATCGCTCCCCGACGGAAGCGGAATCGATCTCGCTCGTTCACTCAAGCGATCGGGAAGTGTGGAACGAATTCTGGTACTTTCGATGCACGCCCGTCGAAGCCTGGCCGAGAGCGCGTTCGAAGCGGGTGCCGATGGCTATCTACTGAAGGAGTCCACGCCCGAGTACCTGCTCCATGCTCTCGACGAGATTACCGAAGGACGCGTCTTCCTCGACCGTCGTCTGCGAACGCTCGGTCCCCAGGCAGGCCCGTCCGAGGACTACCGAGGCACGGATGAAAAATCCCTCAACAACCTCACTCCAAGAGAGTTCGAAATCTTCAGATTTCTCGCCGCCGGACGCAACTCGAAGCAGATCGGCGTGCTTCTCCACATAAGCTCCAAGACCGTCGACAATCACCGCGCAAGCATCATGGAGAAGCTTCATCTTGCCTCGCTTGCCGAGCTCGTGCGTCTTGCCATCCGAACCGGGACGATTGAGCCCTGACATGTAGGGAAAATCCCTATAGAGCGCCCGGACCACCCCGCGTACAATACAGAGACATGTGACATCGTTCGCAACACACAGCTGGGGGCCGGTGAATGGTTGATTCGGCGTGTCGAAGATACTGCCGCAAGGAGATCGAGCAACGTATCATAGTCCGCGAGTCGGAATTCTGGAGAAACAGCATCGGCGATATCCCGGCCGCCGGTGTCTCCGCACCCCTGTCTGCCGGGATCGAGGATTACCGCATCGCCCGGTCGGTTCTGACCCGCCGTATCCGGTCGCACCGTGTCGATGCCTTTCTGGAGAGCGTTTTCGGGCAGGTCTGTCTGCTCAAGGGTGAGGCGTTCGTGGACGCTGCTGCCGGCAGGCGCGACGGCGACGGCTTTCTTCTCACCAGTTATCGTATCATCCGCTGCGGTAGTCCCGGGCATGCTGTCAAGGAAATCATTCCGCTCTACGAACTGCGCTTTCACGGACCCGAAGCCGGCAGCCTCGCGGCGATCAGCGGCGATACGTTACGCGCCGTTATCGCGGCCGAAAAATGGGTTTCGCTTGATTCCCTATCACGCCAGATTCTGTCACGGACAAGAGCGGCAATCACGACGGAGTTCGGCATTTCGGTGCGCAGGATGACCGGTATGGTTCCTGCAATCAGAGGCGGCGATTTGAGCCTGGGCCATATTTCACGTTCGTGGATCCTCGGTGTCTGCTCGGGCCTCGCCTCCACGCTCCATACCTCGCCGAAGCTGGTGAGGCTGGGATTCATCATCCTCACGCTGATCTTCGGCGCGGGGGCCGCTCTCTATCTCATTCTCTGGCTTGTGATGCGGGTCAGGGACGCGCCCGACAACATCGCGCGTCTCCGCTATGAGGACGCCGACCTTATCGGCTGTCCGATCGTCTGAATCATGCCCGTGCAAACTTGAATAGAACTGCATTCCGCGATAGGCTCCTCTTACACCATGAGTGACCGGCGAAAAAACATCAGGGTTGGGCACCAGGCGCAGGTTGAAGTCGCCGCGGCATCCGGGGTCCTGTCCGCGCAGTCGACTGATCTCAGCAGGACGGGCATCGGAGTCGTTGTCCGCGTCCCCGAAGATTATCGGGACATCCGTAGCATTACTCTTCGGCTTCCCAGGCACGAGGAGCCCCTCGAGATTCCGGTCCGCCTTGTTCGAGCTACCGGGCGGGACGACTCGGATGACGCGCATCTGCTTGCTCTGGAGTTCGAGTACGACGCCGAGGCCCAGCGACTACTGATAGATCAGTATGTACGCGACGAAGTACTGCGCGCGCTGCAGGAGGGCCAGGAGGAGGCTGAAGCGCGGCAGGTGCCGCGTTGCGGATGCTCGATTGTGGAGGTGGAGGCAGTAGAGTGCACCACCGAAGTCAAGTCCATAGATAACCTCTCCACCGAAGGGGCCCTTGTCCGCTTCGACCGTCAGTCCGCCCCGCAGCCGGGCTCGCGACTTCGGCTACGGTTTTCGCTTCCTGAAGATCCCCGCCCGATTGAAACCGAGGGCGAAGTCGTCTATGTGATAGATGAAACCGACGGCCGATCGGTTACCGCCGGCATCAAATTCCGCGAAATGCGGGAGCCCTACCATGCTCGCATCCGGAGCTTTGTCGTCGAAAATGCGTCGCGCACCGCAAGGCAGAACATGCAGGAGTGGTTCGCGCGAAACCGGCCGGAGGAAAAGTTCGAGACGGTGGCGATTCGGCGTGCAATCTCCCTGTTTCGACAGCTTGCCGAGGGGCAGTTGCCAATCCACGCGATCGCCGGAAGCCAACACACCATCATCACCTTCGTGCCGGTCTCCTTCCGGGACGGTGAGAATCCGCGGCTGGCCCTCGAGCTGGAGCATACGGTCGAGCCGGGTACGGTAAGCTGCTCGTTTTCGCTCGATGGAAGCACCTACTACTTCCAGTCGCTGATCGATACCGACGGCGAGATGGCGACTCTCGAAATTCCGGAGATACTCTACCGTGGCGAGGTCCGGTCCTACGGCCGGAAGAGCGTCTCTTCGAGAATACGGCTGCGGCCCTCGGCGACCCCTGCTCCAACCCCGGTCAACGGGAACCCGGACCCGCTGCTTACCGGCCGCATACTCGATATCAGCCGGCGTGGATTTCGCTGTGACGTGCGAGCACCACTGAATGCGGTGTCCGTGCTGCGTCCTGGCACCCACGTCGAATACGATGTAGATCCCGCGCTCGCGCTCGGATCGACGGGCGAAATCCGCCACGTCAGAGCCATGAAGGGCATCACTTCGCTATCCGGCAAGACGCTGGTTCTGCGCATCGGCATAGAGGCGGGTATCGAACGTTCGACGTGCCGGAGGAAGGTCTACAGCCAGGCCGACTGGGAACGCGAACGGTCGCTCAAAACCGAACCGCCCGTCCACAGAACACACGACAGCAAGATTCTTCGAATTCGAAACAGTGAGGGCCAGGAGATAGTTGCCGTTGCCAACGCGAACCGCTGGCACGGCCCCGCGACCGTTTTCATTCTTCCTCCGGCCTTTGGGAAAAAGAAGGAGGTCCTTGCCCCGCTTTCGGCCGTCCTTCTGGACAATTTCAGCACTGCGGACCGCAGCGCGGTAGTGATCCGGTACGACGGCATCGACCGTCCCGGAGAAAGCTACAATCGCAACGGCGACCGACGCCGAGGCTTTGAAATGCTCAGTTACCGGGTGAGCCAGGGCGAAGAGGATGCGCAGGCTGTGCTGGAGTTTGCCTACGACAACCCCTATTTCTCGGTGGAAAGGCTCGTTCTGGTGACTTTCAGCATGTCGTCGCTGGACGGACGCAAGCTCATCCTCGCCGAGAAAAACCGCGGGCGCGTGCATCTGTGGATGAACGTAATGGGTATTCCAGCGGCGCGCACGTCGCTTGGGAATATCCTCGGCGGCATCGATATTCTTGCCAATTTCCGCATGGGCCTGCCCAATGGCACTTCAGGAATGCTCGGACATCTGGTCAATATGGACGCGCTCGCGGACGACCTGATCCGGTTTCGCTACGCCTACCTCACCGATGCGCGCTTCGATATGTCCCGCATCGACGTGCCCGTCTGCTGGATCTTCGGTACCTTCGACCGGTGGGTTGCCTCAGAGGAAGTGCGAGACATCATGACGGTGGCCTCCGCTGGAGCGCGCGAGCTCATAGAAATTCCGACCGGACACAACCTGCACACGAGCGACGACGCCCTCCTCTGTTACAAGATTCTGACCGAAGCGGTATTTCGCCATCTGTTCGCGGAAAATCGAAGGTCGGTGAACCCCGACAGGGAGCAGATGTTCCGGCTCATCGCCGCGGAGCGCGAGCGGCTGTCGCGAGACCGCGATCAGGGCGACCTGATCGATGAGTACTGGCGCGACTATCTCCTAGGCAAGGGCAACAACAGCGCTGGTTATGACTTCTACCGCGACATACACGACTTCGAGGCTTTTCTGCGCCGGGAGGCCGTGCTTCTCGATGTCACGCCGGGCGCGAGGGCTGTGGACCTCGGCTGCGGCACCGGGATATTTCTGGAGGCACTGCTTTTCGAGATAGCACGCTCAATCGGAGCTGCCGGAGCGGAAATCAGCATCACCGCTGTGGATCTGGTACCGGAGGCACTCGAGAAAGCTCGCCAGAAGGCGGAGGCGGCGGTTCGCGCCCATCCGCCCCTCGGGAAGGTGAAGTTCAGCTACATTGCGCGAAACCTGGAACCGAATCGTCTTGCTCCCGTCCGCCGTTACATCGATTCCCCCGTACCGGACATCGGGCTCCTCAGGGGCCGAATCGAAGGACTTCGACAGGAAACCGCCGACAGGCTCGAGGCCGCAATGACGCCGGAGCTGCACGCGCTTCTGCAGGGCGAACAGCCCTCGGATGAGCTTCTCCGGGCAGTTTCGCCGCGCGGCGGCGCCGATCTCCTTCCCTACGTGGTCGAACTGAACCGTGCCGCCCGGTTCGTCCGCGGCAATCTCTTCGCCGCCGACCTACTGCAAAGCGGCACGGATTCGATGCCGACCGCTCCTGTTCCGGCCGGAGAATACTGCCGGCTCCGCACCGACATGCTGCGATTTGACAAGCTCTGGTTCGGCCATGCAGGCCGTGAACCAGGGATCGGTTTTACCGCCAACTCCTACGAACGGGTCGTCGCAAGCCTCTTCGTCTCCTACCTGTTCAATCCGGAAGAGATCTTTCCGGAAATCTATCGCATGCTCGCCCCGGGTGGCATTGCGGTTGTCTCGAGCATGAAGCCGGACAGCGACATATCGGTGATCTTCACCGACTTCGTCGGCGAGGTCCAGGCGCGCAGCTCCGTGGAGTCCGCAGGCGAACGTGAGCTGGGAAATGCTCGCGCGATGCTCAATGAGGCCGCCTCACTTTTCGAGCTCGCCGAAGAAGGGCTGTTCAGGTTCTTTACCGGCGACGAGCTCGATGCGCTTCTGCGGGAGGCCGGCTTTGAAGACGTTACCGTCGAACCCGCGCTGGGCAACCCTCCTCAGGCATTCATCGCTCGCGGACGCAAACCGGTCCGCTCGCAGATCTTGGAGCAATCTGAGACCGTTTGACCATATAGAGATATTGGTATAGAATTGTACTCGATCCTGACTACAGCCTCATCCGCGTTGCAGGTGAATACAAATGGACATAGTCGACCGAATCTTTGGTTCCCTGAGTCGCTGGAACTCTATGCCCGCATTCGTCGAGCTGGCGCCAGAAGTGTCCTCTGTCAGCCTCTCGGCGAGAGAATTCATTGCCCGTTGTGACGCGTTCGACCGGGTTTTCCGGGAAAACGGAATCGGCGAACGCAGCACGGTCGCGCTGTTCCTGGGAAACTCAATCGATTTTGTCGCCTCGTTCCTGACGCTCCTGCGAATGCGCGCGGTGGTGAGCGCGGTCAAGCTCGAGTTTCGAAGTTTCGAGCTCGACGAAGTCTTCCGCAACTTCGACCCTGATTTCGTGATCAGTGAAGAGGCTCACCTGCCGGTGATCGAAGGCTATCTTTCGAACAGAACAATTCTCGTGCGCCGGCCGGGAGGCCGTTTCGAGTCCGCCGGCGGCAGGCAGTTTCCCGGCCGGGTTCCCGCCGGCGCAGTGGTGGCGGATCGCGTGGCTTCGATCAACTACACCTACCGCGGCCTTGGCTATCCGCTGGGGGCTATGATTCCCTAC
>CAZNYW010000041.1:40537-42551 GCA_964577375.1 uncultured Spirochaetales bacterium | reverse complement strand
TACTTACCGCGTAATCACTCCCCTGATTTTATCCACAGGGTTCTTGATACTTCTCGGCCTGCCTAACGTACAATGTTGCTCAGCGTGAGGAAGACGGTATAGGCATTCAGGAGAAGCCCAACAGCAAAGGCTACCGCCGAACGGAGCTCGAGATGACGCGCCGCGCGGTCGCACGCATCGGCGAGCTCGGCCGGGGGATCCCGGTAGGCGACATGCTCGGCCATCGGGTCGGCGGGCCGCACGACCCTCCTTCCGCTCTCGCGGTCGGACTCAACTCCAAACAGATACACATGTTCCTCATCACGCCCTGTCCGAAGGCCAGGCACTTCCCGGATCAGAAACGGTCTGCTCTCCTGACTTTCCACTGTCGCGGTGGAAACCAGCTCGCAGCGGTAACTCGTCCCGTCGGGGAGAGCCGCAACCCCGGGCACCTTCCCGTCCGGGAAATAACGCAGCGGCAGTCGCACCAGATCGCGCTGAGCACGAAAATAGCGTCCACGCCTCCACCAGTACCGATAGAGAAAAAAGAGGATCACCCCCGGCGGCAGAAGCGGCATGACGGGTACGGCGCTCAGGGTGAGCGAAAACAGCACCGGGAGCCGGAGCAGCGGCGATCTGAGAAAGAGATATGAAAGAATCAGCAGTGAAAATGCGCCGGCAAGAAGACTGGCGGGCGTGAACTGGTTCCAGTACTCGTTTCGCTGGCGACCGCTCCAGACGCAGCGCGCAAGAAGCGTTTCGTCGTTCCCGTCGTAGATCACGACAACGAGCGGAACTCCCGCCGCCGGCCGGAAGGTGGGAAGCCCCCTCTGTACCTCCATGCTTCCCCCGACATAGAAGCGCGTACCCTCCGGGAGCGATCCCATGCGCGACCAGGGCGTAACGAGCGGCGTCAGGTCGGGATAGTGGGGCGTCGGATTTTCCACCCAGAGGGGCCTGCCGTTCTCCCCATCCGGGTAGAGCATGCAGACACGCACGTCGGTCATCTCGACGGCGACTGTGACGTTGCCGCTCTTCAGCCAGATGGTATCGTCGCCCTGAATTGCCTCGAGCGCGCCGAAGAACCGGAATCGGCCCAGATTCGTACCGTCGGGGCGGGCAGAGGCTTCGCGGAACTGCTCGTACTCGGCGATTCGGAACGCGGAAGATCCCAGCATCTGCCGCCTGAAACGGCGCCAGCGGGCGCGGACGTTGAACGCACCGACCCCGGGGATCAGCAGGTAGAATACCACCACGAGGCTAAACGTTAGCAAAAGCTGTTCCATAATTCCTTGCTCACCGTCGATTTCGGCAGTATCTTCAACTTACCATGGTTGAACGAATTATTGTAGGACCCCTTCACACCAATACGTATGTCGTGTCAACCGGCAAGAAAGAGTGCCTGCTTATCGATCCGGGTGACGAAATAGACCTGCTGATCCAGCGACTCGAATCGATCAATATGACCCCGCGTGCGATCATCTTCACCCACGGACATCTCGACCACACATCCGCGGCTCAGGGAATAATCGAGCACTATCGCGAAAAGGGTGAGATGGCCATCGGCATTCATCCGGACGATGCGGAGTTTCTCGGAAGGAAGTCGCGGGAGCGCAACCGGAAGACCTTCGCGATCTTTGGTGAGCCCGGCGAGAGCTATTTCGAGAACACCTACTGCGAGCTCCCGAAGGTGACCTTCTTTCTCGAAGAGGGCGAACAAATTCTCGACACCGACCTGACCGTCATGCATACGCCAGGTCACACCCCGGGAAGCGTCAGTTTTTACAGCGAGTCGCGCAAGTACGTGTTTTCGGGTGATACGCTCTTCTTCAAGGGAATTGGCAAGGCGGATTTCGCAGAGAGCAACGAAAAGGCGCTGCTCGACAGCATTCAATCGAAGCTCCTGACGCTGCCTCCTGACACGCGCCTCTTCCCCGGACACGGACCCAGTTCATCCATCGAACGGGAAAGCCGCAATCAGAGCTTCTCGACCAATCACTCCATGTTTTGAGCGGGAACCGATGGCTCGGAAGCC
>CAZNYW010000041.1:0-40437 GCA_964577375.1 uncultured Spirochaetales bacterium | reverse complement strand
GGCTCGGAAGCCGGGGGTGGGGCTCCGCAGTTCAGGCCTGCGTGCTCAGAATGACCGCCCGGCCGGTGTCCTGCGGAATAGTGGACGCGTAGGGACGCTGTTTTGCGGCGGAAACCGCGGTCTGAAGCGTTGCGCTGTACTGCGCGATGAGCTGCTCGACGGCCGCACGGGTGTCGGAAGAACCGGTCGCCGAGGAAGCCGAGGCCGCCGAACCGGCAAGCGTTCGCAGCTCCGCGGCCTTTCCGGCCGCTTTTGCGGTTGCCGAACCGCCCATGCCGACTGCATTCGCCATTCCGCCTTCGTTGATCCGGGACTGAAGCTCCGCGAGCCTGTCTATGAGGATGTCGAGCACGCGAAGTCTCGCGATGCTGAATCCGGCGTCACCCGCGCCTGCTGGAACGGGGGTGAAGTGTCTGAACTGTGCAAAAAAGGAGTAGTTGGTTACCGGAACCGAAACCTTGCTCGATGAGCGGCTGGCCCTGAGCACGCTCGAAAGCGGCAGTGCGTAGCTTGTACTGTAGGTGCTGTTCGTTGCCGGATGAGCCGACGTATCGGCAACCGGACCTGTCACGGCTGTCACTCTTCACTCCTCCATCTATTACTATCGGAGTGAAGGTGACGCTCTTTTAGGGTTTTATCTCGAGTTTACCGGTTGCGCCGTTCCTCGGATGTCTTGCAGTCGATACACATCAGAGCATAGGGTATCGCTTCGAGCCGTTCTGTCGGTATCTTTTTGCCGCACTTCATGCAAAGCCCGTAGCGGCCGTTCTGTATCCTTGAAAGCGCTGAATCAATCAATCGGAGCCGCTTGAGCTCCTGGACACCTATAGCCTCTATCGTTTTGCGGTCGATGTCCTCGGCAGCGATGTCTACGAGATCCTTCGGATCCATACCTTCCACCATCTGGCGGAATTCGGTGTTTTCTGAGATGAGATTGTCGATGATTTCTTTCTTGAGAGACTGGAGAGCATCGTGCATTCGCTCGATGAAGTCTTTGTCCATTCGCGGGACTCCTTGAAAAAAACAGCACTGCTGGGTCGGAAAATTGGTTCAACAATGTGAACGATCTCTCGGAAAAAGTCAACTGCTTGACAAAGGCTGGCTACTCCCATAGTATTGGGCCAAATTGGACAGGAGGAATTGTGGCAAAAGAGGAAGCTATCGAAGTAGAGGGTATAGTGAAGGAATCACTTCCGAACACGATGTTTCGTGTAGAATTGCGAAACGGTCATCTCATTCTTACGCATCTTTCAGGCAAAATGCGGAAGCACTATATCCGGATAGTTCCCGGTGACAAGGTGAAAGTAGCTCTCTCGCCCTACGATCTTACCCGCGGAAGAATCATCTACCGCGAACGTTAATCTGGTCTAATCCCGTAGCATAACCCAAAGCGCGCCTCGGCCACCGTACTTTTTCGGTGGATAGAGAAGCTGACCGGTAAGCCGGTGGCTCTGAAGATGGAGCCGTACCGCTCGCGCGAGAACGGCCTCCCCCCCTTCGCTGTGCAGGCCCTTGCCGTGAATCACCAGCACCTTGTGAAGCCCGCGCCGATGACAATCGGCGAGGAAGAGGTCGACCCGCCTGAGCGCCTCCTCTGCGCGCAGGCCGTGAAGGTCGAGCTCAGCCTCATGGCGCATTCGCAACAGGTGTGAACGGGCGGCGGCCCGTTCCGGCCCCCCCTCTTCCGGTCCCTCACGTTTCGCCTCTTCACTTCCCGGCGGGTAGCGGTCGAGCCAGTCATCCATGGCCTTTCGGTCATCCGCAGAACGACGGTCATTCGGCTCTTTGGGGTTCTCCCACGCGTTCAGAATATCGCCGAAGCTCATGACGCAGGCTCCGCAGGAAGCACATTGTACAGAAGATCGTCCGACGGAATCCAACCCTCCACACCGTAACCGGTACGGATGAGGTAGAATCCGTTGGAATCAAGCAGCACCCGTACCGTCGTTCCGGCGGGCAGCTCGATCCACCGCGATGCATCCGGTCGGGGGATCTTGAGCAGATTGCCCGCTCCTCTGCCGATCACCCCCAGCTCGTTTTTCTGCGCGTTTGCCGCATAAACGAGTCCACCGGCTGAGGTGAGCGTCGCAAGCACCGCAAACACGAGCACGATGAAATATCTCCCGCCCTTGCCGTTTCCGGATATCGCGACGAGCACGCAGGTGAGATTAAACAGGATCGCGGTGATGATCAGCATGAGATCCGGGTTGACCGAGCGGGCAGGATCGATCTGTCTGTCGAGGGAAAGACGGGACTCCATCCAGTCGAGCGTCTGACGCAGCAGGCCGTTTTCCGGGCGAAAGCGGATGGCGTTCGTAAGGGCGTAGATCGCCTCGGCATGACGTCCTGCCTGATAGTCGGTAAGCGAAAGATTGTAGAGAATTCCGGGGCTGTGTGGTCTTGCCTGAAGGGCCGTGGTGAAATCCGTTATTGCGGTGTCGAGCCTGTCGGCCTGGAAATCAGCAATTCCCTTCTCTATTGCCGCGTCCGGAAAGGGGATAGGTGAGGCTGCGGCAATGAAGAGGATCGCGCTTCCGAGGAATGGAAGTATCGAGCGCGCCCCCTTTCTCCGGCGCAGCAGGTAGGCGGCGGCGAGAATCAGAATACCGGGCAGGAGCCAGAGGTAGTTCAGCAGATCACGGTAGGCTCCAAGCGGTTCCATCGCGTGAACCTGTGCCACGGTCAGGAGCGAAAAGATGCTGCCATGCTCGCCTGCGCCCGGGCCTCCCGCCGACACGCCCTGACCCGGTTGAGCTGCGGCGGAGATGGCCGCGGGATCGGTAGTCAGCTTGAATGTCTGTGCCGCTACCACCTGGGTATTTCCGGTGGCAGGATCGAGCCAGGTGAAGGAGGGTACGCGAAGCTGCGTCGTCCCCGGATAGCGCGGCGTGAGCTGGTAGAGAGCCTCCCGGTAACCGGTATAGCCAAGCTCGGTCGGGACATAGCGACTGCGCTCAGTGCTCGAGGTGACGACCATGTCCGGCATCGAAAGCTCCGGAAATTTGAAGTAGCTCAAGTTCCCCGTGCCGTCCACGCGGAGTGTGATATCGAAGCTGTCACCCTCGGTTATCTCGGGGTTGGCTACAGAGGCAGTGAAGATGTAGGAGCCGACGGCTCCGCTTCCCTGAACCGCGGCCGGAAGCGGCGAGACCTGAATCTCCACCGGCTTGGAGGCTACGGTGCTGCCGTTGACCACCACCGAGGCGGCAGGGACGGTCACCGATTCGGCGGTGGTCGGTGTGAAGAAGTAGGTGGCTATTGGAACCTGAAACAGCTCGGTGCTGCCGAAACGCGTGGAGGTGATCCTGCCGAGGCCGTGGACCTCTTCGAACACCCCCCCGCCGGGAGAGGGAACGGTGATCTTTTCGGGAAGCAGCGGCTGCGGCACCTCCGTGAGCGCAAGCTGTAGAAAGATGGTCTGACCCAGATAGGGGTGCTGGTTGGATATGATCCACCGAACGTCCGGCGGAACCGTGTTGCCTCGCGATGGGTCGGTGACCGCGACAACCACCGGCGCGGTTGTTTCGGATATTGCCGGACCGCCGGTCGTCGGTATCCGGCAGGTGAAAGGTCCGAGAATATAGCGGCCGGGACGGAGCGCCGCGTAGCTCAGCTGAATCTCCACAGGACCTCTGCCGGCGCCCTCTCCCTGTCCTGGTCCCTGAGACAGATAGGGTCCGGGTCCCGCGAGCGACGGACGGATGAGCGGCCCGCCGGTCTTCTGAATCCCGTCCGGATAGACCGGCTCCTCGACGGATATTGTATCGGGGGAACCCCTTGAGATGGTGAAGGTGAGGGTGAACTGCCCGCCTGCAGGAACCTGACTCTGCGAAACCGACACCGGGACCTGCGCCCACGCGGCGGCCGCGCACAGAAGGAGCCCCGCGGCGACTATCGCCTGGAATCGCAACCTGTGACTCAGTAATCGTTCGCGGCAGGCGGCGGCGTCTGTTGTTCGCCTGGAACCCACTGTTGCGCCTCCTTGCGGCGGACGTACTCCAGAATTCTGCGCGAGTCCTGTTCGCTGACGCTGTTCTTGGTGCTCTCTGCGGTCGCGTGGGCGCTCGAGCCCTCGCTGCTCGGCTGGAGCTTCCGAAGAGACAGTTCCAGATTGACCTTTGCGTTCATGCTCGTTGCATCGTACTCGAGAGACTTGCGAAATGCATCGTAGGCCTTCTGATAGTCGCCGAGCTCGTAGTACTGAACTCCCTGATTGTAGGAGATGGCGTAGAGAAGCCCGGCGTCGGTCGTCGTCGACGCCTTGTTCCACATGTCGAGAGCGGCCTCGGCCTCGCCGAGCGCATGGTAGACGTTGCCGAGATCATAGGAAATCCAGCTCTTGTGCGATTCCCCGCTTAGCGCTTCGAGATAGTGCACCGTTGCATCCTGATAGCGGCCCTGTCCGAACGCGTAGTTGCCCTCCACAACCGAGAGATAGGGGTCGCTTGCGCTGCACGAGCTCACCAGGATCGAGACTGAAATGATTGTGATCAAGGCGACGACCGAACGAATTGGGCTAACCCTCCTAGAACGTGTTTTTCCATTTTACCACCCGCACTCCCAGCGAGAAAACCAGAAACAGCAGTGCGAGTCCGAGAAAGATGCGATATCGAAGGACATCGGTAAGTCTGAATCCACCCGCGGATCTCGTCCCGGCGTATTGCTGAACGGCGGAAAGCAGCGAGCTGAACACTGCCGGATCGGAAAGCTGAAAGCTGGATCCGCCGCTTATCCTCGCCACGTCGTCGAGTAGACCGATGTTGGTCCGGGTCACTACCGGCTTTCCCGCCTCGTCCCGGATGACCGATCCATCGGCAAGCGGGATGGTGGCGCCCTGAGTGGTACCGGCTGCCACGGTGAAAATCGGTATTCCGAGCTTCCGGGCGCGGTCGGCGGCGGCGTAGGGATCACCCTCCTGGGATCCGCCGTCGGTAAACAGGATCACTGCACGGAAACGGCCGGTCGCAGAGGGAAACATCGAAAGTGCCGTGTCGATCCCGCGCTCGATGTTGGTTCCGGGCGCGGTGAGAACCTGCGGGCTCAGGTAGTCCATGAAGGACTCGATTGCCATTCGATCCTCGGTAATGGGGATGACGACGGAACCTGCACCCTTGAATACCGAGACGCCATACCTGGTCCCCGGCAGCTCACGGAGCAGGCCGCGGATAATGTCCCTGCTGCGATCGAGGCGCGACGGTTTGACATCCTGCGCGAGCATGCTGCGGGACACGTCCACGCTTATCACGATATCCAGCCCTACCCTGTCGTCTTCCGACGGTGTCTGTCCCCAGGAGATACCGGCAAGCGAGAAGACCGCAAAGATGAAAAAGAGGCAGAAGAAAAGCCCGCTAAAGAAGGACTTCACCAGGTAGACATTGCTCATCTCCTGGTGCTGCCCGCGCCCCCCCAGAAGCCTCAGGTCGTGTCGACCGAACCCGTAGCTGCGGATGAGGACGAGCACGATCGGAATCAGCAGGAGGAGCAGCCAGAGGGCTCGCGGCGAGGCTATCTTCACAGCACCTCCCGGAAGGCCCACTTGCGAATGCCGAAATCAAGCAGGATCAGCCCCACGCCCAGCAGAATGAACAGCTGGTACTGCTCGTGCGTCCGCACCTGTATGCGGACGCGCCGCTCGACGGTCGCAAGTGAATCGATGCTTCGGAAAACCGACGCGAGGGTGCCTTTGCTTCCGGCGTAAAAGTAGGCACCGTTCGTTATGTCCGCGATTTGGCGGAGGCTCGCCTCGTCGAATCCCCCCTTGTAGATTCCGCGGTAGGTCTTGCCGGTCCGCGGGTCGGTGTACTCCAGCGGAGCGGGGCCAGACCTCCCTATGCCGACAGTGAAGATCCGTATCCCCTTCTGACGGGCAATCTGCGCGGCGGTGGCGGGAATGATCTCGCCGTCGTTGTTCTCCCCATCGGTGAGGAGCACGATGATCTTCTGGGGCGCGGTCGAATCCTCGAGATGGAGAATGGCGACCGACAGCCCCAGCCCGATGGCGGTGCCGTCACCGAGATCCATCACCTTCATTGAATCTATCGTCGACTCCACCGCCTTGTAATCCAGTGTCGGCGGCATGCGGAGGACAGCCTGACTGCCGAAACCGACAAGCCCCACCGGGTCGTTCTCGCGACTCTCGATGAAGGATTTGACCATCTCTTTGGCCGCCTCGAAACGGTTGCCGGGGCTGATGTCCTGAGCGGCCATACTGGGCGACTGATCGAGCACGACCATGATGTCGATGCCCCGGTTGAGGTAGATGCGCTCCCGCCGCACGGTGGCGGGGCCGGCCAGCGCAACGATCAGCACGATAACCCCGACCCAGAAAAAAAGCACCGCGATTCCGTTGCCGAGACTGAGCCCTCGGTGCAGCGGGGCAAAGCCGGCGCCACGCCATACCTGAAAGGGAAAACGCAGTTTGCCGCCGCGGTTCTTCCAGAAGTGGCGCAGATAGATCGCAGGCGGCACGAGCAGCAGGAGCAGCAGCGCCGAAGGATTCTCAAGAATCCACATGCTGTTTCCGCTCCTTACGGTCGGGTGTCGACTCCCGGTGAAATGTCGGCACGTAGCCGCGCCGGCGCAGGAGGTGCGGCAGCAGCCGCAGCCGATGATGGCGCCGCCGCCTCTTCGCCGCCTGCTCCTCCGTCTCGAGCATTCCGTCGCCCTCCACGACCTCTCCCTGCGCGCGCGATTCCCGCGCGGCTGATGCGGCGGCGCGCTTCGCGGAGGCGGTGACGATGGTCAAAAGCTGGTCGATGTGACTCTTCCGCTGACGAACCGGCGCGGGCCTGCCGGCAAATTTCACCAGATCACCGAAGCGGAAAAGCCCCACCAGCTGGCCCCGTTCCGAGTCGGTCAGCAGCAGTCCGGCTAGGTGAGGCTCGAGCTCGGCGGTGGTGAGCGCCGCGAAATCGACAGCAAGCCGCCTGCCCAGGTAGAGCTTCAGCTCCGTGAGAAGCTCGATGTAGAACTCGCGGCCACGCATGTCGCCTGCCCGCTGGTCCACCGATTTGAGGTAACGGAGAAGTCGCCGGTAGGGTCGATTCTCCTGCAGGCGTTTCAACAGGTCCTGGATTCTCCTGCGCCCGAAGCGATAGAACCCGAGCCAGAGCAGCGGCGCGATCAGGAGCACACCCACCATGGCGCCGACGAAGAGCCTGGTGTTCGGAAGCAGGAGCGGACCGTAGGCCGCCCGCAGATCGGTGGTCTGTCCGGTCGCCTGTGCCGAGAGGACCGGCTTCACGTAGACGCTGATGTCCTTGAGAACCACGTGCCCGAGCTCGATGGGTGGAAAAGGCAGCGTGCCGGGATGGTAGGGCGTGAAGCTGATCCGGACCTCCTGCGTGTCACCGTGCGGAACCACCCGGATGCTGTGAAACACGATCCACCGGTCCGTCGGAAGCGCCTTCGGAGGCGTGAGAGCCTCGTTCTGGCCCACGCGAAGTGTCAGCCGCATCTCCACCGAATCACCGACGTAGAATTCGGGCGGGAGCAGTACCGACTGGCTTACCGAGTACTCCTGCGCAAGAAGCGGTGCGGCGGTGCCGATGCAGAGCAGCAGTGCGGCAAGCCGCGCCACGCGGGAGCCTCTCATCTGCGTGCCCTGTTGCGGAAGAAATGAATGAGCTTCACCGCCGGGTCCTCGTCGGTGCGCACCTCGAGCGTCGGTATCCGGCGCCGGTGGCATTCGCGCAGCCACTGCCGCGCATGCAGCTGCCAGAACTCCTGGTACTGGCGCCTGTAGCTTCGCAGTCCCCCTGCGCCCAGGATGACCCGCTGCGTCTCCGGGTCCTCCAGCTGCACGAGACCGCTGTCGGGATACTCTTCGTCCAGCGGATCCACTACACGTACCGCGATCACGTCATGGCGGTGTGCCAGAAGCGTGAGGTCACGGAAATAGCCGGTGGTTTTGAAATCCGACAGAATCACGCAGATGCCGCGCTTCTTGAGCGCCTCGCCCACGGTCCGTAGCGCAAGCGCGAGGTTGGAGCCACGCCCGACAGGCTCGAACCCGATCATGTCCTGAATCAGGCTGAGCGCGTGCTTCTTGCCCTTTTTCGGCGGCAGCCAGCTTTCGATACGGTCGGTGAAAAAGACCGCGCCGACACGGTCGTTGTTGGCAACGGCCGCGAAGGAGAGGAGTGAGAAGAGCAGACTCTCGGTCTCCTTGCGGGAGGATTCGCCCTCTCCGAAAAACAGCGACTCCGACATGTCCACGATCAGAAAGAGCGTGAGCTCCCGTTCCTCGCGGAAGACCTTGGTGTAGGCGTTGCCCATGCGGGAGCTGACGTTCCAGTCGATGAGACGGGCGTCGTCGCCCTCCACGTATTCGCGGACCTCATCGAACTCGATCCCGGGGCCGCGGAAGACTGAACGGTAGTTTCCAGCGAGCAGGCTCTCCACCAGTTTGGTGGAGACCAGCTGCATACGCTTGACCTTGGCAAGGAGCCGGGCATTGTCCATAGGCGGGTCTTCAGGGAACGGCTACGGCCGAAAGCAGCTGATGGATCACCTCATCGGGGGTAAGCTCTTCGGATTCAGCCTCGTAGGAGAGGATTATGCGGTGCCGCATCACGTCGGGCGCAACGGCCTTGACGTCCTCCGGGACAACGTAGCTTCGGCCCTCGAAGAATGCATGAATCTTCGCGCAGCGGTACAGATAGATCGTTGCGCGCGGAGAGGCCCCGTATTCTATGTAGCGGGAGTAGCTGTTCAGATTGCGGTTCCGCTCACGCGAGGCGGTAACGAGTGAGACGATGTACTCCTCGATCCGCTCATCCACGATGACGTCGGCCGCAATCGCCCGCAGCCGATCGATGTCGTGAGGCGCAAGGACACGGTTGACCTTCACGTTCTTCGGCACACCGACGCGCCGGAGAATGGAGAGCTCCTCATCGCGCTGCGGATAGTTTATCGACAGCTTGAGGATGAACCTGTCGAGCTGCGCTTCCGGAAGCGGATAGGTGCCCTCCTGCTCGATCGGGTTCTGCGTGGCGAGCACGAAGAACGGCACCGCGAGCGGAAAGGTTGTCTCCCCTATCGTCACCTGCCGCTCCTCCATCGCCTCGAGCAGCGCCGACTGAACCTTCGCCGGGGCGCGGTTAATCTCGTCGGCGAGGATGATATTGGAAAACACCGGTCCCTTCCGGGCGACGAACTCGCCGGTCTGCTGACGGTAGATCATAGTTCCAACGAGATCGGCCGGGAGCAGATCCGGCGTGAACTGGATACGCCTGAACTCGGCATCTATTACCTGCGCAAGCGTTTTGATGGCAAGCGTCTTGGCGAGTCCGGGCACGCCCTCCACCATAACGTGGCCGCCGGCGAGCATGCCCATGAGCAGCCCGTCGATCATCTGGGTCTGCCCTACGACAACCCGGCCGACCTCGTCCCTGCATTTCTTGAGCGTCGACGCACCCTGCTGTACGCGCGCGTCCAGCTCCGAGGCATCTTTCGTTTCAAACTCCATATGCTGTCCTTGAGAACTCAGTTCTGGTGATTCAGGTTCTGTAGTCTGCGTTTTCCTGGATGTATTCGTGGGAAAGGTCGGAACCGAAGACAACTGCTCCTTCGGAGCCGAGGCCGAAGTCTATCTGGATGTCGACGCGGCCATCATGCTGCGGATATCCCTTGATCCGCGGATTCATCGCGGCTTCCTGCAGATAGGAGGAAAGAGAGACCTCGTTGTCGCGGTCGAGGTGAAACACCCCCTTCGAAAATACCTCCCAGCTGCCGAGCCGGATCGACAGGCGGCTCCGGTCCACCTCCACTCCGCTGTTGCCGGCGAAATCACCGAGGGCGGAGACGATCCTGCCGACATTCGGATCGTTTCCGTAGATCGCGGTCTTCACGAGAGGCGAATTGATGACCGCCTTCCCGGCGGCGGCGGCGACCGACTCATCGCGCATACCGGAGACGGAAACGCGGATGACGTGGCCGGTACCTTCGCCGTTGCGTACGATGTCCTCGGCGAGCCTCTCGCACACCTCGAACAGCGATTCCGTGAACTGCGATCGGGAGACACTGCCCCGTTTGCCGGAGCTCAGGAGCAGGGCCATGTCGCTGGTGCTCTGGTCGCTGTCGACCGAAATGCGGTTGAACGTTCGCGCGGTGACCTCCGAAAGTGCCGCCTGAGCCTCCTCCCGGGGAAGGCTGACGTCGGTGGCAATGAAGACGAGCATGGTGGCCATGTTGGGCTCGATCATACCGGCGCCCTTGGCAAACGCTATGATCGAGCCCGTGCCTGCCTTTGCCGATCGCACCTTGGGAAAGCCGTCGGTAGTCATGATGCCGCGTGCGAAGTCGACCGCGGAACCGGTGTGCAGCGCCGCCACCGTGGGCGGCAGCGCACGCACCATGTCCGCAACCGGCAGCGCCCAGCCTATGATTCCGGTCGATACCGAAAAGAGCTGCTTGGCGGGAATGTCGACCAGACGGGAGAGCTCCTCGAGAAGCCGCTCCGCGTCTTCGACGCCACTTGCGGTGCAGACGTTTGAAATCTTGTTGTTGACCAGGACCCCGCGGACGGCGCGCTCACCCATGCGTTTGCGGGCAAGCAGAATCGGCGCTCCCGGGAACGCGTTTCTCGTCAGAACGGAGGCGAAGACCTCCGTCGGCTCGTCGGCGAGCAGGAGCGACAGGTTCATTCGGTAGGGTTCCTGGGTCGGACGCTCCTGAGGCGTAAATGTGAGGCGGCCGGTGGAGGCTCGGAATCCCTCGGGAAGAACAGCACGGCGGTCAAGCTCCTGGAGATAATCCGCCTCGGATGAAAAACCTTCCATGTCGTTCCTTTATATACGCCGGTTCACAGTTTTGCAAGCTGGCGGGCGGGTTCCGTCGCCCTCAGCGGACCACGCGGGCCGAACCGCCCTTCATGATCTTCTCGACCTCGGCCAGGCTTGCCATCGAGGTGTCCCCCGGTGTGGTCATTGCGAGCGCCCCGTGCGCGGCGCCGTACTCGACACACTCCTGCGGAGACTTACCCGCGAGGAAGCCGTAGGCGAGGCCCGACGCGAAGCTGTCGCCGCCGCCGACCCGGTCGAGGATTTCGAGCCGTTCGCGCATCGTCGCCTCGTGGAACTGGTCCTGATAATAGAGGATCGCGCCCCAGTCGTTGACCGTTGCAGACTTGACGTCGCGCAGGGTGGTTGCGACCGCCTTGAAATTGGGGAACTGCTTCACCACCTCTTTGATCATCGATTTGAAGGCACGGGGATCGAGTCCGGTGATGTTCTCGCCTACGCCTTCGACTTTGAATCCGAGCGCTGCGGTGAAATCCTCCTCGTTGCCGATCATCACGTCGACATAGCGGGCGATTTCCCGGTTGACCTCCTGAGCACGCTCGCTCCCGCCGATCGCCTTCCAGAGGCTCGCTCGGAAGTTGAGGTCGTAACTGATGATGGTTCCGGTCTTTCGAGCCCACTCCATGGCTTCGATCACGACATCCGGAGTAGTCTCCGAAAGGGCGGCGTAGATGCCGCCGCAGTGAAACCAGCGCACGCCCTCCTTTTCGAAGAGCTGCTGCCAGTCGATGTCACCCTTTTTCAGCTTGCTCGCCGCCGAGTTCGCGCGGTCGGAGACGCCCAGGGCTCCCCGGACCCCGTAACCGCGTTCGGTGAAGTTCAGCCCCACTCGCACGTTGCGGCCTATGCCGTCGTAGGGAAACCACTTGATGCGTGAGGTGTCCACGCCGCCCTGGAGGATGAAATCCTCGAGCAGGCGTCCAAGATCGTTGTCGGCAATACCGGTAACGACGGCCGTCTTCAGACCGAAGCAGCGCCGCAGACCGCGTACGACATTGTACTCGCCGCCGCCTTCCCAGACCTTGAACGACCGGGCGGTCTTCACCCTTCCCTCACCCGGATCCAGTCTGAGCATGATCTCCCCAAGAGCAACTGCGTCCCACATGCACTCGCTTCTGGGCCGGATTTTCAACGGATCCATACGCCTCTCCTCGCTTCCAGTGGTTGAATTTCCTGTATGCCGGCATTATGTCACGGCCCGTGAAAAAGATCGAGTACGAAGCCGCCGAACCTCGGCGTCATGTGGATAATTATGCAGCCTATTGCCAAACAACCGTATGTATATTACTTTGGTTTGCTGTTAATCTTGCGCAAAGCCACAAAAAAGGAGAAAAGCATGAAACGACTGTTGATTGCGTCGATCGTCCTGCTTTCCGTCGGCGGCTTCGTCTTCGCCGGTGGAAGCTCGGAAAAAGCAAGCGGCCCCGCAATGGCGGCGAAGCCGAAGATCGTAATTGCCACCGACGCCACCTGGCCGCCGATGGAAATGGTGAATCAGGACAAGCAGATCGTCGGATACGATATCGACATGATGAATGCGGCGGCGAAGGCAGCCGGATTCGACGTGGAGTTCAAGAACACCGCGTGGGACGGCATCTTTGCCGGCCTTGCGAACGGCGACTACGACGCGGTCATGTCCTCGGTTACCATTACCGATGAACGCAAGCAGACCATGGACTTCTCGGTGCCCTACATCAATGCAGGCCAGGTCCTCATCGTTCCGACCGATACGAGCGGCGTCACGACCCTCGCAGACATGAAGGGGAAGCAGGTCGGAGCGCAGATCGGTACTACCGGCGCAATGGCCATTCAAAAAGTGCCCGGTCTCACCCTCAAGACCTACGATGAAATCGGCCTTGCAGTAGAGGACCTTGCAAATGGTCGGATCGCCGGAGTTGTATGCGACAACCCGACTGCGGCTAACTACGTTCTGCAGAACGACACCTACAAAGGCAAGCTGAAGATCGTGGGGAAGCCCTTCACCGAAGAGTACTACGGCGTTGCAGTCAAGAAGGGAAATACCAAGGTCCTGGACCTGATCAACAAAGGTCTCGAAGCGGTCCTGAAGACCAATCTGCCCGACGAGCTTGCAACCAAGTGGCTTAGATAAAACGTGGCCGCGACGAAACATCGAACCGAGATAACTGTTTCCGACGGAGCGCTGATCCCCGGGAAGGATGAAAAGGCCACGTTTTCCGCGTGGCGCATCTCCTTCTTCGGAGCGATCGCGCTCCTGATTATTCTGCCTCTGGTCCGTCCCAAACCCTACTGGGAAATTCTCAAGTTCGTGCCTGACGGGGTCGCTCGGACCTTCGAGGTGACGGTTCTTTCGATCATTATCGCCCTGTTCATAGGGCTGCTGACCGGACTGGGCCGAATTTCCCGGATTACCATCATCAATCGCATTGCGACGGTCTATGTAGAGGTGATCCGGGGCATTCCGCTGCTCGTTCAGCTCTTTTACATCTATTTCGCGCTCGGTGCCCTGGTCCAGCTTCCCCGACTCGCGGCCGCGGTGATAGCGATGTCGATCTGTTACGGCGCCTACATGGGTGAAATCTTCCGCGCGGGCATCCAGTCGATTTCGCGCGGCCAGATGGAGGCGGCCCTGGCGCTCGGCCTCTCGAGAGGTCAGGCGCTGCGCAGAATCATTCTGCCACAGGCCTTCCGCGTCATCCTTCCGCCGGTCGGGAACGAGTTCATCGCGCTTCTGAAGGACTCGTCGCTGGTTTCCATCCTTGCGGTGAGCGATCTGCTCCGCCGCGGCCGGGAATACGCGTCCACCACCTTTCGTTATTTCGAGAGTTATACGGTCGTGGCGCTTGTCTACCTGGTGATGACGCTCTTCTTCTCCAAGCTGGTCGGAACAATGGAGGACAGACTTGAACGGCGCAGATAGCAGGCACGGCGACACCGCGGGGGGAACGCTTCCCCGCGTTCGCATCAAGAATGCCAGCAAGCATTTTGGACACGTGATTGCGCTGAGCAAGGCCTCGCTCGAGGTGCATCAGGGCGAGGTGGTTCTGGTTATCGGCCCGTCGGGGAGCGGAAAGAGCACCATGCTCCGCAGCATCAACCGGCTCGAGCATCTGACCTCGGGTGATATCTGGATCGATGACGAGCGGGTTACCGATCCTCACGCGGATATCCGGCGAATACGCGAAGAGGTCGGGATGGTGTTTCAGAGTTTCAATCTGTTCCCGCACCTGAGTGTGATGCAGAACATAACTCTTGCCCCCAGGACGGTGAAGAAGACCGCCCAGGAACAGGCTGATGAGGTAGCACGCAGCCTTCTGAAACGTGTAGGGCTTGCGGACAAGGCGGATTCCTATCCGGACCAGCTTTCCGGCGGTCAGCAGCAGCGGGTGGCCATCGCCCGGGCGCTCGCGATGAATCCAAAGGTGATGCTTTTTGACGAGCCCACGAGCGCTCTCGATCCGGAGATGATCAAAGAGGTGCTCGACGTCATGCTGGGCCTCGCACAGGACGGAATGACAATGCTGGTGGTATCGCACGAGATGGGATTCGCGAAGGCTGCCGCGGACACGGTGGTGTTCATGGACGCCGGGGAGATCATCGAGCGCGGGACTCCCGAAGACGTTTTCCAGCACCCCAGAGAAGACCGCACCAAGCGGTTCCTCGAGCACATTCTCTAGGCCTGCCTGAGGGGATCAGGACGCGGGCGCGCTCAGCACGACCCGGTTCCTGCCCTTTCGCTTCGCTTCGTACAACGCAGCGTCGGCAGCTTCGAGCACCTCGTCGATCCCCCTGCCATGAACTGCCTCTGCGTACTCCGCGACGCCGACACTCACGCGGCAGCCAAGGGCGCCCGCGTCGGTGTCGAAGCGTGCCTCGGCGACCGCGCTGCGAATGCGTTCGGCAAGCTCCCCTGCCGCATCGAGACCGCAGTTGGGTGCCACCACGGCGAACTCCTCACCGCCCATGCGGGCGGGGAAGTCGGATTCGCGGATGGTCTCTTTGAGCACGGCGGCGACACCGGCCAGCACCGCGTCCCCGGCTTCGTGGCCGCGGGAGTCGTTTATCTTCTTGAAATGGTCCAGATCCAGCATCAGGAATGAAACCGGCGTGTGAGATCGTACGCTCAGGTCGAGGATGCGCGGAGCCTCCTCGAGAAAGAGCCGCCGGTTCGGCAGACCGGTAAGCACGTCGGTTGTGGCCATCCGCTCCAGGTCGCGCACGTTGTCCCGTATTCTGCGTGCCATCTCCACCAGTGTATGGTGAAGGTTTCTGATCTCGCGCGGCGCCTGCTGCATGCGGGGGCTGCTCTGCTCCAGATCAAAGTTCTCGTTCTGGATCTCCGACGCCAGCTGTGTGAGCGCCGCAAGAGGCCTCTCGATGGTACGTGCGATGAGGAGCACCAGCGGTATCAGCACCACGATGACGGCGAGCATGCCCGCAAAAAGGGTAAGGTTGTACTGCTTGTAGGTCGCGAGGACAGTGCCCAGGGGAGTTTCGTAGACCAGCAGCCAGGCACCGTTCCGCAGCCACTGGTAGCTTCCGATGACGCGCTCTCCCTGCCGGTCGATGTAGGGCGAGTTATCGTTCGTGCCGGCGAGCGCGCGGCGGAGGATCTCGTCGTTGCCCGGGCCCGAAGCCTTCGCCGAAGATACCGAGGCCGAACGTCCGATGAGCTCGCCGCTTCGGGAGAGAATGAAGGTCCGGCTGCCGCTTCTCGGGTTGACCTCTTCGAGCAGCGACCCAATGCTCGAAATAGGGACCGAAGCGGCGACCACGCCGCGCAGCGTTCCCGACCCGCCGTAGACGGGCGCCGAGAATACAACGATCCGGCCGCCGGAGCCGCCGCCGACGATCACATCCGAAATGACCGGCGCGCCCGACATGGTCTGCCTGAAGAACTCCCGCGCGGCAATATCGGTTCCTATGCCGCCGCCGTTGCCCGCGAGGACCTTTCCCGCAAGGTCGGCAAAGACAGCGCCGCTGAATTCGGCCTGGCGGTCGGTGAACTGCTTCAGAAACAGGTCCATTTCCGGTACTGATCCTTCCCGCAGCTGACTGAGCTGCGAGAGGAAAACGACGTCGCGCAGCCGCTCCTCGAGCCAGCGCTCGATGAAATGGTGCTGAACGGTGAGTGCGGTCTCCTGCTCCTGTGACTGGTCCTGGAGGACGAGCCCTCGAATATGCAGCCCGAAGACGAGGAAAACCCCGACGAAGAGCAGTACGATGGGCAGAATCGTGATGACATTGAGACGTCTGTTGATCGTTCCGAGAAAGAAATTTCTAATCATTGCCCTTACTGCGTCCCGATTCTAGATCACCTTTTCAAATTTATCCAAATTCCCACGCCGACACAAGTTATCCGCATCCCCTCCCCGGTGCGGCTTTTGTGGGACAGACTGCCCGAATTCTGGTAGATTTGGCGAATGAAGGCAGGTCTGGTCCGGGGTCCGAACGGATGACGCTGACACCCCTCGATATCATACTTATCGGCGCCGTGATCATTTCGCTGACGGTCATCGCGGTTCTTTCGGCACGCGCAAGGACTGCGGCACCGGGCGCGAACTACCTCGACACGATCTCCGCGCGGCTTGAACGGATTGATGATCTGTCGCGCAAGGTGGGGGAAATCTCGGAAATGTTCCTTGTGCCGCACACCCGAGGCGGCATCGGAGAGACCTTTCTCAACGAGTACCTCAGCAACTGGCTTCCCCGCGGAGCCTACGATCTGCAGTACGCCTTCCGGAACGGCGTGCGCGCAGATGCAGTGGTCAACCTCGGCGGACACTTGGTAGCGGTGGACTCCAAGTTTCCGCTCGAGAGTGTGAAACGATCCATGTCTGCCGAGGGCAGAAACGTCACGGCGGAGGTCAGGCGCGCCCTCATCCGTCACATAGACGATATAGCCTCCAAGTACATCCAGCCGGCGGAGGGGACACTTCAATTTGCGCTGATGTACATTCCGTCCGAACGTGTCTACCACTATCTCTTCGTGGAACAGGAGAACGACCTGCTCCCGGAGGCGCTCAGGCGGAGCGTGGTGCCGGTGAGCCCGGGAACGCTCTTCCTCTATCTCCAGACGGTTGCCTACGGTCTTCGCGGCTTTGCGCTGCCGAGGTCACGGCGCGAGCTCGCCGATCTGGTCGATCAGCTTCGGAAAGAGCTCGGCGATCTCTCGCAGGTGATGCAGCTCGCCACCACCCACCTCCGAAACTTTCAGCGTGCCTTCGAGGACGGCTCAGGCCGGGTCGATCGCATCGAGCGGATAGTGAAGCGGATCACTCCAGCCCGGGGACCCGGTCACGCGGGAGAAGATGAGGCGTGACGTCGAGCAGAAGGATCCGGGAATTGCGCGAGCGGTCGTAGCCGGCGCGTTTCGCATCGGGAATATCGGAAAGATCACCTGAACGGAATCCCAGCCTCTCGAACCAGTCCGAGGTCTGCGTCGTGAGGACGAATACCCGCGCAATACCTGCGCTGCGCGCCCGGCTTATCAGGAACTCGACAAGCTTGTGTCCGATTCCGTATCTCGCATACCGCTTGTCAACCGCCACGCCGAGAATCTCGGCGATGCCATCGGTGTAAATGTGGAGCCCCGCGCATCCGTGGATGGTACCGTCGACCTCGTATGCCACGAAATCAGGAAGGCTCCCCTCCAGATCCCGGCGGCTGCGCGGGATGAGCACCCCTTTCGAAACCAACGGCTGCATGATTCGCAGCACATCCGAAACATCGTCCGGTCGCATCGGACGAATCTGCTCGTACTGATTCGAGTGGATCATGGTGCCGGAACCGAGGTTGGAGAATATCTCCTTCAGCGTCACGCCTTCCACCCTTCCGTCGAGAATGTGCACCCGCTGAACGCCGCCCGCGCAGGCGCGGTGAGCGAACCGCAGCACATCGAGAAGAGGGTCCTGCTCACGGTCCCCGTTGAGCAGGAGAAAGACCGCCGCTTCACTCAACGTCATTCGTGCAAGATGCCCGTCCTCGGCGATCGACGGATTGTCGGGGAGCGAGTAGCGTTCGCCGGTGACCCCGTCGGCCGCGGTGACGAAAAAGAGCTTCTCCGCCTTCAGCTCGATACTGAGCATGGTCGCCAGCTCGTCCGAGGAGATGTTGTAGGGCTTCCCGACCGAGTTCCAGCCGATGCAGGGGAAAATGGGCACCAGCCCGTCGGCGAGCGCCTTGCGGACCATTTCCAGATTGATTCGGTCGACCACTCCGGCGTCCTGAAAGTCGACCCCCGAGATCACACCCATGCTTCGCGCGCCCACCCAGTTGCCGATGACCGCGCTCACGTTGCTGCCTGAAAGGAGCGTCATCACCCTGTTGGCGGCATCGAACGCCGCCATCTTTATGAACGGCATCGCCGAAGGGGTGGAAATCCGAACATCGTTGACGATGTCACACTGAACGTCATATCGGGTGAGAATTTCGTCGATCCTCTCCTTCGCACCCGGAACGACTATCACCTGGATTCCCATGCGCTGCAGAAGCACCAGGTCTTTCACCAGGACCGGAAAAAGCGGATGGTCGATGATGCCGTAGTCGATCTTGAATACGAAGGTGCGGCCCTTGAACCGGTTCGCGTAGGCGAACACCTGTCGTATGAGATCCACCTGCTCTTTCAGACTGTCGTCCATGCCACTAGGATACACAGGCGGGTCGGCTCGCACAAGCAGGAATCGAGTGCTAAGATGTGAACGTGTCCAGCTCCCCGGATACCGCCGTCGGCTTCATCGTCCACTCGTTCACCCGCACGATACGGGGGGTATCGACGCTCTGCCTTGTCGGCCGCTGTGCGGATCACCGTACCTTTGCAGTGCTGCTCACCAGTGTCCGCCCCTCGTTCCGGATCCGCGCGACCGATCTGGCGCGCGTCCGTGATTCGGAGTTACACACCTTCGAAACGGCCGAATCCGCGCTCCGCACGCTCGACGGCGAAAGCTGCGTGGAGCTCAGCTTCAACACTGAAAGTCTCGCGCAGGCTGCCGCAGACGGGCTCCGGCAGCTCGGCGTGCGCACCTACGAAGCGGATGTCGACACGGTCGACGCCTACCTGATGAACCGGGGGATCCACGGCTCGATGACGATCTCCGGCGCCTCGCAGCCGGGACGGCATGTCGACATGGTATTTCTCGACCCGGTGCTGTCATCGGCAGCCTGGCAGCCCGAGCTCTCGGTGCTCTCGATGGACATCGAAACAACCAGGGAGGGGGAGGTCTTCGCAATAAGCTGCCATCTCACCGCGCCATGGCTCGGGGAGCCGGTACAGGAGGTGCTCTACACCGGCATGCGGCAGTTCGGCGAAAGCGCGCTCTCGGTCGAGGGATCGACCTTCGCCGCACTGCGCTTCGAGTCGGAGCGCGAGCTTCTTGCAGCCTTCTTTGCGCGCGTGGGAGAGCTCGATCCCGACGTCATCACCGGATGGAACGTCATCGATTTCGACTGGCAGAGGCTCAGCTCGCGCGCGGCCGAGCTGGGAGTCGGCTGCCGTGTCGGCCGTTCCGATGAGCAGGCGCGGTTTCTCCCCGCAGGAAGACGTGGTGGTTGGCTGCGGCCCTCCTCCCGAAAATCCTCCGAACCGTCGCGCCAGGAGGAAGGTGACGAGGAGGACGCCGCGCCTGCGGCGGATTCAGGCGCCTTCACGACGGCGGCCATGTTCATTCCCGGCAGACAGGTGATCGACGGGATCCGCCTGCTACGATACGGTCCGCAGAACTTCTCCGCACAGAGCCTCGAACACGTCGCCAACGTGGTGCTCGGCACCGGAAAGACAATTACCGCCGAGAGCTCCGGCGACAAGGTGGCGGAAATCGATCGGCTCAAACATGAGGATCCGGAGGCGCTCTGCCGGTACTGCCTCCACGATTCGGTGCTCGTCACGCGGATTCTCGAAAAGACCGGCCTTCTCGCGCTCACCGTCGCGCGCTGCCAGCTCATCGGCGTGTCACTCTCCCGGGCCTGGATGAGCATACGTTCGTTCGACTTCATCTATATCGAAGCACTGCACCGCAGGGGATATGCTGCTCCGACGCTCGGGGTGGATGCACTTCCCCTGGACGCAGCGCCCGGCGGCGCAATCCTCACACCGATGCCCGGGCTCTTCCGCTGGGTCATGGTCTTCGACTTCAAAAGTCTCTATCCTTCGGTCATCCGCACCTTCAACATCGACCCCGTGACGCTGATCCGAGGCGGCGGGAACGGGCAGCCGGACGGCACGGCAGATCTCATTACTGCACCCAACGGAGCCAGATTCTCACGCGAGCCGGGCATCCTGCCGGAGCTTCTCGACCGCTTCTTTCGCAAGCGCGAGGAGGCAAAGCGGCGCGGAGATGCGGTCGCCTCATTCGTGTACAAGATCATCATGAACTCCTTCTACGGCGTTCTTGGCGCGGGGGGATGCCGCTTTGCCGGAAGTGATCTTGCAGGCGCCATAACGAGTCTCGGTCAGCGCGTGCTTCGCTGGTGCCGGAAGCTGCTCATCGATATGGGATATCAGGTTATCTACGGAGACACCGATTCGCTTTTTGTGATCGCAAAGGCCGGAGAGGACGAGGAGCCGTCTTCCGCAGCGGTACGAAGCGAAGGCGCCGCGCTCGCGAAAACGGTGAACCGGAGGCTGTCGAACTTTGTGAAGCGGGAATACGGCGTGCAGCCGCGGCTCGAGCTCGAGTTCGAAAAGGTCTACGAGCGGTTCTTTGTACCCGCGCTGCGTAGCCCATCGGCCGGCGACGGAAACGGACGCACGGCGGCTGTGCGGGGACGGGCGAAGGGCTACGCGGGCCTCCGGGCGCTGCCTGCAGAGGAGTCTGAGGCGGCGCTCGCGGCGAGAATCGAGGTCAAGGGAATGGAGGCGATCCGGCGCGACTGGACACCGCTCGCGCAGGAGCTTCAGCTCATGATTCTGGAGGAGCTCTTCGCGTCGAAAGACGCGCACGAGAGCGCCCTCGCACTTTCGGCGCGGATCAGAGCTCTCATTTACGAGCTGCGGGAGGGAAGGCTCGACGACCGGATCATCTACACCCGGGCCCTGCGAAAATCAGTTTCCCAGTATACCCGCTCCCAGCCGCCGCACGTGAAGGCGGCGCTGCTTTTACCACCGGCGGAGCGGCGGGGAATGATCCGCTACATCATGACGGTCGACGGCCCGCAGCCGGTCCAGCGCCGCACCTCCACGGTCGACTACGATCACTACGTGGAAAAGCAGCTCCGTCCCATCGCGCAGGCATTCGTCGATACGGTTGGACCGGAGGTGGTGGAAGCTCTCAATCTCGACCGGCAGCTTCCGCTCTTCGGCGGCTGAGCGTGAGCAGGATGGGCAGGTGATCTGAATACCCCTTCGCCCGCGAACTCTCCCAGGAGGCCGGATGTCCGAGCCGGTTGAGGGCGAAATCGGGCGCCGCGACGCGAAATGAATCGAAGACGAATCCGCTGAGATCGAATAGCCCCGGGGAGAGCAGAAACTGATCAATGGTCTCCCAGTCGCCCCGGTACCAGTAGCTCCCCTCGCCGCCGGCCGCGGCGGAAGAGCCCCACGGCGAAAACAGGACCATGGGTGCGGTCGTCGACGCATCCGACGGCGCATAGCGGGAAAGCTCGGCCGGGCTGTGCACGGCGAAGATGCTTTCCTGAATGAAGCGTGCCGGGAAGGGGGGAAGAGGCGCGCCGTTTCCATCGACGGCAATGATGGCAGTCTGATAAGCTCCGCCGACCCGCTCGTATTCGTCTACATTTTCGTTGAGATCGCCTGCAACCACCACGTCGGCCGACGGGTCGGCCGCAAGAATCTCCCTCATCCTGTTCACGATGATCCGGGCGGCGAGAAGACGCCCGTCCTCGGTCTGCTCGGCCCCGCCTGACTTCGACTTCCAGTGGCAGGCGAAGAGCACAAGGGGCGTACCGCCGCAATCGATGTGAAGCTCCAGGATGTTTCGCAGCGGATGGCCGGGACCGGTGTAGACTTCGTGCGCACGGACGTCGGTAACCGGAAATCGGCTGAGAACGCCGACGTTTGTGGCAGATCGCGGCACGGGGACCATCGCCATGGTGCGGTAGCCGAGGCCCGCGAGGTAGCGGTCCGCGAGTGTCCGCAGCACGTTCCTGTTTTCGATCTCTTCGAAAACGACGATGTCGGGTCCGCCGGAAACCGCCGCGCGAATGACGCGGGCAGTGTTCTCGAGCCGGAGGTGGTAGCGGTGATCGTCCCACTTCCCGCGGGCGGGGTTGAACTCCGGATACTCTGTGCCGTCGGAGACCGCGTCAAACAGGTTCTCTACGTTATAGGCGAGGATAGTGACGCTGCCCGGGTTCGCGGGCCCGCTCTGCGCGCGGGCGGCCGCCGGCAGTATCAGCAGCGACAGAACAACGGCGGCAACCGCCGGACGGCATCGTCGAGCGGGAACACCAGTGCGTTGCATCAGCTGTTCTCTGGTCCTCCGGAAAGATGATACATGATTTTCTGCCGTTCTGCTTCGGCCGGGAGACCCTCCGAACGGAATGTGCTGCCGGTAATTTCTTCGAAGGTTGTTATGTAACGGCGGGAGAGCTCCGACAGAATCTCCGGCGGAATCCCGGGCGGCTCGCCCTCGCCGGTGAACCCGTGGTCGGCGAGCCAGTTGCGAAGATACTCCTTGTCCATCTGCCGCTGACGCTCCCCTGCAGCGAAGAGCTCGTCGTAGCCTTCAGCGTACCAGTAACGTGAGGAGTCGGGGGTGTGAACTTCGTCGACGAGCGTGAGAGTCCCGTCCCGCAGTCCGAATTCGTACTTGGTGTCGACCAGGATAAGACCCCGGTCGCGGGCGATCTGCGAGCCCTGCTCGAAGAGAGCAAGCGCGGCGCGCTCCACCTCTCGCCAGACGCCCTCCTCGACCATTCCGGATTCGACTATCTCGGCAGCGGAGACGGGACGGTCGTGCTTTCCAAGCGCCTCCTTGGTCGACGGGGTAATCAGCGGCGTGGGAAACTTCTGATTGAAGCGCATTCCAGAAGGAAGTTTCACGCCCGAAACCGGCCGGCCCGCCTGGTAGTCGCGCCAGGCCGACCCGGTGAGATAGCCGCGCACCACCACCTCCACCGGAAGCACGGTGCAGCGTCGCACGCGCACCGTGCGAGCGGTGACCTGTTCTAGCAGATGATTTGGAATGATATGTGCTGTTTTGGAGAACCAGTACAGCGAGATCCTGTTGAGGATCTCGCCCTTGAAGGGGACCAGCGCGAGAATCCGGTCGAAGGCGGAGACGCGGTCGGTGGTGGATATGAGCAGCTCACCATCGAGCTCGAAGATGTCGCGCACCTTCCCGCTCTCGAGCATGACATCCTGCGGAACTGCGCCGCCGCCCGATGCCTTCCATCCGGGATAGATTTCAGCATTTCCGAAATCAGCTTCCGGGGGCATCGCGCGTCAGGCGCCGATCTCGTCGCGATTGTGGATCATGCGGGAGACGAGCCCGTAGCTCAGGGCTTCGTCGGCGTTCATCCAGTAGTCCCGGTCGGTATCCTTTTCGACCTGATCCGGCGACGCGCCGGTTTCCTCTGCGATGAGTTTGTTGATTCTCTGCCGCATCCGCTCGATCTCCCGGGCGTGGATCTCGATGGCCGTCGCGACTCCGCGCATCCCGCTCAGCGGCTGATGAATCAGATAGTGCGAATTGGGCAGGGCAAGGCGCCGCTCTTTCGGTGCGGCCAGCAGGATAATCGCCGCCGCGCTGGCAACCAGACCCATTCCGATTATGTAGACCTCCGGCTTGACGAAGCGCATCATATCGAAAATCGCGAAGCCGGCGTCCGCGTCACCCCCCGGAGAATCGATGAAGACCTTTATCGGCTCATCTCCCATGTCCTCGAGCAGGAGAAGCTGACGGATAACACGTTCTGCCAGCGGCTTGTTTATCTCGCCGGAGAGCAGGATATTGCGCGTCTTCAGCATTTTCTGGTAAAAGGCGCCGAAATCCGAAGAGACGCCCTCGGGCTGCTGCTCCTCTTCCTCCTCTTCCTCACCCTGCATGCGCAACCACGCCTTTTTCCATTCGTCCATGAGTGTCAATTCCTTTCTGATCGTGTTACATTCACGTGACCGTGTGTTGGTTGCAAATATACTTGAAATGAAACGAGGATGCAAACAGAGATGAGCCGGTCGGCATTCGTGGCGATTGTGGGACGACCTTCGAGCGGAAAATCCACCCTGCTGAACGCGCTCTGTGGCCACAAGATTTCGATCGTCTCCCCGGTACCGCAGACCACACGCAACAAGGTCCGGGGCATTCTCACCGAGAAACGCGGGCAGATCGTCTTCATCGACACACCGGGCTTCCACCACTCCACGCGCAAATTCAACGGTCACATGAAGGATCTGGTTGCATCAGCCCTGGCGGAGACGGATTTCGCACTCTACGTCCTCGACTCAAGCCGGCCCCCGGCGACCGAAGAACAGGAGCTTGCGCAGGTCATTTCCGGCCACGGGGGGCGGGTTGTGGCGGCGGTCAACAAGACCGACCTTCCGCGCGCGAAGCCTGAGGAGACCGAGCAGTTTCTGGCAGGAGCGGTGGCCGGCGCCGTGCCGGTGCGTCTCTCGGCCCTGAACGGTGAGGGTCTCGAAACACTCAAGAGCACCCTGTTCGAAAACGCCCCCGAGGGTGAGCCGATGTATCCCGAAGACATCTACACCGATCAGGATCCGCAGTTCAGAGCGGCGGAGATTATCCGCGAGAAGGCGATGCTGCTGACGCGTCAGGAGGTGCCGCACGCACTCTTCGTCGACATCGCCGACATGGAAGTGCGGAACGGGGGCAAGCTGCTCTGGATCCGCGCCTTCATAATGGTCGAACGGGAGACGCAGAAGGGCATCGTCGTCGGGAAGGCCGGAGACAAAATCCGTGAGATACGGGTTGCGGCTCACAAGGAGCTTACCAGGCTCTTCCCCTACGCTATTCATCTCGATCTGCGGGTGAAGGTCGCCTCCAACTGGCGCGCGAATGACGCGCTGGTGCGCAGGCTCACCGGCTCCGAGTAGACGGCGCGGAAGTCAGCCGCTACAATGGCGCCGGGCTCACTGATGGTTCGACTACTGCACGCTGCAGACCTGCACCTCGGCATGAAGTTCGCCGGCTATCCGGAGGTGCGGGAGCGCCTTGCGGAGGCCCGATTCGAAGCGCTGGAACGCGTCGTGAGCCTCGCAAACAGCGAGGAGTGCGCGCTGCTTGCTATCGCAGGCGATCTTTTCGACCGGCAGCGGCTCGCCGCGAACGAGGTCCAGCGGGCCGCAGAGGCCCTGTCCCGCTTCGAAGGTGACGTGGCGCTGGTTCTTCCCGGCAACCACGATTTTTCAGCTCCCGACAGCGAATTATGGTCGCGGTTCCGGAGGTCGGCAGGCGACCGCACGCTCCTGCTCGACCGGACCGAGCCGGTAGATCTTCGCCACTATGGTCTTCCTGCGGCGGTCTATCCCGCCCCCTGCACCTCGCGGCGGTCGGCGGAGAACAATATCGGGTGGATCCGCGAAGCCGGCCCTGTTGCCGGTGTTCAGTTCCACATTGGAATTGCGCACGGCAGTCTCGCGGGCCTGTCGCCCGATCCCGAGCAGAACTACTACCCGATGAGCCGTGACGAGCTTCTCGACCTTCCGATGGACATCTGGCTTCTCGGTCACACCCACGTCCGCTACCCCGAAGAGCCTGCCTCCGGTGACCGGGTTTTCAATCCGGGCACGCCGGAGCCGGACGGATTCGACTGCTCCCATTCGGGCGCAGCCTTTGTAATCGACCTCGAAGAGGACCGGCCGCCGGCCGCCAGGATTGTCCCTACCGGTGCCTACCAGTTTGCCGACATGACCCTTTCCCTTTCTCCCGATCTCACCTCCGAGGAGATCGTGCGCCGTGCGGCCGACAGGGCGGACTCCACAGTTCTCCTGCGCCTTGAGCTGACCGGCACCGCGTCAACTGAGACCATCTTCGCCCTGCCTGCGATTGAAGGAACTCTTCGCGAAAAAGTCTTCTATCTGGAACTGGATTCGGGCGGCCTCAGGGAAGCCGTCACGCCGGAACGGATCGCGCGTGAGTTTCCCGAGGGCTCCTTCGGACATCGTCTACTCTCGAGCCTGCTCGAGAATGGCGATAACGCGGCTGCCGATTCGGCATTCGCTCTTCTGGAGGAGGCACGCGATGGTTCTTAACCGCCTCCGCCTCCACCCCTTCGCCGGAACCCGGGACCGGGAGGTCGCCTTCGGCCAGGGGCTCAATGTGGTCCTCGGCCCGAACGAGGCAGGCAAATCCACCCTGTTCAACGCGCTCGCCAGCGTTCTCCTGACGACGACAGATCTCACCGCCGCCGCCTTCAAGGCTGCCATGGGCCGTTTCATGCCTGCCGGAGGCGGCGATACGATCCGCGTCCGACTCGATTTCGGCTCGCCAGGAGGATGGGTTGAAAAGAGCTGGAGCCCCGGCAATCGGAAGGGCGCGGTCCATCTGGTTACCGGCGAGGGAGCGGAATACACCGATCCGGCTGCCGCTGATCCGATACTTACATCGATGTTCCCCGCCAGTCCGGCCTCGGTTCGCGAGCTCCTCATGACAGGGCAGGCGGAGATCTCCCCATCCGGCCCCAGCCTCGATCCCGGAGAACAGGTACGCGGCGAGATCGGCGACCTCCTCCGGCAGGCGGTCATGGAGACAGGCGGCGTATCGGTCGAGAGATTTCGTGCGCTGCTCGATGAGCAGTACGCGCGGTTTTTCAATAACTGGGACAACACGAAAGAGCGGCCGGCCGGCGGCCGCGAGGCTGATAACCCGCACCGGAAGAACGTCGGTGCCATTCTGCAGCACTATTACGACATGTCCCGCCTCGAAGCACAGTATCGGGAAGCGGTGCGGCTTGAAACCGAGGTGGACAGGATCAACTCGCGGCTGCGCGAGCTCGGAAGCTCGACGGCATTGCAGGAAGCGCAGCGAAACAGGCTCCTCCCCCTGCGCGATCCGCTTCGACGGCGCGGCGAGAGTGAGGCGGAGCTGCGCGCGCTTCGTGCCGAGATTGCCGAGGCCGGGAAGGTCAACGCAGACTGGCCCGTGAAGGAGGACCGTCTGCGCCGGCTCGCTGAGGAGCGGGCTTCTTTGGAAGAGCGAATCGCGCGGCTGGACAGTGAGAAGGAAGCGGCCGAGGCTGCAGCGGGTGCGCAGGAGCTGCGCAGGCACGCGAACGAGCTTACGCGGTTGAAGGCGGATGCCGATGCCGCGGCAGAAAGGCTCTCGGCCATTCCTCCGGTCGGTGACGACGAGCTTAGACGCCACTCCTCCCTCTGCGAAAAGGCGGCACGCCTGCGGGCGCTCCTCGATGCCTCCCGCCTCACCTATACCGTCCTTCCCCGCACCGCACTGTCGGCATCCGCGCTCGAGGGCGTGTCGGCAGCCACGCAGAAGGAGCGGAAGCTCACGCTCGAGGCGGGAAAGGAGCACCGCGGAGAGGCGGCGGGCAGAATCGTCATAGACCTCCCGGATGCCACCATCTCGGTCTGGGCAGGCGGAAACGAGGAGGCGGGAGCGCTGGAATCTGCGGCGCAATCCCTCTCGAAGGTCGAAACCGAAGCGGCCGAGCTTCGCGCACGATTCGGTGCTGCTGACGGCGAGGAGCTTGACCGGCATGCACGCGCATATGCGAATGCGGCGCGGGAGATGGAGCTGCTGACTGCTCAGTTTCACAAAGCCCTGGGCGAGGAGGACTACGACGAGCTTCTGACGCGCGCCGGGAACGCAGACGCCTCCGACGGTATCGGCGCAGCCCACGGTACCGGCGCGGCACGCGGATCCCGCCCGCTCGAAACGGTAATCACGGAACGGGCGGAAGCCGCATCGGCAATGGAACGTGCCGCCGAGGAGGCACGCCGCACCGGAGAGACGCTTGCCGACTACGGCAGCCGCTTCGGATCGCCCAGGGAACTGTTCCTGAAAGTCGCTTCAACCACCGCCCGAATCGATGAAATCGAAAGGTCCCTCGAGAGCCTCCCCCGGCTGCCGGCCGGATTCGACACCGCCGACGCCTTCTTTGGTCGGATAGACGAGCTCGAGGAGACGCTGCGCGATGCCCGGGAGAGCCTACACGGGCTGCAGCAGGAGCGAACGCTCGCCGAAGCGGCGATGCCGGAAGAGTCGTCAGAGCAGCTCGCAGCGGCGGCAGCACAGGCGCGAGCGGCGTTCGAACGGACGCTCTCACAGGGAAGGGCGGTTGAGACAGTGCGCCGCCGGACTGCGGAAATTCTCGCGGAGCTCGAAGAAGAGACCTTTGTGCCGTACCGCAGGCGCTTCACTGAGTATCTCGCGCGCGTATCCGGAGGCCGTTTTTCGGAAGCCCGGCTCCACGAAGCGGTTCCCGAGAGCTTTGCTTCAGGTCAGGACGGCGAAGAGCTTTCATTCGATCTTCTGTCCTGGGGTACCCGGGACCTTGTGGCGCTGGCTCTCCGTCTGGTGCTTGCCGAGTACGTCCTGAAGGATCACGCGGGCTTCCTGGTCCTGGACGATCCGCTGGTCGACATGGATCCCGTAAGAAGGCAGTCCTCCGCCGGGGCCATCAGGGAGTTCGCCGCCCGCTACCAGACCGTCGTCTTTACCTGCCACCCCGATCATGCCGCCGAGCTCGGCGGCAATCTCATCGAGTTGAAAGAGCTCTCATAGCGGAAAGTGGACGCTTGGTGTACAATTCCACCATGGCGTGCCGGAGCCCTTTCAGAACATCACAGCGTCCACCGGTAGAACGAGACTCGCGCGTCCCGGGGAAGGGGCGATCGATTCTCGTCGGCACCATAGTGCTCGTCGCCGGCGCCGCGCTCTACGGCCTCAGCCAGTACAGTTACCTTCTTTTTCACAATCTCGCCGAGCTCTTCAGCGTCGTCATTGCGGCCGGCGTCTTCGTGGTGGCGTGGAACACCCGGAGCTACAATCCTGAATCGCCGCTGATCTACATCGGCACAGGCTATCTCTGCATTGCGCTGCTCGACGTCCTTCACACGATTTCCTACCAGGGGATGGGTGTTTTCCCGCCCGACAGATTCTACGCCAACCAGATGTGGATTGCGGCGCGCTTCATCGAGGCGACGACCCTTCTTGTCTTCCTCGGAATCGTCAAGAAACGTGACAGGACGGCCGACCGTCTGGTCGCGATCCTGCTGCCGCTTCTCACCGCCGCCGCCATTTTCACCATCTTTGTCGTTCCCATATTTCCCGCATGCTTTGTCGCGGGACGGGGTCAGACGCCGTTCAAGATAATCAGCGAGTACGCAATCTGCACGGAGCTGCTCGCGGCATATCTCCTCTTTCGCCGTGATGAAAGTTCCTACGATCATTCGGTCGCCCGGTTGATGAAGGGCTCGATTCTGCTCATGATCGTCGAGGAACTTCTGTTTACCACCTACACCGATAATTTCGGGGTGACCAACGTCCTCGGTCATCTGTTCAAGATCGCGAGCTTCTATCTGATGTACAAGGCGGTGATCGAAACCAGCCTGCGCAAGCCCTACGACACCACCTTCCGGCAGCTTGTCCGGCACGAGCATGCGCTCGAGAACGCGAATCGGATGAAGGACCGACTCCTTTCCATCATCGGGCACGATCTTCGCAATCCGGTCGGCGGAATAGCAGAGATGAGCCGGCTCATTCTCACCGATGAGACGGTGCTCGAGCAGCTGTCGGTTCGCGAAGTCATGGACCACATCTATCGCTCGGCGTCGCAGTCGCTTGATCTTCTGAACAACCTTCTCTACTGGGCCCGGTCGCAGAATGGATCGCTCAAGATGGAACCGGAGGAGTTCGCCATAGCGGAAATCGCCAGTTCAACCGTAGAGCTGTTCGACAGCGCAATCCAGAACAAGTCGATCAACGTCGACCTCAAGGTCGACAGCGACCGGATCTGCGCCGACCGCAACATGGTCACCACGGTCCTGCGAAATCTCTTTTCCAATGCAGTGAAGTTCACCCACAAGGGCGGAACAATCACCGTGCGGGAATACCAAAGCGGCGATTCGATAGTCGTCGAGGTTTCAGACAGCGGCGTCGGCATGACGCCGGTGCAGAAGACCCGGGTCCTCGAGGGCGAAGCGGCGATGCCGACCCGCGGTACCGAGGGGGAGGCTGGAACCGGACTGGGCCTTGCAGTAACCCGCGAGTTCGTGCGGCAGCACGGTGGATCCATCGATATCGAAGACAGGCCGGGCGGCGGCACCCTCTTTCGCCTGGTGCTGCCGGCGAGCCCCGCTGCAACTGATCACTCCGACTGAGACTGAAGAAACTCGATGACTGCCTCCGCCATTCCCGGAGCAAGCGGCAGCGAAGGGTCGCCGTATGCGGCAATGTTGCTCTCCTGCGTCGGTCCCACGCGCTTGAGGACGTGGTTCATCCCGGGAACCGTTACAAGATGTGCATCCGGGCGTGCGAACAGGAGCCGCTCACCATGGCTGCCCGGCACCTGCAGGTCCCGCTCTCCCTGAATGATGAGCACTTCCGGCAGTACCTGTGAGACAAGCACAGCCGGATCGTAGCGGAAGGCCGAAATGAGAAAGGGCTGCACGCTCGGCCGGAAGAGCATCATGAGCTCCTCGGGCACGGCGTCCACCCTGCGCCCCTTCTCGAGCTCAAGCATGATGCGCGCCGCATCGCTTCGAAGCGACTCGGGAATCGCGGCAAGCTGCGCTGCAATCGTCGCCTGATAGCTTTCGCCGAGGGAGGCCACGAGCACGATCCCGTCGACTGCTGTCCTCTGCGCCGCCACCAGGGCGACCAGTCCGCCCTCACTGTGTCCGATAAGAACGACCTTCCCGAAGCGGCCGTCGGACCTGAGCAGCCCGACCCAGCCGTCAACGTCCGCCGGATAATCATCAAAGACGAGCGTCTCTTCGCTCAATCCCTGCCAGACGCTTTGTCCAATCGCTCGTTTGTCGATGCGAAGCGAGGCGAAGCCTGCCCGTCCGAGCGCCTCCGCCAGGAGCTTCAGCGAGTCGATCCTGCCCGGCAGAAGCGGTGAGTTCCCGTCCCGATCGGTCGGTCCGGAGCCGGGAATTATCAGCGCCGCCGTAACCATGTCGCCGCAACCGTCAGGCACCAGAAGCGTTCCCCGGAGCCGCGCGTCTACGGGACCGATGCCGACCTCCTGCTCCTGAAAACTGTACTCGTTCATCGGGTTGATCATACCGCTCCCATGCGGTCCGGTCCACTTCTCAGGCTACGCGGGACGCGCTAAAGTAGATGCTTCGGGAGCAGCATGTGACTTTAGAAAAGGCAGACACAGGGACGGGGCCGGAGATTCTCTTTCGAAGCGAAGGCTTGATCGTGCTCAATAAACCGACAGGGGTACCTGTGCAGAAGGACAAGAGCGGCGACCAGGCGCTGTCCGAGATCGCTTCGCGCGTGTGCCGAAAAACGGTCTACGTCGTGCACCGTATCGACCGCCCGGTGAGCGGTGCGGTGCTCTTCGCCTGCGGCAGGGATTACGCCGCTGCTCTCGGCCGCCAGTTCAGCGAGGGATCAGTCGAAAAGATCTACTGGGCAGTGGTGGATGCGGCTCTGCCCGCGGAGGAGGGGCTTCTCGAGCACCGCATCATCTCGGACGGACGGAACAATCGCAGCCGGGCGATCTTGCCGAACGGTACCGAGGGTAGCGACAATTCGCGTGGTGATCTCGCGCGGCTGCGCTACCGTGCTGTCGGCACGACCGACCGCTACTGGCTGATCGAGCTTCGGCCCGAGACCGGTCGCCATCACCAGATCCGCGCTCAGCTCGCCGCTACCGGATGCCACCTCAAAGGCGATCTGAAATACGGCGCCCGCCGGTCGAACCGCGGAGGCGGGATACACCTCCACGCCCGCAGTCTCACCTTCATCAATCCGGACGGCGGATCCTCGGTAACCGTCACCGCTCCCGCCCCGGCCGGTGATCCGCTCTGGCGGCTCTTCGAGGACGCGTCGAACTCCTAGAATTCCTTCAGACCCACGTCCCAGTCGAAGACCATCGACACCGGCATCAGAATGATCCGGAGAATTTCCTCGTTGTCGATATCGAGCCCGGCGACCCTGAGCGTGTCGAGCAGGCTGGTGACCTGCTCCTTTTCGTCGACGAGAGCGGTAACGATCACCTGCTGGCCGCGGTTCTCACCCTGGAAAAACCCGGTGAAGAGGGTTATCTCGTCGGAAAAGGATTTTTCGAGGTTCCAGCTCTCAATGTAGGAGGCCTTGGTCACGCCGACGCTTTCGAGGGCCATCGTCACATCTTCCTTGTAGTTGATGTCCACGATTTTGATGAAGAGAAAATACATATGCCCTCCCCTACTCGTCCTGTACGCCGATGTCTCCGGCCTTTCGCAGGACCGCCCGTGTCATGAACGGCCCCAGTATCTCGGTGATTATGGTCGTAAACAGGAGCACGTTGATGATGAGAACTGCCATGTTGTGCCCGGCCTCACCATACTTTGGAATGTTGAAGGTCTTCTCGATCGAAAGCGCAAGTGCCAGCGCAACACCGACCTGCGGCAGCAGCGCGAAACCGACGAATTTCCGGATGTTCTTCGGAGCGCCTCCCACAACTGCTCCAAGGCTTCCGCCGCCGATCTTTCCCGCGGCACGCGCCAGAAAGTAGACCAGCCCAATGAGACCGATCTCGCCGATCAGGCGGATGTCCAGATGCGCTCCGCCCAGTACGAAGAAGGCGGCCACGAATACCGGCGCGAAGAAGTCGATGACCGTCTCGGCCTTCTTGCTGAGAATCGGCGAGAGGTTGGTGACCAGTGTTCCGAAGACCATAATGGACAGGAGCTCGGAAACACCGAGAGCCTCCGACAGCCCCAGCAGCGCCAGAATGAACGCGGCGAGGCCCAGGCCCACAAGATCATTCTCGCGCCGCTTGCCGATGAGATAGACGAAAAGAAGGGCCATCCCTCCGCCTATCGCGGCGGAGATCAGCACAGAGAGCGCCGCATGGAGAATGATCATCACCACCGCTGTATGAATGCCGCCGAGTGAGGCCTTGACCGCGCTCGAAGCAAAGACATAGATAATCAATGCGACCGCATCGTCGATGCCGACGACGGCGAGAATAGTGGAGGTGAGCGCGCCTTTCGACTTGTACTGCCGGATTACCGCGACCGTTGCCGCCGGCGCAGTCGCCGCGGCAACTGCGCCGAGAAGCAGTGCCTGATTGGTCTTTCCCGGGAAGAACAGCATCTGCGAGATCAGCACCACCGTGAATGCGCCGAGACTTTCGCAGACGACGATGAAGAAGATCGAGCGTCCGAGCCGCCGGAGCACATCCAGCTTCAGCTCGATTCCGATCATGAACGCGATGATGCCGAGAGCCACTGTGGATATCGGGCCGAGCCGATTCAGGTGATCGGCTGTCAACAGGTTGAGCACCGACCCGCCGAGAAGAATACCGAGGACGACGTCACCGGTAACCTCCGGGATTTTCAGCCGTCTGGTCAACACCTTGACGAGCAGCGCGGCCAGAAGCATTACCCCAATGTAGATGAACAGATTGTGTTCCATAGCTCTCGGGAATGCGCGGTTTTCGGGGCTACACCTTCAGGAAAGGCTGGATGACCTGCTCGCTCGTCTCCGCCTCGAGCAGGCTCTTTCGAATCGCGGGGTTCTTGATGACCAGCATCAGCTTCGACAGAATGGTCAGATACTGCTTCTGCTGATCCGAAGGGCCGCCGATCATGAACACTATTCGGACAGGCTTCTGGTCCAGCGCGTGCCACTCCACATCCTGTCTGAGAATGCCGAGCATGATGAAAAACTCCTTCACCGATCCAAGCTTTGCGTGCGGCACCGCAACGCTCAGCCCCATGCCGGTGCTCATTATGCTCTCCCGCTCGAAGATCGCCTCTTCGAACTCGGTGGCATCTTCTACATATCCGGAATCCTGTGCCTTCTGGACAAGCTGATGGATCGTTTCCTTTCGGTTTTCAGCCGTCAGGAACATGACGTTGTCCTCGGACAGATAGTCGTGCAGGTTCATCTGTATTTCCTTCTGTGGTATAATCCCATCCTAATCAAATGGCTGTCGCTCGTCAATTGTGAGGGAAACAGATATGCTGAACGTCTTAGGCATCTTCCTGGGAGGAGGAATCGGCGCTGCGCTGCGCTACGGGATATCTCGCCTCATATCCGAGCGCCACGACGCGGTCTTTCCCTGGGGAACTTTCGTCGTAAACATTGCCGGCGCCTTCGTCATCGGCCTGCTGTTTCAGCTCTTCGACCGGATCTTCCTCACCGTGGAACTCCGCAATCTCATAACGATCGGGCTCATCGGAGCATTCTCGACCTTCTCGATTTTCACGATGGAATGTCTTGTCCTGCTTCGCGGAGGCCACTTCGGAACCGGCGTTCTCTATTTTTTCGGCAGCGGCCTCGCCGGGCTCGCCGCGGTAAGCCTCGGCCTGTTCCTCGGGGACATCATCCTTCGAATGATGCGCTACTGACCCGCCAGGAGCCGGTCGACGGCGTCGGAGGCGGGCATGGCCGTCTGGGCACCGCCGGCCGTTGTCGACAGCGCTCCCACAGCGTTTGCAAATCGCACTGCGCGCACAAGCTCATAGTCGCGGGCGAGCGCGACTGCGAGCCCTCCGTTGAACGCATCGCCTGCGGCCGTGGTGTCCACCACATCCACGCTGAAACCCTCGACCTGCTCGACCCCCTTCGCGGTCACGACGAACGCCCCGTGACTCCCCGCCTTTATTACCGCCGTTCCTACCCCCCGCGAACGAAGCGCCTGACCTGCCCTGCCTGCACCATCCGCGGTTTCAACCTTGATCCCGGTGAGGATTTCGATCTCGGTCTCGTTCGGCGTGATGTAGTCAACGTTGCCGTAGATGGACGCAGGAAGCTCCCGCGCCGGAGCGGGGTCGAGGATCACGGTCCTTCCCATCTCGTGAGCGCGCGCCGCAGCGGCCTCCACCGTTTCTATCGGTATCTCGAGCTGAAGCAGAACGATGTCGCTCCGCTCGATGATGCTGCTCGATGCGTCGATCACCTCCGGCGTCATCCGTGCGTTCGCCCCGGCAATGATGATGATGTGATTCTCACCGGAGCGGTCCACCTCGATTATCGCAAGTCCGGTGGAGGTTGCGGGCACCTCACCTACCCCGTCGAGCTTCACGCCCGCCTCCCGTAACGCCTTGCGGTACTGCGAGCCGAAACTGTCGTCACCGAGCTTGCCCACCATTGTCACGTCGGCACCGAGCCTGCCCGCTGCGACCGCCTGGTTGGCGCCCTTTCCGCCGGGGAAGGTGCCAAAGGAGTCGCCGGTCAGCGTTTCGCCCGGGCGCGGAAATCGCGGGGTGACGGTGACCAGATCCATGTTGATGCTTCCAATGACGCAGATACGCTTCATGAGACGCGCTCCACCTCGCCGCTTTCGCGTCCGACGTAGACGGTCGGCCTGACGTGGGTGAAAAGACCGTTTTCGAGGATCCCGGGGACGAGATTGAGATCCCGCTCGAGCTCGGCGGGATCCCGGGGGCTGTCCATGTTTATGTCGAGCAGTATGTTCCCGTTGTCGGTAATGACCGGGCCCATCTTCCGGACCGCCATCCGCAGCGCCACCTTGAATTTCCGGTCTTCAAGCTCCCTGGTCACGGCAACCCGCGCTTCCGGATGCACCTCGAGCGGGATCGGAAAATCCAGACCAAGGTGCTCGACCCTTTTTGATTCATCTACCACGATGACCAGGGCGGCGGAATTGTAGGCAACCACCTTTTCCATCAGGAGCGCAGCCCCTCCGCCCTTTGTGAGCCGGAGCTTTGCGTCAACCTCATCGGCACCGTCGATTGTCAGGTCGAGCGAGCCGTCTATCTCCGGATCGTTCAAAGAGCGGACAGGTATTCCCTGAGAGTGGCATTCCATCGCTGCCTGAAAACTGGTTGGAACAGCGATGATATCGGAAAGCTCACCGGATCGCAGGAGCTCTCCGATGCGGCGGATGCTCCACACCGCAGTGGAGCCGGTTCCCATTCCAAGCTTCATCCCACTCCTGACATGTTCTTCCGCCGCGCGGCGGCCAACCTGGGTCTTCATCTCTTCGGTGGTCAATTCCGGTACTCCTCGAGGATGGAGAGCACGCGTTCCTGTCCGATGGTGAGGAGAAAGCCGGCAAGGCGCGGCCCCCGTTCCTTCCCGACCAGCACGCGGTACATCGCGGTGAAGAAAGCCTTCGCCTCGAGCCCGGCCTCTCCGGCAATCCGGTATATCGCCTCGGAAAGCGATTTCTCGTCGTGCCCGGTGAAACGCGTGGAGAGCTCGTCGGCGAGAAGCACCACGCCCTTTCGCTCGGGTTCGGTGAGCTCTACCGGAGCCGAACCGGGAGCCCGCAGCGTGTAGCGGAAGTCCTCCGGAGCAAATTTGGTAATCCAGTTCCAGGCGCAGCGGGCGCGCACCGCCAGCCGGTCCCGGTCCACCGCGCCGAGCTCCGGTACCATGTCGAGTGCTTTTTCTACACTCCCTGCTGCAATCTGCAGCAGATTGCAGAGGTGGCGGAACGGCACCTGAAACGGCATCTGCTCGGCGGGAGCGTGGACCTGGGAGAGCTCGTAGATGCGAACCTCTTTCGCGCGCCGCTTCTCGCCGACATCCTCCGAGCCGTAGTAGATCCGTTCGGTGCGGTCGTAGTCTTCGTATATCTTGATGACGTCGAGATCGAAGGAGATGGCAAACTCCGTGTTCGGACGGGTGCCGGCAAAGAGGTATCGCGCGATCGCCGGCTCGTAGACTTCCAGCACATCGGCGAGGCTCACCACTTCTCCCGAGGAGGAGGAAATCTTGCCGCCGCGGCCCTTTATGCTGATGAAATCGTACTGGAAGCTGACCGGCGCTTCGACCTGGTAGACCTCGCGGCACAGAACCCGGGAGGTGTCGAACGAACCGCCTTCGGAGTGGTGGTCCTTTCCGGCAGGCTCGAAATCGACGCCCTCGTGCGCCCAGCGCATCGGCCAGTCGATCCGCCAGGGGAGCTTCACCGCCTGCGTGTTTCGCAGATCGACCGTCTCCTCATTTCCGGTGTCATTGCAGCGATAGGTCACTCCGTAGGCCCCATCCCAACCCAGGACGGTTGTGTTGTCGGTATTTGTGAAATTGCTGAATACGGAAACAGGCCACCAGTCGTCGGCGAGCGGTTCGGTCCGGTGCCGGTCGAGAATGCCCCGGATCACATCGCGCATCTCCAGCGCCCGCTTCATGCCGTCGGCGTAGGTCGAGCTTCGGTACCGCTCAGCCTGATAGATGTACTCCGGCTCTATCCCCACAGTCGCGAGCTCCCGCTCGAGCTCCACCTCGTTTGCCCGGGCGTAACTTGTCTCGCGACCCCAGGGATCGGGCACCAGAGTGATCGGCCACCGGAGGTGCTTTTCAAGCTCTTCCTGCCGGGGCATGTTCTTCGGCACCTTGCGGAATACATCGTAGTCATCCCAGGAGTAGATGAACCGGACATTCTTCCCGAGCCTTCGCAGCGCCCGGACAACCAGGTCCACCGAGATGATCTCCCGGAAGTTGCCGATGTGCACGGTGCCCGAAGGGGTGATGCCCGACGCACAAGTGTAGTGCTCTTTTTCGCCTTTCTCGCGAATGATACGTTCTGCGTAGGTGTCCGCCCAGTGCGACGCCCGGACAAGGGTAGTGTCCGCGCCGACGTGGCGGTTCCCGTTTTCTCCGCTGTTCATGATGATCTTATTATACGGAGGCCCCGCAGCGGTATCAAGTTGAGCCTGCACCCGACTTTTTTCGCGATTATGGTTTCTTGCGGACAGATTCCGCGAAAGTTGGCACGGTAGCGCATTTTGATTATTATACTAAACACAGGAATAACATTGATGAAAAGTAGACTCATGCTGGCTGCTATGTTCATAGCGGCACTTGCAGCAAACACAACAACGGTCTGGGCAATTGAAACGGAAGGCTATGCTTCCTGGTACGGACCCGATTTTCAGGGGAAACTCACCGCAAGCGGTGAGATATTCGATACAAATAAATTCACCGCCGCGCACAAGAGCCTTCCCTTCGGAAGCATCGTGAAGGTCACCAATCTGGTGAACAACAAGTCGGTCGTCGTCCGTATCAATGATCGCGGCCCCTACGTGGCGGGAAGAATCATAGATCTTACTCACGCAGCGGCGGGAGCAATTGGAATGCTCGGAGACGGCGTCAGCAAGGTGAAGCTCGAGGTGCTGCACAGGCAGCAGGAAATCGCCCTGCGCACCGTGCAGGTAGCCGCGTTCACTCTGAAGAACAACGCAGTCCGCGTGCAGAAAGAGCTGTATGATCTGGGGCTCGAGCCGAGCATCGAGTCGAGCGCGACCGGCGTCTATCGCGTCCTGCTTCAGGGCATTCCGCTCGCCGACGTCCCGGCACTTCAGGGGAAGCTCGATCAGCTCGGCTACACCAACACGCTGGTCAGGATGTTCTGACCCTGTTGCCTTCAGGCCGCCGGTCAGCCCTCATCGCCTGAGACAATCGGAAGATCAAGACGTTCTGATCCCCGGACCACTCCCAGGTTGACCGTTGAGCCGGGCTCGCGCGCCGCGAGGTAACGGTGCAGATCGTCCATGCTGGAGACCGGCTGATTGTCAACCGCGTAGATCAAATCGCCCGATACAAGACCTGCGCGTCTGGCAGGTCCGTTCTTCTGAAGTCGGAGGACTTCGACCACCGATGTCGACGGATGACCGAGCACCCGCTGGAACCGGCGGTCGATCGGCCGCACGCGGGCTTCGATTCCCAGGTGTGCACGGCGGACACGTCCGTGCGAGATGAGCTCGCCGATCACGAAGCGCGCAGTATCGATGGGAATCGAAAAGCTGATACCCTGAGCCATCTGAATGATGGCCGTGTTGATGCCCACAACGTACCCACGGCTGTCCACGAGCGGCCCGCCCGAGTTCCCCGGGTTCAACGCCACGTCGCTCTGAATTATCTGCTCGATGAGCCGGCCCGACGGGCTTCGAAGCGACCTGCCGATTGCCGAAACCACACCCGCTGAAACAGTATTCGAGAATCCAAGCGGATTGCCGAGCGCAATCACAAGCTGTCCGGATCGCAGATCCGCAGAGCTTCCGAGCTCCGCCGCAGGCAGCTTCTCCCCCGTAACCCGGATGAGCGCGAGGTCGGTTGCGGGATCCCTGCCGACGAGGTCCGCGCGGAAACTGCGGTCGTCCACGAGCGTCACGAGGATCTCCCGTGCCCCCGATACCACATGATCGTTGGTGAGGATGAAGCCGTCAGGCGTGATGATGACACCTGAGCCTGCGCCCTCCTGCATCTCGGGCGAGCCGCCGGGCATTCCGTAGGGCCTGCGCCACTCGCGAGGCCCGGCCCCCCGGCCCGGCGACGATGCCGCGGACCGCGGCGATGGGACCCGCACGCGAATAGAGACAACGGTGGGGCCCACCGCTTCTACAACGCCTGTGACCGCGCGGGAGTACGCATCGAGCAGCTCCCTGTCCTGAACGGTTGAACGGGAAGCGGTGTGTCCTTCCACTTCGCGTTCCGGTCGGCCGCGTTCATCATCGATGTCCCCACGAGGACCCATCAGCACGTATTTCAAACTCGAGTTCTCGATACTTGATTTCATGTGCAGTTCCTCAACGCGCAACAGACGCGCTGCAGATAATATAATCACGCGTTTCTCCAAAAAGAAACGTCTCTGCCTCAGAGACGCCGCGGCAGGTTGGCGGAACGGGCAGGTATGCGTAGATTAGGTGTATGGCAAAGCAAGACGAATCGGGACAGCTTCACATCAGGGCGATCATCTACGATCTCGACGGCGTGCTCGTTTCAACGGACGAATATCATTTCCGCGCGTGGAAGCGCCTCGCGGACGAGGAGGGAATCCCTTTCGATCGAACGATCAACGAACGGCTTCGCGGCGTGAGCCGTATGGAAAGCCTTTCGATAATTCTCGAACGCTCGACGCGGAAGTATTCCCGGGAGGAGCAGCGACAGCTCGCGGAGAGAAAGAACGGATACTATGTCGACTCGCTTTCCGATCTCGGCCCGGAGGCGATCCTGCCCGGAGCACGGGAAACGGTTGACGCCGTCCACCTGCTCGGCCTCAAGCAGGCGGTCGCATCCTCGAGCAAGAACGCGCCGCGCATCCTCGAGCAGACCGGCCTCTCGGAGCTATTCGACTCGGCCGTCGACGGTTCAATGATCAGTCACAGCAAGCCCGATCCGGAAGTGTTTCTAAAAGCGGCGGAGGCGCTGAGCACCGAACCCGGCGGCTGCGTGGTCGTCGAGGACGCAGTGTCCGGCATTCAGGCAGCGAAGGCGGCCGGCATGCTCTCATTTGCCGTCGCGAGCGCAGCCCGCGCCGACGAAGAGAGGCAAGACGGCGACAACCCAGTCGGCGCCTGGAAGCGCGCGCCCGACCTGTCGGACAACGCACTTGTCAAAGCCGTGGAACCCTTCGTCCACATCCCGCAGAATCGCTGAGCCGGTCGTCCTTCGGCCGCCTGCAACCAGGCGGCTCAGCGCAGGCCGGAACCTCGATAATCTTGACACCGCCGTCCCGTTCCGACAATATAGTGACCATTCCGCAAAGTGACACGATGTCACACGGGCCCATAGCTCAGTTGGTTAGAGCGACGGACTCATAATCCGTTGGTCCCAGGTTCAAGTCCTGGTGGGCCCAAAATGAAAAGGTC
>CAZNYW010000040.1:13435-43663 GCA_964577375.1 uncultured Spirochaetales bacterium | reverse complement strand
AATTACTCCCCTGATTTTATCCACAGGGTTCTTTATACTCCCAAAATGATGAGTGATGAAATCTACATTCCCCCCGAAGGCCCGCCACGAACACTGCTGCCAGGTTCGGTCTGCTACGAGACGATGGGACAGGAAAACATCGAGCGCATGATCCGCGACTTCTACGGCGAGCTCGAAAAATCGAGTATTCGCGGGATGTTTCCCGACGACATGGAGCTGAGCGCACACAAGAGCGCGCTCTTCTTCGTTGGATTCCTCGGAGGCCCGCCGCTCTATCAGCAGACCTACGGAGCGCCGATGCTTCGGGCCCGTCATTTGCCGTTTCCGATCACCGATCGGGCGCGGCAGGTGTGGCTCGGCTGCTTCGACAGGATCCTTGACCGGGCCGCCGAAGAGTACAGCTTCCCTGAAGACCAGGTACCGATTTTTCGGAATTTTCTGCACGAGTTCTCGCGCTGGATGGTCAACCGGAAAGCCTAACCGAGCGAGGCCCAGATATCCAGCTTGTTCCGCACCCTGCGTATGACCTCGTTCGTAAACTCAATGGTCCCCGCGCTTCCTCCGAGGTCAGAGGTACGGACACCGTCATGGATGGCCTCGAAGGTCGCCTCGTAGACCGCGCGGGAGGCGCGTTTCGCCTCCGGGGCATCTATGTAGGTGAGAAGCGCGGCCCCGGCGAGGATCATCGCCATCGGATTGGCTACGTTCCGGCCTTCGAGCTTCGGAGCAGTTCCGTGCGGCGCTTCGGCCATCACGCCGCGCACCTTCCCCTCGTCATCCATTGAAATGACAAGTGACTCGGAACCGGCGACGCTTCCGAACATCTGCAGCACCATGTCGGACAGTAGATCCCCGTCACGGTTGAGCGTGGGGATGACGAGCGGCTCGCCGGTGGTTGCGAGCAGGAGTGCGAAAGTTGCATCAATGAGCTGCGGCTCGTAGGACACTTCGGGGTTCTTCGCAGCCGCGCGATCGAGCTCCTCCTTGAACAGGCCTTCGTAGGTGGGGCTGACGGTGAATTTGGGTCCGCCGAAGACTCTGGCGCCGGTCTTGCGAGCATGTTCGAAGGCGTACTGAGCGACAGAACGGCAGACCCGGCGGGAGATCTTTTCGGTGCGCCAGGCGATTTGATCGAGCGACCCGTCCTCGCCCTCTCGCCACTCCTTCGCGCCGTAGGCATCGTCACGGGCCATGCGCACCACGCTTATGGGAGCGTACACGCCGGCTATCGGACGCACACCGGGAATGCGCCTGCCGGTTCGAAGGATCACCTGAGCGTCCATCTCTTCCCGCAGGATCTTGTTCGGGCTGCCGACCCCGCCCTTCGTCTCCGGCGTGATCGTCGCGGCCTTCAGCGATAGGCGGTGCTGCCTTATTGCTTCGCCGGCATCGTAGACGACCCTGTTCCCGGTTTCAATCCGGCTGTCCAGGCTGAGGTCGAAGCGACGGAAATCCAGTTCGAGCTGAATGACCTCCGGATCGAGAACCCGCAGCGCCTCCTCCAGGAGCTCCTGGCCGGTCTGGTCGCCTTCGAGAACGACTATGGTTTGTGACATGCACGCCTCCAGGGTGAGAATGTACTAATGGTGCATGTCGGCGGCAAAAGGGATTCAGGGAAGCTGAGCGTCCCTGTCCAGCTGCGCAGGATTCACGACCCGAACGGGAAAGGGCTCCGTCTGCGAGCCGGCGTAAATGGTCCTGTGCGGGAAGGGGATCTCGATGCCCTCTTCATCGAAACGCTTCTTGATATCGAGCATGATCGAGTTTCTCAGGTTGACGTAGTCGGACTTCTCGAACCAGAGACCGAAGAGAATCTCGAGTGCGGAGTCGCCGAAATCGGTGAAGATGAAAAGCGGCTGCGGATCCACGAGCGCGAACCTGTTCTTGTCAGCGACGTCGAGCAGAATGTCGCGAACGCGCTCCATGTCCTCCTTGTAGGCGACACCGAGCTTGATGTCCAGGCGGCGGATCGGATAGCGGGTGATGTTCGTGAGCTCGCTCGTGAGGATCTTCTCGTTCGGAATTCGGACGAACTGATTGTCGAATCTTCGAATCTTGACCGAGAGCAGATCGACCGAATCGACGATGCCGGTGGTGCTTCCAACGTTGATCACGTCGCCGATGGAGAAGGGCTTTTCCGATATGAGGAAGAGGCCGCTTATCAGGTTGGACATGCTGGTCTGCGATGCAAAACCGATGGCGATACCGACGATACCCGCAGCACCGAGGAGCGCCCCGATCTGCACGCCGAACTCGTGGAGCACCGAAACGGTGATCACGGTCATTCCGGAGTAGACGATTCCCCGCCGTATCAGCATTGAACCTTGCGGAGAAAGCCGCTTACGGGTGATACGCTGGACCAGGCGGGCAACTACCTGGATCGCCAGGAAACCAAGCACCAGGATGAGAGCGGCACGCCAGAGCGAAGTCAGACGTTCGGGCGTGATGATCTTGGAGAAATCAAGCTGCAGTGTTTTCGGCATTCATCAGACTCCCGTGAGCGAGCGCAGTGCAAGAAAGGTTTTCCGCATCAGGCTTTGATCCGCCTGAGTGCGCGCCGCCTGGACGAGCCGGCAATTCGGTTCGATGTCGGGAGCGTCTTTGGAGAGCTCGATCTGGCTCAGATGCTCTTCTCCCCGAAAGGTCACCTTCACGTGATTTGTGTAGAGACGGTCGACACCTGCGTAGAGCCGCAGATACTCGGCATGCACGCAGAGGCGTTGAAAGTCGAGCTCTTTCGCCGAATTGTTGTGAATGTGCATGGGACAGGTCGCTCGGTGCAGAACGATTTCAGACCGGTTGACCTCACGGGTCGCCTTGGTGCGAAGCGAATAACAGAGCTCGCCGCTGGTCACATCCCCGAACCAGGAGTTTGAAAGCACCACGCTCGGAATCTCGGTGAGCTGGACCGGCTCGGGATGGCCGACGCTCACGCGGAACCAGAGCGGAACTGAGACGAAAAAGAGCGCGCGGTTTCCGGCCGGTATCTTGATTTCGGAGGCGGGCTTGACGACAAGCGGCCGGTCGGGCATCTGCGGAGTAACGCGCACCGTCAGTGACTCCTTCGCGGCGGTCCAGCGCCGCCAGTCCAGGTCGTCGGGCGTATCCCGGAGCGGAATCTGGGAGATGCCGTAGGCGACGGCCTCGTCGTCGACCCATTCGTGCGCGACGTACCAGTCGTGCTCGGAAAAACAGGTCCAGATGACCACCGGGCCGAGCTCGTACTTGAGAGCGTTCTTCGGGTCTATTTCCTGTTCCTTCCACAGGTCCGATACTTGCAGCGGGTCCGACACACCTCTACCTTCGTAAACAAGCGGTTACGAGATTCATCCTGCCTCTTCTATTCTTAGGATCGGGAGTTCCGTGGTAGACTTGAGGGAAGATGCGGCCATTGATAATGATCCGGGACTCTCTGGCAGGGCTTCCGCCGATGTCCCCGCCTGCAGGTTATCTGATTCGGACATTTCGGTCTGGCGATGAAGCTCACTGGGAGCAGATCGTCGCGGCATCATTCGAAACACCTCGGTCATTTCAGGCGATCATGCGGGAGGATCCGAGCTTCCGTCCCGATCGCCTGTTTTTTGTGGTCCACGAAGAAAACCCGGTCGGTACCGCCGCCGCCTGGTATCACCCGCTGTGGGGAGCTCAGTACGGCTACCTGCACTTCGTTGGCGTGCTGCCCGATCACCGGGGACGCGGGCTGGGCTACTGGATCAGCCTCGCGGCCCTGCTGCGATTCGTCGCCGAGAGGCGGACGATGGCCGCGCTCGAGACGGAATCGTTCCGGATTCCCGCTGTCAAGACCTATCTCAGGCTCGGTTTCCGGCCCCAGATCACCGACGATACTTGTGATGAGTGGCACCGGATAGCCTCCGACTATGACCTTCCTATCTCTTTTCCCGTGGACGCATGGATCACCGATTTCGGTGGCCAACTTTGAGAAGCCCACCACGCATGCAATCGACCCGCGAATTGCAGCAGTTCCAGCTGTAGGGCCGTGGCTTCAGCGTGCGCCTGCGTCCACCCTGGACAACGACCACCTCGCGAAACGAATCGTACACGACAGGCTCGACCTCCATTCCCCCGAACCCTGTCTCCGAACCGTCGAGATCGAGCACGAGCGTTCCGCGATTCGCCTCTACCCATGCCTTTGCGCGAAGTATCGATCGCCCCCCCGGCTTGCGGTAATCGAAGCTGCGACCGTCGTCATACTGCACATCGATCCGGGCGGGTGCCTCGCAACCCGCCTTTCCTCGCCGTGAGAGAAATAGATGAAGCTCGACGGAGGCGAGGTCGGACCGATTGTCGCGCGGCTCGCCGCGAAGCATCGGGACGATGCTTCCTTCGCGAAAGTAGAGCGGAGTTGTCCGCAGCTCGCCCCGCACGCGCACCCTGCGTTCACCTCGCGTCCATCCACCGGCCGCCGGATCATACCAGAGCCCCTGCGGAAGAACGACCATCCGCTCCTCTGCGCCTTCTTCCACCAGAGGAGCCTGCATGACGGCCGGCCCCGCCATGAACTGATCCTGTATCTTCGACAGGTCCTGCCGTGATCCGGCCGGGAACTCGAGAAAGAGGGGGCGGAGGATCGGCTCTCCCCGCTCCGCCTGAGCGGCGAAAAGCGAATAGAGGTAGGGGAGCAGCTTGTATCGCAGGCGGATATAGTGCGAAATGATCAGCCGCGCCTGCGTGCCCATCGCCCACGGTTCCTGTCTGCGCGTTCCCTTCTGCGAATGGTTGCGAAAGAAGGGAAAGAGAAACGCCGCTTTGTACCAGGCGACCAGCAGCTCCGGTGTACAGTCGAGCCCGAAACCTCCCACATCGGCACCGACAAAAGGGACGCCCGATACAGAAAGGCTGAGGCTGACCTGAATGCTCTGGGCGAGATTCACGTAGTTGGACGCATTGTCTCCGGTCCACACTGCCGAAAAGCGGCTCGTCGAGATGAAACCGCTCCGCGATACGAGAAACGGCCGCTCATTGGGCCGCGCAAGCAGAAATCCGTCGCGCGTGGCCATCTGCATTCCAAGCGCATACTGGTTGTGAAAGGTCTGGTGCGGCAGTTTGCCCCGGCCGAACCGCATCTCTTCGTAGTCGGCAGAACCGGTAGAGGGATCGTTCATGTCGATCCAGACACCCGAAACACCGGTATCGGCGAAGCGCCTGACGTACCCTGCCCACCATTCGCGGGTCTCCCGCAGCGAAAAGTCGGGGAAGACGGTTCGGCCGGGCCAGACAAAACCGACATAGGGGCGACCCTCACCGGTGGTGCAGAAGACACCCTTCGCCAGGCCATCCTCGTAGATCTCGTATCCGGGATCGACCTTAACGCCCGGATCGAGAATCGGCACCACCTCACCGCCCTCCGAGGAGAGCTCGTGGATCTGCTTCGCCGGATCGGGATAGCTGTTCCGGTCGAAGGTGAAGACCCGGTAGCCCTCCATGTAGTCGATATCGAGCCAGAGCCCGTCGTTAGGTATTCTGTGGCGTCGGAAGTTGTCGGCGATCGTCCTCAGATCCTCCATGCTTTCGTAGCCCCAGCGACACTGCTGGTGCCCGAGGGCCCAGAGCGGCGGCAGAGGCGTCGTCCCGCAAAGCCGCTGCAACTTTCGGGTGACCTCGGCGGGAGTCTCCCCCACAATGAAGTAGACCGACGGCCGACCGTCGGGCGCGCCAAGCGTGAACCTCCGATTCCGCCGGCCCTCCGCTTCCTGGGCAACCCCCTCGACCGCGGCGATGTTCATATACACCGCGAAGGGATTGTTGACGAGAATTCCGACCGCAAAACCAGGACGGACCACCAGCAGATATGGTATCGAAACATAGAGCGGGTCGACCCGCGTCTGGTAAACCGCCGCTTTGGGAAAGTCCGAGAATACGTCGGTGTTCCAGAACCGTGTACGGACGCCGGTCTTCTCGAGCGCGCCGTACTTCTCCCCCAGACCGTAGAAATGCATGTCCTCGGCATAATCGAAGACCATGATCCATTTCCTGCCGAGAAGCCCGATTCCCCGGTCTGCCGCGGACTGCAACCGGACCTCGCCGTCAAAGATGACCGTAACGCTGCCGTCTTCTGCCATGCTCATCCGTGCCCGCTCAGACTCATCGGGAGCTCCAGTCTTTCGACGAGTCCTTCGAAAGCTCTTTTCGTCGAGCGACGCCTGCGAATAGGTGGACTTCCAGAGCCGGCTTGCGGCCTCCATCCGGAAGACGCCTTCGCCCAGCGATGAGAGCCGTGGCGAAACCGCGACCCTACGCTCCGGGCCGAAACTGAAGTTGTCGGGTGATTCGACTTTGTGAAGAAGCACGGAATCCTCGATAATAGTAGAACGTTTTCGACAATATACGGATTGCGATGGCCGAATTCAACGGCCGGACGGCGGAACGCGCCGGCCCGCCGCAACCCGCCGAAGCGCTTGTAGATGCGCTAGACTAATTGTGGCAATATCAGTTCAAAGGAGGTACCGCCATGGCCGAGGTTGGTACAAAAGCGCAGGTTGCGCGTCGAAGAAGAAAGCAGGCGAAACGGTTTCGCGGGATGAGATTGACGCTTCTTGTTGTGCTGCTCGTCCTCTCAACCGCGCTTGGAATCCTCCACCAGTACTCTCAGTACGCCGGTACTCCGCGACCGGTGGGCGTGGATGCGCTCGATCCGTTCGGCGGTATCGAATCGGCGTTAACGCTTGCGACTACCGGAGCGCTCGTAGAGAAAATAGGGTGGAGCAGCTTCGTGCTTCTGGGAGCAACGCTGCTTATTGCGGTGCTTTTCCGGCGGGTCTTCTGCGGAAAGATCTGTGCATTCGGCGCGCTGCAGGAGCTGTTCGGAAGACTCGGCCGAAAGCTCTTCAAGCGGCGCTTCACGATGCCGGCCGCAATCGACCGTCCGGCAAGGTACCTCAAGTACGTGGCCTTCGCGGCAATCGTCATCCTAACCGCGGCAACCGGGGAGCTGGTCATCCGGCCCTACGATCCCTGGGCGGCCTACCATCATATCTTTTCGGCTGAGCTTATCTCCGGTTTTCTGGTGGGTCTCATCGTACTGGTTCTCAGCGTAGCCGGATCGCTTTTTTACGACCGATTTTTCTGCAAATATCTCTGCCCGATGGGCGGTTTCCTCGGTCTCATCAATCGCATCGGTCTTTACCGGGTGAAACGCAACGACACCACCTGCACCCACTGCATGGTGTGCGACAAAGCCTGCCCGATGAACGTCAAGATCGAGTCGGTCGCTCAGGTGCAGTCCTCGGAATGCATCAACTGCAACCTCTGTGTCGTCGCCTGTCCGGTCGAAGATACGCTCGTCGTTGCCGCGCCGTGGCCGCGGAGCGCGGTTCTTGCCTACACCGCTCCTCCGACCGAAGCCTTGCCCGAGACCGTTCCGGCCTCGCCCGCCGCGGCGGCGCCCGTTGCGGCCTCACGCGGTATTCGCGGCATTTCTCCGTCGCTGGTGATGTGGGCGAGCGTGGTCGTATTCGCCGCGGTCATCGGAGCATCAGCGCTCTCGGGAGGCGTGGACTGGACGGTGAAATCGCTCGAGACGAACGTCCAGGAGAAGGCGGCACTCGATCCGGCCGATATCAAAGGCACCGATACATTTCAGCAGGTGTCCGAGCTTTCGGGAATTCCGAAGGAGGAGTTCATGCGCAAGTTCGGGCTGACCGACGAAGCGTTCGCCGCTCCGATTAAGGACACGGCACACAGCTCCGGCTCGAGCTTCGACACACAGGCAGTGCGCGACTTCGTCGCCGAACGGCTGGGAAAACCGGCGGAGTAGAGACGCTCCTATCCGGTCTCGCGGGCCTCATCGCGCTGGGAACTTCGCTGCATCGACTCTGCGGCAATTTCTACAGCGCGATACGCCCCGTCGTAGATGCCTGCCCGCTTGTTGTTGAGAATATTGTGACAGTAGAGCTCGAGCAGATCATTGTCCGACAGGATCACCTTCAGGGTCTGCTGAAGCCCGCGAAGCGTTGACGTTTCGAGAGTACCGTCTCCTATCTCCGCACCCCTGATTGCACCCCACGCTTCGTGGCGTCCCACCCGCTCGATGAAAAGCTTCGGCACAGGGTAGAAAGACAGCTCAGACGGTTTCGTCACCATCAGTTCCGCCGCCCGCATGAGCAGGTTGGTAGTGTAGACCGCAGCAAAAATGTCACGGTTGAGAAAAATGTGGATGCCGTAGGTTTCGCTGTCAAGAATCTCCTCGGCGAAATGCTGAGTCTCCTCCCAGGAATCGTGAAGCACGTAGTGAATCCGACGCCCCTCGAGCTCGGCCTTCAGCTCCTCCCATCGGTCCTCGTGATCGCCCATGTTCACGAATACCACCGCGCGATTTGTTTCAATCGACGGATAGCAGAACCGGATAATCTCGTAGAAACGATGCCCCTGTGCGCCGGCCCCGCCCATAGTGAGAAGCAGCCGCTTCGGCTTACCTTCACGCAGCCGTTTCAGGCGGCGGTTGCAGTCCATCTCGATATTGCTCACCAGCTCGTGGTCCACAAAATGGCCGGTGTACCGCACCGACTCGGTCGGAATCGGCACCAGCAGCCCTGCCCCCTTTTCGCCCATGTTGCGAAGCGTCCGGTAGCCGAGATAGTTCGAGGGTGTCTGCACCGCATGGATGCTGCCCTCCACCAGATGGAAGGCGAGCGGGAAATTGTCGGGAACCACCGTTACCACGCGCTCCATTCCGGCCCGGACCGCAGCCTGCCCGGTCCAGGGATGAGTCGCGAGGAACGGAGTAGCACGGGAAAGATCACCGATGAGCGGGGTGTAGATCTCTGCGAGCTTGAGATCACGGGCGCAGTAGCTCAGCTTCAGCGCTGCCTCGGCAGTGAACGGCTCCCAGACAAACCGGTTGAAGAGCCGGATCTTTTCCGCCAGACGGCTCGCGAACGAATAGAGCCCGTTCAGATAGGTTATGGTCCGGGAGGCGGCGCTCTCGGGAAACGCAAGAAAATCCAGGAGATAGGGCGAAAGGCCCATCGACTTCGCGGCCGACGCGATTGCAATTGCGATCCGGTAATGGCCGAAGCCCATCCGTATAGTGCCGATGACGACAGCCGGATCTCGCGGTCGGGGAAGGCTTTCGGGGCCTTCGTTCATCGACCCGCCGGCCCGCAGATAGTAGCCCGCGCTCGACACATCCTCGCCCTCTGCCACCAGCTGCCGCATTCCGAAGCGCTCCCACGCGCCCGGCATCTCCCGGGCGACGAGCCGCGGCTTCCATGCAGGATCAAAACTGAAACGAGAGGCGTAGGACTGAAACACACGTTCAGCCTTGCGGACCGCCTTTTCAGGTAGAGAGTTGCCGTAGACTGAAAGCACTTTTTTTTCCATACATCCAGTGTATCTGCAAATTCCCTTGCATTCATGATACGAATTTCCTGCACGTGTTGTCACTCAGGGAGGTATCAAGAAGCCTGTTGATAATTTCGGATTAAGCCTTGCAACAGAACGGATTAGACGGGTCGAACGGTTTTTGACCTCCACCGGCAGCTTTCGAGCCGGAAAACGTCTGTCCCGGAAGAGTTTGGCTTGAAGCGGCATCAACACGCTTCTTTAAACCTCGGTCAGGTTGAAGCGACTTCGACGGTGTCATAATATGCAGCGAGGAGGGACTCGAATCCGATGAAAGACTATGCATACTTGCTGGAGATGGCGGTTCGGGACTACGAGTGCGACATGGAGGGAATCGTCAACAATTCCGTCTATCAGAACTATCTCGAACACGCCCGACACGAGTTCCTGAAGAGCATCGGCATTGATTTCAAGGAATATACCGAACGCGGCATAAATATGGTGGTAATTCGCGCGGAGCTCGACTACCGCTTTCCACTTTCGAGCGGGGACCGCTTCCGCGTTGGGGTGAACATGGTCAGAGAGAGCCGTTTCAAGATAGCGTTCCTGCAGGACATCTACCGGACTCCGGACGATCGCCTCATTGTGGAGGGGAAAGTCACCGGGACGGTGCTCAATGCCCGCAACCGGCCCGAAATTCCGGACGATCTGGTGGCAATCCTCGAAAGGCTCGGCCACGGAGCATCATGAAGCGGGAACCCTTCCTCCCGGTTTCCGCTCGGGACCTCGAGCAGCGCGGGTGGGACCGGGCAGATTTCGTCTGCGTCACGGGCGACGCCTACGTGGATCATCCCTCGTTCGGAATCGCGGTGATTTCACGTCTCCTCGAATCGCACGGCTTCCGGGTCTCAATACTTTCCCAGCCCGACTGGCGCAGCGCTTCCGACTTCAAGCGCTTCGGACGCCCGCGCCTTGGATTTCTCATCACCGCGGGTAATCTCGATTCCATGGTCAACGCATACACGGCGGCAAAGAAACGGCGCTCGCGGGACGTCTACTCCCCCGGCGGGGCGTCACGACGGAGACCCGACCGCGCCTCCATCGTCTATGCGGTCCGGGCACGCGAAGCATACAAGGGTGTCGCCATCATCCTCGGCGGGCTCGAGGCCTCCCTGCGAAGACTCGGCCACTACGACTACTGGGACAACTCGGTCCGCAGATCGATCCTGCTCGACTCGAAGGCGGACCTCGTTGTCTACGGAATGGGCGAGTCGCAGATCGTCGAAATCGCGGAGCGGCTCCACGCGGGAGACCCGGTCGGGACCATCACCGATGTGCCTGGAACGGTTTATGCGACCTCTACGGAGCCAGCAGCCGGAACCGCGGAGCTTCTGCCCCCCTTCGAGGAGACGGCAGTCGATCCGTACCGCTATGTCGAGAGCTTCCGGATTCAGTACGACAACACCGATCCGGTCACCGGACGCCGACTCGCGGAATCATACAGGACACCGAACGCGCCGGGCGGCGAAAGCACGAGATGGGTCATACAGAACCCGCCCGCGCCGCCGCTTTCCCGTGAAGCGATGGACCGCATCTATGCGCTTCCCTTCGCCAGAGGCTGGCACCCGATGTACGAGAGTGACGGTGGAGTTCCGGCCCTGAACGAGGTAAAGTTCAGTCTCACGAGCTCCCGCGGATGCTTTGGATCCTGCAGCTTCTGCGCTCTCACCTTCCATCAGGGCCGCAACGTCGTATCACGCAGCCACCGCTCGCTTCTTGGTGAGGCGATGCTTCTGACGCGGGATCCGCAGTTCAAAGGATACATTCATGATGTCGGAGGACCGACGGCGAATTTTCGTTTTCCCGCATGCGCAAAGCAGGCCACACGCGGCTCCTGTCCCGACCGGCAATGCCTCTTCCCGACGCCCTGTCGGAGTCTCCGGATCGATCACGAAGACTACCTCGAACTCCTTCGCCGGCTGAGGAGTCTTCCGGGGGTCAGGAAGGTTTTTGTACGGAGCGGGATCAGGTTCGACTATCTGCTTGCGGACGAAAAGTCCCGCTTCTTCGAAGAGCTGTGCGAGCATCACATCTCCGGGCAGCTGAAGGTGGCGCCGGAGCATGTTTCGGACCAAGTCCTTTCTGCGATGGGAAAGCCACCCCGCCGGGTCTATGAGGCGTTTGAACGACGCTATACGGAAATCAACCGCAGACTGGGAAAGAAGCAGTTCCTCGTGCCGTACTTCATCTCGGGCCACCCGGGATCTAACCTCGCGTCTGCAATCGAACTTGCCGAGTACTTCCGCGACCGTCGCTTCATTCCCGAGCAGGTGCAGGACTTCTATCCCACACCCGGCACCCTGGCGACCTGCATGTTCCATACCGGCATCGATCCGCACACCGGCAGGAAAATCTATGTTCCGCGGGAGCCCCGGGAAAAGGCAATGCAGCGGGCGCTGATGCAGTTTCGCAACCCGAAAAACTGGTCCCTCGTCCGCGATGCATTGACGGCCGCCAGCCGGGAGGATCTGATTGGAACGGGTCCCCGCTGCCTCATAAAGCCGCGCGGGCAGAGTGCTGCACGGTCGCGCGTCAGGCACCGCCGTCGATAGCCGCGGTCCGGGAGGCATAAAGAAGCATGTTGATGCAGCGCGCCCAATTCTGCGCGGTATCAGAACTTCCGGTGCGGTTGGCGCGTTTCTCCTGTTAGAGATATTCACTGCAATGACTTAGGCCCATTTATCAACACGCTTGTTGATACTTGTCGGGGAGACAACCGCATCACATCCCGGGCGGAACGCACTCCACAAACTCGACTCTGCTCCCGGTGGAGATGGTCGTGCCCGCGGCGGCGGCGGGAAGAAAGAAGTAACTGCCCCTAGCTACTGGTCGACCGGCAGAACCGGTATTGACGCGACCCTCCCCGTCGGTAACCACGTAGACGGCGGGAACGCGCGGAAGCACGAAGGAGCCCCCGGTCACGGTGTGGCGGTAAACGGAGAAATCAGGCGTGTTTTCGGGGCCTACAAGCTGTTCGCTGCGGTGCGCGGGCGACTGATCCACAATCTTCGGATTCATCCGGCCGAGCGCTATTGCCCGCTCGCCCACGCGATCGGTGAAGTCAAAACAATCGAGCGCCGTTCCGGGGTCGAGGCCGAGGTACATCTCATAGTCATTGAGATGATACTCGCCGCACCACGGCTCGGGCTGAATGGTGAAGTCGGTCGGCTCCTGCACCTCCAGGATGAGACACCCTGCTCCGATTGCATGAGCCACGCCGGCCGGAATGAGATAGACGTCTCCCGGCTTCGCGGGCAGACGATTCAGCAGCGACGGCAGCGCATCGAGGTCCTCTTCCGCGCGGCCAACAGCATCCTTCAGCTCCGCGCGGCCGACGCCCTCCTTCAGACCGTAGTAGAGAGAGGCACCGGGACGGGTGTCGAGCACCACCCACATCTCGGTCTTTCCGTGCGGGCTGTCGAAATGGGCCTTCGCAAACGCTTTGGTCGGATGCGCCTGGATCGGCAGCCGGATAGCGCTGTCGAGTATCTTCACGAGGATTCCGACCTCCTCTCGCGAGCCGAGAAGTTCCTTGGGATGCTCGGAAAGGAGCCTGTCGAATCGTTCTCCGCCCTCTTCGAGCAGGGAGACGCCCTCGTGTTCGGCGGCGGACTCACGGTTGCGCGCCAGGACGCTCGAAGCGATCCATTCCTCGGGAAAGTAGCTGTCCTCCGCCTCGTCGCCGAAAAAGCCGTGAAATAGCTTTCCGCCCGTGTAGACCCGGCGGACCCGGTTGCGCTGAAAAAAGATCGGCTGATCGAGCTTCTGCGGCATATTCGTCTCCCCCCGTAATCGATCCTACCAGTCCGAGGGTCGATTGACCAGTGGCGCGAAATTGCGCGGCGCTGTGCTGCGCTACACCACACTGGCGGAATTTACACCGGTTCGATTGGGCCGGCCGGTAGTATATTTACGTCATGAGTCGTCTACGGACCGCGCTCCGGCGATATATGTTCCTCGCTGTCGTGCTCACGGTTTCGATTTTGCTAACACTGGTCACCTTCTTCCTTGCACGCGGCTGGGAGGCCGGCAGGGCGCATTCTGCCTTTCGGGGGATTTCGAGCGACCGGGTGAACGCCATCGCCGAAAATGTCATGGACGAGGCGCTCAAGCTCGAGTACCTCAAGTCTTTCTACGTTGCGAATGCCGCTGATCGATCGGATATCATACGCTTCGGAGCGGAGTTCCAGTCGCTTGCGCGCGACGCATTTCTGGCCGATAGCGAAATCGACCTGCTCGGCTATGCGCCCAGGTTAGCCGCGAAGGGCCGGTCGGAGTTGACCAGCGAAATGAGGTCCGCCGGCCACCCGGATTTCGACATTACCGAGAGAAGCTCGACCGCCGAGCTGGTTAAGGCGCCCCCGAGCGGATTCTACTATCCCATCACCGCGTTGGAACCGGGCACTCGCTATCCTTCAATGCTCGGGTTCGATCTCTGGAAGGATCCCGTCATTCGCCAGGTTCTTCAGGCGAGCACTTCCTCGCGCTCACCGGAAATGAGCGCGCCGGTTGGACCGCTCGACGGCTCGGAAAACGGAATGGCGGTCTGGATGGCGATTCCACTTTCGGACTCGGCCACGAACACGACTGCTGCGGGATTCGTCATCATGCGCGTGAGGGTAGACCGGCTTGTCGAAAACGCGCTCGTCGGAATGAATCCCGCCGGCATCGATCTGTTCGTCTATGACGCGCCTGCGAAGGGTCCGGAATCACTCATCTACACCCATCCGTCGCGAACCCGGACGAGGGCCGTCCCGGTTACCTCGGCGACTCCCGACGAGAAGGTGCCCTTCGACTGGTCGACCACCATCAGTCTCGGACAGCGACACTGGCGGATCGAAGCACGGCCGGCACCGGCGTTCATCCGTGCACACACCTACTGGCTTTCGTGGATCGTCCTTGCCGCAGGGCTGTTCTCCACCGCGATTCTCGCGGGATTCGTACTCTTGAGCCTGAGACGCGCCGACCGGGTGGAGGAGATTGTCGGGAGACGCACGGCCGAGCTTTCCGAAGCGGTTGCGCAGCACAGGTCCACCGAGGAATCGCTGCAGATTGCTCACAACAATCTCACTGAACAGGTGGAGACGATTCATCGGCGTACGAGGGAGCTCGAGCTGCTGAGCGAGATGGGCGACTTGCTTCAGACCTGCCGGAACATCGACGAAGCATACGAAGTGGTCGCCAAATACGCCGGTCAGCTCTTTCCAACCGAACGCGGCGCGCTCTACGCCTACGACGACGGGCACCGGCTGCTCGACCGCGTATCGGTGTGGGGTGAATGGCCGGAGGCGGCCTCCGATATCCTTCCCGATGAGTGCTGGGCGCTCCGCCGCGGCAAGATCCACGTGGTTCAGGGCCCGGACGACAATCTGATCTGTGACCACCTGTCGCGGGAACCGGGCGAAAGCGCCTCGATCTGTCTGCCTCTTGTCGCTTCGGGCGAGACTCTCGGGCTTCTGCACCTCAGGGCGGCGCCGAGCGCCCGCCCGGAGGAGACGTACGGGGAATCCAAACAGCGCCTGGTGACCGCGACCGGAGAGCATGCGGCAATGGCGTTCGCCAACCTGAAGCTGCGCGAATCTCTGCGCCAGCAGTCGATACGCGATCCGCTCACCGGCCTGTTCAACCGACGGTACATGGAGGAGTCGCTCGACAGGGAGCTGCACCGCGCAAGACGGTCGGGAACGCCGCTCTCGGTGGTCATGATGGATATCGATCACTTCAAGAAATTCAACGATACCTACGGACACGAGGCGGGAGATGTGGTGCTCCGAAGCGTCGGTCAGTCGCTTCTCCATTTCGTTCGCGCGGAAGACATCCCCTGCAGGTTTGGAGGCGAAGAACTCGTGCTGATTCTGCCCGGGGCGACAAAAGCCGACGGACTACAGAAGGCCGAGGGGTTCCGCAAATCGGTGCAATCGCTTCGCGCGGAGTTCGGCGGGCAGCGGCTGCCGGAGATCACGATGTCGCTCGGGGTTGCTGCGCTCAGCGACAGACTGGCCGAAGTTGCGGCGCTTCTCGGTGCCGCGGACGAAGCGCTCTATCGCGCCAAAAAAGGCGGCCGCAACCGCGTGGAAGGCGAAGCGAATTCTCTCGATGTCCCCGGGGCATCCTTAGAAAGCGGTCACCATCTGTAACGCGTTTCAGCCTTCTCCGAAGCGCGCGAGGCGTGCGGTCCGGGCCGAAAGCTCCGCTATGGGCACCCTTTCCTTGCCTTTGAGATAGGTCTCGAGCATGCCGCCGAGCGGCTTTGCCCATTTATCCGGCACGCCTGCCGTTACCCCGAGCACCGTGCCGACGAGCCCGGCGTTGCAGTCGACATCGAGTCCGGCGTGCGCGAGAAGCCCGAAGGATCTGCTCATGTCACCCTCCCCGTACCACAGGGCAAGAATGACGGCGGCGATGTTGGGATAGGCGTGAATCCAGTTGTAACGCTCGAATCGGGTGTCGAGAATATGCCACGCCGACTCGGGCGACAGGGATTCGGCTACGGTTTGGAGCGATCCCGCGACGACCGCCTCGTACTCGCTCCCCGCAGGGACAAAGGCGAGCGCTTCACGGAGGAGCTTTCGCGGGTCGTTGATCACGAAGGCGAGCGCAGTGAGGACGGCGGCAAACATCTCGCCGTAGACCCCGTTCGCAGAGTGCGAAACCACGCCGTCGACGTGGGCCAGCCGCGCGGCCTCCAGCGGCCTTCCCGGAGCAAGAAGCCCGCAGACCATCCCGCGCATCTGGGCACCGATCCAGTTGGAATAGGGATTGCGGTAGCTGCCCGATTCGGGCGGAAGGAGGCCGTCGGCAAGGTTGTGCAGCGCGACCCACTCCGCGGACCAGCCGAAGGGTATCTGCCGTACCCACTCCAGCCCGAGCTCGCCGGAGGTCAGCCCGGGCCCCGATTTCTCGAACACATCCAGAAGGACCAGCTCGTAGACCACATCGTCGTTGACGGTTTCAGGCGTCGTAATGTAGGAGTCGATCTGACCGTATACCGTCGCGATCTGGTCGGAATGGTATCCCTCGATGGCCGTCCCGAACGCACCGCCGGCAAATTGTCCGGTCCAGCCCGCCTCGATCCGCTCTTCGAATCTGTCTATCGTTCCGGGATCCTGATGGCGGCTCACCTCGCGGGAGGCCGGCATTGCCTGAAGGACATCCTCCCACCGATCGGGATGACGAAATTTCCAGTAGGAATGCGACGCGTCTCTGGGGGCCGTGTGAATGGCATTGAGCAGTGCGGCGGTGAACGCGCGAAGGTCGGCATTTGAACCCTTTTCGGCAAGCTCGATGCCTTCGGGCAGCATCGCTTCGGCTGCGGACATGTCGTAGCCCCGGTTTGCCATCGCCTGCACCATCTCCACGTAGGGTATCTCGGGCGCGCCGGAGCCGGGCACGTTCGCATGCCAGAACAGCGCGATGAGTTCGTCCCCGGTCGGAAACTCGGTATCGCTGTCGTACCAGTTGCTGTCGTGTTTCCGCCGGTCGAGCGGCACGGCAGTGAGTCTCAGCTGCCGGTCGATCTCCCACGCCCTGCGGATGCCCGGCTTCTTCTCATTGCGGTCAGTCATTGATGTTTACTCCTCTCCCGCGGCCGCGTCTCGCATAGAAGTACAGCGCTCCGAGCGTTGCGACGTAGGGAACCATCGCGGTGAACTGCGGAGCTATCTTGTATCCCTGCAGGAAAAGGCCCAACCCATCGAAGAAACCAAAGATCAGCGAGATGATCGCAATCCCCACCGGATTGCCGTCCACCAGAATCACGGCGGCAAGAGAGATCCATCCGCGTCCGGCGGTCATGTTCTCTGCAAAGAGCGTGACGTAACCCAGTGACAGAAATGCGCCGCCGAGACCGCACAGCACACCGCAGATGAGCAGCGACTGCGCGCGCAGCCGCTTCGTCTGGACACCGCTCGAATCGAGCGAAGCCGAATTGTAGCCTGCCGCCCGAAGCCGGAGTCCGAACCGGGTGCGGAACACCAGATAGGAGCAGTAGATGGTCGCCGCGACCGCCACGTATATGATGAGATTGCGCCCCGAGACGATCGGACCGAGGAAGGGAATCCGGTCGAGGACAGGAATGTGAATTGCGGGTATGGGCACTATCGCCTTGCTCGTGAAGACACCCTTCACCTTGAATATCTGGCGGAGCAGGTAGGTGGTCGTGCCGAGAGCAAACAGATTAAGCGCGATGCCGGTGACAAACTCGTCGGTCTTGAGCACCACCGAGAAGAAGATGAAGATTACCGCGAGCAGGAGCGATCCACCAATCGCAAAGAGGATACCGATCGCCCAGGAATGGAAGAGGAACGATCCAAGGACTGCGAAAAACGCAGCCATCAGCATCATCCCCTCCATTGCAATGTTGAAGATGCCGGCATAGAAGGTCATCGCTCCGCCGAGCGCGGCCAGGAGGATGGGCGTTGCACCGGAGATCATCCCGGTGATGAGGCCGATAATGATCTTCACGCCGTGCGCTCCCTCGCCCGCTGCCGGGCGGTGATGCGGTCGAACACCACGTTGATGTACTCACGCATCGCGACGATCACCAGCACGAGCACCGCCTGCAGTACCTCCGCTATCTCGCTCGGCACATTGGTGATCAGCTCCATGCCGAGGGCGCCGGTCTGAATGGCGGCGATCAGCACACCGTAGATCAGCGTGCCGATCACGCTGTTGTTCGCCATGATCGCTATCATGATGCCGTCCCAGGCATAGTTAGCTCCCAGCCCCTTGATGAACCGGTGCGGTCCGCCCATGACGACAAGTCCGCCGGCGAGTCCCGCAAGCGCTCCGGTCACCAGCATGATCGCCCAGAAGTTCCGGTTGATCTCACATCCGCCCAGGCGCGCGAAGATCGGGTTCTTGCCGGTCATGCGCCACTCGTAACCGGCGGTCCAGCGCTGAAATATGAACCAGATGAGCACCACCGACAGGAGCATGATGAAAACCGAAGTGCTCACCGAGGCGACGTCGGGCAGCCAACCCGACTGCGCGATGGGCAGCGTCATGGAAGAATAGGCCTTGCGGTCCATGAACGGATAGGCGATCGCCCAGGCGGTGAAGAAGTCGGCGATCATGTTGAGCATCAGCGTGACGATGAACTCGCTCATTCCGAACGCCTGCCGCAGGAAGGCGGCGACACCGGACCAGATGGCGCCGCCGGCCACGGCGGCTAAAATCAGGAAAGGGATCTGGAGCGGAGCCGGCATGGGGACATAGATCCCCGCGAGGGTCGCGGCGAGCGCGCCGAAGAGCAGCTGTCCCGGCTGCCCGAGATTCACCGGTCCGGAGGCGAAGGCGACGGAGGCCGACAAACCGGTGAGCACCAGGGGAACCGAGTTCTTGAGCGTGGTGGCGATGGGACCGCTTCCGATAAGGGAAAACTCGAACAGCGCGCCGTAGGTCGAAAACGGATCGTACCCCTGTACGACCATGATGATCCCGCCCACGATGAAGGCAACGAGAATTCCTATACCCCCGCTCAGAAGTCTCCTGCTCATGCTGCCCCCGTGCCTTCGAGCATGAAGCGCCCCACCTCGTCGACGGTGGTTTCGCCGGTCGAAAGGTCTGCCACTATCCGGCCCCGGTGCATGACGAGGATCCGGTCGGCCACGAGGAACAGCTCTTCGAGATCTGCGGAGATGAGGAGCACGGCGCGGTCGGCGCTGCGCATGTCTAGGATCTCCCGGTGCACGTATTCGATGGAACCGACGTCGAGCCCCCTTGTCGGTTGATCCATCAGGAAGAAGGGCGTCGACAGAAGCAGCTCCCGGCCCAGAATCACCTTCTGCTGGTTGCCGCCGGAGAGCGAACGGAACTCGCTGCTGCGGGAGGCCATGTGGACGGAAAATCGCTTTTCGAGCCGATCGACGAATTCACGCGCGAAGCGGTAGTTGAGCACGATCCGCCGAAACCGGGTGAACCCGGGATCGAGCCGGTGGTGCGTCATGATGGCGTTTTCGAGAACGGAGCTTCCCAGGCTCGCGCCCATCCGGGCGCGGTCCTGCGAAACATAGGAGACGAGCTTTCTCCGCTCGAGGATCGGCAGGCGGGTGATTTCGTTCCCCTCCACCACTATCGAACCGCTGTCCGGATTGAGCAGACCGGTAATGGCGTTGACCAGCTCGAACTGACCATTGCCCTCCACCCCGGCTATTCCGACAATTTCGCCGGCGTGCACGGACAGCGACACATCATCGAGCAGATTCAATCCGGCTTCGCTGCGGAACGAGAGCCCCTTGACCGAGAACACTGTCCCGCCGCGCGGATGTTCCTGCCGCTGAGAAGTGAAAACGACCTGCCGACCGACCATCATCTGGGCGAGGGCTCGCTTGTCGGTGTCCGCCGCGTCGACCGTCGCGATCTGCCGCCCTTTTCGCATGACCGTGATCCGGTCGCTCAGGGTGAGCACCTCGTCGAGCCGGTGTGAGATGAATATGATGGTATGACCGCCGCCTCGGAGCCTGCGAAGCTCCGCGAAGAACTGGGGAATCTCCTGCGGCGTGAGCACCGCCGTCGGTTCATCGAGGATAAGCACCGAGACGTTCCGGTAGAGCAGCTTGAGGATCTCCACCTTCTGCCGGGCGGCGACGGAGATTTCGTCCACGTGTGAGAGCGGATCGAGATTGAAGCGGAATTCTTCTATCTTGTCGCGGACCGCCTCGATCGCGCGCCCGGAGTCGAGATGCCCGAAAAGACGCACAGGCTCGGCCCCGAGCACCACGTTTTCCCAGACGGTGTACCGGGGAATAAGCTCGATCTCCTGGTGTACCATGCCGATCCCGTGGGCGATGGCCTCACCGGGATCGCGGAACCGTACCTCGGCCCCGTCGAAGCGTATGGTGCCGGAGTTGAAGGGGATGAGACCGTAGAGCAGTTTCATCAGCGTGCTCTTCCCGGCGCCGTTCTCCCCGACCACCGAGTGTATTTCGCCCCTTCGAAACGACACCGAAACGTCGTCGACCGCGAGGACGTTCGGGGGGTAGACCTTTACGATGTTGCGGAGATCAATCAGATCGTCCATGACGGCAGAAGGTGAGAGACCGGGGGCCGCACGAGAGCGGCCCCGTTGAGGTCACTGCCAGACGTTCTCGCCGTTATACAGCGTGACGTTCATCTTGCCGTCGATTATATCCTTCTTCGCCTGCTCGACCTTGTCGATGATGCTCTTGGGCAGCACCTGCTGCTTCGCCTCGAACACAACGTCCACGCCGCCGGTCGCGAGCCCCGACTTGATGGTGACTCCCGGCTTGTAGGTGCCGTCCTTGATCGTTTTGTAGACGTTTTCGATCGCCGTTCCGACGTTCTTCACGTCACTCGCAATGATGTGACCCGGCTCGAGGTCGTTCTGGTTGGTGTCGACGCCGATCGCGTACTCGTTGCGCTCTGCCGCCGCCTGCAGTACGCCGATTCCCGCGGCGGCCGCCACCTGGAAGACCACATCGGCTTTCTGATCGTAGAGCTGAAGCGCCGCCTGCTTGCCCTTGGCCGAATCGTCCCAGGCGCCGCCGAGCGACTTGGTAAGCACTTTGATGTCCGGATCTATCGCGTGAGCGCCGTTCTCGTAGGCGAACACAAAGGCGCTGACCACCGGGTCGGTGTCTCCGCCGACCACGCCGATCACCTTGTCCGGGTTCACCTGCGGAATCGACGTGTCGAGCGTCGTGAGCCCTGCGACCATCCCCGTCAGATATGCGCTCTGCTCCTCGATGAAATCGACCGAGGTAATGGTCTTCTTCGAGTTTTCCACAACGGTGTCGATGTTCACGAAAATCTTGTTGGGATATTTGTCGGCGATCGCCTTCAGCTGGTCCTCGAATCCATAAGAAATGACGAAGATGACATCCGCGTAGTTGACCGCCGCCTCGAGGTCGGGCTGATACTTGCTGGCGTCGAAGTTGCATTCGAGCGTGCGCGTTTCAACATTGTACTGCTTCTCGATCGCCTTGATTCCTGCTTCCCCTGAATCGTAGAAGGCGTTGTCACCGAGGGCGCCGTTGATGAGATAGACAACCCGGTTCGTCTTCGGCCCGGACGCCTTGCCGCTGCAACCGGTAAGCAGGACGGCCACAACGACCGCTCCGGCAATCACCGGCAAAAGAAACCTGCGAGCTTTCATTACCCTTCCTCCTTTGATCATGCAGGGGCATCCGAGCCCCATGCGTGGCCCGATTATATTCTCAGGCCAATCTGCCGTCAACGCGGGCGCGCCGGACGGTCGCCCGTCCCGCCTGCGTAGGGCGACATGTCGATCATTGCACGTCGCACAAAGGGCCTCGCGAGCGGCACGAACAGCTTTTTCCATCCAAGACAGGAAGCGATGTCCGAAACAATGTCGTCAAATGTGTGCCGCTGATAGCGGAAAAGCCGTTCGGCTTCGCTCGAGTCCAGCCAGTCTGTGACGTATTCCGCGCGGGAAAAGGCGTTCTCCGGCAGCATCCCGACACCCATCGCTTCCAGCAGCTTCCTGAGGTATTCGCCGTAGGTGAGCCGGCAGGATGGCCCCCCACCCACCAGAAGAAGGCGGCCCCACGCCTCCTCTGTAACGAGCGCCCGTGCGAGCGCAAACGCCGCATCGTCGGCATGAAGTGCCTCTATCCGGTTGTGCAGCCCGATCTCGAACATTATCGGGTGCGGCGCGCGCAGTCCGATGATCGGCACGTCGGAGAAACGAAAGATGCACCAGCTGAGCCCGGAGCCGCGAACCATCTCCTCGCCGGCAAGCTTGTGCTCGGTGTAAGGGTCGGTGGCGCTCACCGGCTCATCGGCCGTGCGAGGCGGGTCCCTGGATTGAGTCCGACCGAACACATCGAGGCTCGAGGTGAAAAGGAGACGAGGCGGCTTCGACCCGGCGCGGCATGCGCCGATCAGATTGCGCGTACCCTCCACGTTGATCTGTCGGGCCCCCTCGGGATCAGAGTTGCATCCGGGCGGGATCGAAGCGGCCAGATGAATCACCGCCTCCACCCCGGATACGGCCGCGCTCACCGCCGACGCGTCGCGAATGTCGCCGTACCGGAATTCCAGCCTGTCCGCAGCGCCGTCGCTCCGCGCTGCCTGCTCGATTGCCCGGCGTGCGGCCCTTTCGTGAGCCGGCCCGGGAAGGTCGAAGCAGCGAACCCGATGCCCCTCGGAAAGCAGCGCGGGAATGGTGTGGGAACCGATATTGCCGAAGGAACCCGTGAGAAGCACGAGCATGTTGCAGTCCTTTCTGGTGAGGTCCCGGCCCGTACAGTCTCCGAACCGGCAGGATCGGGGTTTACGCCGGCCGCCTATCTGTCCGGTTGGGAAGAAACGTTTTCGGCCGCCATCGCCGCGATTTTCTCCCTTTCCTTCCAGAGGCTGCAGCCGCCCTCCGTGTCGTCAAGGATATCATGTTTTTCGCGCAGCATTGCAAGAAGCGGCGATGCAAGCGCCTCGCGCAGCGGCGTAATCTTCAGATTCGTGTCCGAAAAGGGCGCGAGCGGGCAGGCCTCGAGCCTCCCGTCGGCACTGATGTGAATGAAGCCGCGCCCGGCCGCGAGGCATCCGCCCACTGCGGTTTCGTCCCAGGGCACGGCAATGAATACGGCCCGAAAGCGTTTGCGGAACTGATCGACGAGCTTCCCCATGCGCTCACGCTGCAGAGCGGTGATTACCCAGCCTTCGGTCCCCTCGCGAATCGCCGTGTATTCGAGGAACAGGAAGAAACCGCATCCGGCTTCGATTGCCTCCGCAACGAATGCCTCATCCGTGACCGTGTCGAAGTTCATCCGGTTGACCGTGAAGGAGAGGCTGAAAAAGACTCCTGCGCTCTTCAGCTGCCGCATCCGCTCGCGGAGCCTCGCGTGCACTCCCTTCCCGCGGCGGTCGTCGGTTTCCTTCTCATCACCTTCGATGCTGAGCACCGGCAGCGTGTTGGGCTGCCGCTCGAGCCGCTCGATCAGCTTCGGGCCGAGCAGCAGGCCGTTGGTGACAAGCATGAATACGATGCGCGGGAAGGACCCGACGATGTCCAGGATTTCAGGGCGCATCAGCGGCTCCCCGCCCGCAATGATTATGAAAGAGACACCGAGCTCATCCGCTTCGCCGATCACGCGCCGCAGCTCCGCCGAGGTCAGCTCCTCGGGTGCATCGGTGCGGATCGCCTGCGCGAAGCAGCCCTTGCAGCGGAGATTGCACCGATTGGTGATGCTGAAGATCAGGATCGGAGGAACGTGAATGCCGTTTCGCGCCAGCCTGCTGCGGCGGAACATTGCGTCTACCTGCCGGACTACCGTGGCGGCGAAGAAAAGCGCCTGACGCGGTTTCGTGACACTGGCCCGGACGAACTGCGAAAAGAAGACTCGCAGACCGCGGTTTAGCGTGGGAACGTAAGTTTCGCGTCGACCCATGGCTGACTCCGTGGAACGAGATTGGCTGAATGACGGACGTGCGTTTTACTGCATTATACACGAAGGACGACGGCGGTATAAAGAAGCTTGTTGATAACGCTTCGCGCCAATTTCATCCAGGATGACAACCTGGCGCCTCAACTGCCCCGGTGAACGCCGGAAAAGGCATCGAAATCGTCTAATCTTTTTCGCTACAACACTTAAGGCTCAAAAATCAACAGGCTTCTTGATACCACCAAAGGTGACATAATTGCTTAAGTTTGGTGGTTTCGAGGTATAATGTTGTCTCAGGGAAACTCACGGAGGAACAAAGTGGCGCTGAATTCCATTGGAACCCTTGTGCATCCGGCGGAGCACCGGGTCCGGCAGACCTTTCGCGAACGGGAGATGGCGATCGAACACTCGATCAATTTCGTTCGCATGACAATCATCGGTGTAGGGGTGTTGCTCGATCTGTTCACTGCCATTTCGCAGGGGCTTGCCGGCGGCTCGTATGAGATTTTCGCCGTCGGCATCGTGATCGTGGCGGCCGCCTACGTGGCGGTGGTGCACCTGTTTACGCGCGGAGGCGCCTATCACGGCTGGGTGAAGTATCTCACCATAACCGCCGACTACCTTCTCATACTCGCCTATTTCCGTGAAATGTTGAGCCCCCAGTTCGCCGGCAGGGTCGACCTGGATTCGGTCATCGCAGTGAGCGTAATGGTGCTCTTTGTCATCATCATGCTGAATGCGCTGCGGTTGAGCAGCGCTGCGGTAATCTACGCCACGATAGTCGGCGCCGCAATAACGCTCTATATAACGGCCGGTTTCTCACACCAGCCAATGGCGCGGATCTGGTATTCGCCGCTCGTGGTGGCTGCAGGTGGCGTGGTGTACTGGACCTCGCGCAACGTGCGTACAATCGTCAGGGCGCTGTGGCGCCGGGAGAAGCTTGCGCGCTTCGTCCCGCGGGAGCTCGTGGACATCGTCGAGAACTCGGACCTCGAGCTGACGCTCGGAGGCAAGGCCACAACCGCCACGGTTCTTTTTGCCGATATCCGCAATTTCACCCGGTTCTCCGAAAAACGTGATCCCGAAGCCGTGGTGGCTATTCTGAACCGGTACTTCTCGGCCATGGCGGCGATCATCGACGCCTATGGCGGTATGATCGACAAGTACATAGGCGATGCGGTGATGGCGGTTTTCGGCGTGCCGATCGCGCGGGAGGGCGATGCTTCGCGCGCGGTGTCGGCCGCCGGGGCGATGCTCCGGAAGCTCGACGAGCTCAACGCAGAGTGGGGAGCGGAGGGCCAGCCGCCGCTCGCCATCGGCATTGCGCTTCACACCGGCGTCGTGATCGCCGGCAACATCGGTTCTCCGGACCGCATGGACTATACGGTGATCGGCGACACGGTGAATCTTGCCTCGCGCCTCGAGGAGATGAACAAGCGGTACCACACCGCGCTTGTCATGAGCCGGGAGACCTGTGAGGCGGCAGGTCATTCCGGGGTGGCGAACTTCATCGCCGAAACGGAGATTCGCGGCAGGGAGCAGCCGGTGCAGCTCTACACGCTCGCGGGGGTCGCAGAACAGGGAACTGTCGCCGAACATTGAACCGGCATATTTTTGCAATTTCCGAAGTCCGTGATATACTTCTACTAATCCGGCTTGCGGCTTCAGGATGTTCTTTGCCGCAGGCAGGGCAGATGGAGCTCAGGCTCACGAAGTCTGGGCATTATTTGGCGGCTCCTTGTCGGGTCCGGCTCGCATATCGCTGTCCGCATTCGCGGGCCGGACCGCAGGGAGGTACTTCCGCCTTTCCACACGCCACGTCACGCATTACCGTGACGCCCCTCCCCCTCGATATTGGGCAGAAGGCCCGCAATCAGACCGATAAGCGGCAGAAACGCACAGAGTCTGTAAACGTAGACGATGCTCGTGTGATCCGCGATGACCCCGAGCAGCGCCGAGCCGATGCCTCCCATTCCGAATGCAAAGCCGAAAAAGAAGCCCGATATCATTCCCACCTTGCCCGGTACGAGCTCCTGCGCGTAGACCAGAATGGCCGAGAATGCGGAGGAGAGGATTACGCCGATCAGAACGCTGAAGATGGTGGTCCACAGAAGCCCGGCATGTGGAAGCGCGAGCGTGAAGGGCGCGGCACCGAGGATCGACCCCCAGATGACGTACTTCCGGCCGAACCGGTCACCCACCGGACCGCCGATTACCGTCCCGGCAGCAACAGCAAGGAGGAACACGAAAAGGTGAACCTGCGCTTCGGCAACAGTCAGGTGAAAGCGCGAGATCAGATAGAAGGTAAAGTAGCTCGTCATGCTCGCCAGATAGAAGTACTTCGAAAAGATGAGGACGAGCAGGATTCCAATCGACAGGACGATGGTCCGTTTCTGAAGGGGCAGCGCCGAAGATCCATCTCCTGCGGCCTGTTTGTGGACGCGGTGAGTGTTCGAGGCGTACCAGTTGCCCACTCGCCAGAGCAGCAGGATTGCGATCATGGCAACAGGGGTGAACCAGGCAATCTGCGAATGGCCCCTGCCTGTTATGATGACGGCTGCGAGAAGCGGGCCGAGAGATGAGCCTGCATTCCCGCCCACCTGAAAGACCGACTGCGCGAGCCCGCGCCGCCTTCCGGCCGCCATGTGCGCTACGCGGCTCGATTCGGGGTGGAAAACCGCAGATCCCATGCCGACCAGGGCCACGGAAAGCAGGACCAGCGGATAGCTCCCCGACAGCGAGAGCAGTGCGAGCCCCGCGAGCGTGAAGCTCATGCCGACAGCAAGCGAGTAGGGAAGCGGTTTTCGGTCGGTTATTGTTCCTACCACCGGCTGCAGCAGCGAGGCTATCAGCTGATAGGTAAGCGTGATCAGCCCGACCTGGGTGTAGCTGAGCCTGAGGGCCGATTTGAGAATCGGGTAGGTCGCGGGAATGAGCGACTGGAGCGTGTCGTTGAGAAAATGTGAGAAGCTGATGGCAATCAGAACAGGAAAGACCGTGTTCTGGACGATCGATTGACCGGCCGAGCCGGCGGTTGCCGCAGGTGTCGTCATCTGTTGAATCCGCCCGAATTGTGGCGCGCATTTCGACTTGCGGCAAGGGCCTGCGTTTGTCGCCGGCCGCATAATCGTGTATAACGTAGCCTCAATGACGAAACGGGAACGAACGGCGCTCATCATCGTCCTGGGGTCTCTTGCAGCAATCGGCCCATTCTCAGTGGACATGTACCTCCCCGGATTCGGCGCGATCGCCCATGACCTGTCGACCACAGTCGCCGCAGTCGGATACTCGCTGACCAGCTACTTCGTGGGAATATCGATAGGTCAGCTCATCTACGGCCCGCTGACCGACAGGTTCGGCAGGAAACCTCCTCTGCTCGCCGGTCTCGCGATATACATCGCTGCCACGGTCGCCTGTCTCGTTGCACCCTCCATTATCTGGCTGGTGGTCTCGCGCCTTCTGATGGCCCTCGGCGGCTGTGTGGGGATGGTCGTGAGCCGCGCGGTGGTCCGCGACCGATTCCCCGTACGGGAAAGTGCTTCTGTCTTTTCAACGCTGATGCTGATCATCGCCGTCTCTCCCATTCTCGCACCGAGCATCGGCGGATATGTGACCCGAAACCTGGGCTGGCGCGTCATCTTCGTCATCCTCGGCGTGTTTTCCCTGGCACTCATTCTCCTCACCTGGATGAAGCTGCCGGAGAGTAAAAAGGCGGATCCCGGCGTTGCGATTTCGCCGGGTCCGATGGTCAGGCGCTACCTTCTGGTCGCCGCCGAGCCCTCGTTCCTGCGATACGCTGCAGCGAGCGGACTTGCATCCGGCGGCATGTTTGCCTACATCGCCGGCGCGCCGCTCGTGTTCATGACCGTGCTCGGCCTTTCGCAGACTCAGTTCGGCTGGGCCTTCGCGCTCAATGCCGCAGGCCTGGTGGCGGGCAGTCAGCTCAATCACCTTGTGCTCCGCCGTTTCTCCAGCCTTCAGATCGCGCGCTTCTGCGTCCCCGTACAGGCAGCGGCGGGCATCGCGCTTACCGCAGCGGCTGCCACCGGTGTCGTCTCCCTGCCGCTGATGTACGCACTGCTCATCACCTTCATGTTCTGTGCCGGCATGGTCAATCCCAATACAACCGCGCTCGCTCTCGAACCGTTCACGGAAAACATCGGAAGCGCGTCGGCGCTGCTTGGAAGCCTCCAGATGGTCACGGCGGCGCTCGCCACCGGTGCGGTGAGCCTCTTTGCAGCAGTCTTCACGACGGGCCCCAGCGCGCTCCCGATGAATGCGACAATCCTTCTCTGCGCGTCGGTCAGTCTGCTCCTTCTCTACCCGCCTTCGCTGCCACGCAGATTATTGACAACGTCGAACCGCTAGGTTGCGACCCGTCTGCTCCCAGTTTCAGCACTAGCAGCCTGCGTGTCACTCGCAAATACCGCAACCGAAGGCAGGGCCGGCAGGTATATCTGTGTATCACACCACTGCAAGGAGTCAGATATGAAAAAGGCAGGACTAGCAGTACTTCTGATGCTGCTCGGCGTAGTAGCCGCGTTTGCGAACGGCAACGGGGAGCGGTTGAGCACGATCGAGGGGACCGCGCAGTTCTCACCGGGACCGGCCGGCAGGCAGCAGCTCATGATTCGCGCTGCGAACGGACGGGAGTTTCTCGTCGACATGCCGGAACGCGAAATCGCACGGCTGCAGCTGCAGAATCAGGAAAGGATTCGCGTTCGTGGCGTGGTCGTCGATGAAGGAACCGGAGCCCAGGTACAGTCACGGATTGCGGCACGGCTTGTCACTGCGAAAGGACAGGACATCGAGGTGGAGAATCCGGTGCGGTTGACTGAGCGCGATCGCGAACGGGTGAGGCTCTACGACGGCGATGGGGAACAGACGCAGATGCAGACGCAAACGCAGACTCAGACACGGACTCAGAGCCAGTCCGGTTCGGGAAGCGGCAGCGGCGGAAAGGCTGGAAACGGACAGCGATAAGGGATCGTTCGACCTGTAGAGCATTGGCGGCCCCGCACGGGGCCGCCTCTCAGAGATTGGACTTGAGAAAGCTGACGAGCTCGTTCCATGCTTTCTGGGCCTGCTCGCCGTTCTGATAGGTGCCGCTTTTCACAAAGGCGTGTCCGACCCCGGGATAGACCTCTATCCTCTCCTTTATCCCCTCTTTGTCGAGCGCCTTCCGGAAGCCTTCGACCTGATCGACGGGAATATTGCCGTCCTGGGCTCCGTAGATACCGAGAACAGGGCCTGCATCCTTCATGCTGCCCAACTTCTGCGGATCGGTAATGGGGCCGGGGCCGTAAAAGATTGCGACCGCAGACAGGTCGGGACGGCGCGTTCCCATGTACATTGCCTGTGTGCCTCCGAAGCAGAAACCCTGGACGGCGACGCGCGCCGGATCGACACGGGGTTGCTTCTTGAGAAAGTCGAGGGCAGCGTCGAGGTCCGAGGCGATCTGCGGGCCGGGTGTCGCACCGACCTGCTTCATGGCCTGCTGCGGGGTCTGCGCCACGCTGCCGCGGAATGCATCGGGGGCGAGCACCACGAAACCCTGGCGAGCCATTGCATCCGCCAGAATCGTAATGTCGACATTGAGCCCCCACCACTCGTGAATCATGAGAACCGCCGGCGCTTTGCCGGTTCCCGGCGGTTCAGTCAGATACCCGTGCAGCTCGGTTCCGTCGGCCGCCCGGTAGCTCACGTTCGGCTTCGCTGCCGCCTGAGGATCGGTCTCGGCGAAGGCGGAAGAAGCCATCGACGCGGCGGCTACTACCGCGATACTGAAAATGCGTCGCAAGTCAACAGCCATAGGATTCACCTCCTTGAGTGAAGGTCGCGATAGCTGACTCAACATGTCAAGATAAATCCATCGGCGGCCGACGTCCGACCGACCGCGGACCGGCTCGCTTCCAGTCTGAAAAACGTCGATGCGCGATGTATCTTTGAAGGGTTGGAGGTTCTTTATGAAAAAGCTCGGAATTGTCATTCTGCTTCTGGCGATACCATTCATGGCATTTTCGCTCGACCTGTACGTGGGACCTACGGCGTACTACGCAAGCGCAATTCAGCCTCAAAGCGTTAAGAACTTGAGCAGCAGCGGTCTGTCGCTCTCCGATTTCGCGGTCGGCGGCGATGCGCGCCTTATCGCGGGGCCGCTGTGGGGCGGCGTTGTAGGCCTGTTTCAGCCGGGCACGTCCTCGCTGCCGAATCAGGTGCAGTTCATACTCGACGCCGGAGTCGGCTTGAAGCTGCTGTTCCTCCGTGCAGCCCTTGGAATCGGTCCCGATTTCGGAGTCGCGTTCGGCAACGGGAGCACCCAGGCGTTCCGCGCCGGGGCGAACCTGCGTCTGACCGGCGACATTCTGCTCGGGAAAGTCTCGCTCGGCTTGAGCTGGATCAGTCGGGTCGAGTTCACGCAGCAGAGCCTCACGGACGCGTTCACCAACCCCTATGGCCTGCTCGGCGTGGCCGTTCTGTTCAAAATGTAGCCGCTCTATCGATC
>CAZNYW010000040.1:0-13335 GCA_964577375.1 uncultured Spirochaetales bacterium | reverse complement strand
CGGCGTTGCCGTTCGGCGTTGCCGGACGCCCTTTCTCCGCCATCCCTCCAGGAATAAAACTCGACAATCACCCGGCCTTACCTTACATTTTTCGTTGGTGAGATTCGATTGGAGGACCTTCATGTCGACGCAATTCCCGATCAGCGAGGCATTGACCCGGCTGATCGATCATTTTGCAATATGCGAGAACCGTGTTATGGAGGCGGAAGCGGAGTATCTCATAAAAATCGGAATCGGCGTGCACCTGGCGGGAAGAAGCGAAGAGACGCGGGCGCTCAACCGCTTCCTGGCGCTTTACGGCGAGGATGCTCCTGTCGAGTTCGGGTGTGACGATCTGGAACAGGGGTGAACCGCTCAGCTCTGTTCAGAAGGCGTACCCGGCGTAGATTCCGACACTGCCCCGGAGTGCGGACATGTGGTGATAGATTCCCGTGTAGGTGGTCCCCTGGGCGACGCTGTCTGCCGATCCATACCAGTGCTGTGTCTGGCTTCCGACGATGCTGAATCCTTCGATGGTTCCGGTCAGTCCCCCATAAAGTCCACCCTCCCCCTTCCCGGCGCGCTGCGCCGCGCCAATGCTGAGATCGGCCTTCAGCCGGTACCCGCCGCCTGCGGATGTCGAGGTGGAACGTTTCGTACGCAGGATGTGGTCGTCATCGTCAAACCCGAGAACAGCGAGAGCGTCCGCTGTCAGCCCGAAGGTGAGATCGGGAAAAAGCTGACAGCGTAATCGCAGGCCTGCGCTCAGGGTGTGAAGGTAGACCTGATAGGTTGCGACCGTCCCGCTGATCGAAAGCGAATAGAGGTCGTAGGAACCGGTGTCGGAATTGTACTTATACTGCCAGCCGGTTGCCCCCTCGATGCTCTGGTACAGCGAGTCCAGCGAATAACCGGCGTCGAGACCGAGCTGGGCGGCCGGAGTACGATAGAGGTAGCTCACGAAGTCGACGCCTGCGCGGAAGGCCCGCAACGAGATCGACGATTCTGTGTAGCTCCACTCGACCGGGGGCAAACCGCTGTAGAGGTTCCAGTCCCGGTCCACCATGGATCCGTAGGGGCCAATTGTCGAAGCGGATCCTTCGAATCCGAGCGACCACAACGGCACTCCGTTCCGGCTGCTCGTCGACGTGATGCGCACCGTCGGATAGAGACCGTCCAGCGGATAATCGAGCCGGCTCATGACGCCGTTTCCACTCGATTCGCTCTTGATGTCGTATTCGAGTGAACCGAACTGCCATTCTGCGCCCGCCGTCAACGAGGTCGCCATGGACGCTGTCTGTGCGTAGAGCCCGGACGCACCCAACCCCAAAAGTAAAACCGGCAGACCTATCCTGGCTCGAATAACCCGAACGAGACGCATCCTCGGAGGGTACGGGAGGCAGCCTTCTCGGTCAAGCCGGCGGGAGCTCAGAAGAAGAGGCGCAGCATCAGATCCTGATCGTAGTTCCCGAAACCGCGGCCGAAAATGTTCACCCCGCCGACGTGCTCGGCATCCTCTTTCACCCCCATGCGGATGGTGATCGAATGGTGCGCGGACAGGTCCAGGTCTGCCAGGGTCACGTCGGACAACCTGACGCCGTCGACGAATGATCCGGTTTCGGTTACACGCCAGTGTTTGAGCAGGCCGTACTGAGAGCCTTCGAGCTTCCACCATCCGGGCGTGAACTTGCCTCGCTTGTCACCGTAGTCGCCCGGCGAGGTCCAGCGGCCGATCTCGACATCGTTTATCCACATGGTGATATCAGAAAGCCACTCCTTGTTCGTACCCGGTACCTCGGAGGATAGTTCCGCGGAGACTTCCAGGCTCTTGAGCGGCGGTTCCTTGTAAAGGCTGTTGTTGGGAAATTTGAACTCGAGGTAACCCGTTTCGAACCATATCAGCCCCGCCTTCATCCGGCCCGGATCGAGGAACGAATCTGCCACATCGAGATACCCGATGATGCCGTCGTGGGAACAGAGGCCGCACGGAGCGCTCACCTTGTACCGGGTGTAGAGGCCGATCGGCATCTCGACCTCGATAACGTCGTTCCTGCGCACTTCGTGCTCGCCGTCCCACAGTTTTATTACCATCTCGGTATAGACCGGATAGCACATCTTCTGTGTGCCCTTCTTTCCCTTTACGTTTTGAGTCCGAAGGAGTCCCGCCTTCTCGAGCACCATAACGTTTGTCGCTACCGTCGACTGCGGCAGCCCCAGCGATTCGGCGATATCGTTTACGTTCTTGGGATCCGATTGTATCAGTGCCAGGATATCGAGACGGATTGCCGAGGCGAGCCCCTTGAGAATGTGCAGGTCGTTCTTGGGATCGATGACCAGAATACTGTTTTCGTTCATTGCTTTAGTCGACCTCTGGGAGCCGGAATCGCGGCGCCATGCGCAATTGAATCACGTTTCCTGATATTGTGCAATAATCCCGGCTCACATCCGAGAAATTCGGGCATGACTGTGCCCTGAATTCATATTTATCAAAGTCAATGATCTTTTATTCGATATCGGACCTCTTTGTCCATCGGACATCGCAATAATCAGCCGAACTACCGCCATCACTGCGATCTCTATCCCATTTATATCATATTTTTCGTTATTTATCCTGTAAACAGATATTGACGGCGTCAAGTTCCGGGGTTAGAATTGCCAAGGATTGCGGGCGTTGCCCGCGTTCCGGGGACAACTCGCGTACGAGGTAGTGTCTCCGGATCAGGGAAAGTGATTTTGACGGCTTCGAGAGATGAAGCCGGGAGGTGAGCCATGAAAAGGAGTGTAGTCTCGTTACTTCTGGTGCTGGTACTTCTGCTGGCAGGAGGGGCGAGCGTGTTTGCGGGAGGTTCGAAAGAGCAGCCGTCCGGAGCTTCGGCGTCTGCTGCGCCGACTGAGCTGGTACTGTGGACCTTCCAGGAAATTCATCTCGGATTCTACAAAGACATGGTGCAGAAGTGGAACGAGGCCAACCCGTCTCGACAGATTACCCTGAACGGTCAGGCCTATCCCTACGATGACATGCACAACAAGCTGCTGGTCGCGCTCCAGTCGGGCGTCGGCGCACCGGACATCGCCGATATCGAGATCAGCAAGTTTCCGAACTACATGAAGGGCAATATTCAGCTGGCATCGATGAATGACAAGGTCGAACCGGTGCTGAACGACATGGTCAAGGCCCGCCTGGACATCTACAGCAAGGACGGGACCTACTATGGTCTCCCGTTCCATGTCGGGGCAACGGTAGCCTACTACAACATGGACATCATGAATGCCGCGGGCGTCAATATCGACAACATCCGGACCTGGGACGACTACGTCAAGGCGGGCCAGCAGGTGGTCGCGAAGACCGGGAAGCCGATGACGACCATCGAGGTCACCGACCAGTGGTCCTTCTGGCCCATGATCTCGCAGCAGGGGTCGGACTATCTCGACGGCAATGGAAATGTCATTCTCGACAACGCAACAAACATCAAGACTCTTCAGTTCCAGCATGACATGCTCTACAAGTACAAGATCGCGATTCCTACCCCCGGCGGGTTCCATCATTCCGAGGAGTACTACGGCTTCATGGACAAGGGCGGCGCTGCGAGCATCGTCATGCCGTTCTGGTACATGGGCCGGTTCACCGACTACATGCCGGACCTCAAGGGAAAAATCGCAATTCGACCGATGCCGAGCTTCGGGCCCAATGGCTTCCGGTCGGCCGGAATGGGCGGTACGGGAACCGTCGTAACCAAGCAGAGCAAGCATCTCCAGCTCGCGAAGGACTTCCTTGCCTATGCAAAGCTCTCCAAAGAGGGCAACATCATGATCTGGAAGGACCTCGGATTTGATCCTCCCCGCTGGAGCGTATGGAGCGACCCTGCGACCCACGAGCCGAACAAGTTCTCCGAGTACTTCCAGAACGGAACCAAGGTTTTCGACGAGGTCATCAAGGTGAAGGACGAGATCAATCCGGTCCACGTTTTCAGCAAGTTGCCGGACGTAATCACCGCTGTGAAGACCACCGTTCTTTTCCAGGCGCTCAAGGATCAGTCCAAGACACCTGAGCAGTCATTGAAGGACGCGGCGGCCCAGCTTCGCAAGTAGGCGTACCGGTCTCATCTACAGGCGGGTCCGTCGGATCTATCCGGCGGACCCGTCGCATGTCTGCGGCCGCTGAATCCAGGAAGGAGTAGTTAGTGAAACGGCTGGCAAGTTCCCAAAGATTTGTGCCCTACGTTTTCGTTCTCCCCTTCGTTATCTCGCTGCTTCTGTTCTATCTCTATCCGGCAGTCAGCACGGTGATAATGAGCTTTCAGGAGATAGTTCCGGGAGAGAGCCACTTCATTGGACTCAAGAACTACAACCGGCTCATCAATCCGGAGTTCTTCACGGCGCTCAAGAACAGCTTTCTCTACACGGTACTGACCATCGCAGTGCTCATTCCGCTTCCGATGGTTCTGGGGGTACTGCTCAGGTCCTCGAGGCGCGGACTGAACAACGTCTTTCGCGCCATGCTGTTCCTCCCGGCGCTTCTGTCGGTAGTCGTAGCGGGAACGATATTCCGGTTGACCTTCGCATCGAGCCATGAGGCGCTCGTGAACGCCGTGCTCATGAAGGTAGGCCTCTCGCCGCAGGAGTGGCTTCTCGGAGGAGCCTCTCAGGCCATGTTTCTGCTGGTAATGGTCGCCACCTGGCGCTGGACCGGCGTAAACATCGTCTACTTTCTCTCAGGTCTGCAGGCGATACCGAACGAGCTGTACGAATCCGCGTCCATCGACGGTGCGAATCCGCTTCAGAAGTTCCTGCGGATCACGATTCCTCTGCTCAAACCCACGACCGTCTTCGTGGTAACGATAAGCATCTTCGGCGGATTTGCGATGTTCGAGGAGAGCTACATCCTCTGGGGCGGCGGTGGCGGCGGCGGCGGCAATTCGCCGAACAACGTCGGCCTCACCATGGTCGGTTACATCTACCGCAAAGGATTCCAGTCGGGTGAAATGGGCCTCGGGTCTGCGATTGGAATAGTGCTGCTGGTTGTCGTCCTTCTGCTCAGCCTAGTCGAGCTGCGGGCAACCGGATTCTTCCGTGAGGAGCGTGGATGGTGACTGCTCCAACGGCAAAGAAAATCGCGGGCCAGACGGTGGTCATCACCATGCTGGCGGTCGCGTGTGCAGTATTCCTTCTGCCGGTCTACTCGCTAACCGTGGCGGCGTTCCGGCCGGGCCGCGATCTTCTTCGATTCGGCATAACCTGGAAGACGCTCATCCCCGTCAATCTCGATCTCAACCACCTGTCCCTACTTTTCACCTCGAACCGCGGGCTCTACGTATTCTGGTTCCGCAACAGCATCGAGTTGCTCGTACTTCGCACGGTCGTCACGGTTCTGATTTCGTCGTGGGTCGGGTATGGCCTTGCAATGTACAATTTCGTGGGAAGAAAGCTCCTTCTTTCACTTGTGATCTTCCTCATGGTGATTCCGATCCAGATCCTGATCCTGCCGCTGTACAAGCTGATGATCGGACTGAAGCTCATGAACACGCTCTGGGGAGTCATCCTTCCCTTCGTCGCATTTCCCGTTGCGATCTTCTTCTTCCGTCAGTTCGCATCGGGTCTCCCGCGCGACTTTCTCGACGCGGGACGGATCGACGGCCTCACGGAATACGGTATCTTCTTCCGTATAATGATGCCGCTCATGGCACCGGCCTACGGGGCGATGGTCATCCTCGTGGCGCTCCAGAGCTGGAACGATTTTCTCTGGCCCCTCATCGTCCTGCGCACCGAAGACATGTTCACTCTTCCAATCGGCCTCAACAGCCTGTTGACGCCGTACGGCAACAATTACGATCTCCTGCTGTCCGGCGCCCTCGCCGCCACAGTACCGATAGTGATTGTCTTCTTCATATTCCAGCGCTACTTCATCACCGGCCTGACGGCCGGAGGGATAAAGGGATAGGAACCGGCCGACGGTTGCCCTGAATACATCAGAAGGAGTCTCCCATGGCGAGATCGAAAAAGGCTACCCTGATCGTTGACAAGGAATATCGCATTGCGGAAATTGATCCCCGCCTCTTCGGCTCGTTCGTCGAGCACCTCGGCAGGTGCGTATACGAGGGTATCTACGAGCCGACCCATCCGAGCGCAGACTCATGCGGTTTCCGCCAGGACGTGGCGAAGCTGATAAGGGAGCTGAATATCCCGCTGATACGCTATCCCGGCGGAAACTTCGTCTCCGGCTACCGTTGGGAGGACGGCGTGGGACCGCGGGAAAACCGCCCCCGAAAGCTCGATCTCGCGTGGCGCACCATCGAGACAAACCAGGTCGGTACCGACGAGTTCATCGCCTGGGCGGCGAACATGGATGCCGAGGTCAACATGACGGTCAACCTCGGTACGCGGGGACCGGAGGAGGCGCGAAACCTCATCGAGTACTGCAACCATTCGGGCGGGTCGATGTACTCCGACCTCCGGAAGGCCAACGGCCACGCGGAGGCCTATGCAATCAAGACATGGTCACTCGGCAACGAGATGGACGGACCGTGGCAGATCGGCCACAAGACCGCCTATGAATATGGTCGCGTCGCCTGTGAAGCGGCGAAGGTGATGAAATGGGTGGATCCTGAGATTGAGCTGGTAGCGTGCGGGAGCTCGCAAAGCAGAATGCCGACCTTCCCCGAGTGGGAGGCCACTGTACTGGAAGAAACGTTCGAACAGATCGACTACCTCTCGATCCACAGCTACTACGGTAATCCGGAAAACGACACCGCCAACTATCTGGCGAAGTCTTTGGAGATGGATCAGTACATCCGTTCCGTCCTGTCAACCTGTGATTACGTGCGAGCGAGAAAGAGGTCGTCGAAGGTCATAAATCTTTCATTCGATGAGTGGAACGTTTGGTATCACTCACGCGAGGCCGACACGAAAATCGAACCCTGGTCGACCGCACCCCATCTGCTCGAAGATATCTACAACTTCGAAGATGCGCTTCTGGTCGGCTGTCTGCTCATCACGCTTCTGAAGCATGCAGACCGGGTGAAGATCGCCTGCCTCGCGCAGCTCGTGAACGTAATCGCGCCAATCATGACCGAAAAGAACGGCGCCGCCTGGAGGCAGACCATCTTCTACCCCTTCGCCCACGCATCCGCCTACGGCCGTGGCGTCGCGCTCGTCCCCGTGGTTTCGTCACCGACCTACGATTCGAGGGATTTCTCGGATGTCCCGCTCCTGGAGACGGTTGCGGTCTACAACGAGGAGCGGTCCATGGTGACGATCTTCGCGGTAAACCGGGACGCTGCCGAGGATCTGACCGTGGACTGTGATCTGCGAAGCTTCGAGGGATACGTGCCGGTCGAGCACACTGTCCTGAAACACGACGATCTCAAGGCGGTCAACTCAAGCGGCAGAGAGGTTGTGGCGCCAGTTGCGTCGGAGCTGCCGTCGATAGACGGGGGCAGGATGCAGCTTCGCCTTCCGCCGCTTTCGTGGAACGTGGTTCGGCTCGAAAAGCGATAGAAGCCGCCTACTGATACTTCAGGACGCGCTCGTCGATTTCGTTGGCGTAGTCGAGAAGATCGCGAAGGACGGTCTTGGCGCCTGCGGGAGTGTCGGTCCGGTCGAGCATGTTTTCCACCTTCCGGCGGAACCGGCCGTAGTCGAGCACCTCGTCGAGCTCCGGCGCAAGCAGACGGGAGGCGCAGTGGCTGATCCAGCGGCGTCTCTCGCCCTCATCCAGCAGATCGAAGTGGTTCCGGGCGAGGTATCTGCGGAGCAGCTCCGGCCCGCGCGCGTCGACAAATCGCGGCGGGGTCGCGACAAGGTCTGTCGGGTTCAATTGATGAATCTGCTCGAAGGTTTCGCGGTCTTCGTCGCCGAAAAATCCGCCTGCGTAGAGCTGCAGCTCCGGGTCCCGTGGCGCTGCCATACGGCCCGTACCTGAATCATAGACCTGCCTGACCTTCTGCACGAGCCCATGCTCTTCGGAGAGAATCCGGGCGTGCTCGAGACAGAGCTCGATATCGATTCCAAGCTGCGCCGCCCGCTCCCGGGTAAGCGTGCTGAGCGGAGCCACCGCCGGACTGCGGTTCAGATGGATTCCCTTGAAATGGACCCTTCCGGTCTCGCCCAGCTCCTCCGAACTGGTGAACGTTCTCCGCGCAATCTCGGCGACATCGAGTCCGATCCAGTCCCGGGGATCGTATCGCAGATCGTAGGTGATAATGAGGTTCGAACGTGATGGATGGACGCTGATCGGATAGACGATCGACGTGCAGTTACCTACCGCAGCGCCGCCGTTTCCGCTTCCCGGCGCCGTTCCGGAACCGGCACGGGTGAACATGCCGGAGGAGTGAACGAGCGGCCGCGGCGTCTGCAGGTTCAGGAGGCGTCGCACCTCGTCCTTCTTTCTCATCTTGAAGTGGTAGCTGAAGACCTTCGGCTGCCTCTCGTGCAGAAGGCGCGCGAGGCCGATGGTTGCACGCACGTCGGAAAGTGCGTCATGTGCCCGGTCGTGAAGAATCCCGTTCACGGCCGCAAGCTCCTCCAGCTTGAATGAGGGTTTTCCCTCTTCGGTATAGCACCACCGTATGCCGTCGGGACGCAGGTCGTGCGTAAGACGGACCAGATCAAGAATGTCCCATCTCGTGTTTCCGTCTCCGTATTCGCGCCAGTAGGGATCGTAGAAGTTGCGATAGAACAGATTCCGCACGAACTCGTCGTCGAAGCGGATGGTGTTGTACCCTGCGACGCAGGTGCCGGGGACAGTCATCTCCGCGAAGATGCGATCGGCGAACTCCGCCTCACTCAGCCCCTTTTCGTTGACGAATCGCGGGGTGAGCCCGGTGATGAGGCATGAGTCGGGATCGGGCACATAGTCGGGGCTCAGCCTGCAGTAGAGCACAAGGGGATCGCCCACCGGCTCGAACCGGTAGTCGGTGCGCTGTGCGGCAAACTGGCCGATCCGGTCCCAGCTCGCATGAATGCCGAATGTTTCGAGATCGTACCAGAGAAGCGACTGCGCCATGCAGAGAGAGTATCGCTCGAGCGCCGTCAGTTCAATGGAGGCGGCGGACGAGATCGGAAAGGGGCAGACCGTCTTTCGGGACGAACTGCCGCCAGTACTCCGTGGTATCACGAAGCTTGTTGATAATGTCCGCCGGGATCTCGGCAGTTGCCGCGAACATCTCGATGGTCAGGTAGATCTCCTCCGTCCGGGGCGGCAGACCGGGTGGCGCCTCGCGCGCGTAGGACTCGGCAAGCGTCTCGAGCACCCGTGGGCCGGTCACAATGCCTGAACGGTTGTTCTCGGCCGTGAAGGGCAGGTGCTGCGACGAGCTTCCGGTAGTCTGCTGGAGGTGGATGATCGGAGAGTAGCAGCCGAGCCGGGATATCCAGGAGTAGGTATCGCCGTCGGACTCCTCGGCGAAGAGAAACGGAAACGGCCGGAGGGCCTCCTCGATGAGCCTGGCGGATTCGCCGTCTGCCTCAGGCGGCTGTGCTGCGGCCTCTTCCAGAAGGTCGCGGACGACTCGCGGGCCCAGCCAGAGCCTCTCGATCCGCTCGCCGCTTCGGATCGCCTCCATGGCTGCGATGAGCTCATCCGGTCCCGGACGGAGGAACCGCCGCTGCCCGGCGGCATGGCCGGTGTCGAGTGTCAGGTAGAGAGGATGTCCGGCCTGCGCGTAGACGCGCCGCAGAAGACTCTCGGCACCTGCGACGGTCCATGGCACCTGGTGGGGGCTGTACATCTGCTCGAGTGAAAGATGCCCGCTGCGGTAGTCCGGCTCGGAGGCGGCAAGCTCACCGAGATTCCGGTAGAGCTCCTCGAGCGCCACCCGGTAGGCACGAGGGTCCTGAAGCAGGGAGTCGGCGAACGCGTGACAGTAGAAGCCGAACCCGGCGCCGAGCTGCGTTGCCGTCCGCCACATCGGCTTGAGCCAGTCGTCGAGCATGTGCCTGCGGACCCGCTCGTCGGTGTGGGCCAGGCCGAGGGTAGCGTAGCTGCCGTGTCCCGAATAGAGCGAGGAGACCCGCACGCCGGTCCGGGCAGACTGAATCTCTATTTCCCGTTTCCAGTCTGTGATATAGGCGGGTGTAGTGTAGAGCGGATCACACTCGGTGTCGGCGCTCGCCTCGACGCAGAAGATTCCCGCGTCCCGCACGATCGCCATCCACTCGGTGGGGGTGGTCCAGCGTTTCGAGGCGAAGCAGTTGTCGACGGCGAGGTAGATCAGCGGCCCGGCGAGAGGATCGCCGCCGCGCCTCGAGGACTGTGCCATACATGCTCATTATAGGATGAGGAGCGCAGGGGACAAGAGGTCAGTAGACGCGCACGCCGTTTACGAAGAGCGACTTCGCCCCGGAGGCGCTCTGCGTCGCCCAGGCGACATCCTCGCTTATCACCTTTCCGTCGAGCAGGCGCACCAGCGTGCCGTCGATCTCGCTCATGGCGACCCGGCCGTCGGGTGCAGCGTATCCGGTGATTCGTATCTGGAAGGCGTAGTTTGCTCCGGCTGAGTGCATCACCTGTCGCGACGGTGTGGCGCCGGACTGGGCGGTGTCGAGCATCCTGAATTCTCCCTCGCTGCCGAAGGATCTTGCGAACGCCTTCCGGAATGCGCTGCGCGCCGCATCGAGCTGCTCGCGGCCTATCCGCGAAGCGTCACCGCGGTCGGTCGTCCCGGTCAGTGCCGCGTCGACAGTGAGTGTAAGAGTGATCTGGTGGCCGGTATTGAGAAGACGGTCCACCGCCTCGAGGGCATGCGCGTTCGGCGAGCGCGTCGGCTCCGCCCGGAGCGTAGTCGCGGCCGGAATCAGCAGCAGGAACATCATCACGTACTTCATTAAGCGACTCCTACCCGTTTGCCCCGGGCTGCAACGGTTCTATGATCGTGTCGATCTGAATCGAGCGTGCGGACGCAGCTTCGACAACGCTCTGCAGCGTGATCTTGCCGCGGGGAATCGGATGCGGCGGTGCGTCGCCCACGAGGATTATCAGCCTCTTCTGCGCCTGCCAGTCGAACTCGGTGGCGGCCGCGTAGAGGGCCTCATCCACCGCTTCGGGGACGTCTCCGCCTCCGTAGGGGTTGAGCGACTGGATGAATCGGTTGAACTGGTCGAGGTCGGAGGTGAAGGGAACCTTTCGCGTGATGTATTCCTCGGGCCAGTAGTCCTTGTAGAGCATGATGCCGACGCGGAAGCTCTTGAACTTCGCCACCCGCTCCCGCACGATCGGCGTGAGCTTCTTCTTCACCGAGGGCATGTAGGCCTGCATGCTGCCGGTGGTATCGAGGCAGATGACGAGGTCGAGGCTCTCGCCGTCGATCCTGTCGAGCAGCTTTCCCACCTGAACCGCGGTATCGGTCTCGTCCGCGGCGTAGACCGCCTCGCCGCTTGCCTTCTGCGCGATGTCCGCGAACGCCGTGCCGGTAGCGGTATTGTCGTTCCGGGGCTCGGCGGAAATGGCGGCCGGTGGCGCCGGCGGAGCCTGCTGCGGCGGTGAGGGCGGGGCGGGTTCCGACGGTTCCGGCGGCTGTTTCTGCGGCGCAGCGGAGATCATGATCTCGTACGGGTTGTCATGAAAGGGGCCGCTGTAGTCGCCGTAGGGCCTCGCGAAGGCGCGAATGTTCAGAAAGGTGCCCTTGCCTACCGCGACGCTCCCTGACCGGCTCCACCGGTAGCCGTAGATAAGGACCTGCGGAATGAGAATGTGAAAGGCCTTCCCGAACTGCGGATCGGGCACCGGTGTCGACGAGATGAGCGAATACAGTTTCGCCGATGCCGGAAGGAAGCTTCCGTTCAGCACTCTCTTCTCGTCGCCGTTCACCGGATTGTAGTCGGATGCGCGATAGGCAAAATTGTCTGCCTTACCCGCAGGATCTCGCGTCGATTCGGTGAGGAGAACCGAACCGAGACCGGCCGTGTCGGCCACACAGAGGTCGTAGCCGCCGTCGGCTCTCGGAGCGATCCGGACGTCGGAGGGGCCGATGACAAGTGGCTGCGCATAAAGGCCGACCTCGCAACCGACAAGGCCGACGAACAGGGACAGGCCTGTCAGGAACGGTTTTCCCCACCTCATACATTCATCATCGGTCAGGATTCCCGGATTCTTACCGTGCGTGTCGCGAGTGCCGTGCGAAGAAAAAAGGTGACGCAGCGTGCAGGCAATGATAGAGTGGCACATCGGGAGGTGCGAAATGAGGAAGATGATTGTTTCGCTCTTGTTTGTCCTGCTCACGATTTCCGTGGCGAGCGCGCAGCAGGCTACCGAGGGGCTGGTTCTGGACCAGAACATACAGGCTTCCTACAACCCGCTCGGCGTCCAGCTGGTAACGAAGCTCTTCTACCGCATCCCTCTGGTTCGCCGCCCGGGTATCCTCTGGGAGTCGACAAAGATCGAGCTCGGCATTCAGAACAACCTTTCCCCGGCCTTCGATTACGCCGGAGCGTATGTGAATATCGAACCGATCGCGCTCTTCAATCTGACGCTCACCGCACAGGCAGTGGCATACTACACGGCACTCGGATACGGACTCTATCCGCTTTCAGGATACGGAGCCGGCTACGACAGCTCGGCACTCGATTCGGTGACCGCAAAGAACGGCACCGGTCTGTTACTCTCTGCGGCCCCCACAATCAAGGCGGCGGTCGGTCCGATCGCGGTGCTCGATACCGGGTCGCTCACCTGGTTTCGCGCAAACGGAGGAACGGGCTATTTCTACGAGATCGCCGGCGACACGGTCCTTGCGGGAAGCGACATCGAGATCGGCAATCAGGCCTACGTTCTTGCAACGGTTTTTCCCGGCCTGCGCTTTGGTATCAACGACGGGGTGCTCTACGTGCCGGCTTCGGGCTACGTATCCCACAGGCTAAGCGCAATCGGGGTTTATTCGGCGTCACTCTCGAAGAAATTCGCCGTCTACGGCGCGCTCGTCGCGGGCACGTTCCTGACCGACAGAAACTACCAGTACAAGCTCTACCTCGCAGGCCAGGCGGGCGTGACCCTGGGACTGTAGAAGCACCCGCAAACCTGCAGCGCTTCTTCGACAGGTGGCGAGCTCTGCAGGTCGCAATGAGCGAACGCTCGCTCTCTTATTATAGTTGGAAGTTCAAAATACTTGCTATCGGTCGAGCTGTCCGTTAAACTTGCTACGGAGGCCGAATAGCGATGCTCAAATACATTTTTGATCCTGATGTGGTAGATGAGTGCGCGATGAAGGGGCTGGGTTACGCCAAGCCTGAAATGTTCGACGTGATCGCCCGTGCACTGGAGGAAAAATACCCCGGCAACATATACCACGATCAACCCTGGATCTATTCGATCGCCGGCGGCGCGATGATCCAGATGAAGCTCTACTTCGCCTCGCTGTACGAGTACAT
>CAZNYW010000039.1:39053-43691 GCA_964577375.1 uncultured Spirochaetales bacterium | reverse complement strand
AACCCGCGACAACCAGAACCACAATCTGGCGCTCTACCACTGAACTACATCCACCACGTTTTCAGACCGAAACAATGCACAATAACGGCCCGTTTGTCAATATTCCGGCGCGTGTCACGGTCTGCGACCATGGAGAAAGCAGATGCAGATTCTGAAGGCTACCTGCCGCTCCGTGACCTGGCTGAGAAGGAGGTTCCCATAGCGGTCCAGTTCCCCGGCGGAGAGCGTTCGTTCGAGCACCGCTCCGTAGCTATCGGCCCGTCCGCCGCCTGAAAGCCACCGTTCGATGTCCACGCGACGGATTATGCGCCGCTCAGGGAAGACGACGCGCTCGATGCGGCAATCGGCAAGTCCCGCGACCTTCGCCGCGGCGAGCAGATCCTCTTCACCCCATCCGACGAGCGGGCTTTTGCTGTTGCCGTAGATCTCCGCCTCGGCGGCCGCGACCAGGCTCTCGATCCGGCTGTCCTTCTCCGTAAAGTCGAGGAAGTCGGAGAGCCGGGCGCCGTACCGCGGAACAACCTGCGCGATCGAAAAGCTTCCCTCCGGGCCGAGCATTGCCGCGACGCGGGAGAAGACCAGCGCAACGCGTGCACTGCCGGACGAACCCTCCTCCGCGCTCTCTGAATCGCGGGGAAGACCGCGGGTTACCGGATCACGGGCGATGAAGATGTCGGCGGGCGCGTCCGCGTCGGCCGGATCGAGCAGCGTTCCGGCGCGCAGCAGGGGGCGCTCGATTTCCGGGAGCGAAGAGGCAATGTGGGTGGCAATCTCGAGCGCCTGCCCGTCGGGGATGACCCCGTGCACCAGGCCCTCGCGTGCGCTTCGTACCGCCTCCCAGACGAGCGTTCCGGGGCTCGGGTCAAAGACGTAGAGCCGGCTGTGACGGGCCACCGAAACCGCGGTGTAGAGTCGGTCGCGGACATCGGAGAGAACGTCGGCCTGGGTGAGCGAACCGGCCGGCTCTGCCGGCTCGCCGAGGTAGCGTTTTGCTTCGAGCACCGGTATGTCGTCGGGCGAGCCGGGCCGGCCCGGCTGCGTCCTCCCGGCGGAGGAGATCCGGCTCATCCACCGCCTGAACTCCCGGCTCTCCGGTGAAAAGGTCAGGATCTCCTCGGGCATCCTCTCGACCATCGCGGCCAGCTGCAGCTCGCGCCGGCGCTCCACCTCGCCCTTGATCCGGTTCTCGTACCCGGTTTCCGAAGGCTGGTAGAAGAACCTCCCCCGAAGTGCGGGCGGCAGGTAGGCCTGGGCTACCCAGTGGTCGCGGTAGGCGTGCGGATAGAGGTACCCCTCACCGTGGCCAAAACCCTTTTTGTCCCGGCTCGAATCCTTGAGGTGGGAGGGGACGTCCACCGCAGGCTCCTCTTCCACGCTCTTCAGTGCGTCGAAGAAACCGAGCGCCGAATTTGATTTTGGAGCAGTCGCCAGGTAGAGCGCTGCCTGAGTGAGGTGGAACTGACCTTCCGGCAGTCCGACACGGTCAAAGGCCGCAGCGGCCGCTTCTACCACCACCAGGGCGTTGGGATCGGCGAGGCCCACATCCTCGCACGCGGAGATGAGCATCCGTCTGAAGAGAAAGTGCGGATCCTCGCCGGCGCGGACCATACGGGCCATCCAGTAGAGCGCCGCGTCGGGATCGGAACCTCGCAGCGATTTGATGAAGGCGCTGATGGTATCGAAGTGGTAGTCACCCTCCTTGTCGTAGAGCACCACCTTTCTCTGGATACTGTCTTCCGCGACGGGGAGGTCGATGTGGATGTGCTCTCCTTCCGCCGGCGGAAAACGGGCCGGTGTGGTCTCCACCGCGAGCTGCAGCGCGTTCAGGAGTGTACGCGCATCGCCGTCGGAAACGTCCACCAGATGGTCGAGCGCGGCCTCCTCGATCTCGACGGCATAGGCGCCGTAGCCGCGCACCGTATCGGATATCGCGTGAGCCGCAACTTTCCGCATCTCCTCCCGCGTAAGCGGCTTCAGTTGAAATACCCGGCTTCGCGAGACGAGGGCGGAGTTGACCTCGAAAAAGGGGTTTTCAGTGGTCGCACCGATCAGGATTATGGTTCCGTTTTCCACCCATGGAAGGAGCGCATCCTGCTGGGCTTTGTTCCATCGATGCACCTCGTCGACGAACAGGATGGTTTTCCTTCCGTACAGATCGCGAAGCTCCTGGGCGCGGGCGATCGCCTCCCGCACCTCCTTGACGCCGCTCAGAACCGCATTGAGGGAGAGAAAATGGCTGCGGGTGGTATTGGCGATGACGCGAGCGAGGGTGGTCTTTCCGGTGCCGGGCGGTCCGGAGAAAATCACCGAGGTGAGCATGTCTGCCTGGATCGCACGCCGGAGAAGCCGCCCGGGGCCCATGATATGGTCCTGGCCGATGAATTCGTCGATGGTTCGAGGTCTCATCCGGGCCGCGAGCGGCTCATCGGCTCCTGTACCCTGTCCGGACTGGTCGGAGAACAGATCTCCGCTGCCGGAATGGGAGGTTTTTTTCATCGGCTCACTATATCACAGGGCCGGATATAGGATCAAAACGAGGAATTCGATACATTTAGTTTGTCATGCATCTACGCAGTCACCCGGCACTTCAGGGAGCCGATCGAAACTTCCGGCATTTCGGCTTCGCTATTGCCGCAGCTTTTCTCCTCAGCTTTGCCGCCGCAAAGGCGACGGCTCAAACCCCGTGGTACGACTACCTTTCGGGTACGCCGCGGGCGGAGGCGATGCGGATCGACGCCCAGCTGTCATCCGCGAGACGGCAGCTCAGGCAGGCCCAGACTGCGGCTTTTGCCTCGCTCGATCAGGATAAAGCAGCGCTGACGGACCGCATCCTTGCGGAGATCCGTTCTGCCGTGCTCTCGGCTCTCTCTTCGAGTCAGTCCGGTGCAGCTGATATTCCGGCAATTCCGATACGCTCCCTCTCGGCTTCGACGCTTTCCGCCCGCTCGACGCTCATCCGGGGAGTGACCAGCTACAATTCGGGAACGGAGGGTCCGAGGGTGACCCTTTCGAAACGCGTGCGTGACCTCGAGCTCGAGCGGTCCAGTTTTATAAGGAGGAATGTGCCTGACCCCGGCACCCCGGGTTTCCGCAATCTCATATCCGCCCGGATCGACGCGCTTGCGCGTAAAGGGGCGGACGGCACAAGGCTCGAAGCCATCGGAAAATCGCTTCGTGATCTGCCGGCCACGCTTTCCGACAATGAGAAGATGCGCGGCTACATCGCCGCCACCGGGGGGGATCTGAGCCGTCCTCCCCGGGCGGACGACCTGGCCGGCTGGCGGTTTCTGATCGGCCAGGCAATCCAGAGCCGGTGGCTCTCGATTCTCCTCGTGCCGGACATGTCCAGTCTCGCGAGTGCACTCTCAGCGGAATCAGGACTCCTCGAGCCGCTTTCGGCCCAGATCGCAAAACAGGTTTCAGACCTTGCTGCAGAAATCGAAGCGGGAGAACAGGCGATCGACAGCATGCGAAGCTACCTTCCGGAGCTTTATGCCGACCTGAACGCCGGGTTGATTCTCGTTACCGTGCAGCGCGGAAACAGCACTGTCCCGACGGCACAAAAGTCGCCGGTCGACGAGATAACGAGTGCGCTCGAGAAGAGCTTCCACCGCTACATCTCCGATGTCCGGTCAATTGCTCCCGGCCGGCTTGCGGTGCTCGTGGCGCAGGATCCGCTTTTCGAGTCCCTCGCGGGCGACACGGCGCGGACTCTGAACGTGGTCGACCGGGCGCAGATGGTTCGATTCGTGCGCGCGACCGGGACCGACGTCCTTTCTGTCCGGATCGCAACTGCAGTGCTCGGTCGTGCCTACCATGACGGACACAACCGGGAGCTCGCGCAGTTTGCAGATTCGCTGAGCGCGGCGCCTTCTGGAGCCTCAGATGTCGATCACTCCTATACGCAGAGACTCACGGAACAGGCGCAGAAAATTCTTCAGGAAGCAAGCTCGGCGATCGATGAGAGCGGTGACTCGCAGAATCGACAGTGGGCCTTCCTGTCTATTATGGAAAGCAGATACGCCTGGCACATGCTGCGCGCCGACAGCCGCTTTGCCTCTCTCAAACTGGCGTTCGACAGCTACGTCGCCCGCACGATAAGTGAAACCGATTCGCTCGCCGCCTCGGAGCTCGCGCAATCGGCTCCCGCGGACGCCGCGCCGGGTCGCGTGGTGATAGTTCCGGTAGTCGAATATGCACCGGTGTTTCGAGAAGTTGCCGCGTATCGAGAAAAGGTGTCGAGCAACGGTACGGTAGTCCGGGACGAGATCCCGGTGCAGCGCGTCTGGTCTGCATACGCTTCGGCGTTCTTTCAGGTTTCACAGGGGCGCGGCGCCTCCGCCGGAACGGGTGCCGAGTCCGCCAGAGACTGGGCCCTGATGCACGGTCAGGCTGCGGTCAACTGGGAATGGACTCAGACGGAGCCGAACGCCGAGTCGGACGTCGTGATGAACGAACGGCTTCTCAATACCTTCCTGCACGGCGTGACCGAAGTAAACAACAGGCAGCTTTCCGACCGCGTTCAGTTTCTCCGAAGCGTTGTGGCGCCCTGGGTAGACGCCGTGCGCACTGCGCCGGGGTTCGGGTCAGACGCCGTGCCGGGTGCCGGCGCAACGCCGGCTGCGAACGAGGGTAACC
>CAZNYW010000039.1:32441-38953 GCA_964577375.1 uncultured Spirochaetales bacterium | reverse complement strand
CCGCGGGCAACCTGCCGTCCGCCGCTATCCGGCCGACCGACCGCAGCTGGGAACGACTCGCAATGGGTTTCCTCATGCTTCGACGGGAAACGGTGCAGCTGCTCCTGTCACCCATCGCGGGCTTCGGGTTCGTTCCCCGCGAGGTGCTGACCGACCGGGAACGCTTTACGCTCGAGTTGATGAATGAGCTCGACGCCCTAACGCTTTCGCCTCCGGAGTTTTTCACGCGACTCTCCATGGCCTGGCTCGGCACGGCTATGACTGAGCCCGATCCCGCCACGGCCTCGAAGCTTGCCGATGCCATTGTGAGCGGCATTGCCGGGACTACCGACCTCGCCGTGCGAAGCTTTACCAACGCAGCGCGAACCGCCTCCGCCTTCGAGTTCCGATCGTTCCTGTCGGCATCGCCTGCGGAGACGGCCGCGATGTATGCCCGACGCCTCTACCGTCGCATCAACAGCGACGCCGAACAAAACCGGATAACCGTTGGAGATTTCCGCCTCTACCGCGACACCGTGCATGCCAGCCTGCGCAAACTTGCAGAACGATCCGGTGCCGATCGCGCTGCAATCGGCCGTCTGCTTCTGCGCCTGGGCCTGATCCGGTCGGAGGAGCTGAAAGCAATGGAGGCACCGTGACGAAATATGCCCGGACATGCAGACGTCGACTCGCGCGCGCCGCTGCAATTGCGGCCATTCCGTTTGTCCTGGCCGTGCTGCTCTACTCATGCGGAGGAGGCGGCGCGGCGACGGACGGCAACCGGTCCTCACAGAACGGAACGGGAACGGCGCAGGGTGAGCCGGCGGCAGCTGCACCCTCGCAGACGCCGGCGGGTGGCTGGGTAATGCAGGGAGACAACGCCCGAACCGGAGTCTTTCCGGTTGAACCGATTCGGTCGGCGCCCGCGATAGCCTTTTCCCGCTGGTTCGCAGCTGGAATTCCATCGGCCGCCGCCGCCGACGGGTTGCTGCTTTTCCTGTCCGACGGCGATGGAATCGTGAGCGCGGTGGACACCTCGACCGGCAATGACAAGTGGACCTTCGATGCGGGCTCGACGGTGGTCGGCGCGCCGGCTCTGGCTTCGGGAAAGCTGATCTTCGGAACGGTGGGCGGAATGCTCTACTGCCTTACCGAAGCCGACGGGACGATCGTCTGGCAGGCTGCGGGACTCGGCGAGATCGCCTCCTCTCCTGCAGTAGGAACCGACCGGATTTATGTTGGTATCGGCGGTGGCCGCGTGGCGAGCTATCACCTGTCCGACGGGGCGCTGCAGTGGAGCACCGATGTCGATCCCGGTCAGATCGTTCGTTCTCCGGCGATCGATGAAGGCAGGGTCTACGTGACGACCTCCGCGGGTGCCTGCGCGGTCCTCGATGCAGCGGACGGGCACACGATCTGGAGCGCACGGCCGGACGGCGGAGCATCGACGTCACCAAGCGTTTCGGCCGGCACCGTTTTCGTGGGCACCAGCGACGACGGGATCGACGCGCTGGCGGCCGCCGATGGAAGTCTGGTCTGGCGCGCCAGGCTCTCGGCTCCCGTCGTGGCGCAGCCGGCCGTTGAAGGCGACAGGCTTTTCGTTGCAGGACTGGATTCCTATATCGACGCATACAATGCGCGCACAGGGAACCTGCTCTGGCGGTATCAGTCCGGCGCAGGCCTCGAAGTTCCGCCGGCGGTTGCCGGAGACGTTGTGATGGCGGGAAGCAGAGACGGAAAGGTGTACGGTATTGATGTCGACGACGGAACGCTCATGTGGAGCATCGATCTCGGCGAGCCGCTGGTCACGCCCCTCGCTCCGGGTCAGCACAGCTTTGTGGTGGCAGGCGGCGGCAACACCCTCTACAAGGTCGACGGAGCGACTGCCGCGGCGACGCGGAAGCCCCCACTGCTCGTTCCCGGAACCGGAACCTGGCGCTATACCGTCGCGCCGATACCCCGCCGGCTCACAGTGCCGGTCGATGTAACTGGTACCTACATGATAGCCTTGCCGGACCAGTCGCAGGTGCCGATGCAGGTTACGGTACGGGACACGGACGGCACAGATCTCGCTACCAATCTCGGCGTCGGCGGGAGCGAGAACTCGCTGCCGTCGGAGATCCGGGTCCCGCTCAGTGCCGGCAAAAGCTACGCCCTCGAGCTCGTCCCTGCGGGAACGAACGAGGCGCACCTCCTCGACACCTTCGCGCTGCGCATTCAGCTTTTGAGGGGCGGCTGAGACCGGTTGGTCCTACAGCTCGAGCAGCTTGTCCTCGGCTCCGCGGATCTTCGCCAGCTTGCGTTTCTGCTGCTCTGCATCGGTGATCTTCTCGTTCAGCCGGGCAATCTCCTCCTGCTCGCGGCTTATCTGCTCCTCGAGTGACTGGATCGTGGTCTGCATGTTCACCGTTTCGCGGGTCAGGCGCTCGATCTCGATGGCCGCGTTGAGCCGTTCGATCGACTGCCTGCGAACCGCAATTTCCTTTTCGGTTTCGGCAATGCTGTGCAGGTACTCCTCTATATCGGAGGGCGGCTGCTGGCCGTTCTCGCCGATCACCTGCCGGTACCGTTTGCCGATCTGCCGGTACAGCCCTGCGAGCTGAACATGGTCCTCTTTAAGGCCGTTTTCCAGGTCGGTGATGCGCTTTCCCGGCTTTCTCCCTTCGCAGATCCGGTCGATCTCTTCGGCGAGACGTGACTCCTCCTGGCGCAGCTTCTCCTCTGCAGAACGCAGCGCTTCGATCTTCCGTACGTTCTCGAGGAAGGGACCGGCCACCTCGGCGATGCTTTCGTCCTTCGTCATCGACATGAACTCAGTAGTGCTGATGCTCTCGCCGGCCGAGCGGAACATCCGGGGAAAGGCGCTCAGTTTCGCCTGCCGCCGGCTCTTCAGCAGCGCAGTCTTACCCCGAAGCACTACCCGATCGAAAAGGGGCTTTCCTTCGATCTGAGCTTCGTTTTCCTTGATTGCGTTTTCCAGATCGTTGAGATCATGTTGATTCTGAACGAGCTCCGAAAATATGTCGGCATATTCCTGATCGGTGAACGGATTTTCCTGATAGTATTCGAACGCCGCATGCCCGATCTTTTCGTAATGCGGGGTGTTCTGCTGGACCAGGCGCTTCTCTTCCTGTTCGTTCCTGGAGATCTTCTGTTCGATCTCCTGCATGCGGGTCTGGATCTGCTTGATGCGATCGATCTGGTCGCGCTTTTCCTCTATGCGCTTCTTGTTGGCTGTGCACTCCTCCAGGTTTTCCGAAATCGCGGTGTCCTCGAGTGAGCCGGGCCGTTGTTCGACGACGATCTCGCCGACATTCTTGAGCTCGTCCTCGATGACCGACTGATTTACCCGGATCTCACGTTCGAGCTGCTGAATTCTTCCTCGATAGTTGTCGGTTGCCCGCTCTTTCATATTTCCCAACCTTCTGTCCTGCTGTATCTATAATCTACTCACGCGATGGTTGATTTTCCACCGGACCATTTCCGGGAGTCCACACTCTTTGTATCTTTGTACACGGGAATTTTTGGAGGAACACATGCCCGGGGAAAAGATAAGGAAGAGCGAAGACGAATGGCGGAAGGAGCTTTCGCCGGAAGCCTACAGCATCACCCGTCAGAAAGGTACCGAGCGGCCTTTCACCGGAGAGTATTACGACAATCACGACCAGGGGACCTACACCTGTGTGTGCTGCGGGAGTCCGGTCTTCGCGTCGGAGACGAAGTTCGAGTCGGGTTCCGGATGGCCGTCATTCTACGACCCGGTTTCGCTGGACGCAGTCGAGACGAAGAGGGACGCGTCTCACGGAATGATCAGGACGGAGGTGGTCTGTGCACGGTGCGAGGCACACCTCGGCCATGTTTTCGAGGACGGTCCCAACCCCACCGGCCTGCGATACTGCATCAACTCGCGGGCTCTCGATTTCAAGCCGGCCGAACGGAAGTGAGGAGTTCCGGCGCCGCTTTCCTGCGTTAGAACGTGTCCGGATCGGGGCCGATGCGCGATCCCTCGTCCAGGGAGTCGAGCGCGCGCATGTCGTCCTCGTCCAATTCGAAGTCGAAGACGAGCGAGTTCTCGTGAATGCGTTCGCGGTGGACCGATTTGGGTATGGTCACCACCTGATGCTGCAGATCCCATCTGATAAGCACCTGAGCCGGTGTCCGTGAGTGCTTTTCCGCGATTCTGCGAATCTCCGGATCGTCGAGCCGCCGGCCGCGGGTAAGCGGGCTCCACGCCTCGAGCTGGATCCCCCGGCTTCTGCAGTACTCGAGCAGATCCGGCTGGAGCAGGAAAGGGTGGAATTCCACCTGATTCACGGCTGGAACGATTTCGCAGCTGCGGCTTATCTCCTCGATGTGGTGCGCGAGAAAATTGCTGACGCCGATCGCCCGCACCTCACCGTCCCTGTAGAGTTTTTCCAGCGCGCGATAGGTGTCGACGTAGAGGCCGCGAACCGGCCAGTGCACCAGGTAGAGATCAACGTAGTCGAAACCGAGCGCCCGCTTGCTTGCCGCAAAGGCCTTCAGCGTCTTGTCGTAGCCCTGGTCGGCGTTCCAGACTTTGGTGGTCACAAAAACCTGTTCCCGGGGGACGCCGCTCGACCTGAGGGACTTCCCCACGCCCGCCTCGTTTTCGTAGTATGCGGCCGTGTCGATGTGACGGTACCCGAGCTCGAGCGCTGCAGAAACCGACTCTTCGACCTCCGGACCGGGGTCGGTCAGAAAGACGCCGAATCCCACCCAGGGCATTTTGACGCCGTTGTTCAGTTCGACGGTTGACTCCAGATTCATGATTTCTCCTTTGCCTGATGTTCGGGTTGAGGTAATGGTATCGGTGAACCGATCGTGCAGTCAACCGACGAAGCTTTCGGCTCTTGGCACTTTATGCATTTTTCTGTATGTTATTATATATATGAAATTTAGCGATCTACCACTTTCAGACGAAGTAAACCTCGGCGTAAAAGACGCCGGATTCACAGAATGCACCGACGTGCAGGAACGAACTTTCGCTCACACCCTTCAAGGAAGGGATGTCTGCGTTCAGTCGCAGACAGGTACTGGAAAGACAGCAGCCTACCTGTTGTCGGTCTTCCAGCTCATGACCGGCAGAGAGGATCTAAAAGACCGTATCACCGTCGTCATAGCACCGACCAGGGAACTGGCGGTTCAGATAGAAGCGGAGGCGAAGCTGCTCGGAGGACACGTTCCGCTGCGTGTCGGGTGCTTTTACGGCGGAGTAGGCTATGCCGTTCAGGAGCAGCGCATTGCCGAAGGCGTCGACATCGTGATCGGAACACCGGGCAGATTGATCGATTTCAGCCAGTCCCGGAAGCTCGACTTCGGGAAGACCGGCATTGTGATCATCGACGAGGCGGACCGGCTCTTCGACATGGGGTTCTATCCGGATATCCGCCGGATACTGCGGAAGATGCCGCCGCGCGAACAACGTGTTTCGATGCTCTTCAGCGCAACGCTCAGCACTCGCGCCCGCAATATCGCATGGGAGCATATGAACAATCCAGCGGAGGTCGAAATCAACCCCGAGCAGGTAACAGTCGAGAGTGTTACGCAGGTTCTCTACCACGTGAGCAGGCAGGAGAAGTTCCGGCTTCTCCTCGGCCTCCTGGACAGACACAAGCCGGATACCGCAATTATATTCACAAATACAAAGAGAGCGGCTGAAGAGATCTCCCGACGGCTCGAGATGAACGGGCACGACAGCACCTTCATCATGGGCGACCTTCCCCAGAGGAAGCGGCTTCGGGTAATCGAAGGCATCAAGGCAGGGAAGGTCAAGCTGCTTGTGGCAACCGACGTCGCCGCGCGCGGCCTGCACATCGAGGACCTCGACATGGTCTTCAACTACGATATTCCCGAAGACCGTGAAAGCTACGTGCATCGTATCGGGCGCACAGCCAGGGCGGGAAAGAAGGGCATAGCGATCTCACTGGCAGATGAGCGCTTTGTCTATGGCCTCCCCGCCATAGAGGAGCTGCTCGGATACTCCATCCCGGTGGAACGGGTATCCGACGACCTGGTTTCGGACGACGCGAGCGCAGGTGTCCGCATCCCGCTCGGCCGTCATGCCGAATCAGGCCGCGGTCGGCCCGACCATAGAGGGCGTTCCTCGGACCGGCGAAGGCCGCGGAGCTCCCGTCCTCATCGTGAAGACGCCCCGTCCGAACCGGGCGACAATCGCCGCCAGCCGGCTGAAGCCGCTCGTTCAGCCGCACCGCGCAGCGAGCCCCCCGAAGGCAGCCGCAGCAGGCAGGGCCAGAAGCGACACAGTTCTGCACCGCGTCCTGAACATGCGCACCAGACGCGGCCGGTGGCCGCCGACCCCAAGGGAGGAACGCGGCCCGACAAGCGAACGCCGATGGATGAGCGGCTCGAGTATTACAAGCAGAAATACGGTGAGGACTTCGCGGTGAGTGAAGGTTCCCGAAGCGGCACCTCAGGGAAGCCGAGGTCGGGCAACGGCCAGAAGCGCAAGGCCGGTAGCCCCGCCCCGCAGAATGCGGGAGCGCAGAATGCGG
>CAZNYW010000039.1:1860-32341 GCA_964577375.1 uncultured Spirochaetales bacterium | reverse complement strand
GAACGCCGGCGCGCAGAACGCCGGCGCCGAGAACACCGCCCGCCGGAACGCAAAGGGCAACCGCTCGTCGCCGCCCGGACAGCCGTCGAAACCGGAGCAGGCGCCCGCCGCGCAGGCGGAAAAGGGGCTGTTCGGCAAGCTTCGCCGTATTTTCGGCGGTGACCGGAAGTAGGAGCCTGAGCGGAGCGCCGCCTCGAGCGGGACTTGACACTGACAGGGCAGTTCTTTAAGTTGTATGGTCTAAGCTCACTAAGACTCAAGTAGTGCACACATTGCGCAATGCGAGCGCAGACTTAAAAAATCAACGTGCAGATGCCATATTGGTAAGGAGAAGGTGAATGGCACGAAACACGAAGGCCAAAGGCAAGCTTGTGAGGCGCTTTGGCGTGAACATCTTCGGAAACGAGAAATATGACCGGCTTTTGAAACGGAAACCTAGAGGCCCGGGCGAGCCCAAGAAGGGGCGCGTGCGTCAGACCGAGTATGGCCGGCAGCTGTTTGAAAAGCAGAAGCTGAAATTCGCCTATGGACTTTCGGAGCGTCAGTTCGCCAACCTCTTCTTCAAAGCCAAGAAGATCAAGGGTGTGACCGGTCTGAACATGCTCATCCTCCTTGAACGGCGTCTCGACAATGTCGTATATCGGATCGGAATGGCATCGAGCAGGTCGCAGGCGCGTCAGCTCGTGAGCCACGGCCATGTGCTCCTGAACGGAAGAAAGGTGACTATTCCCTCCGCGCTCGTGCGCGTGAACGACATTGTTGCCGCGAAAGAGAAGAAGAGCACACGGGATCTGCTCCGGCGCCTTGTCGCCGACAACGGGTCACGGCCCGTGCCGCCGTGGCTGAACGTCTCCAAGGACGAGCTCACCGGTACCATTGTCGCACTTCCTACCCGCGAGATGATTCCGACGATCGCCGACGAGCAGCAGGTCGTCGAGTACTACGCGAAGCAGTAAACGACAGTTCAGTTTTTCCGAAACCCGCAGTCGCTACGCCTGCGGGTTTTTTTATCTCTTTTCACGGCGGGAACCGAATATCCTGCGGAACACCCGGCCCCGCCAGCCTGAAGATCTTCCAGGAGGCGGGCCGGATGCAACTGCATACTGTGAAACGGCCAGGCGGTGCGCCTCGTCGCCTGCTGCTCCCGGCGGCCGTTCGCGAAGATTTCGAAGCCTCTCCTCGTTTCCGTAGAGAATGACCGTGTCGCCCTGTCCGATATAGCTCGATCCCCGGGGCGCTCCCTCAAAGGTACCGCTCGGGTGGCGGATGCCGAGGACGAGCATCCCTTCGTCGGAAAGCTCGAGCTCCTCGAGCGACCGGTCGGCAAGCCAGCTCTCGGAGCTCACCAGCATCTCCACCACCTCGAAGTCCCCCGAAAGGTTCAGAAGACTCTCATAGTCGGCGACCCGCGCGCGGGTCCACCGACGAAGCGCCCACTCGATGATGCGGCCGAAAGCGCGATCCAGTGCCGGAATCCGCGCGAGTATCAGAATAGCCACGAGGCCACCCACCAGCCACAGACCGCGCGTGTAGCGCTCGGTGTTGGATTGACTTCCGACGAAAGAGAGGATGAGCGAAGTTGCCAGCGTCACGAATCCGGCATTGCGGACGAGCATCAGCGCCATGATTATTCGACGTCTCACCGGATGGTGCACCACGCTCTCGGACTCGCTTGTGGTGAAGCCGGTGCCGGTGAACGCCGAACGCGCCTGGAAGCGGGCCGCATCGTGCGAGATGCCGGTGAGCTTCAACATGACGGTGGCAATCCGCACGATGAGCATCGAAATCAGCAGTACGGCGAAGAAGGTCATGAGTGCGGCATCCATCGGCTGGCTCCTCCCGTCTAATAGTAATCTCGCCGCTTGTTGCTGAAAAGTGGCTCTGTTTGTACATTCGGTTTATGGAAGAATACCCACTCGGCGAATCGGAGATGAAGGTCAGTCCCGTCGGCCTCGGCTGCTGGCAGTTCGCGAGCGGCAAGGGAATGATCGGCAGCTTCTGGCAGCGACTCGATCCGGAGCTCGAACGTGAAATAGTGAAGACAAGCCTCGACGGCGGCATAAACTGGTTCGATACCGCGGAGGCCTACGGATGGGGACGGTCCGAAGAAGCGGTACGCAACACCCTGAGATCACTCTCGGTAAAACCGCGAACCGACTCTGAGACCGATGGCGTGTATGTGGCCACCAAGTGGTTTCCCTTTCTTCGTTTCGCCGGCTCGCTCGAACGGACCATCGGCAAGCGGAAATCGGCGCTCGGCGAGTATCCCATCGACCTCTATCAGATACACTTCCCGGCAAGCTTTTCGAGCGTACCTTCGCAGATGGAATCGCTGGCGCGGCTGATCGATAAGGGGCAGGTCCGCCACGCAGGAGTCAGCAACTTCTCTGCGCCACAGATGGAGCGCGCGCACGTGGAGCTGGCACGGCACGGCCACAAACTTCTCTCGAATCAGGTCCGCTACAATCTCCTCGACCGCCGGATAGAGCGGGACGGTGTCATCGAGACCGCCGCCCGGCTTGGAATCACCATCATCGCCTATTCTCCTCTCGAACAGGGAATTCTCACCGGCAAGTTTCATGATGATCCTGAGCTAATAAAACGGCGCCCCGGCCCGCGGAAGCATATGCGCGCGTTCAAAGCGAAGGGGCTCGAGCGTACGAAGCCGCTCATCGAGGTGCTCAAGAAAATCGGCGATGACCACGGGGTGACCCCCGCGCAGGTGGCGCTGCGGTGGCTCGTGCAGTTCCACGGAGACCGTGTCGTTGCCATTCCGGGAGCCTCTTCGGCTTCGCAGGCAGCACAGAACGTCGGCGTGCTCGGATTTACTCTCACGAAGGATGAGCTCACGACTATCGACCGCGCCTCCAGGGATCTGTAGAGGATAGCGGGAGGCCGAACCGCTGATCCGGTCCTCGGAAAAATCAACAAGCTTCCTGATACTTCAGCCAAGGCCGGCGTGGAATGGAGCTAATTGCAAGAAAAGCCGTTTCCTGCCGATAAAGAAATAGGTATCATTAACTGCAGAAGCCGAAGAACAGGAAAAAAGTATGCGAAAGATGCCCGTGTTCTGCACGGACGCACAGGTAAACGAACGAATCCTCAATATCTGTGACCGATTCCAGAACTACTTCTCTCCCGTTTTCTTTGACGATGCGGGGAAGGCCCTCGAGTACCTGAAGTATGAACTGCCCGAGATAAACGTCGTTAACTTCTCCGACAAACGTCTCGATACATCGAGGGTGCTCGAGACGATCAAGGGTGATCCGTGGCTGCACTACGGCGGAATAATCGGCATTCATCTGAGAAAGGACCGGAAGAACGTAGCGGAACAGATGCCGGATTCGAACATCATCAGCCTGATTCCGCGAGGCGAGTTTGTATCGAGCTTCTACCGCGTACTGAAAATTCTCATCCAGAACAGGCAGATACTTTTCCAGCGGGATCTGCAGAACTATCTGCTGCAGACCATCTCCGGGTCCTTCGTCATGGACAATGATCCTTTCAACGTCCGAACCTATGCAAATCTGGTGACCAATTATCTGTACAACATGAACGCGATCAATCAGGACCGGAAGGAGAGGCTGCATGTGAGCCTCTTCGAGCTCCTGATGAATGCGGTCGAGCACGGAAACTGTGACATCAGCTACGAGGAAAAGACGAAGTGGCTCGAGAAGCACGACACCATCCTCGACCTGATCCGGGAGAAGTGCCGCGATCCGAAGGTGAGGGCGAAGCGGGTCTTCTTTTCCTACCGCATAACGGCGGAGCGGTCCTACTACACCATCCGCGACGAAGGCGCCGGATTCAACTGGCGTGAGCGGATCGAGGATCTGGAATCCGGCGTGAATCTATCGCTCCATGGCCACGGTATCCGGATGACCCAGCACTACGTCGACAATCTCCGCTACAACGCCAAAGGCAACGAGGTATCCTTCGAACTCGATCACCAGCGCCGCGAGGCAAACATGGTACCCGGAGTGTTCGCCGACCAGGAAGAGGTGATTGTCCAGGCGGGCGATGTCGTATTCCGTGAGGGGGAAGAGTCGAACTTTCTCTACTACATCGTATCGGGCCACTTCAACATCTACTCGTCCAACAAGCTCGTTTCGAGCCTTTCGCCGGACGACATATTCCTGGGAGAGATGTCTTTCCTGCTCAACAACCGACGCTCGGCGACGGTTGTTTCACAGGGTAGCGGAACCCTTATCAAGATTTCGAAGAATGATTTTGTCTCGGTAATAAAGCAGAATCCGCACTACGGGATCTTCCTTGCGCGGCTTCTCGCGCAGCGGCTGTCCCGTCTCAATGCTCACGTTGCCAGTCTACAGAAGAACGTGGATCTGCCGCTCGAGGTCGAGGCCCGCACCTGAAATCGCGGCAAAAGGCCCTACTCGGCCGTTCGTAGCGCCGCGCTGTACCCGATTCGCTCCACCATTCCCACTATCTTGTCGATGGTACCCGGGTCGCCGTCATACTGCAGTTGAATGGTGCTCGAACCCCGATCCACGTATATTTCCGAAACGCCGGTGAGCTTTCTGCCGAAGTGCTCGATGGCGATGGAACAGGAGGTGCAGGTTCCGCCCTCGAGGTCGAGAACGGCTTTTTTCTGTGCAGCAGTATCGTTCATGTGAGTAAGATACTCAGGAATCGCGACTTCGGGAAGTGGGCGAAAATCCGCAATTACAAACTGAAACAATCCATTCTATAATCGTTGTATGACGGGTACGGCTGAACGGGCGGCACAGCTTGCTGCTGTGTTGAAACGCGAGATACGGAAAGCCTTCGTGGGTTCCGACGCGGTCATAGAACTGCTCATTGCCGGATTCTTCGGTGGGCTTCACGTGCTCGTGGAGGATATTCCCGGCGTCGGTAAGACGACCCTCGCACGGAGCCTCGCCGCCGCGGCAGGGCTCGACTTCGGCCGCATCCAGTTCACGCCCGACCTGCTGCCGGGCGACATCACCGGGGTAAGCATCTGGAGCCAGGAGTCGCGCTCGTTCGTCTTCAGGGCCGGCGCCATCATGCATCAGTTTGTTCTCGCGGACGAGGTGAACCGCGCCTCATCGAGAACGCAGGCGGCGCTGCTCGAGGCGATGCAGGAGATGGCGGTGACGGTAGACGGCACAACCTACCAGCTGCCCGAACCCTTTACCGTTGTCGCCACCCAGAACCCGCTCACCTTCACGGGGACCTTTCCGCTTCCGGAGGCCCAGATCGACCGTTTCGGGCTGAGCCTCTCTTTAGGGTATCCCGCACGTTCCGACGAGCTCGAGATAATCGATCGTTTTCACCTCGACTCTGCCTACGATCAGATAACCGCCGTCTGCGACGGAACCGAAGTTCAGAAGATTCGCCGCGACGTGCGCGCCGTTCGGGCCGACGACAAGATTCGCCACTTTCTTCTGGACGTTGCCGAGCGTACACGAAAGCACCCGGAGGTGCGCCTGGGAATGAGCCCGCGCGCAACCCAGCACCTGCTGCGAGCGTCGCAGGCGCGTGCGCTCACCGCAGGGCGGGATTTCGTCGTTCCCGAGGATGTGCTCGACGTCGCTTCGGCGTCGCTCCGCCACCGGATCGTGATTACCGCGGAGGCCCGGATGGAAAACCGAACCGCCGCCTCGATCGTCGAGGAAATCGTGCAGAGAATCGACAAGCCTGCAGGGTATTGAGGCCGTGACGACCGCGCGACTGGTCTCGTTTCGTCCTGGGGCCATTTCCCTCTATCTGCTCTTGCTCATCATACTCTATCTCGCGGCGGCCTACCTGGGTCCGCTGTTTGTCTTCCTCTTTGCGGTTTTTGTCTCGGCGCCCGTCCTGTCGGGGCTTCTCACTCTCCTGACGGTCGCAACGCTCAAGTACCACCAGACCTTCTCGAACGATCATCCGCTGAAAGGCGAGGAGGTCGTCTACGTGCTCGCGGTTTCCAAGGAGGCGATGATTCCGTCCGGCGCAATATCGCTTCGCCTGAAGGGGAGCCGTCAGGGTATGAGCCTGGGTCTCACCGATATTGATATGTACCCGGTGGCGAACCGGCGCTTCAGTTTCGAGCACACCATCAAGTGCCCGTTCCGCGGCGTCTATGTGGTGGGGCTTGATTCGATCGAGGTGCGGGGATACTTTGGCTGGCTCAGCTTTCATCTGCCGGCATGGGTGCGAACCTTCTACGTCTATCCGCGCATAATCGAGCTGCGCGAAGCGCCGTTTGCCGAGGAGGTGAGCTCGCTCTCGCTTCCCGGCACGACGCACGGAAACGAGGAGGACATCACGCTCCTGGAGAGCGTTCGCCCCTATGTGCCGGGTGATCCGGTTCGCCACATTTCGTGGAAGAAGTTCGCCTCGCTCGGAGTGCCCGCCACCCGGCGCTACGAATCGTCTGCTCAGCCGGGGGTGACGATAGTGCTCGATACCCGCGGCGGCGGGACCAGGAACGAACGTATGCTCGAAACCGAGGACTGCTCGGTCGAAATTGCCGTCGCGCTTGTGAAGTACTTCTCGGAGAGCGGAGTGCGAACGGCGATAATCGGTGACGGGATCGAACCGTTTCGTTTCGCCGGACGCGATGATTCGCTTTTCAGGCGATTTCACCGGTCCACGGTCAGCATTTTCTTTGAATCCAGCGTCTCGCCGTTGAGGGTCATTGATGAGGAGCTGTTCTCACGCCGCGGCGCAAGCGGGATGACCGTCATCGTCACGCACTTCGCCGACCCGGAGATTCTCGCACGGTGCGAACAGACCGCTTCGACGGGTTCAGTCGCCGCGGTGGTCAACCTGTCGGGCCGAAGCGCGAATGTTCGCGATCGCACTCTCAGAGGCGTCCGCCTGGTGCGTGAACGGGGCGGAGCGGTCTGTCCGGTGTTCGGGGCCGAAACAATTGCGGAGGACCTTGTCCGATGAGAGGGACCGCAGGAGTCCGGCTGCTTCTGTTTGCGGCCGGCATGGTCTGTTTCGCGGTGCCTGCGCTGATCCTCGACAGGCTTCTCGCGCCGCAGGGACCGCTCTGGGTGCTTTACGCATATGGAGCGCTCGTCGAGGCGATATTTCTGCTGCATGCCGTGGCGGCCGACGGCGAACGCATCCGGTTGCGACGCGCAGCAAGCATCGTGCTTGCCCTGGTACTTGTTGCCGGCAGCGCAGTCGTCCTTGCGGACATCCTCATTGTTCCCAATTCCGCCTATTTCACCTGGTTCCGACTTGCGGCGCAGGGGAACGCCCGCGGGACGGTCTCGGCGGTCTTCATCGTCACCTCCGTGTACTTCGCGATCGTGATAGGAGGGCTGCTTCAGTACCGGCCTTTTACCGTGGCTGCTCTTGGCCTGCTCCTCGACGGCGCGCTTACCGCGGCGATCATAAGCGGGCATGCGACGGTTGCAGCGGCGGCCGTTGCGATCGGCGCGCTCGCACTGATCCTCCTGGGCGGCAGAAGGCTTCCTGCGCGCAGCAGATTTGCCATGCTGCCGTCCGCTCTCTTGTTCTGCGCATGCGTTGTCGGTATCGGGTTCGCGTCGCGTGCGCTCTTTTCCTCCGCCGGCAACCGCTTCGTCGACACCGATCTGTCGCCCTCGCTTCGGGCCGCGATGCTCCGTCTCATTCCGGACTTTCCGCTTCTCTACGCAATTCCCGGCTACGGCTACTCATTCGACTCACGTCCGCTTGGAAGTGAGCCGGTGCTGTCGGATCAGACGATCTTCCATGTCCGGGCTCCGGCCAACCGGACCATCTACCTTCGAGCTTCGGTCCTGGACAGATACAGCGGCGGCGGATGGTCGCTCTCCGGCGCAGCCTTGAAGGAGGCGCGGGAGGCGGCCGGCGGACTCTCGACACTCTATGATCCCTCGTTGACATCGGCGTCCGGCGACGAAATCTCGGTGAAGGTGGCCGGCGATTTCTACTCCTATCTGCCGGGAATACTCGATGAAGCTGCCTTCGGCTTCGTGCCCTCCGCCGACCGTTCCGGACATAAAGCGGGCGGCGGGCTGCCCGAGGCGCTCGAGACAGAGTACGGCGACCATGCGTCGGGATACCTCCTCCGCGTGCCTCTCGTGCGCGGGGACACCATCATCATAAAGCCGGGCCGGAGAGCTTCTCCGGAACCGTCGCCCGACGCACTCAAGCGGTACCTCGAGGTTCCCGACTCCCTCGCTGTCGACGTGAGGCAGGCGGCCGGCGCCTTCGGTCCCCCGCCTGTCGGTGCGGCGCAGGAGCTTTCCCGGGCGGACGAGATACGACGCTACATCCAGGACCGCACCACCTACGCTCTAAAGACCGAAGAGCCGCCGCGCGGCACCGGCCTGGTTGAGTACTTTCTCTTCGGCAGTCGGTCCGGCTACTGCGTCCACTACGCGACGGCATTCATCGTGCTCGCCAGGTTGAACGGCATTCCGGCGCGCTATGCAAGTGGATTTCTCGTGAACATGCCGTCGGACGGCAGCGAGAGGGATGTCTCCGGGCTCGCTGCTCACGCGTGGCCGGAGATCTACCTGCCCGGGACGGGGTGGACCATTTTCGAGGTCACGCCGCCGGTGGAGGCGGGGAGATACGGCGATTCGAGCTACTACGCAGGGCTCGAGCGGGACCGGCTGATGTACCGCCAGCTCCGCGCCCTCATGGGGGATCGAATACCAGAGATTGCACCGGCACCGCGGAAACATCCTTCCCCGCGGGGCCGCGTCCCGCTGTGGCTTGCAGCGCCGCCGGCTCTCCTTGGCGCCTGCCTTCTTCTCTTCTTCGGCATACGCAGACGGCTGGGCAGTGCGGCCACTCAATTCCGCTCACTCTGCGCCGTCATCGCATCACGGGTGTGGAACTACGATGTCGATCCGCCGACGCGGCTCGGGTGGACCGCCTGGCAGGCCGCGGCGGCAAGGCGGGTCACGCTTCGCGCGAGAGGCTCACGCGGGGCAGGGTCTCGATCGGCGAAATATTTCCGGAGGCTCGCACGGATCGCGCAGCGGCGATTCTTCGGCGGTGAGACGGTAACCCGTCGGGACGTGAAGTTCGCACGGGGCCTTGCCCGGCGGATCCCGCGCAGGTTGCGGAGACGGACTTCGCGCCCTCCTCGCGACCTTGACACGCATGGTGCCGCCGGGTCACTGTAGCCCACGTGATATCCGTTCAGAATGTGAGCCTGTCTTTTGGATCGCGCAACCTGTTCAAGGACGTATCCCTCAAGTTCACCCCCGGGAACTGCTACGGGGTAATCGGCGCCAACGGTGCCGGAAAATCTACCTTCCTCAGGATTCTCTCCAGCGAGATGGAGCCGTCTGCAGGTGAGATCGTGGTCGGGTCGGGCGAGCGTATCGCGATGCTCCGCCAGGACCAGGCGGCGTTCGACCGTTTTCCGGTGATCCACACAGTCATCATGGGATTCCCGCGGCTCTATCAGGTCATGACCGAGCGGGAAGAGATCTACGCCAAACCTGACTTCAGTGAGGAGGACGGCATCCAGGCCGCTCATCTGGAGGCGGAGTTTGCCGAGCTTTCGGGGTGGGAGGCGGAGAACGAGGCTGCGGCACTGCTCTCAGGGCTGGGCGTTCCCGAAGAGCTTCATCCTCTCACCATGCAGGAGCTCGAGCCGGCCTACAAGGTCCGGGTTCTCCTTGCGCAGGCGCTTTTCGGCGATCCCGACATCCTGTTGCTGGACGAGCCGACAAACAATCTCGATATCGAATCCATTTCCTGGCTCGAGGACTTTCTCTACCGGTTTCAGAATACGGTGATCGTAGTTTCCCATGACCGCCATTTTCTCAACAGGGTCTGCACCCACGTAGCCGACATCGATTTCGGACGCATTCAGCTCTACGTCGGCAACTACGATTTCTGGTATCTCGCGAGCCAGCTCGCGACGAAGCAGCGGCGTGACGTGCAGAAGCGTGCCGAGGATCGGGCGGCGGAGCTGAAGGAGTTCATCCAGCGGTTTGCCTCGAACGCGGCAAAGTCCCGGCAGGCCACGGCGCGCCGGAAGGAGCTCGAGAAACTGAATCTCGACGACCTGCCCACCACATCGCGCCGGTTTCCCTATGTGAACTTCAAGCCGGACAGGGATTGCGGCAGGAACATCCTGGAGATCGATTCGCTCAGCTGCACCAAGGAGGGCGAGCGCGTTGTGAGCGAGCTGTCGCTTACGGTGAACAGGGGCGACAAAATCGCCTTTGTCGGACCACAGACCCTCGCCAAATCAACCCTGTTCGAGGTGCTCGCGGGGGAGAACGATCCGGAAGCCGGCCGCTTCGAATGGGGGCAGACCATGTCGGTGGCCTATTTCCCCAAGGACAGCTCCGGTTTCTTCGAGGAGGACCTTTCGATCCTGGACTGGCTCCGGCAGTTTTCTCCGGATCAGGATGAAAGCTATGTGCGCGGGTTTCTCGGACGCATGCTTTTCACCGGCGAAGAATCTCTGAAGAGCACGCGGGTGCTTTCGGGCGGTGAAAGAGTCCGGTGCATGCTGGCGAAACTGATGCTGTCCGGCGCCAACGCGCTGATCCTCGACGAGCCTACCAACCACCTCGATCTCGAGGCGATCACCGCGCTCAACAATGCGCTCATCGAATTCCCTGGAATCGTGTTCTTCGATTCTCACGACCACCAGTTTGTTGATAGTATAGCAAACAGGATCGTCGAATTGACTCCGGGCGGAAAGATCGACCGCATGATGCAGTTCGATGCCTATCTGAAGGACGAAGGGGTGAGGGAACTGCGGGACAGCCTGTACCACGAGCACCTGCGAATGAGTCTATGAACGAGCGGGAACCTGCGATACTCATAGTGGACGACGATGAGCTCACGGCCGAGCTCTACCAGACCTACCTTCAGGAGGCCGGCTTCGAGCACCTGATCGTCTGCGCTGATTCACGGGACGTGATGAAGATCGCCGCCGAGAACAGCATCGCAACGGTTCTCCTCGATCTGAACATGCCCCATGTGACCGGACAGGAACTGCTCGATCTTCTGCGCGCCGACTTCCCGGGGATCTCCATCATCGTGCTCACAAGCGAAGACCGGGTCGACACGGCCGTGGAGTGCATGAAAAAGGGCGCCTTCGACTACATCGCCAAGCCGGTGGAGCCGAATCGCCTGATCAACGCCGTACGTCTGTCGGCGACCATCAGGGAGCTCCGGGACGAAGTATCGGTGCTCACCACCGGCACGCCAAACCTGCTGCACCCGGAGGCGTTCGAGGAGATCGTGACGACGAGCCAGTCGATGCTCCGCGTGCTTCGCTATGTCGAAGCGGTGTCGGCGAGTCCGAAGGCGGTGCTCGTTACCGGCGAGAGCGGTACGGGAAAAGAGCTGATCGCGCGGGCGATTCATAGGGTCTCGGCCCCCGCGGGCGAGTTTGTCGCGGTCAATGTTTCCGGTCTCGACGATACCATGTTTTCCGATACACTTTTCGGCCACGTGAAAGGCGCGTACACGGGAGCAGACGCATCACGGGGAGGGCTCGTCGAGCGGGCCGCGGGCGGAACGCTATTTCTCGATGAGATAGGAGATCTGCCGGTGGGAGCACAGGTGAAGCTTCTTCGGCTCCTGCAGGAGGGCGAGTACTATCCGCTGGGCGCCGACCGGCCGGAACGGGCAAAAGTCAGGATCGTTGCCGCGACCAACGCCGACCTCGCATCCAAGCAGGAGGACGGGAGCTTCCGAAAAGATCTCTACTTCAGGCTGATGTCCCACCGTGTGCACCTTCCGCCGCTGCGCGAGCGACCGGAAGACTTAGAGCTGCTGACCACCGCCTTTCTCAGCGACGCTGCCGGAAGCATGGGAAAACGCATTCCCACAGTCCCTCGTGAGCTCTATACGCTTCTTGCGACCTACGATTTTCCCGGCAACGTGCGCGAGCTGCAGGCGATGATCTTCGACGCGGTCAGCCGGCACGAGGGTGGTGTGCTCTCGCTTTCGCACTTTTCAAGTTACATCGAAAATCAGCGCAGGCAACGCGGCGTGCCCTTCACCTCGGTCCAGGCGGGCGCGCCCGCTCGGGAACCACGCCCTTCTGCCGAAGATTCCGCCGGAGACGCTGCAGCGTCCCAGTCCCCCGCGGGCGGTGATGCGCGCATATTCACCTACACCGGGGCGTTCCCGACGCTTCAGGAGGTGGAGGATTATTTCGTCTCCCAGGCTCTCGAGCGCTCCGGAGGCAACCAGTCAATTGCTGCGCGGATGCTCGGCGTCTCTCAATCGACCCTCAGCCGGCGGCTTCGCAGAGAGTCGGCCTCTCCCGACCAGCAACAATCTTCGGGCCGCAACGCGTAGCCGAACACCCGATTCATGCCGATCGCATGCTATGCATAGTGCATAATATGCAATTTGCATATGGGTTCGTTGAACTGCGCTCTCTCGTGATTTCCTCATAATTAGTTGCCCATAAATAACTTACATACCGTTCTATTACATGGCACGTTCCTTGCATCATAAGGAGTGTCGGCCGTGCGGATCGGATGGATCTCGGACCAGACCGAGCCGGCGCGGAATGTAAAACTCGGATGTGATGCAGCCATGTAAGAACTGATGTAAAAAAAGAAGTAAAAACCGATGTAAAACCCCCAAAGGGATCGCCGGATAATTCTCCGGCTATCCCTTTTCTTTTTTGTCCGGTCACCTCTATCGTCTGTTATGAGGCTTGATAAAGTGGAGAAAATGCAGTATAAACTGGGTTACGCTGCGTGACACCAATTATCATTCGGCGCCGGTGAGGAGAACGATTAATGCGTACAAAGGGAGATTTTCCGAATTTGAACAGCAAGGAGCCAGACGGACTGAAACCCGACGGCGGATCATACCGTGTTCTGATTGTCGACGATTCGATGTTCATCGCAAAACAGCTCGGCCAGATTCTGACGTCGGCCGGATTTGAAATTGCCGGTACCGCTTCCAACGGTGAAGAAGGTATCGAAAAATACAAAGAGCTCCACCCGAATGTCGACCTTGTCACGATGGACATAACGATGCCCAAGATGGACGGGGTGACCGCGCTCGAGAAGATCATGGAGTTCGACAAAGAGGCGGTGGTCATCATGATCAGTGCGCTCGGAAAGAACGACCTGGTTAAACGGTCCCTCATGGCAGGGGCGAAAAATTATATAATAAAGCCGCTGGACCGGGCCAAGGTCCTCGAACGTGTTGTTCTCGCGCTGAAAAAGTAGCCCGCCTCCATGTGGTTGCCTGACCTCCACGTACCGCACCGAATGCCGATCGGTTCGCAGTGCTCCGGGCGGAGGCAGCCATCTTGACGCTCTTCCTGCTTCGCCGGTTCGGACGGCTGGTTCTGACCGTCCTGCTGGTTGCAACAATCGTATTCGTCATAGTCCGTGTAATACCCGGTGATCCCGCACTGGTGATAGCCGGGGTGGACGCAAAGCCGGCGGACATCGCCGCCATCCGGGCAAAGCTGGGCACCGACCAGCCGCTTCCCGTTCAATACGTTTCCTGGTTCTGGCATCTTGCGCACCTGGACTTGGGGACCTCATTCTCCACCGGTGAATCGGTTTCTTCGCTGATCCTCGCGCGCTTTCCACTCACCCTGAGCCTGGCCCTGCTCGGGTTCGTCATCGCGATCGCCGTGGCGATTCCGCTCGGTGCGCTCTCTGCAGTCCGACGATGGACTCCGGCCGACTATTCGGTGATGGTCTACACGCAGATCGGGCTCGCAATTCCCGGTTTCTGGCTGGGTATCCTTCTGCTTCTCGCCTTTTCGGTACGGCTTCACCTCTTCCCTCTTTTTGGAACCGGCGGTTTCGTGCACCTCGTGCTGCCGTCGGTTGCACTCGGTGTGGGGAGGTCTGCACTTCTGATTCGCATCGTCCGCGGCGCGATGATCGAAGAGCTTCAACGCGACTACGTTACAACCGCCCGGGCGAAGGGTATCGCCGAGTCCCGCATCGTTCTGCGCCACGCGCTTCCCAATGCGCTGTTCCCGGTGATCACCGTAGCCGGAATTCAGTTCGGCTATCTGCTCGGCGGCGCCATCATTATCGAGCAGGTCTTCTCGCTGCCGGGAATCGGGAGACTGTTGCTGTCGGCCATCTCCGCGCGTGACTTCCCACTGATACAGGGCGGTGTTATCTTTGTTGCGATAGTGTTCTCGCTGGTCAATTTTGCAGTGGATGTCTTCTATTCGATAGCGAATCCCAAGGTGAGAGTCCGGTGACAGCTGACGAGGTCACAATAGAGGTAGACGGTCTTTCGGTACGTTTCCCGTCGGCCGGAAAAGACGGGTCCGATTCGCGCGCGGTGCGGGGAATATCGCTCACGCTCCGGCGCGGAGAGGTTCACGCGCTGGTGGGGGAGTCCGGCTCGGGCAAGAGCGTCACCGCGCGCTCGATTCTCAGGCTCGAAGGTGAGGATACCGGCGCGCAGATCAGCGGTTCCGTCCGGCTCGGCGGCATCGATCTCTATTCTCTGGCGGCAGGAGAGCTTCCGGCGATCAGGGGCGCGCAGATCGCGATGATATTCCAGGAGCCTTCACGGTACCTCAATCCGACGATGAGAATAGGCGAACAGATTGCCGAAGCAATCGAGGCGCACGAACCGCGGTCGCGGCGAAAGGCCAGAGGTCGGGTAAAGGAGCTTCTCGAGGAGGTAGGGCTGCCTGCGCGAGTGAGACGGCAGTATGCTCACCAGCTCTCCGGCGGAATGGCACAGAGGGCCATGATCGCCATGGCGCTCTCCTGCGGACCCTCGTTCCTCATTGCCGATGAACCGACTACCTCACTCGACGTCACCATTCAGAAACAGATTCTCGATCTCCTCGTACGGCTGCAGGCCGACCGCCGCATGGGAATGCTGTTCATCTCGCACGATCTCGCGGTGGTTCAGTCGATTGCACAGCGAATCTCGGTGATGTATGCGGGCAGGATCGTGGAGACGGGAACAGCGGATGAGGTTCTCCACGGTCCGCTGCATCCCTATACGCGAGCTCTCATCGGCGCTGTCCCATCTGCGGGCCGACGCGGCACCCCGCTCACGCTCATTCCCGGGAAGGTTCCGGACAGCAGAAACATCCCTCCCGGATGTCCTTTTCATCCTCGGTGTCCCATCGCCGAAGAGATGTGTTCGCGACTGGTACCCGAGAACAGGGAGTACGGCGGCGAGGTCTCCCACCGGGCCGAGTGTCACCTCATTCCCGACGGGACGGCGGTGTCATGAGCAGGTTCGTGGAGGTGAAGAACCTCACAAAACGGTACGGATCGAGCGGTCTGAGGCGCCACCGGGACGAGGAGGTGCTCGCAGTCGCGGACGTCTCCTTCGAGATCGAACGGGGGACAACGATGGGGCTGGTCGGGGAGTCCGGCTGCGGAAAGTCGACTCTCGCGCGGGCGATTCTCTATCTGGACCCTCCCACATCCGGGCAGGTTTCGATCGCCGGCCTCAATCCGGCGGTCCTCAAACGCCGGGAGTTCCGGCAGCTGCGTCGGCGCGCGCAGCTGATCTTTCAGGATGTCAACGGTGCGCTCGATCCTCGAATGACGGTGCGGAGAAGCCTCGAAGAGGCGCTCATCAGCCGCGGCACGCCGAAAGAGGGTCGGTCGCAACGGATGGAGGAGCTTCTTCAGCTGGTCGGTCTCGATCCGGCGCTGGTCGACGCGCGTCCGACGACCTTTTCCGGCGGCCAGCGACAGCGGGTCATCATCGCGAGGGCGCTCGCGATGGAGCCGGAGTTTCTCGTGCTGGACGAGCCGGTCTCCAATCTGGACGTTTCGATACAGGCCCAGATCCTCAACCTTCTCGGTGAGCTGCAGCGGAGGCTCGAGCTGACCTACCTTTTCATCACCCATGACCTGAATCTGGTCGCATATTTGAGCGACGAGATTGCGGTCATGAAAGAGGGACGAATTGTCGAACGCGGCAGCGCTCACGATATTCTAACCGGAGCCGTTCATCCTTACACGCGAGAGCTGTTCAGCGCCGCGCTGCGTTTCAGCGCGACAGCTAGGAGGGAATGATGAGATATCTGTCACTGATCGGCGCTCTGGCCGCCGCCATCTCGATAGCTGCACCGACGGCAGTCCATGCCAACGGTCAGACCGAAATGCACGGTAAGGTGCTTCAATTCGCGCTGTCCGGAAGTCCCGACACCCTCGATCCGCAGAAGACCACCGGCACGCTCACCTTTCAGGTAGACCGGAGCATCTATGACACCCTGGTCGAACCGGACGAAAACGGCAGAATCGTTCCCGCGCTCGCCGAGAGCTGGCAGATATCACCGGATGATCTCACCTGGACCTTCCACCTGCGACACGGCGTTCATTTTCAGAACGGCCAGCCCTTCACTTCCAGGGACGTAAAGGCAACCTTCGAGCGCGAGCTCGACCCTGCGACCGCCTCGCCCAACGCCAGCGACTTCAGCGCCATATCATCCATAGATACGCCTGACGACTATACCGCAGTGTTTCACCTGTCGGAGCCGTTTGCACCGCTTCTTGCCTCGCTCGCCTCCGGCTGGGGAGCGATCCTGCCGGCGTCACTCATCGCGTCCGGCCACGACTTCGACAGCAAACCGGTCGGCACCGGACCGTTCATGCTCAACCAGTGGGTGAGAGACAATCGGATAGTTCTCACGCGAAATCCCGACTACTGGATGAAGGGACACCCGACCCTCGACGGGGTGAACATGAACATCATCACCGAGCACGCAGTGCAGATTCAGGGACTCCTCAGCGGACAGATCGACATCGACTATCTCCTGAACAAGGAGGATCTTCCCCAGATCGAGAAGAATCCGCAGACGAGCTACAAAACCGTCCTGACGTCGCTTGTCTGCGTGCTTGCCATGAACAACTCCCGTCCACCCTTCGACAATCTCAAGGTCCGGCAGGCGATCAACTATGCGATCGACAAGAAGGCCGCGCTCGATGCCGCCTACGGCGGCGGGAAGGTGGTGGGCACCTTCATGGACTACTCGGATCCCTACTACGTCGACTACACCGATCTCTATCCCTACAATCCGGACAAGGCGAAGGCGCTGCTTGCCAGCTCCGGCGCAGACCTGAGCAGGCCGCTCGACCTCGCGCTGCCTCAGAACTACGAACCGCACGTCAAGGCGGGCGAAATCTATCAGCAGATGCTCGCCAAGGTGGGGCTGAACGTGAAGGTCCGGCTGGTCGACTGGTCCACCTGGCTGAGCAGCGTCTACCGCGGCGGTAATTACGACATGACGGTGATCGGGCATACCGGCAAGCTCGATCCCAACGGGCGGCTTGCCAACTACGGCACCGGCAATTCCTACGTGCACTGGAAGAACAGTACCGCGGCAAACCTCATCGCCAAGGGGCGCGAAACCATTGGATTCGATAAACGAAAACCGATCTACGCTCAAGTGCTCAAGATCATGGCGGAACAGGTGCCGATGGTTTTCGTCGGGACTCCCTACCGCTACATCGGGATGCGAAATACGGTTTCAGGCTTCCGCATCGATCCGAAGCTCGATACCTTCGATTTCCGGTACACGGAGCTCAAATAGCGAATGCAACGGAGGCGGACCGGCGGCGAATCCCGCGGCAGACGTATCGTCCTCGGCATTGTAGAGGGCTACCTCGCGCTGCTTCTGATCTGTGCAGCCTTCGCGCCGTGGGTAGCGCCGCATGATCCGGTGGCGCAGAATCTCGAAGAAAGATTCCAGCCGCCGCTTTCGGCCGGGCACCTGCTCGGGACCGACGATTTTGGGCGGGACGTTCTTTCACGCGTGATCTGGGGCGTGCGCCCTGCGCTTCTGGTGGGCGTCATCTCGGTCGGCCTCGCGCTTACGCTCGGGCTGGTGTTCGGTCTGGGAGCCGGGCTTACCGGAGCGTTCTTCGACAACGTCATCATGCTTGTCGCCGACAGCATTCTGTCGTTCCCGACGGTGCTTCTGGCGATCACCGTTGTCGCGGTGCTCGGTTACGGGGTGGCGCAGGTGATGCTCGCGGTGGGCGTGATCTTCAGCCCCGTTTTCGCCCGCATCGTCCGGGCGGAAACCCTCGCGCTCAAAGAGCAGACCTACGTGCTTGCGTCTCGAGCGCTCGGCTCCTCCTGGCTGCGCACGGTAGCGACCCACATGCTGCCGAACATGCTGCCGCGGCTGCTCGTTCAGGCGTCGGCCACCTTCGCTCTTGCGATCGTAATCGAGGCCTCGCTCTCCTTCCTCGGGCTGGGAACCCAGCCGCCCACGGCCAGCTGGGGGCTCATGCTCAAGGACGCTCGATCCTATCTTCTTCAGGCGCCCTGGCTTGCAGTCTACCCCGGCGTTTCGATCGGTCTAACGGTTTTCTGCTTCAATTTCATAGGGGATACCATCGCGGAACGTTACGGCGTTCGCGGCCGTTGACTCTAACCGAGTACAGGCGGCGATTCGGGAAGATCGTTCTCCGCGATGGCGCGGCGCAGACGCTGGAGCAGCTGTGCAAGCGGCAGCGGCCGCGAATACCTCTTGCTGCATGGGGATGCGGCGCCGCTTGTGTCGCCGAGCCCGCCGTTTCCGACGAGCTCTTCGAGCTTCTCGAACGGCAGCCGGCCGTTCCAGCACTGCTCCAGGCCGGCAAGTGAGACGGTGCACTCATCAAGCGCGTTCCGCATCAGGTCCCAGAAGGAGGCCGCCATCACGCGCGTTTTGTCGCAGGGATCGCTCCAGGCCGCATGCAGTTCGTTCAGATAGTCGACCGAGCCGTCTATGGCAAACGGATGGAGAATGGCGAGCCACCGGTTGCCGATGTCGCCTTCCTGTTCGCGTCGGTATCCTTCCCGAAGCCTTCCGGGTGTGATGCGGTTGGAATAGCGGTAGTACCCCATCGTGTCCGAATAGGCATTCCGGAGACGCTGCGCGAGCTCTTCGTCACGTCGCGCCCGGCGGTAGCACTCTACAAGCGCAGCTTCGAGCAGCTTTTCGAGGGATTCCGGCAGCCCACCGCCGCAATTCACCCTGCTGTAGAAATCGTAGGTGTTGATATCCAGGGCCCGAAAGCGTCCGAGCACATGCAGATCGATGATCCGTTCGAGGAACGGATGCATGGAACGGTAACGCGCCGAGGATTCATCCTCCGGATCGACCCATCCGGCGAAGTAGTTGATAAACGGATGCGTGTAGCGGTCGAGGATGGCGTGAGAAAGGAATCCGGCGGTGTAGGCCGAAAGCTCCGAATCGAAACCGGCCCCCTTCGCGAGGGCTCCCTGCGTCAGGGAGGCGATGAACCTGCCATACCCGTGACGGTGAAGAAGGACCCCGTACCGGATGCCGGTGGGCATGGTGCGCTGGTTATGAAAGAAGATATCCGGTCCCTGGGCTCCGAGGGCAAGGTAGTTGCCGTAGGTGTGAATCAGCGGTGATTCCGTCCCGCAGACCCGAGCGACTGTCTCCTCCGCAAACACAAGATGGGCGACGTGGGACGGCATATGAGGCAATGGTATCATGCCGCAGGGGGCGCAACAACCGAATTTCTGTTTACTAATAGGGGGAATTCGGGCTAAACTGCGTTAAATGGAGGAAACCGATGAAGCATGCTGGCGTGCTCTGCCTGACAGCGGCGCTCTTGTGCGGCACGGTGACCGCCGTTTCCGCGCAAAGCTACAACGACCTGGTCACACAGGCGAAAAACGACTATCAGTCGGGAAAGCTGAACGACGCAATCCAGAGCTACACCCAGGCGATTCAGCTCAAACCGGATACGGCCGGCACCTACTATAATCGGGGCGTCGTCTACTACGATCAGAAGATGCTCGGCGAGGCCATCGCGGACTTCACGAAGGCGATCTCGCTGAAGAGCGACTACGGCGAGGCCTACTTCAACCGCGCGAATACCTACTCGCTTGCCGGGGACTATCAGAAAGCGGTGACCGACTACAGCTGGCTCGTCGGTCATCCGTCGGGCATACCTGCCGGGCAGGCGGCCTCCGTATACAACAACCGCGGCGTCGCCTACTTCAAACTGAAACAGCCCGACAAGGCTCTGTCCGATTTCGATGCTGCGGTGAAGGCCAATCCGCAGTACGCCGAGGCATACTACAATCGGGGCAACGTCTACTACGACAGCGGAAAGCTCACCGAAGCGGTGAACGATTTCGAGAAGGCGGTGTCCCTGAAATCGGGCTATCGCGATGCGTACTACAATCTCGGCAACGCGTACTACCGTCTGGGCGACATGGAGAAGGCAATTGCCGACTTTCAGAAGACCATAAGTATCGACAAAAGCTTCGCGGATGCGTACTATAATCTCGGTCTCGCGTACATCAAATTATCGGACTCAATGAAGAAAGCCAGATAGCGCCGGCAGGCCCCCGGGTTTTGCATGACGACTCGCAGTCCCGCCGTGCGACCGGCAGAGGAAGGTATGCGGGCCTCTCCCGGGCCAGGGAAGAACACGGAGGAACCCATGAACAGCACCCATGCACAGAACACCATCCTGATCATCAACTGCGGAAGCTCTTCCCTCAAATACGAGGTGTATCGCATGCCTGAGCGGGATAGCCTGGGAAAGGGACAGGTCGAGCGAATCGGCCTGGCCTCGGGGAACATCACCCAGGACTCTCCGCGCGGCAGGTATCTCAAAGAGCTGGAGATTCCCGATCACAGCGTGGCGATCAGGCTGATGGGCGCCGCGCTCACCGATCCGGAGAAAGGCATTCTCTCCAGCATCGAAGAGATAACCGGCGTTGGTCACCGGGTCGTGCACGGCGGGGAGAAATACGCCAGCTCGGTAGTGATAGACGAGCCGGTTCTGAACGCCATCAAGGACAACATCGAGCTTGCGCCGCTGCACAATCCCGCGAACCTTTCAGGCATTGTGGAGGCGATGAAGCTTCTGCCCGATCGCAAGCAGGTTGCCGTTTTCGATACGGCGTTTCACCAGACCATGCCTGCCTCCGCTTATCTGTACGGACTTCCACGCGAGCTGTATGAGAAACACAAGATCCGGCGGTACGGCTTCCACGGCACCAGCCACCGCTACGTATCCACCGAGGCAGTGAAATACATGAAGCGTTCTTCCGAGAACACCAATGTCATCTCGTGTCATCTGGGAAACGGCGCATCGATAACCGCCATAAACAACGGCAGATCGATCGATACCTCGATGGGATTCACGCCGCTGGAGGGGCTGGTCATGGGCACGCGGAGCGGCGACCTCGATCCGCAGATCCTGCTCTACCTGCTCGAGCGCGGCTATTCGGCAGCGGAGCTCAACCAGCTACTGAACAAGAAAAGCGGACTGCTCGGACTGTCGGGAATTTCGAGCGATCTTCGCGACATCGAAAAGGCCGCAGACGAGGGCAACCAGCGAGCCATAGACGCGCTCGATGTCTATGCTCACCGCGTGCGCAACTACATCGGCGCCTACGCGGCCAACATCGTGAAGGTCGATATTCTGGTGTTCACAGGCGGCATCGGTCAGTACGGGGTTAAGATGCGTGAACGGATATGTCACCGGCTGGAGAATCTGGGAATTGTCATGGACTACGAGAAGAACAGCGAAAATGGTCCCCGCCAGGGCATAATCTCTGCCGACTACTCGCCCACGGCCATAGCGGTCATCCCGACGAACGAAGAGCTTCAGATCGCGATCGATACCCACGAGCTCATCTCCGCGTGAGGAACGCCATTGGATCGATCTTCCGATTCTCCGTCCCGCGCCGGCAGCTCACCGGTCTGGATCACCGCCGATGCACTACTCGAATCCTACTCCTGTCTCCGTCGCGCCCGGGACCGGGTGCTTCGGACTGTCACCGCTGATTCTCCCGAAGGTTCCTATGACGAACGGTTCCGCAGGCTGCGATACCGGGAGCTTGCCGGACTTGCGCTCGACCTGTTTCCCGCGGATCTGCGGAATCAGTTCCAGGCGGCACACGATCCCTGGACACTCCCGGATGGAGTCGAGCGGGCATCCGATGCTCTTCTCGCCCGTGTTGCCGGCCGCCTTCCAGTGGTCGGCGGGTGGGTGAGCTCGGGCAACTGCGCTGCCCACGTACCCTTTCTGATCCCGGAGGGGGAGACAGGATGGGTCCTCTACACGCTGAATCCTGCCGCGCGTTCCAAGGACCGTCACCGTCGCGAGGCATCTTACGTCAGATGCTGCCTCGCGGACCGCGGACTCAAGGTATCGCGGGTGGTCCTTATATCGGTAGACAGGAACTACGTCCGAAACGGAGTGGTGGAACCATCTCAGCTCTTTCAGCAGGAGGAGGTGACGGCGTGGGCAGAGGTCCACGAGCCTGAAACGCGCCGGAGGGTGGGGCTTCTGAGCTCGGCCGTCGCCGGCGGGTCATCGCTTCCCCCGTGCAATCGCCCCTTCAGCTGCCCGGCCTGTTCGACCGCACTTGGGCCGGTCCCGCACCATCACGTTTTCACGCTCCTGAGGGGCGGCGATGCAGCACGGGATCTGTATGACGCGGGCATCCGGGAACTTATGGAGATTCCCGAGGATACCGACCTCACCGCTCAGCAGCGGATTCAGCTCGCTTCGGTGCGAACCGGCGAACCCTACGTCCGCCGGGATCGAATCAATGCCTTTCTTTCCAGACTCGTCTATCCGCTAGCATTTCTCGATTTCGAGACATTTGCCGTCGCGGTGCCCCCCTTCGACGGAGTCCGCCCCTGGCAGCACGTACCCTTCCAGTACTCGGTGCACCGGCTCGTGGAAGAGGGCGCCGAGCTCGAGCACTACGTGCGCATAGAGGAGACGGGAACCGACGGCAGGCTTGAAATGATACGCGACCTGCTCGATCTGCTCGGTGATTCCGGGTCGATTCTTGTATTCGGAAGCAATTTTGAACGGTCGATGATCAACTATCTTGGCGAACTCTACCCCGCGTACCTGGACCGCGCGCACGCGGTGTCCGCACGCATAGTGGACCTCTCTCTTCCGTTTCAGCGCCTCGACTACTATCATCCCGAGCAGCGCGGCAGAATGTCGCTCAAGGTGATCCTGCCGGCGCTCACCGGAACAGGCTACGGCGAGCTTGCCTTCACGGACGGGCTCGAGGCGAGCATCGCATACTACCTGAGCTCGCACGCTTCACCCTCAGGCGGGGGAGTGCTGGGTGCAGAGGAGACGGCCCGGATCAGAGCCGGGCTCGAGGACTACTGTGCGATGGATACCCTCGCGCTCGTCAGGGTCCTTGCGGTGCTGCAGAACGTCGCCGGGGCGCGCGGCGCAGACGCCGGGGCGCGCGGCGAATGACTACTCGAACAGCTCCTTGATGAGATCCTGGTACTTGTCGTAGATCACGTGCCGCTTGACCTCCTGCTTCATCGACAGCTCCCGTCCCACCTCGAAAGTGTCCCCCACGAGCTTGAACCGGTAGACTCGCTCGAAGTTCTTGAAACCGGTCTTGTTGCTCACAAGCTCGGATATCTCGTTGCCGTAGAGCTCGAGAATCTGAGGGTGATCGAGAAGCGTGTCGTAATCGGAGACATGGATCGATTCGGACCGGGCGTAGTGCTCGAGCGCTTCTCGATTCGGCAGAATGAGCGCGGCGAGAAACTTCTGGTCCTGACCGAGCAGAATGGCGTTGTCGATGTAGGTCGACTCGCAGAGCTTCTGTTCGATGGGAAGCGGCTCGATATTCTCGCCGCCGAGAAGCACTATCGTGTCCTTTGCCCGACCGAGAATTTTCAGCTCATTGTTGTGCGTCAGCATCCCCAGATCTCCAGTGTTGAGCCAGCCGTCCTCCGATATCATCTTCCGGGTCTCTTCGGGCTTTTTGTAGTAGCCGAGCATCACCTGTGGTCCGCGGGCAAGGACCAGTCCTTTAGTTCCGGGAGGCAGCGTCCTGCCCTCGTCGTCGACTATCTTCACTTCAGTTCCCGGAAAGACCGGGCCAACGGTGCTTGGAACGGGCCTGCGCTGTGCGCGAACCCCGAGAACCGGCGCGGTCTCGGTGAGACCGTAGCCTTCGAGGAGGAGAATCCCGGCTGCGGCGAAAAACGAGTCGATCGCTTCCGGAAGCGCACCGCCGCCTGAAATTCCTGCGACGAATCTTCCGCCGAGACGCTCCTTGATTGTCTTGAAAACGAGGAGGTTCCCGAGCCCGCGGAAAGGCGCGAGAATCAGGAAGGGAATAATCGAGACCACCACCTCCCGGAGGCGCGATTTCTTTTTGAAGCGGGGATTGAGTCCGCGAAGCATGTTCGTCAAGCGTGCATGAGCCGACGATACCGAGACGAAGAAATTGAAGAGCCCGCGCTTTACCGCGCTCTGAGTGGCCACATTGCGGTAGATTCCGGCCTTCACTGCGTCCCAGATCCGCGGAACCGAGGCCATCCAGGTCGGCCGGACGGACTGAAAGTCCTGCAGCATTATCTTGCTCACCGGCTTTGAGTAGGCAAGCGCGGACGCCGTGCCGAGGGCGACGTACTGGATGATCCGTTCGAAAGAGTGCCAGACCGGGAGCACACAGAGCCAGATGTCGCCGGGGCCGACTTCGATGAGCTCCGGGACGCCCTTCACCTGGTGAAGGAAGTTCCGGTGCGAGAGCATCACGCCCTTCGGCTCGCCGGTGGTACCGCTGGTGAAGATGATCGATGCCAGATCGTCTTCGCCGCCCTTGTCGATCTCGCGCTCGATGAGGTCGGCGTTCTTCGCGATCTCCGCCTCCCCGCGCTCCATTACCTGCCTGTAGGTGAGAACCTCCCACCCCTTCATCTGTTCGGCAACTTCCGCCGGGGAAAACTCATCGTCCAGGACGATGACGGTTTGGAGCCCGCCAATTGCTTTGCGGATACCGTGGACTCTGAGAAACTGACTCTGGTTTTCGACAATCGTGACCTTGCAGTCGGCGAACCCGAGAATGTACTGAATCTCCGACACCGTGGAATCGCATCCACGGGGAACGTCGGCCGCGCCGATGCAGAGCAGTGCGAGATCTGCGATGAACCATTCCTTCCGGTTGTCCGAGATCAATCCGACGTGGTCATCGCGGCGCACGCCGATCGAGAGGAGACCTGCGGCCCAGGTCTGAACCTCGTGGTACATGTCTCGCACGCTCGTCGGCTGGAATACTCCCGCCGAATCCTTGCTGTACTGGGCAGGATAATCGGGGTATTGCTGCGCGACGCGCCTGAACATGAGGGGGATTGTGGGTTCCATGTTTCGCCTCTCCTGATTGAATGGTGGTGTAGATTCTACGTCAGGGACAAAAAACCGCCCAGCTGCTGCTGGGCGGAGTTACGCATCGATTCGCAACAGGAATCGCTAGTCGTGTTGTGGGCCCGAGCCCTATTGCTGGGTCACCACGAAATTGCCGAAACTGGCGGCCAGCGCGTTCGTCCGGAAGGAGATGTACTTCCCGGAGAGGGTCGAGCTCGGCAGATCGAAGTAGTACCACAGCGTCGGGGCAGTCGGATCCTCCACCATGATTCGTCCGGTGTTGGTATTCACGCGAATCTTGATCGGCACAATGGTGTTCAATCCCTCCTGCTGAACGTAGTTGAGCAGGTCCTGCAGGCTGATCCCGAGAGCGGCCGGAATGTCGACATTGAGCGACGGCTCGACATTCATGACGGTGTTGCTGACGCTCTTGTACACCTGCGCACGGAATCCGTAGTGCTGCGGGTAGTTCTTCATCGTCGACGGCCGGGTGTCGAGGTTGAGCCACAGAAGGTAGGAATTTCCAACACCCCATGCGACCTTGCCGAGGGGAGGCTGGCTCACGGCGATCTGAATGCCAAAACCGGCGTGGAGGCTCAGGTTCTGGAGATCCATCTGGTTCATGTAGCCGCCGCCGACATACTGAACGTTGAAGGAGATCTCATATGATCCGCTCTGATTCAGCATGTGATCGACACGAGCCATCGGAGCGGTGGTGTCCGACTGAACGAGCCGGCCTCCCTGCACCGCCCAGCTGCCACTTCCTGACTGCCAGCCGCTCATGGATGAGAAATTGTCCTGCTGGAGAACCATCTGTGCTGATGCGACGAAGGGAAGCAAAAGCAGCAGTGCTCCCAAAACCAGGGCGTACTTTTTCATTTTATCCTCCTAGCCCAAAGTGTTACCCCTGCACGTGATGTGAGTGCTTCGACTTCTATGATAAGGCCAGAAGGCTATCTGCACAACAAAAAAATTATGAAAGATTGGCTTTGCGCCGTTTCGGCCGCTTTCATCATTCCGGGCAAAACTTGATAAAACATCTCAACTTTACTAAGATTGGGAGGTCGGCAGATGCCCGGAGACAAGCATCCGGTCAGGCTCAGCGCAGAATCAGGGCGTGAAGCCGAGTGGAGTCGCCAGTGCCCGCCTTCCTTTTCAGGCTGCTCGGGCCCCCGCTGCTTGTATCCGAGGGCCGCTCCGTTTCGCTTCAACGCCGCAAATCCACTGCGCTGCTCGCCTATCTTTCGATCGAGCGACATCCGCATGGCCGCGATGAGCTCGCGGCGCTTTTCTGGCCGGATCACGGCCAGTCCCGCGCTCGGGCCAACCTCCGCAGATCGATCTTCTCGCTGAATCAGATACTCGGCAGGGACGCTTTCCAGAACGAGCAGGATACGGTGCTGTTGAGCGCACGTGCGCTCACCACCGATGCAGAACGATTCGTTGCGCTCGCGGCCGGCTGCGGCGCCCACCCGCGGGACGAGGTGTGTGAAAGCTGTGCGCCGCTGCTCGAGGACGCGCTGCTCCTCTACCGAAACGACTTCCTCACCGGGTTCAGCCTGCCCGACTGCTCTCTGTTCGACGAATGGCAGCTCGCGCGCGGAGAACAATTTCGCGGCGAGCTATCTGCCGTGCTCAGGCGTCTGGTGTCTATCTACGAAGCCGACCGCCGCTGGGACAGCGCGATAGACTGCGCGCGCCGTCTCGTCGAGGTCGACAGACTCGAGGAGAGCTCTCACCGTGCCCTGATCCGTCTGCTTGCGGCCTCCGGACGAAGAAATGCCGCGCTCAGGCAGTATCAGGAATGCGTGCGGATTCTTGCCGAGGAGCTCGAAGCCGGGCCGGAGCAGGAGACCTCGGCGCTCGAGGCGGCCGTTCGCGCCCAGGAGGAGGTCCGGGGCCCGGCCGGCACCGGGAAACTGAGCCGGGTCGAAGCGGAGCGCGGTGAGCGCCGTGTTCTGCTGCTTTCCGATTACCGGTCGAGCGAAACCGCATCGGCGCGGCAGCTCCAAAAGCTGGGTGGTCAACTCTGGCCGGGGTGGTGGGGCAACGGGGCGGCGATGTTTTCGACGGTCGAGGCGGCGATGGAAGCAGGCGCATTCCTGCTTCGCGAGGACCGTTCGGCATGTGCCGTGATCCATATAATCGAAAGAAACACAATGCTTGCCTGTGACTTGAGCACCTACCACGCCTACGCAATGCTCGAGGCTGCCACGAGTGGAGACTTCCTCGTATCCGCCGCGGCCGCGTCGGAGGTTCACGGCCGGTTGCCTGACGGGTTTTCTCTCGAATCGCTCGGCCTGCTGAGGCTTGCAGATCTCAGCGCGCCGGCGGAGACAGACAGAATCGTCTATCCCGGCTTCAGGAAGTCTCCAGGCGGCGTACGCAGCCTGGAGTCAGTGCCGAACAATCTTCCGGTGCCGGATACGACACTGATCGGTCGGAAGGCGACCATACTGAGGATAGTCTCTCTTCTCGAATCCGAAGCGGTCAGGCTTCTGACCGTGACCGGTCCTGCAGGTGCCGGGAAGACCAGAGTCTCGCTTCACGTGTCCGCTCTGCTTGCGCGGCGTTTCCCCGACGGAGTATTCTTCATCGACCTGACAAGCCTCCGGCTGGCTTCGGAGCTGCCGGCCGCGGTGATCGCCGCGCTCGGAATGCAGGAGTCCGCCTACCAGCGAAGGCCACCGGGGGAGGTCGTATCCGAGTATCTGCGCCGCCGGACCGCGCTTCTTGTGATGGACAATTTCGAGCACCTTCTCGACGCAGCTCCGGAGGCGGCACGCCTGCTGCAGGAATGCGCCGGGGTTAAAATCCTTGTAACGAGCCGTTCACCTCTGGGTCTCGCAGGCGAGCGGGAGTATCAGCTCCCGGCACTCGATCTGCCTGCCGACGATGGCGCCGACGCCGCGATAGTGGAGAGCGAGGCGGTTCAGCTGTTTCTGGAACGCGCTTCGAGGCATACCCGGCTCGTGCTCACCGACCGTCTTGCGGCGACAATAGCGCAGCTCTGCCGGAGGCTCGACGCGCTGCCGCTTGCAATCGAGCTCGCCGCCCCTCAGCTCAAGTTCTCCAGTCCGGAAGAGCTTCTGAATCGGCTGACCGACCAGCCAGTGATCAGGACTACGGGCTTCCGCGATCTTCCCGAACGGCAGCAGACACTCGATGCGGCAATCCGCTGGAGCTACGATCTTCTGGACGAAGAGCTGAAGCGGCTATTCAGGAGCCTGTCGGTATTCGTCGGCGGCTGGTCGCTCGATGCCGCGAGTTCCATTTGCGCTTCTGAAGACGAATCGACGAGCACCGACATCCTTGGCGGTCTCGGAGCGCTCATCGATCAGAGCCTCGTGGCGAGAGAGCCGTCAGACGGTTCGACGCGGTTCCGGCTGCTCGAGACCATACGTGGGTTTGCGCGCTCGCTCCTCGTCGAGGCAGGGGAGATGGCAGCTCTTCGGTGCCTGCATGCAGCCTACTTTTTCGAGCTTGCGCTTCAGGCGGAGGCTTCTCTCCACGGTTCCGAAGCCCGGGTATGGCTTCAGCGCCTGGAGAACGAGTACGGCAACATCGACGCTGCAATGCGCTGGTATGAAACCGACGGATCGCCGGAGGAGTCTGTCCGATTCGCGGTCGCCCTTGAATGGTACTGGTTCCTGTGCGGCCGCTTCGCCGACGGCCGTGCCTACCTGGAGAGGGGACTCGAACGGCTCGATGTTGCCGGAAACGAGTCACTCGCCGGGCGGGCGCTGCACGCGCTCGGCTTCATGCACTTTGTCGAAGGCGGCTGGCGGATTTCGCGGACGCTTCATACCCGGGCGTTATCGCTTTTCCGCGCGGCAGATGACCGCGCGGGCGAGTCACTCGCGCTTTCCGATCTCGGCGTAACCGAGCGGTTTTCCGGAAACTACTCCGAAGGCACGCTGCTTACTGAAGCGGCGGTCCGCGCAGCCGAAGAGGTCGGAGACCCCCGCGGAATTGCCCGCGCTCTCATATGGGCCTATGCGACGACCGGCGGCAAGTATCCCGGCGAGCCGCCGGTGGCGAAGCTCGAAACGGCTCTCCGTATCACCCGGAAAACCGGAGACGAGTGGGCCTACGCGCACGTTCGCAACGGCCTCGGCGACCTCTACCGGGAAGCAGGCGATTACGGTGCTGCGCGGCTCGAGTATGAAGAATCACTTTCCCACATGAAAAGCATGAACGATCGCTGGATGATCGCCTGGAACTACGAGGGGCTTGGCCGGACCGCCGCGCTTCAGGCAGATCCCGTCGAATCCCTTCAGTTCTATCGACAGGCGCTTCGCCTTTTCGACTCGCTTGGTGATCAGGGCAATTCGCTGTTTCTCACCGGCCGAATCGCCACCGCACTCGTTGCCGCACGCCGTCCGGAGCCCGCGGCAGAACTGCTGGGCGCGCTCGAGCTCCTCAGGGTTCCGCCGCCGGGAACCGACGGAGGAGGTCCGGATGCGGACGGGCAGAGCTGGGGGGTGTCCGCGGATCTCGAGCAGGCAATAGATTTATGCCGCGTGCACCATCCTGAGGCGTGGGCTCGAGGGCGGCTTCTCGATTATCAGACGCTTGTCGAACGCGTCGAAGCGATACTTGACGAAATCCCGTTCCCTTCGTCGGGCGGCGCCAACGTTCCTGCGACGCCCCGGGACCAGAATGGCGAACGAGCACGGCACAGCGATGCCGCTCGAAGGAGTTGAGTGATGAAAAAGTTCGCACCGCTATTTGCGTTGGTTCTGGTTGTCGCCGCCTCCGGCGTCTTCGCCTCCGGAAATGGTGAGAAGGCCACCGCAGTCAAAGCATCGATGTCCTCGACATCAGACAGCGCGGACAAGGCCGCAATCGCCGCGCTGTGGCAGGCATACTCAAAGAGCGCGATCGATGGCGATCTGTCCGCCTACATGCAGCTGCACGATCCCGACGCCTACAAGATGCCGGAAGGCAAAGCGATGTTCAGATTGTGGGACGAGAAGGCAGCCCTGACGAAAAAGTGGGCAAGGGCCGCAGCCGAATATACTACCCAGATGACGATCACGCCGAAGGAGATCGTGGTTATGGGAGACTACGCCTATACCATGGGCACCTACTATAAGGCGCTTACGCCGAAAGCCGGCGGCGCCGCTCTCGTCACCGACGGTAAGTTCCTTACGATTCTCCGCAAGAACGCCGACGGCCAGTGGAAGATCCTGCGCGACTGCTACAACAACAACGGCGCGAAGTAGGAACATCGCGCCGGCCCGCCCGCTGCTCGCTCAGGCCGGCGGCGTATTTGAATTGAAGCAGTCCCGGAAGAAGAGCCATCTTCCGTCGGACTGCTTCCTGAATACGCTCATGAACTTGCCGTCGGTAACCACCGGTTGCCCTCCGTTGCCGGGGGTAGCGGAAAGGCTGTAGAGACCGCGTGCAAGGCCGTAGGTCCCGTCGAA
>CAZNYW010000039.1:0-1760 GCA_964577375.1 uncultured Spirochaetales bacterium | reverse complement strand
CAGTTCCCGCTCTCGCCCCGGTTCCGGTTTCTCGCCTACGGTTCGGGGGGCTACTATTTCGGCACCCTCAACGACTTCTCGCTCTCATCGACAAATCCCTACGCCGACGGTGGAATCGGCATGGAGTTCTCGATGACTCCGACCGTCAGCCTTGGCATTACCGGCGTCTACCGAAACTACTTCGGGCTTTACCAGGGGGTCAGCGCGGCCCTTGGGACGACGATTGCGCTTGGCCCCCAACCGCAGGGGGCGGCCGCCGGTTTCTATCCGTCAGGAACCATCACACCTCTGAGTGGCGCGCTCTCGGAAACCAAGCTCGATGTGCCGCCTCTCTTCCCGGTGTTCTATCAATATTATGACGACCATCCGGTCGGAACGGTCGATATCAGAAACACCGCAGACTCGACCGCCAACGACATCACTGCGACGGTATATATCAAGCAGTTCATGGACAATCCGAAAACGGTCAGCCTCAAGGGCAGTCTCGTTCCCGGCGCCGACGAGCAGGTCGACCTCTATGCGCTTTTCAACGACAACGTGCTCTCGGTGACAGAAGGCACCAAGGTGTCGGCACAGATCACCTTCGACTGCACCGTGGACGGGCAGAAGTACGAGGACAAGTCGGTCGAAACGATTCAGTTCCTCAATCGAAACGCGATGACCTGGGATGACAACAGGCGCGCTGCAGCCTTCGTAACCGCGAAGGATCCACAGGTGCTCTCATTTGCAAAGAACGTTGTCGGCCCGATTCGGGACCGTGAGGTCCACGCGCTCAATGCGCAGCTTCAGACCGCGATGGGGATTCACGACGCGCTCGACCTCTACGGGCTCAACTACGTCCCCGATCCCACCACTCCCTACGTCGTCTTTTCTAAAAAGCAGGGCGTGCCCGATTTTCTCCAGTTTCCCCGCCAGACGCTCCAGTACAAGTCCGGCGACTGCGATGACCTTTCGATTCTCTACAGCGCACTTCTCGAATCGGTGGGGGTGAACGCAGCCTTCATCACAACTCCGGGCCACATCTTCGTTGCAGTCGACACCGGACTCGCGCCCGATCAGGCGCAGAACGCGCTTATCCCCGACGGGCAGTTCATCGTCAAGAACAATGAGGTCTGGATTCCGGTGGAGATCACTCTCCGCCACAAAGGCTTTCTTGCCGCATGGCAGACCGGCGCCAAGGAATGGAACGAGGCTGACCAGGCCGGGAACGCGGGGTTTTACCCGATCGAAAAGGCCTGGTCGGTATATGCGCCGGTGGGACTCCCCGGGTCGGGCCCGAACCTTGTATTTCCTCCGACCGGTCAGGTGGTCGCGAGCTACCAGGCCGATGTGAAGAAATTCATAGACCAGGCGATATCACCTGAGGTGACCCGGTTGCGCACGCAGATCGCCTCAAGCGGCAGCCTGTCTGCGATGAATCATCTCGGAATCCTCTACGCCAAGTACGGCCAGCCCGATCAGGCGGAGGCGCAGTTCAAGCAAATACTGCAGAAAAGAAGCGACTACGTGCCGGCGGTCATCAACCTCGGCAACGTCTATTTCCTGCAGCAGGACTGGCAGAACGCTCGCAAGTACTACCAGCAGGCGAGTGAGCTCCAACCCGACAATGGGCGAGTTGTTCTTGCCGTTGCGCGGGTGAACCAGGAGCTCGAGAACTACGGCGACGCGAAACGAAATTACGAGAAGCTGAAGAAGATCGACCCGCCGCTCGCGAAGAAGTACTCCTACCTCGCGATGGGTGCGGCGGGCGCGAACCGGGC